>JBIKUD010000093.1:0-5704 GCA_044347745.1 Bdellovibrionota bacterium
GTGTGCTCGTCAGTAGGATAGGTATCTTTATCCTTAGGCTTTTTACTTGGTGTGCCAGCTTTTCCCCAGGGAGTTTGGGTGTCTTCCACCACTGTTTTTGCGATGCAGTTTGGCTCGCAGTAAGCGTCGGCCTCATTCTGAGCGAGGCTTACGGCTTGGCTTCTAGCGCTTCTTACGCTTGTTGTTGAGTAATTACACACAATTTGGCTTTTGTCTTTTGGGCATTCAGCGAATGCTGGAGACGTGAGGCCAAACGCTGAGAGTGAGCAGAAAATAAGGTAGAAATTATTACGCATAGTAAATCTCTTTAGGATTAGTAAATTACGCCACCAAGCTCAATTATTATTTCTAATAGTTCTTGAACGGCTGGATCGTTCAGGTCCAGCTTAGGAGCGGGTTTACACTCGCAGTTGTATTCAATACAAAGGTCACCGCTATCTGTTTTCTTTGGAAGTTTCTCGCCCTTTTTAACCCGAATCTTTTCCTTGGTTGGTTTACCCAGTTCATTGTCAGCTTCGCTTGTCATGTATGCGTTTGCTTCGGTATGCGCTTCAAGTGCCACGTCACTATCTGGAATTCCTGATTTTTTATCGTCTCGAAGGCAGGGTTTACAATATTCGGCGCAATCAAGTTTTGCGCCAGCTAGTGCCACCGCAATTTTTGAAGAATCAGTGCTTGGCTCTTTCTCGGGGCGGCCACAGGTAAGAATAGTTTTTTTTGGTTTACAAGTTGCGTCGCTGTCTTGGGAAAAAGCCATATTTGGCAGGGCGAGAGCAACAGACAGCAGCAATAGTGCGGAACTTTGTGAAATCATACCTTGGTAACCTTTGAAAACACCCTTTAGTTGGCCTGAGGCTAAATTAGCCACTTCAATTGAGTTATGAATAACTTTTGGCGCATGTTGCATTTGGGGCTATGGAGCAGATTTGCGGCGATGAATTTACTGGTCACCTTACAGCAAGGCCTTCAAAGATTTCCTTGGCACCAACCTTGCTTATTAATGCATTAAGCTCGCAAGACCGCATATTAATGCAATTAAATAAGGAACTTACCCATGACACGTGAATCTGTAAAAAATGGATGCTTAGTGGTAACCGGTCAATTTCCAAAAATTTCTTGGGGTGCCTTGGTCGTAGTCTTTTCAATAGCAGTTTTTTAGTCCCTAAATGGGGCGGGTTCGCCCCGCTCATCGCTTCATAATTTTATGTGCCTCAAACGCAGTTTTTATATTTGCGGTGTATAACTCACTAAATTTACGTTCTTTTTCCCAGCTTCTCTTTTTTGCGCGTTACCTCGTCGCATGAGACAATAAGAAAAGTGCCTATCGCCTCATAAGGAATATTTGTATGCGACGATTGCCATTCTTCTTGGCCGCTTTTATAGCTCAAAATTTTCTTTTTACTCAGCTTGTTCAGGCTCAAGCAGCCAGTGGTGCCGACTTGGATGGCGACGGCAGCGCTGAGTTTGTGATGATTGAAATTGGAACCAATAGCGCTCTTGATTGGAGTGCGTTTACTTCAGCAGGTGCTGCTTCCTCCGTTCCTTCTGTGGTGCTGGGACAGGCGGGCGATCATATTGCAATTGGAAACTGGGCCAGCAGCACCCAGTCAGCTTTCGGCTATGTACGGCGTCAGTCGGGTAAGGGTTACTGGAATGTGGTGAATAGCCAAGGCCAAACTTTTACTCGCCAATTTGGCGGAAAAAATGATGTGTATGTATCGGGTGCCGATTTTAATGCGAATGGGTTTACCGATGCAGCAGTTGTAAAGTCGCCAGGCTCTGGCTCCCAATCAATTTGGGTTATTAAAAACGATTATTTTAAGCATGTAGACGGTGCCGCTAAGGGCAAAGGACAGAAGGCAATTCCGTTTGGTAAGCCTGGAGACCTTTTCTTTTATGCAAACTATGCTGGCAAAGCTGATTGGATCGGCGCTCTCAGAAAAAATGCCAATAAACCTGGCTCGACTGTTTATTTAAAAAGCCCAGTAAATAATAAAAAACGTAGCTTTAATCTGCCTTCCTACACGCCTACTACTATTCGGCCATTACCAGTGCAGCGCCCAGGTGGCAGCGATCTTTTGGCGCTTATTCGCAAACAATCGAGCACCACCATTTTTGAATTTGTGAGTTTGCAAGGAGTGAGCCTTGGCAGTGTTGAACTTTCGGGAACTGGAGAGGTGCTGGTTGGCAACTTTCTACCCGCTGCCGGTCAAGAAATTGCGCTGCAAAATGACGACGGCTTTATAGTCTACAGCCCCCATACTGCGGAGCAGGTGGCGGTTTCCGTGCCTGATGGAATTGCAGTTGATGATGTGAATATCAACACCTTTGATTCAAGTAACAACACTGAAACCTGTGACGATGAAACCTTAAGTCCATTTGATGGTTCAGATAAGT
Organism: Bdellovibrionota bacterium; assembly: GCA_044347745.1. Lineage (GTDB taxonomy): Bacteria > Bdellovibrionota_C > UBA2361 > UBA2361 > JAFLCA01 > JAIBBV01. The sequence continues at coordinate 2,398 of JBIKUD010000093.1, forward strand.
TCTTGTGGAAACCAGAAGGTGAGCATTCCAAAAAGTTAGTGGTGCTTTTCCCCAACCAATGGACCGGGAAAATTGATGAAGTTGTGCTGAGACGGCCCGATGATTCCTTTATTGAGTCGGCGTCGTTGGCCTACATTATTGCGCCGGGATCGAGGACCTTTGCACGCTTTGATAAGGCTGGCAAAAAGTATCCTGCTGGAGTCAAAGTGGTGGCTCATCTGACGATGGGCTGTTATAAAACATATATTATTGAGAACCCCGCAGTCAGAAATGATTAGCTATCTGAGGAAGTGGCTCCAAACTGTTACTTTGGGCTTTCGGCCTGTATAGCAGTTGTCAGAAAGATTGAGACAAAAAGTCAGGATAGCTGGATAAAATGCTTTCGCTACTTTCTTGTAAAGCCTTCGGCTTTCCCGATTTTATACTATGCCAACTGCTCTGTTTCTCCACCCCACCCTCGTTTCACTCGGGAGCCCCTTAAATGGGCTGCTATAGTAATTGCCACCGGTATCGCTCAACCATAAGGGCAATTACTATAACTGCTTAAAATCAAATAGATATTTTGCATAGCTTCAAGCTAAGCCCCATTCCGGTCTAGGGTCCGAAAGCTATTTGGCTAAGATATGGAGCTGAGGCATACTTGGAAGCTAACTCCTAACTAACTGTTCGCCGCACCTTTGGAGGTTACCGCGTGCCATCGCCCTCATCTCAGCCTTCGCCAGATCCAAATCGCATAGCGCCTCTGGTCCCTACTCCGTCTGACACACAAGGACAGATTCAATTTCCTTCCGTTGCCAAACACTCTCCTCTGTTAGCTTTAGTGCGCCAACAACTGCATCAAACTGGGCACAAAGTGCTGGAGGGAACTGCGAGCATAAAACAATATTGGGGCGAACTTGGGGGAAAGGCGCTTGAAGGGGGACCAGCCCTGATAGTTCCATTTATTGGTTTCCAAAAATCTGCCAATACCATGCTGGGCTCGCGAGTGGCGCTTGGGTTTGTAGCCACAGATTTGCAGACTGGCGCGAGTTCGATGACTTTTAGCCGTGTGCTTGCGCCAGTCCCAGCACTTGCGGTGGCGCAGGGACTATGGCTACTCGAACGCAGCGAGAGCCTGTCTACCCATCAACCCCAATTGATATTGGATTATTTGGGTACAAAACCCGAGGACCTAGTCCCAGGCAGGGTACGTACTGAAGTGCTGCGAACTCACCGTAATGTTGTGGAAAATCTCGGAGGAGGGCGTGAGGGGGAGCAACAGTTAAATTCTTGTATTCGTGGTACGAGCGCCATCCCGTACGTAGAAAAATTAGTTACTTTGGCTGCGGGATCGGGAATTTTGTTTAATGGAGCAGAGCTCTCTCGTTTGGAGGCTGACAAGAAGCTGGTTCCCAACTTGGAGATTATACAGGCGCGGAATGCCGCAATTCAGTTTTTATTGATTGGATATGGGCTTAAGCCGGAGTTTGAGAAAGTCCTTGCAACGTTAACGCCTAAAGATCATAACGCCAGACCAGCTGATTATGATCGCGTTAAGCAATTTGCAGATGCAGTAGCTGAGGCTCATCTTCGTGTGCAGTCGCACACCCAAGGTTCTATTGATAGCGTCATAAAGCGAATACCAGATTTCTTGGGCCCCAACTCTGCTGCAAGACTTGCCGAGAGACTCGCTGCTTTGACTGTCTTAAATAATTCTTTAACGGAGATAGTCACCCAGTACACTGCCGAGCGTGACTTGCCGCCGATGCGGGTGCCTGTCGCTATGTTTGCAAGGCAAATGGCGGACGCGCTTTTTGGGTTGTGGTCCGGCTGCTTTGGTTTAGCCGCTGACTTAAGGGTGCTTCCAGGTAGCCAACTTGATACACAACTGACGACTGAACAAAAAAATGCTTTGGCAGGTGAAGAGCGCGTTGTTGTGGCAATCGTTTCTCAGCTCAATATGAGCATAGACAGGGTCGCGAGAGATTTTTATAGGCACTAAAAGGCATCTCAATTTAGGTAAGATAGGGATAGAATTTAAAGAGCCCATAAAAAAAGCACTTTAAGAGCCAGAACTTTGGAGTAGTTATGAGTCTTGGCCCCCAAAATAATTCCCCGCAGGAGAGCGGCGCTGCTCCTTCCGAGCCAAACGTAACTCCGAAATTGCCAGAGCTTCCTAACGTTTTAGACGCTGAGGTACGGGAGGGACAGCTTCGCGCTCAGGCGCTCAAAATTATAAGTTCAATTGGTGTTGACCCTGCTGTTTTGTTTCAAGGGCAAGATAAGCCAATAATTTCAAGTATATTAGAACGCTACGCCGAGTATGAACACGTGGTGCCGTTTGTGGGCTTTATTGACCATGAAATTGGCTCGGCAATAGGCAGGCGATTCATCGCTGGCTTTGTCTTTCCCGAAAGTTTGGAAGCTGTCGAGTATGTTGAGTGCTCAGCGCCGGTTCCGATCGTCGCCATAATGCGTGCATTTAATTTAAGTTATCAATGTAGGCGACACAGAGAAGGCGAATTTTCAGATCTCGTGAAGATGCTAAAAGTAACTGATCCAACTCACAACGAAGCGCTCGATCGAAGTTTACGCCAAAACGTAGAGGCAGAAATTTTACACGAAACGATCTACGAACCCTTGAGATTTAGTCCCGGTGTCCGCGAATTGCTGAAACTAGGAATGGCGGTTGATTGTGCAGAGCTTGTCATTAATCTTGAATCAGGCTTATTGGTAGATTTTCCAGAGTCGACTGGCGTAAGAAGTGAAGCTTCTTTGTTAACTCTTTCTTGGTCGCTGGTACGGGTAGAGGCTCAAGACTTAATTGGACGTTTAGAGTTAGGTACGGCCACGCAAGAAGATTGCATGTCTGCTCTCCAGGCCATTCAAACTGCCGCATTAATTTATAACGGCATCAATCAAAAGGTAAGCACAGTAGTAGACTCAGCACTTGAGAAACTGGACCTTAGCGAAGAATGTCAGCCTGTTCGAGATTTTTTATTATATTTGGACGACGTTAAAATTGGTCTTGAAAAATTAAAGGGCGTGAGTGACGGCATTCCAGTGCTTGCTGGCTTACAGGAACAAGGTAAACTTCAGCCGCAGCATCTGTGTCAAGATTTTGTAGGCATATTTGAATCTTTCTTAAAGATTGGCCCAGGTCTCGTTAGATGTTGTGAAATGTTATATCAGGTAAGCGGGCACCAATTTGAAGCAAAAAACTTGGAGCGAGGGCAGCAGTTTTATGAGTTAGCCCAGTTTTTTGAGGGTGCGCTTAGGGACATGAATTTGCAGATAAGAGAGCGCTTAGGCGTTTATTTTTACCACT
>JBIKUD010000044.1:0-19639 GCA_044347745.1 Bdellovibrionota bacterium
GGTGCACGGAGCGGACCACAGCCGAGAATCGGCTCAGTTTCTAGTTTAGGCTTGAATGTTTCCATGGGACCCATATGTCTATCATTATGGAAAAATCCGGGACTTCCGAATCATTCGGGGATAACGGTGACTTAATGCAGGTGGGCACTACACTACGCATTCACCACAAAACCTAGCCCACTCTGCATCTAAGTTTTGTTATGCTTCTTTTACGATAGGATTACGCCTGATGTCCGTCGCAAGTTCGTAAGCTCGTGTCCTTAGAACTGACAATCGGTCATCCTTCTTGCCAAGCTCTTGCGCCGATTCGACCGCACCGATTTTAGAAGGTTGAGACAACACCAAGTCATTAAACGAGCCCATGCCGCCGTACGCCTGAAGAAGTTTCTCAATACCCGAAAAATCTGATTCCTCTAGCGCCTGCCTAGAGGTCAACATCCAATCAGCCCAATGGGCCTCCTCCTCAGAGCGAAGGATCTCTTCAATTTCTTTTAAAGTCTCAATTAGCTCTTGAGTCTGTATGCGCATAACTTTTAGAAGCATAACGGTTACGGAGAGGGGGCGAAACCGACAGGTTGAGCTCCCTCTCATCCGAATTGTTAATCGGCCCCCAGTTTTTCCATTAAAGCCTTAATATCTGTAGGGCCTACATCCGAGGGAAATCTCTGGTTCCCTAACGCTACGAGCATGGCCTCTTCGCGAAGAGCACGTTTAAGAGTTTCCAGATCAGAGACCTCCAAGCCATTTTCACCCTCGCCGAGGAGGTGTAGCACCTCATTCTTAAATCTTCGTGATTCAGCTGCATTGAACGCTGGGCCTCCCGAAGTATGCGCACCTCCGGTCTCAGTTTCCCGCATCATCGCCCGCGCATGCTCGGAAACATGATTCCCGTAGGCGGTAACAAGCATGCGAGCCTCTCTAGCCGAAAGTTGAATCTTGATCGGTCCATCAGGTCGCCGATTCTCAGGATTCCAAGGGTTTCTATACGAAGAATTTTCGGGTGACGGCATTTGTAACTCCTTAGCCGATTAACATTAGATTCTACGACAGTCTCTCAACCGCCGAGTCCCCATCATAGTCGATGATCCCAGACCACTCAAATTTAATTACTAGCGCTTTAGATTATTGAAATAACGAGCAAATTTATCAGCAACGTTGATGATCCACCCAACCGGTAATACACGCGTCAAGTCGATGATCCCTCCAACCGAATGATTGAAGCGTGTATCGGGGGATCATCAACTTTGCCGAAAGGAGCCCGGCTCCTTGAGAAGCCAGTCTAACCCCCCGAAAGACCCCATATTTGATTGCAACCCGTCTACAGGCTATAATTCCCCTCGCAATTTCAAGGACTTCCGCATGAAAAAAATCGACAGCATAGAACTGCCAAAGGGTCTTCGCGGCCTTACTCCTGCCGAACTACAAGAAGTGGCCCAAGAGCTGCGTGATGAGCTTATAGATTCAGTGGCTTCAAGTGGTGGCCACTTTGCTTCCAGCCTTGGCACAACGGAACTAAGTGTTGCACTACATGCCTGCTTTAACACCCCAGACGATAGACTTGTTTGGGACGTTGGCCATCAAGCCTATGTGCATAAGATGCTAACAGGCAGACGGGACCGCCTTGCCTCCATTAGAAAAAAAGATGGACTCTCTGGTTTTCTTAAACGATGCGAAAGCGAGTACGACACCTTTGGCGCGGGGCACGCGGGCACCAGCATCTCGGCAGCTGTGGGCATGGCCGTCGGTTTACAGAAAGAACATCCTGAGCGTTACACTGTAGCCATCATCGGAGACGGCTCTCTCACTGCGGGCATGGCGTTTGAAGCACTGAACAACGCTGGCGGCCTAGGTCTTAAAAACTTCGTCGTTATTTTAAATGACAACGAAATGTCTATCTCGCCCAACGTTGGCGCCATTGGTTGGTTCTTCTCAAAAGCAATTACCAATAAAACTTCAACAATTGCGCGCAATCACTTTAAGTCTCTCTACCAAAAGGGCTACGTTCCTGAATTTATTTACCGCGCCATCGATCGCGCGGAAGAAGCCACTCAAAGCTTTTTAACTGGCCCCTCTACTTTGTTTGCTGCTTTTGGTTTCCGCTATATTGGTCCCGTTGATGGGCACAATATGGAAGATTTAGTCACTGCGCTTGAACACGCCAAATCACAAGATGTGCCCGTACTCGTTCATGTGTGTACACAGAAAGGAAAAGGATACGAACCAGCTGAGGTTGATCCAGTTAAATGGCATGGAGTTAATCCGTTTGATCGCTCAAAAGGCGAGTTTGTTGCGGCTAAACCAGCAGCAGCTCCAAGTACTTCCCTGCCCCCGGCCTACACAGCTGTGTTTGCTGACACTGCTATCGAGCTTGCGAAACGCAATTCAAAAATTGTGGCCATTACTGCTGCGATGCCCAGCGGAACTGGATTGGATAAATTTCAAAAAGTGCTTCCTCAGCAGTGTTTTGATGTAGGCATTTGTGAACAGCACGGGGTCACCTTTGCAGCAGGCCTTGCCTGCGAAGGGTTCAAACCCATTTGTGCCATTTACTCTACATTTTTGCAGCGTGCCTATGACCAAGTAGTGCACGATGTCTCCATTCAAAATTTGCCTGTTGTTTTCGCTATGGATCGCGGTGGCCTCGTTGGCAACGACGGAGAAACCCATCAAGGGGTGTTCGACATTGGCTACCTCCGCTCACTTCCGCACATGTGCATCATGTCGCCCAAAGATGAAAATGAGCTTAGACACATGCTCTTTACGGCCACCGAACACCAAGGACCGAGCGCAATTCGTTACCCAAGAGGCAATGGCATAGGCGCCGTGCTCGACAAGCAGTTTAAACTGCTTGAGATTGGCAAAGCTGAAGTGCTGCAATCTGGCAAAGATATTCTTCTAATTTGCTTTGGGCCACTTGTGCAAAATGGCTTACAGGTTGCGGCAAAATTGCAAAAAGAGCTTGGCAAATCATGCACGGTGGTTAATGCCCGATTTGCAAAACCTCTAGATGTGGCCCTCTTTAAAGAATTAATTCCGGCTCATTCAATTGTGGCAAGCCTTGAAGATCACGCAGTGCAAGGCGGATTTGGCTCCGCGCTATTAGAATGCATCAATGACGAAGGCATAAAACTACAAAACCCGCTGCTTCGTTTTGGCGCTCAAGATTTTTTTACTCCACATGCAAGTCAGTTAGAACAACAACAGATGCATGGGTATGACAGCGATAGCATATACACAACTATTGCAAAGGTAGCGGCGCCAAAAACGCTACCGGTAAAACTTGCTGTAGGAAGTTAGGGCGCGTTTTTCGCGTATTGGTGGACACAAATTCTGAGGCATTTGTCATGCTCTAATAAATGAGCTTTGGCTAATGCCTCCGAAAGAGCTCAAAACTTGAGCTTTAAAATGTCGGGGGGCCGGACGGTTTGTCCACCTTCCTTCAATTTGGTGACCACATGACGCTTGAAGTTAAAGCACCCCTGCCCGTTACTCTTGGAAATTCATCTGCTCTTGAAACTGCTTACGAGCTTGATGTGCAAACATTTGGACATGCCACGGCAGCCACAGTGCGAAATGCGCTAAGCCAGGCGATTCATAATCAGTCTGAACGCATCGAAGCCATCAGCCTCGGAGATTCTGCAAGAATTACCTTAGATGAGCTGGTAAACGTGGTTATTCCAGAACATGAGGCACAAGCAGAGTTCTGCGCTAACTTAAAGAGAAGCGCCCTTCGTCAGTGTGCGCTCGACTTGAGCACCGCGATAATTGCCAAAGAAATTGAGGCGAAGATTGAAAGGCAGAGAACGCCTCAAACAGAAATGCTATTAAGTAACTCAGAACGCCTTGAACAGTTGATAGAGCGAGTCAATTGGCGCACCTGTACATTAGATCAAGCCACCACCTGTGCCACCCTCATAATGCAACAATCCTACTGTTCTCATCAGCACGGGTTAGCTGTTTTGGCACGCCTTACGTTGTCGGTGCTTCTGGCTCGACCACCACTCGAGCCCAGCACACAGATGCGTCTCAGCCAATTCCTAGACAATTTTTGTGATTCAATTGAATATCCGACCCCGGGCACTCCCCCACTCACTTCCCAAGAAGCGAAAACAGCTCTTCAAAAAATGTCCCGTTGGCCTGCAGGAATAGTTCAACCGGCTCATATTGCCACACTTTGTGCGCCAATTTTACGCGAGCCCACCCCCACCGCAGACGCAGTGCGCTACCTCTTTCTTGCACTTGGGAATTGCGAAGGCTCAAGCATTTCAGCAGTGCTAAGTGCTGAAGCAAAAAAAGCGGCGATGCGAATTGCACATCCATTTAAATCTGACCTATTCACCATGGCTTGCATTACTAACCGCTGGAATGCAGACCATGTGCAAAGTGAATTTGGCACCTATCTGCTTGGGTCTTTGCTTGAAATGGACATAAAGGATTTTCGCGACCCTGGTCCGATTGAGGCTATCGCGGTCAAGCTTCCCCTCAAGCCTCCACTTGGATATAAACCATCAGACTTTTTCGAGTGTCTCTCTAAAATTATAAACGAGACCCCGGGGTTGCGCTTTCAACCGGCTGCTACTGCCTCACTCTTTCTCATGCTTCGGTGCTTTGACCCGCAGAAGGTGCCCAAGTGCTATCTCAGCTCACTTAATTCACTTGCAGAGCGGCTTGCTTTTCACATACCCGAGTCACTCTTCGCAAGTTTAACATTTGGTTTAAAAGACTTTCCAACTCACATGTTACCGGTGCAAATTTGGCAACATATCTTTTCGAAATTTGGTAAGGAGACCGAATGCTCAAGTAAGACCCACCTTCTTCGGATCTGCGCGGGAACACAACATGTCGCGCGGCACGCGGTACCTCATTCGGTGAGGAACTACATTCAAAATTCAGTAGCAAAGATGATAAAGAAGGGAGAACTGAACGAATTTATTGTCGCTTCGGTCGTGAACAGCGTGCGCGGTAGCAACTCCGCAGATCCAACTAGACCACTTTTTGACCTTATCTCCGGTGAGCTTCCTAGCTTTTACCAATGGACGCCAGCTCTCGTCGTCGACACAATCGAACCCCTTCTGGGGCTCTCAAACGGAAATGTTGGTGATGCCTTTATCGAGGGCATGAGTTTAGCAGTCAGTAGAACTACCGTGCCATTTTCATTGCTACAAACTGCGGCAATAATTAATGGCTTACGGAACTTTGAAGGTGCCCATATCGACGAGCTCATTGACATGGTTGCGTCCCGTACCACCTCTATCGACAAGAAGGTGCCAGGCAGAATTGAGTGTTTATTTACAGTGCTCGGTCTTTTTGGCCGTACGGACACACCCGCAATTCACCACTTACGATCTGAGTACAAAAGACTGTATGACTCATTGCACCCAAAGCGGAATACCCCAAAAATGGTATTTGCCGAATGTCATGCTCTCACACTCCTCAATCAACCCTGGGATCAAGCCCTAACGACCGAATATAATGACACCTTGAAAAGTGATTTCATTCTCTTACGAACAAAGGGGCAAAATGGCTTGGAAGGAGCGCTGACATACGCACTTAGGTCGCAGTTTCCAGACTTAGATATTGAGAAAAATGCCATGCTCGACGGAATCGAATTGGATACCTACATTCCGGCACTACGCTTAAATGTTGAAGTGGATGGCTTACATCATATGGGCAAACAGCGCATCGACAACATTCGCGATATGCGTTTGAAGGAAAGGTTCAATATCGACACCTATCGAATTCGAGTTTTTGGCAAAAACTTTAATGAATTGGTAGCGGCGACAATTGATCAGGTAAACAAGAGACTTTTAAACTGAGTAAGGGAAGCCAGCGCTTGCTGTGAGCAAGCAAGCCGCCTTCCGTCTTTACCGGTTTTTCTGTCAAACGGCTGGGCCAGGTAAGAATTCATAAGCCCAAAGCTAATATTCATGGGTTGAAAATTCTTTATCTCAGGGTTTGATATATACCGGATTAGCGAACCTATGGCCGTGTCTTCTGGAAACGCAGTCGGTTGCTTTCCATGCAAAAGTTCCCATGCACTCGCGGCGGCAACAAACCCTCCCGCCGTCGACTCCACGTAGCCCTCTACTCCCGTTAGCTGCCCAGCAAACAAAAGAGCTGGGTCGCTTTTTAGCTGTAAAGTTGGCAACAGGCAACGCGGAGAATCGATAAACGTATTTCGGTGCACTGATCCCAGACGCACAAACTCTGCTTTTTCTAAGCCAGGCAAAGTACGAAAGATACGCATTTGCTCAGGGTGTTTCAGTTTGGTTTGAAAGCCCACCATGCTCCAGCGATAGCCTTCTTTGTCTTCTTGGCGAAGCTGCACAGCAGCATGGGGCCGCTTGCCGGTTTTTGGATCTTCAAGGCCCACCGGTTTCATAGGGCCGAATCTTAATGTGTCGTGCCCACGCGAGACCATCTCTTCTATGGGCATACAGCCTTCGAAAGGCCGCAGGTTGTCGACCATATCCGATTCAACTTCATCGTGACCGCCAAACTTCTCGCCTTTGTCTACCATCTCAACAAAACTGCGGTACTGTTCTTCATCTAGAAAAATATTAAGATAATCGTCGCCCCCGCCTTTTTCATAACGCGATTGCCGCACCAGCTTTGAGTGATCCAAAGATTCGTTCAACAGAATTGGACTTATGGCATCAAAAAAAGCCAGTCTTTCTGCCCCGGTTTTTTGCATAATGCTTCGAGCCAAGCTTTCTGAAGTGAGCGGCCCCGTGGCCACAATTACAGGAGTCTCGGCACTCGCTTCTGGAATTGCCGTCACTTCGGTAGTACTCATTTCAATCAAAGGGTGACTACGAATTTTTTCATCAACATAGGCAGAGAAACGTTCTCGATCTACGGCTAGCGCGCCACCAGCAGGAACTTGAGTAGCAAGGGCTGCTTCCAGAATTAAAGACCCTAGCAATTTCAGTTCTTCTTTTAAAAGCCCTACTGCGTTTGTCAGAGCCGCGCCACGTAATGAATTTGAACATACAAGCTCAGCGCACTGAGAACTACGATGCGCCTTGCTCATGCGCTGTGGGCGCATTTCCAATAACTGCACCGCTACTCCCCGCGTGGCAAGCTGCCAAGCGGCTTCACTGCCCGCAAGCCCGGCACCAACAATAATGACCTTTTTTTCCATAAGGCCAGGAGGGTGACATAAAGCTACCCCCTTAGCAAAAAGTAACCTGAACTTTTCGGGTTCCAAGCATAAAGGGTGGTTAAAAAGTGGACACTGTTTAATAGATGGCCAGGGAAAAAGTCGGGCTCCATCACTAACATCCTGTATTTACTAGATATAATTATGGCGAATTGATTGCATAGCAAACTGAAGCAATTTTACAAGGAGGCACGATATGTGGTCAGAGATTTTTACGGGAAGCAGTGTCATGTCCGAAAAAACAGAAAAACAAGAAGGCTTATTTAGCCATTCATTACTTAGCTTGCAGCTTCAACTGAAGACCCTGCTTGAGGGCGCTGGCGGAGATGCTGCGGTGAATTTGCTCGACAACTTAAGCACCCTGAATCCATCAGAACAAAAGCTTGCGCTCAAAGCTTTTAGCGCTGCAATTGACCAGTTAAAAGCAGGCAAAGAGCGCCTAACTACAGCCGAAGACCAAGTTCTTAAAGACTTTGAAGACGGTCTCTACAACGATATTTTGACTTCGATGCGAGAAGCTGCAAATGGCGGGACTCCCGTAAGGCGCCGCATTCAGGTGTTAGATGGCGGCAAGTCACCTCAAGCCGAGCGTAAGACCTTGATAGATTTTGCTGAAGCTCGCAAAAACAGGCGTACACGCCCTAAAGACCTCTTAAACTAGGGCCACTACTTACAATTTAGCGCCAGTTCGTTAAGGGCCTTTTGGCTCTTACCGACTCTTTTGATACCCCAAACACTTGGGGCTGCTTGGCATTAAGTTCAATATTAGTCATGCGCGGCAGCCTTCAAGGCGATTAAAAGGAATTGATATGTCTGGAGAAGTACGCGAAGTAGGAAAAGGATTTTTAACAGGCACGGGCGAACTTAAAACGAAAGCCCAGCTAGCCAAAGAAGAAACACAAGTTATCCAGGAAGACAGCGTTGAGGTATCGCCGCAGAACAGCGAAGAGCGCCTCAGTAACGCCGTTGGCAATATTAAAAGCCGCTTCCGCGAGCAAGCCAATTCAATTGGCTCAGTAATTAATCAAGATCAGCAGAATTTGAAAGAAGCCGCAAAAGCAGTCAAAGAAGAGCTTGAAGCAGCGCAGGATTTAAAAAGTGCGTTCAAAGAGAATGACAAGAAAAAAATTGAAGCTGCTCAGGAACGCCTCGAAAAAGCCAATGCCGAAAGAAACGCCGTGGCCGATCGCATAAAAGAGGACAATAAAGAGCTTGCAGAAAGGCGGGTGCAGGCCCTTAACGTGGGCAACGAGCAGCGTGGCATTGTAAAAACAAAAGCAGTTGAACTAAAAAAACGAGAAGAAAACAAACCACAAAGCGCCGATGAAACAGACGAGCTTGTGCGCAGACTTAGAGAAGATCGCGGTGATATTACCACCCAACGCCAAGAGTTGCGGGCGATTAAGCAAGAACTAAAAAGCGAAGTTTCCTCAACTGAGGAACGCCTGGCTGCAACTGAGGCCAACACGATTCGCGACCTTCAGCGAGCAGAAGAGACAGCGAAAGCACTCGCCGAGCGTATTGCCCAGAACCAAAGCCAAGCCCTGGCGGCAAACCGCGTCAGCGAGTCGATTGCGCGGCAGTTGCTGCAGTAGAAGCAGAAAGACAGAGCGTTACTCTTTCTCGGCCTGTCCAGCAAGGCCTGCAAGCTCTTTATCCAAAAGATAGAGCCCGGCTTTGTCGGCACCAATAAGCTTTAGTTTATCCAAAATACTGCGCGCCAGCCGTTCTTCTTCCATCTGCTCCTGAACATACCACTGCAAAAAATTATGCGTGGTGTAGTCTTTCGATTTTAGCGCCTGGTCGACTAGTTCGTTAATAGATTCTGTGACGCGAACTTCATGATCGAGCAAATGCTCAACAGCATCCTGCACCGACTTGTACTTAAGAGGTACCGCTTTTAGGACGGGCACCACGGCATGTCCACCGCGCTCATTGATGTAACGGAAAAGTTTCAGCATGTGCATGCGTTCTTCGTCTGAGTGGGTATAAAAAAACTGGGCTGAGCCCTCTAAGCCTTCAACTTCAGCCCAAGATGCCATGGCCAAATAAACCTGCGAAGCCGACCCTTCAAGCTCAATTTGCTTATTCAGTAGTTCTTCCATTTTTTTAGAAAGCATACACAAACTCCTTCAATACTCTTTAGACACTGATTATAGCGCGCCCATCAAGACGCACAACAAGTCCTAAAATCAAGGGGTTGGAAATATAAATGCGCTCTAAAGAGAACGTGGTGGGATTTAACTTGCGCAGGATTGGAGGGCGTATGCAAATATAAATTAGAGTCACACTACTTTTTTTATTTTCTCTTCTTCTCTTCGTACCCCCTACTACCCAGGCGGACGACCAACTACAAATGCTCGTTGATAGCACATCCCTCATTGAAGCCGGTGCCTTTGTGCCCTACATCTGCGGATGTCCCCATTCAAGCATACTAGAACAGGCCCCCGAACTGGGCGCTGGAGTTTCCTTTACAGGAAGCGATTGCCGTTCCGGAAAAAACGGCACCTGCACTGGAACATGTAAATATTTCTTCGACGCCGACGGAGATGGAAAGGGCCGCGGCATAATGTTTCCTTGCAGCTGGATTCACTATCTTGATGCTGAGAGTCCCCAATAAATTCATTGCTGCAATAAAAAACCGAACACAGTAACTCTATCTAACACCCTGATTGTAATCACTTTAGTTACGATCAGCCAAAAACTAAAATAATTTAGGCCGTTTACAAGCTAAACTTTCGCACATGTGCTAAAACCCTGCGATGGAAACATTTGAAAACCTTGGGCTTAATGCCCCCCTCGCCCGCGGAATTAGTGAACTTGGCTTCGTGAAGCCCAGCGCGATTCAAGCTGAAACCCTCCCTATTCTTCTGGGAGCCGACACCGACTTTATTGGATTAGCCGCAACAGGCACCGGCAAAACAGCCGCATTTGCCATTCCATTATTGGAAAAGATTGATCCCGAGCATCGCAGTGTGCAGGCCCTTGTGCTTTGCCCCACCCGCGAGCTTTGCATGCAGGTGACCGAGCAAATTAATCTTCTAGGTAAATACCTCGGCGTTCGAGCATTGCCTATTTACGGCGGAGCGAGCTATGGCGACCAATTTAGAGGGCTTCGTCAGGGCCCCCAAGTAATTGTGGGCACTCCTGGTCGAGTAATTGATCATCTTGAACGCGAATCGCTTAAGATAGACGAAGTTTCAATTGTGGTACTCGACGAAGCTGACGAAATGATTTCGATGGGCTTCAGAGAAGACATGGAAACCATTCTTAAGAAAACTTCAGAAAGTGAACGAAATATTTGGCTCTTTTCAGCAACTATGAGCCCAAGCGTCAAAAAGGTCGCAGACGTATTTTTAAAAGAGGCTCAAAGCGTTCAGGTCAATCGCGGCGCTGCTATGCTTTCTGCCACAGTTGAGCAAATTTTCTTTCAGACTCAAGAAAAAAATAAGCCTGAAGTACTTTGCAAACTAATTGATGCAGCAGAAGATTTTTTCGGCCTCGTATTCTGCCAAACCAAAGCTTTGGTTGTTGATTTACAACGTTATCTTTCTGGCAAAGGTTATCAAGTTGAGTGCCTCCATGGAGACATGAATCAACGTGAGCGTGAAGCAGCTATGCTGCGATTCCGCGAACGTCAGGCAAAAATTCTTGTATGCACCGATGTGGCAGCCCGTGGATTGGACGTTAAAGACGTATCCCATGTCGTAAATTATTCGCTTCCAAGAGAGCTTGATAGCTACGTGCATCGAATTGGACGAACTGCTCGCAGTGGTAAAGCTGGTAAGGCATTTAGTTTAGTTACCCCTTCTCATCGGCATTTATTGGGTAAAATTGAAAAACTTACTAAGAGCCGCTTTGTTGAAGGCGAAATTCCAACCCGTAAAGCCATCGCTCTTAAGAAAGTGGCTGCGTTGCACGAAAGCTTTAGCACTCAAACTGCCTTTGAACGGGCTGGAAAGGTGTTGGATTCAAATTGGCTTGCCTCCTTGGAAAAGATGGACAAGGAAGAAATTGCAGCTCGCTTTATTACATTATTAATGCCCGATTTATTTATCGAGCGAGAGCGCGACAATCAGCCTGAATACAGCGCTCCATCTTACGCAGATGCAGGTCGTGGGAGAGAAGGCAGAGAAGGTAGAGGAGGCTACGGCAATCGCAGACACCGAGATAGCGGGAATAGATCACAAAGTTATTCTAATCGCGAACGCCCACAAAGGAATTATTCAGAACAAAAATACTCGGAAAAGGGTTCTGTTGAACAAAATTTTTCAGGTCAGCCCTCTACTGACCAAGGCGAACGTAGACCTTATCGCAAGTCCGATAAACCTGCGCACGCCAAACGCCCCTTCCATTCCAAGCCGTGGGATAAACCAAAGCGCGACGCCGGATCGGAATCTCCGAGTAGGGGTTCAGAGAATACCTTTAAAGGGGGCGGTTTCAGAAAGAAGAAATTCCGCTCGCAAAAGCCCCGCCAATAGGGTTGTGCTCTCTTCCCGCTCATGTTGCAATTAATAACGTTGGCGTCAGTCAACGTCTATTACCATCATTTTTTCACGGGAGAGTTCTATGTTTCGAGCCCTATCGGCCTTTACTCTTGCTAGCTTCTTTGTTGCCTCATTCGCGTTTGCCGAGGCAAAATCTTATTCAATTGACCCGAGTGTCAGTAGTTTGGAATGGACAGGCAGGAAACTCTTGGGCTCTTTCCATAATGGACAGGTGCAGCTTAAAAATGGCAGCGCTGTGGTTGAAGGCGGCACTCTAGTTGGCGGCAATTTCGAGATTGATATGTCGACTATTTCAGTCGCAGACATCAAGGACCCCAAAGACAACCAAAAGCTTACAGGCCATCTAAAGTCCGATGATTTTTTCAAAGTGCAGGCGTTTCCAGCCTCCACTTTTAAAATTACAAAAGCGACTCCGATTGCAAATGCAGCCCCGGGCCAAGCCAATTATGAAATTACGGGAGACCTAAGCATTTTGGGAATTACCAAAAGCATAACCTTTCCCGCCACAGTCACCGTAACTTCGAACGAAGCAAGTGCGACCGGTAAAGTTACCGTAGATCGCACTCTCTGGAACATTCGTTACGGCTCAGGCAAATTCTTTGATAATCTTGGCGACAAAGTTATTAAAGATGAGTTTGAAGTTGCTTTGAATCTTAAAGCTAAAGCTTAAGACCAAATAGCCAAAGCATCAACAAAGCCTAGCGAGCACAAGGTATCTGTGCTCGCTGGGCTTTGTACTTCCCAAGCTGCAATTCCGCCCTGCAATAATTACTTGGTCAACCTGCGCTACATCATGCAAGAACTTCGAAAATTACCCTACTGTCTGCAACGTAGGAATAGAAGCCTACGTACATAGAGATAACGCAAAGGACATTTTATGAAAATTGAACAGATCGAAAGCAAATGGGATGAACTAAAAGGACAAGTTCGCGAAAAATGGAATAAGATTACGAAGGACGATATTGAAGGCATGCATAGCCAAAAGGATCAGCTAATTAAGAAACTTAGAGAACGCTACCAGTACACAGCCGATCAGGCAGAGCGGGAACTGGGCATATTTATGAAAGACTGCTCGTGTGGGACAGCTAAAACCATCCGTACATCCGAAGGCCCAGCCTCTTCAGCGCTATAGGCGCCTGGGGCTCGCTTAACTGCGAGCCCCAATCACCATCTGTTCATGAATGAACTTATGGCAAAAATACCAACTAGGAAATATTACCACTATGAAAACATTAAAAACTTTAATAACTACCGTCGCATCAGGTGCAGTTCTGTTCATGGCGCCCCCAGCTCTTGCGGCAACAGCAGAGCACTCGGATACATGGATTCAGACTAAACTGGTTATGACTTATGTATTCAACCGACACCTAAAAGCCTACGATATCGACACTGATGTGCGTGAGCAGGTGGTCTACCTTAAGGGCACCGTAGAGACTCCTATAGAAAAGGATCTTGCTGGTGAGATTGCCAAATCAATTCGTGATGTAAAGGGAGTAACTAATGATCTCGTCGTAGATCAGGAGAAGGCTTCTCTTGCACGGAAAAATCCAAAAGCAACGGAAGAACGCGCATTCGGCCAGACCGTAAGTGATATGACCAGCACAGCCAGCATAAAGAGCAAACTGTACCTGAATAAAAATATCAACGGCGGAAATATTAATATTGCCACATTAGATGGGGTAGTCACACTAACGGGTAGTGTGCCAACTGATGTAGAACGTGAGCTTGTTGTAAAAATTGCGCAGAACACCGATGGGGTGACTAAGGTTAATAACGACCTATCAATTGCTAAGCACCTATAATCGTATTTTACCCGAAGCGGTAGTGTCTGGTAACACGAATACACTACTGCTTCGGCAAGTTATTTATCAGAATCTGTCCAAGAGTTAAGACAGCTCAATCTAGCTAATAGCGAATTCACAATAAGCAGTACTTCTAAAGCTAATATTTGAATATTTGCAAGCTGGCGTATGACGCGGATCATATCGCAGCGTAAAAAAGTGAATTACTGAACCTATAGGGCCAGTTGAGGCCTAAGGTGAAAAAGGCCCCAATATTCAAGCTTATGTGCAATACTTACATCTATGAATAATGAAAACTATACTGGAATGGGAACGAAACAAATCTCAGCATCTTCAAGCAATAAAGATGAAAAACATTCCTCACAGCCAATATCTCAAACTGGCTTATCTACTGCCGAGTTCTTAAGTCACGTCAAGCCATTCGATCAACTACCTAAACAGGAGCGTGAGGAATTAGCTCTTCAGTGCAGATTCGCTAACGTTGAACCCGGAGAGTACATAACTGTAGAGGGGGCTGATAAGAGTCTATATGGATTTATAGTGGTAACAGGTCGCCTGGCTATGACTAAGACCTCCATCTCGGGGAAAGAGCTTATAGTGGAGCTTTTGGCACCTGGAGATAGCTTTGGTTTGATCATAACTTTATCGCCAGAAAAGTTACCTGCGCAGATATCAGCCCGTTCACATGCAATGTCACAAGTGCTGTGGGTTCCGGTACAAAATCTTCTTCATCTTCTCCACCACAACCAATATATTTATAGGCTCATTGTTTCACAGCTGCTAAATCATTTACATTCTTCATATCAGCTTTCACGCGGCCTCGCTCACGATCGTGTAGCTGTGAGAATAGCTACTGTGCTTGTATCTTTGGCATCTAAATTCTCTCGGCCATCCACTATCTCCGAGCACACTATAGATATCACGCGTCAACAAATTGCTGACCTGACTGGAACCACGGCTGAATCAGCTATACGAGTTACACGTGCCATGCAACGTGACAAATTGATCGACATTCAGCGCCCAGGGATAGTCAGAATAGTAGACCTGAAAGGACTTCAGTTGTTGGCAGAGACTGAGTAAAAAAAGTTAAAAGAGCTCTGGTATGATGCATCGCATATAGGCTTTCGGTGTTGCAGTTTACAATGGCCATTCAATTAGCTTAAGGATGCACCAAAAATGGAAATTTTAATTGAACATCTCGCTCGGAATCTACGTGAGCAGCTCGCGTTAGAAGAGGACATCTATCGAAATATAAAAAGTAAAATTGATCTGATAGATGAAATTGAGTACGCCGATGCTCGACATCTTTTAAGCCAAACTTGCCTAGTTCTCGAAAAACAGTTCAAGCCACTCAATGAAAGCGTTGACAAGTTGGAAGAAAGTTCATTTGCCGACCCATCCCTTACCTACCACAGCAATGGTTCGGATCATGATATATTAAGTGCTGCAGCCAAGAGACAAGGAAAGATCTCGCGGATCTTGCAAGATGCCTATCTAGCTCTAAATGGCGTAACGATCAGTAATACCGCACTACATACGACAGCACTAGCTCTTGATGCTCATGACATTGCTCATTTAGCACTGAAACAACTACAGAACTTAGCACCGCTAGTGGTTCAAATTGGCAGACTAATGCCGGAAGTTATTGCTCGTGAGCTGCACAAGGAGTCAGCTAATATTGATATTTCAATCGCTCAACAAGCCCTAAAAAATGTGCAGCTTGCCTGGAAGAAAACTGAACTTCCCAACTGAATAACTCAATGAGTTTTACACTAAAGACAAAAATTCAAAGGTCTAATAACATGTCAAACAAAAGTTACCAGCGTCTCTTGAAAGTACGTCATAGCGCACTATCACGTACGCGTATGACCAGCTTCGATGCTTTAGCACTTGATGCCACTTTGCAAATGCCTCACCCATTGAGAGAAGAATCCTTCTTAAAATGGTGTCTATGCTCAAATAATATTTCTGATACAAAGTCGACTTCTGCTGAGCCTTTGCCGCCAGCATTTCTTGATTGACTAACAGAAACGTACCATTAGCGCATTTGCAACTTTATGGGATATTTTACCAGCTTTGAGCTTGCTAACTATCTGTGTCTATTGCCTTTTTTGAGATCGATATATTAATAGCTCAAGTAGCAGTCCTACCTGACGATAAGATCACTGGCTATTGCTGAACAAAATTAGCAACTAGCTCACGGAAGACGGCTCGTTAAACGCGCATAAATTCTAAGCAGGGATGGTACCATGGCAATTGATTCAATTCGACCTTCAAGTTTTGCAGCTACTCAAAACATTCGCAAAGTATCAGCAGAACAAAAACCCTCACCTCCTCCAACACAAGTAGCGCCAGAGGTAAATAAACCACAACCTCAAGAACCAGCAGAAATCAACTTTCGAAAGGTCTATAATAGAGTTCTTAACTCTGAATTAGATCGCAGCGATAAAACCAAATTCATCGATCGCATAAAAAATGCCGTCGCCAATAAAAATCAAAGTACAGTACCAGATGCAACAGACGCAGAAAAAACAACAAGTGCAGAAGTCTCGAGGAAGCGTTACTTGGCTGAGGCGTAAGCCTACACCAAGCGAAATCGCTCAACCCCGTAAGAGGCTGCAACTGCTTACTTGGATCAGAGTTTTAATTTCTGGTCGGGGGCACCTTAAAAGTTTAACTTAAAAGCAAAAGCGTAATTTCGGCGAATTTAACCCGCTTAAAAAGGACTTGGAGTAAACTCCAAGTCCTTTTTTGCTGACTTCCTTCGTATTTGGATGCTATCTTGAACCAGTGAAATGATTAGGTCATTCTTTTTGGTGGAAAATATGTATCGAAAAATTATTCTTACTGTCCTTGCCTTACTTGCCGTTCAAACAGCCAACGCCCAAAGCGTAAGCTGTGGCATGCCTTATGCAAAAACGGATAGATCTGCCCTCAAAATTCATCTCGATAGCAATGTGCAAATTCTGCAGTTCCTTCAACGCCTGAGCTACCTAGCAACTTTTTCGCAATTTGAAACTCTCAGCTCACCGCAGAGGCTTGCACTAAACAATGAATTTCAAGCGGTGCTCATGGAAATTACTGTACGTGGTGCCTCTCCGGTGCTTGGTTTTAAACCCCGCACTAATGCCTGGTTAAATAGAATTATTGATAGTCAGTTTCTAGGACTACAAGGCCTCGATATCACTAACCCTGCTTCTGCTGCGATTGCTGAACAAGCAACCCGTAATGCGAGCAGTCGGTTTCTACTGTGCTATTAATCAACTTCTAGTGTTTGGCTTTTAGGAAGGCAGCCGGGCTAAGCTCGGCTGCCTGGCTCTTCTCCCCTTGCTCGCTTCTTTTTTATTGCGAGCGCCGATCACGTTATTGAATCCAGCACCCTAAGAGCAGCTAAGCAGTTAAATTGAATAAGTTTAATAGGCAGGGAGAGAAGGTGTCCCAGCTCCCTCCTTAATAATTCGACGTAGATTGCCCTAAGAACCCTTCTGATTCTAGATTGGTAACATAAAGCCCAAGTTACCCGCATCATTTTGGCACAGCGGTTGCTTAACCATCAGTACGCGGATAAAGGCTTATTCGCAAAAATAATCTGTCTGGGGGGTTAACATGAAAAAACTAGTAATTCTTAGCCTGTCACTTGTAATGACGAGTCAATTTTGGATTGCGCAGTCGCACGCTGAAGATTTCAATCTCAGCACCTGTTATGATGACTGCTTTGAATCCTATCAAGCGGATCTTGAAATTTGCTCTAGCTTGCCAATTGAGTGGCAATACGAATGCAACCAGAACGCTGAAACCTCTTTAAGCACCTGCACAGACACCTGCGACTTGAGAGAGGCGGTGGCTAGGCTTGCAAAGCGAGGCGCAGATAAGAAGATTAATCAGATTGGCCATGGAACGCAAGATATCCAAGTAGACCCGCGATTCCTCAATAAGTAGTTAAATACTAGCACCAAATAGCGAGATGAGAGTTCCTAAGCCCTCACAGGCGCGAGGGTGCTGGTGAACAACTCTTTTGTTTTTTGACCTATCGGGCGGGGGCACCTCATCTCGCTCCAAATTAACGCTTCTAGGCGACACACCTATTTTGGTGCGCACTCCCCTAATCCTACTTTCCCAGCTTTTCCACTTGGGTTTTTATTGCCATCAAATTGGCATCAAAAAACGCTTTATATTCAGCGGTAATAATCGCTTGAATATCAGGGTGCAGGGCCTGAAGCGCAGAGTTGTGGTGTAGGAGCGAGGCAAGTTCCCTAAGAGTAAGATTGTCGGAAGCACCATGCCGACGAAGCTCATTGGAGTAAGTAGTTACGGCTTTATTGAGACCACGTTTAAAAATCTGATTACTGAGGGCATATTGCTCAACTTGCTCTTTGGTATCTAGAATCAGAATTAAGAATTCTTGGTCGGGGGCACCTATGCTGCAGACCAAGACCGCAAGCCGCGCTCAGCTAACTAATTGGATCGAATAAGATATAAGCCAAACAGGGACTTACAGAACCGGCTCCCGACCTGAGAACAACCAGGCACATGAGTCGCCCCCAAGCCGCTTTCCTCCAAATCGACATTTAAGTAACTGATTTTGCTTTTAGATGGGGAACCTTCCCATTTATATGCAACAAGCAAGGTGCAATCAGCATAACGAAACAATGGGAATATCAACCCGGCCCAGTGCCGCTCTGGCTGGCCGAAACGGTTGCGCAGCGGCGGAGCAGCCTCACGGCTCGATATATTCACCGGTCGTGTAGTTAAATCGATTGCATCATTTTCAGAACAGCGTAAGCGATTGACTTCGGAGTAGTATATGTCTGGAACAGCCCCCTCTTTCGCTCATTTTATCCACGCGAATAATTTGAGCAGCCTAACATCAATCGGGTTTGAAAGGGTCGCTGATACCAGCCAACTTCTACAACAGATTCCGCCCGTAGATCTTCAAAATAAAGAACCGACTAAAATTTCTCCGCCCAATTCTGATAGCAATCGCCAATGTCGAATTCGCGGTCTCTGCTCTTGCTCTACAGCTTTGAGTGCAAATTGTAAGTTAATTTTTGCAGCTTATACTAGCGATTTAAGGGGAGATTCATGTGGAATATGCACCTACTGGTGGTCCCCCCAACTAAGGATAAAGTGGATTAAAGCGGAGGCGTTCATGTTGATGAAACATTAAAAAAGGGAAACGCATTGATAGACTCAAGGATGTAATTGATTTGGCACAACGAAGATATATTTGGCTATTTTATGCAACTCTCATATATGCGGAAATGTAATGTCGCGGACTCTTTTCATTGGATTGCTTCGGGTTTTAAGCTTTATAAAAAGTATTTTCTTATTTGGACCGCACTTCTGTTTTGTGCCGGGTTTTGCATTCACTTGGTTGAGAAGATTCCCATGGTTGGGCAAATGGCAGCGCAGGCTATCCTACCTTTCCTTACCGCATGTACCTGCGTATCAGCGGAAAACGCAAATAAAGGTGTCGCTCCATCTTTCAAGACCTTTTTTATCGGTTTGGACAATTGGGAAGTCCGTCGCGCTCTTATCACTCTTTGTTGCCTCAATGTGCTCATTACGTCTGGTGGTTTATGGGTTTTAGGCGCGATATTCGATAAGTTGCCCGTGTTCTCGCTTAGCAGGCAAGGAATAGGAGAAAACCTAAGGTCAGTGTTCATGGTAATCATCCCGCTCGCGGTGATTGTTATCGTATGGGCATCGGCATTTTTTGCGCCAGCACTAGTGGCAATTGACGAGCACAGTCCAATTTCGGCACTCAAATTTAGCTTGATAAATACTTTGCGAAATTTATTGACTGTATTTGTTTTTGGAATTCTCCAGTGCATTTTACTCTTCGTTGGATTTCTGCTTTTTGGAGTTGGTCTAATTTTTGCGGGTCCGATAATGTATCTGTCTTATTATTTTTGTTTTCGTGGGCTCTTTGATTCGCCCAAACTGCCCATCTCCCTGAGCTAAATGCTGATTACTAAAGATAGTCGGAAAGGAAAATTATTGATGGTTTCACAGCCGACTTAATTTTTTAATTCCTGGTCGGGGGCACCTCATCTCGCTCCAAATTAACGCTTCTAGGCGACACACCTATTTTGGTGCGCACTCCCCTAATCCTACTTTCCCAGCTTTTCCACTTGGGTTTTTATTGCCATCAAATTGGCATCAAA
>JBIKUD010000017.1:0-65542 GCA_044347745.1 Bdellovibrionota bacterium
CGCATCAAAGAAATGGCAACCTAACAGTGTAGCGAAATAGCGATAGTGCTTTGCAAGCTCACGAGATTTTTCGATGGCACCTTCAAATGCCAGCGAATTCTCAGCATGATCAGTAGGTACTACGTGCGGTGGTGCAACCAAAAGAATATTAGGGATTGTGGGCTCAAATTTCTTCGCGAGCATAAGGATTTCAGCTGCGCCCTGACCGATTGTATACGTCGTGAGGTTGAAGCGAACCTTTACGTCGTTTGTGCCAAGCATAACGATGAGCAGGTCAATCGGATAATGACTCTCCAGCGCGATAGGAAGGTATGCTAGTCCATTTCGATTCGGAGTGAGTGGGTCGTCGAAGCAGGTGGTACGCCCACCCAAACCTTCTTCAATGATTCGCGCACCACTACCTAGCGTGCTTTGAAGGAGCCCGGGCCAACGAACATCCCAGGCATGACGCCCGGATCCGCCGGGCGGGTCGCCCCATGTGTTCGAGTCACCGTAGCAAAGAATCGTTTTCATCGTTTAAGTTTTGGCAGATATAACATTAGATTCTACAGCAACACTAAATTGCCGCTATCCTAGCATGGTCGATCATCTCCGGCTAATCAAATTAAACTTTCATGAGGCTAATTGCTTAACATTACAGATTTATTTTTGCGCTAGGTCGATGATCCACCCAACTGCCATTAAACGCTCGAAGTTGATGATCCACCTTGGTGAAGGATTGAATCGAGTATCAGAGGATCATCAACTTAGAGCTTGACCGTGGAACACACTTCTAGTATTGTTCGATATCGAAGTTAATGAGCTTGAGTTGTGCAAAGTAAACGCTCCCCCTTTCTAGAATCAGTCCGCGCAGTAATCCGAATGAAGCATTTGGCTTACCAAACAGAGAAGACCTATATTGGTTGGATCGTCAGATTTATCAAATTTCATGGCTCAAGACACCCAGCTCAGATGGGCAGCAGCGAAATCACCGATTTTTTGTCCCATCTCGCAGTTGAAAGAAACGTTTCTGCCTCAACTCAAAACCAAGCTCTTAATGCCCTAGTGTTTTTGTACAAGGATGTTCTCAAAAGAGAGCCGGGTGAGTTTATCGGACTTATTCGAGCCAACCGCCCTAAGTTCCTTCCCATCGTTTTTAGCGAACGTGAGATCGGGCTAGTACTTGGAAACCTAACTGGACTCCCTAAGATAATCGCCTCACTCTTATACGGTACAGGCATGAGACTAAACGAATGCCTGCGCCTACGGGTAAAAGATATCGATTTTGAAAGAAACCAAATCTTAGTTCGACAAGCAAAGGGCTCGAAAGATAGAGTTGTACCGTTTCCAAAAACGCTTCGTGAAGAATTGCAGCAGCTTATTGCAAAGGTAAGAGCTCTTCACGAAAAAGACCTAAAGGCAGGCTTTGGAAGTGTTTATCTGCCCTTTGCGCTCGAACGAAAGTATCCTAACGCCAATAAACAGATCATTTGGCAGTATGTATTTCCATCTAAAAATCTTTCCATAGATCCTAGATCTGGCATAACTCGTAGACATCATCTCGACCCATCAATTCTTCAAAAACACCTAAAAAGCGCAGTAACAAAAGCACAGCTAGATAAGCGTGCTACCTGCCACACTTTTCGGCATAGCTTCGCCACTCACTTGCTACAAAGGAACTACGACATTCGCACGGTCCAAGAACTCCTTGGCCATAACGACGTCAAGACCACCATGATTTATACTCATGTGATGGAGCGTGGCAGCAACGGCACGAGATCTCCGCTCGACACAATAAGCGAGGCAGGTCTGGTCCAAAACCTATTAGAGGCCCCTTATCGGCCGCTCGGGGCGATTAGGGATGTGAGAGAAGAGTTAAAAGTACTTAAGGCAACAGCCAAACCGGCGAAGCTAAGCACATTTAAAGTCCCTATGGCTTTTTACGCATACCATGTTCGAGTTAGAAAACTCTTTGGTACACTTTCTAAATTTTTTGGCGTTATCCCGTGAGAGTTGGCGCGATGAAGCTATAATTTAGAGAGAAATCTGCACACGTCTAACTGCTTCACCAACTTCTTTGCTGGTTTCAGGAGTATTCACAACGTTCGCATTCTCCTTACGGCCTTCAATAATTTCTTTGTAAGCCGTATAGATGGTGTCGAGAAGTCCAATTACTTTCGCAATACGCTTTGGATCGCGATATAAGTTGGCCTCTGTTAAATAGAAAAGCATGAAATCGTAAAGTCTATCGAGGTCTTTTGCTATGTCTCCACCCTTTTCGAAATCGAGGGTGTTCATAAGCTCGGCAATAATCGCCTGGCCTTTGCTTAAGAAACGGCAGAACTTTGGAATATCGTTGGTCTCAAGGCCAGCTTTAGATTGCTTAAGGAACTTGATGGCACCTTCATACATCATGAGGAGCAAACGGCCACGATCGGTGGTGGTTACTTGTACCGTCTGATAGGCGTTGTGGGCTGTTTTCCCGTACATTGGGTGGCTCCTTCAGTTCTCGCTACTTCAGTACTTAATTGTGCTCTCCCTCTCTTAAGGAGAGTGCAATTGGGTCAGAAGCAGTGCACTGGTCTTTTGTGTGCATTTGCCTCTAGCAAAGGTATCGGGATCACCTACTGCTTCCTAAAGGGCATTCTGAGGCAGGCCCCAGCGATTAAGCTAACTTCCTGATATGTATCGATTTTCTTGTTGGAAAAACGAGCCCAGGGCGGTATTATTTTTAAGCTCTATGTAAGGCGACTGAGTTGCCTACTGCGTGCATAGGCGGCTGTAAGGGTGGCTTTCAGCATGGCTGAAGCACCCCGTTTTTTCATGGCTTTGAGCCCAGCGTGTGTGGTCCCGCGTTTTGAAGTCACTCGCGCTCGCCAATCGGCTGGACTACTGTTCGCGCTCTCCCATAACGCAAGAGTGCCGCGCAGAGTTTGACGCACAAGTGACTCTGCCTCCTCCTTTGAAAATCCGAGAGCCTGAGTGGCAGCAATATAATGCTCGATGATAGCGAAAAAGAATCCACAGCCACTTGCCGAAGCTGAAGTCGTAGCATGCATTAGATTTTGGCGCGGCACTTCAAGCACTACCCCAGTGGCAGCAAGCAAGCGCAGCAGCTCTTTACGTTTTGGTTTTGATACCGCAGGTGAAAAACGCACTGCAGTAAAACTTTGACCAACCGAGAGGGCAAGATTTGGCATGGCACAGGCCACATACTTATTGGCTGGAAATGCCTTCATCAGTTGTTCGGGTGCACTTCCGGCCATAATTGAAACAAGCAGTGTATTCGGTCTCAAAAAAGGGCGCAATTCCTCAGCTAATCCAGCAAAATCTTGGGGTTTACATGCAATAATTAGCAGCTCTAAACCAGACACCGATTCATCCACGCACGGATGCACCTCTGCTGCTAATTTTTGTAGTTCCTTCGCACGCTTGTGGTCCCGCTCAACAATCAGCAGATCCTGCTTTTTCAGGACCTTCCTAGCCAAAAACAAACGGGCCAAAGCCGCACCCATGGTGCCGCCGCCAAGAATACACACTTTTGAAGCAGTTACTTTTTTGCTGCGTAAGCTCATACTCTCCTCGTTGTTCAGGCGGCTAACAAACAATTAATTCTCCCGCCCGCGTGTCTCGTTTTCTACTTCAAGAGACGAACCATCTTTTAAACCAAGAAAAAGCTGCATTTGGTTAATAAGCACTTGATAATCTTTTGGGTCGCCCATGTTGAGGCGATATTCGTTAAGCACTTTAATTTGCATATCATCGCGCCACATTTTCCACGCTTGCTCAGAAACATTCTCCAATATTTCTTTTCCAAGAGGCCCCGGGAAAGGCGCTTTTTGAAGGGCAGGTAATTCTTTTTTAAATTTTTTACAGAGCACAGTGGGAGAATTCATGGCAGCTACCTCTAAAAATTCAGTTGTTATGGGCTGTTCAGAACCTACATTCTCATTAAAAAACCTAAAGAAATCAAGCACATCGCCTAAGTAGCGAAATTGAGACATTCTTTTTACAAATCCGTGACAACTCCCCTCGCAAAATTTGGCACTTTGGGTTCATCAAGCGAGCCAACGCTCGTTCAAGGATGAACTTTAAAAGCGAGGAACTTATGGAAGAGACAAAATTAATCGAAGCAAATATCGAAAACAACGACGAAGCACTCATTGCTGCATTTCGCGCAGGAGACAAAGACGCATTCGTTGAACTTATTTCCCGATATTCAGAGAAAGCACATCACCTTTGCTTACGCATTACTCGCAATGCTGAAGATGCCGAAGAAATTTTGCAGGATGTTTTTGTTACCGTGTACCGTAAGATTGATAAGTTCGAGGGCAAATCTGCGTTCTCAAGTTGGCTCTATCGCATCACCGTCAACACAGCTTTCATGAAACTGCGTAAGCGTAAACAAACAGCAGCAATTTCGCTTGAGGAGCTTACTCCTTCTGCTCATGAATCCTGGGCAGACACTCGTAGCGACACCACCGATTTAAATTACCTTTCGTCTCGTCACGAGCTGCGTGAGCAACTTGAAGATGCAATTCAGGCTCTTCCGGAAGAATACAGAAACATCTTCTTACTAAGAGATGTTGATGGACTATCCAACCAGGAAGTAAGCGAAATGCTGCAAATATCTGTTCCCGCTGTAAAATCGAGACTACACCGTTCACGCCTTATGTTGCGTAAGAAACTTCAAAAGTTTTATGCAGACTACAGCGACAACGAGTCTATCTCCTACGGCGCCAGCTTTGCTGAAACTCAGGAGTATCAGCTAGCTGCATAACTTTATAATTCTCGCTTGATACAAAAAGAAAGGGGGCTTTAAGCCCCCTTTCTTTTGGAACTGTTTAGCTCTACTTAAAACTGACAGGCAGCTCCATAATTATTCATTGCGGCTTGGATGGCTGAACTTTGTGAAATAAAGTCTCCGCCATCAACTCTGTCACCCTCACACTCCTCCGATACTGCTTGCATATTCGGATGTGACATATCGAGACTAAGTTCAACATTCACCGAACCGCCACAAGAATAGTCTGAAAGATCGGCGGGCGGCTCAGCAGGATTATCAAAAAATGCATTCTCAAAGCTGACAAGATCAAGCTGATCTAAGAGTGCACTTTGAGGTGAGGACGCGTAGAATGAATCCCTCCATTCAAAGGCAGTATCTTCTCGGGTACCAGCGTCACCCGTTTCTTTATAGGCGCCTTCGAGTACCTTAAGCTCAGCTAAACCTGAACCCTCCACGCGCACTACTGAAAACGCCTTACGGGTAAAGCCACCGTGCCTATCGCGTTGCAAATTGCGCAAGTACCCGTCAGAGGTCAATAATAATTTGGACTTAAAATTATTACCGGAAGACGATTGATATTCCACCTGAGCACTACGATCTCTTGATTCGTCGAACACAAATCTTCCATTCAGCGCACGCATAAAACCGGTAAACTTTGATTCAAAGTTTCCACCCTCATCAGATGCACCAAGCGAAGTGCCCGTATATTCTCCTGAAACTTTGAGGCGGACCTGCTCTATATTTCCTGGCTCGCTGGATTCTGAATTACAGAAAACCAGAGTTGCCTTATATGCATCACCATTGGCAGCATTAGTTGATGCCGATGGTATTGAAATGTAAATGTCTTGGGCACCAAACTCATCGCCGGCAATCGAAACCTTCACCTTACGCGCGGTGGCTCCAGGGGTAAAAATGTTTGCTATGCCCCCGCTTGGAAGAGCTCCAGAAACCAACTCAACCGCGCCGTCAGCTAAATTCTGCTCGGTTGGGAAGCTGCGCATATAACACATCGATGTCGCGCCTTGCGTTAGGTTTTGGTAAGAATAACCAACTCCCTGAAGCGTATAGCCCGCAGAAAGCCCAGCCGACTCTCCGTCAACATTAGAACCCCAGAATGCGCCACATTGTTCTGTGGTCGCGGTCGAATTTGTAATTGCCTCAACGGTGTTGTCATTAAATAAAACATCCTCAGGCGCCGGGGTGCCTGACAACATTGCCAACAGTAACGGTGGAGTACCTGAAACTTGAGCGGCACCAATCATGAGAGAAGAAGTTCCCGATGAAGAATCAACGGGGCTCGAAAGTTTTGCTAGGCTGAGTTTACCTTTGACAGTCTTTAATTTTTTGCAAATTTTGTCAGCTGCAGCGTTTGGAAAAAATTTATTCCCAACTTTTTTTGCGCCAGCCATTTTACCAGATTTAAGATAACAATACGTAAGCTTCGATGCCGCAGCACCAGTGGTTTTTGAAATGGTGCTGATAAGTTTTGAGTTAATTGGCCCAGCTTCAGCGGTAGAAGCGCAAAGACCAAGAGCAACTAACGAGCCAAGTAATATCTTTTTCTGTAACATTATCTCCCCCATTCTAAGCGCCAGCCTAAAAATAAGGCGTCAAGCGCGAAGAGTGAGGTCGACGAGTAAAGCCAAGAGCTAAAGAAATGGATGCTAAATTCTAAGGGAAACCCTGAGGAGCTTTTAAGTCGCCCCTACTAGGCTGCTTTTGCCCCTTTCATAGCCAAAACGTCTATGGCCCAATTTTCAAGATGAGTTAGCTCATCTTCAGACTCAAATTCAAAGGTCTGTCCGTCATTCCAGATGCCCACCCCTTTAAATCCACTTCCAACTCTTTGAATGGAAGAAATACGCGCCTCTTCCCCAAAACCAAGGGACCCAAGAATAATATCTTCGGCACGGGTACGCTGGTCTAAGCAGCTCTCTTTACTCATTAAATTGATTCTACTCGAAGTCAGGCTCAAGCACAAAAACAATAAATGCCCAAAAAAGCCCATATTTTGATATACTTAGAGCACAGGGGCTTTTTTCCCGCACCCAAGAGCCCCTGAAGTAAATCTGGTTTGAACATGAGAGCAAAGTGCGGCAAAGGCGAGTAGGCAACCATGGCTCTTTTCACGAGCCGTCAACGTCCGGAAAAGGCATTGCACAGTAACGCCGTGCACCAGAATAAATTTGCTTTATTATCTTTGCTCATCATTATTGGTTTAGGTTCAGCTCCCACAATGGCTGACGAACACTGCGCCGCAATCCTCACTAATACAGGTGAAGCTACTGCCTCAGCAGGAATATTGGCAAATCTTTGGGGAAGCTCAGATTCTCTAAAAATAGTGAGCAGCACCGTCGTAACTAATCTGCTTGAGATCGCCTCGCAGCCAAATAGGCACCCCATTCCCTGCCCCAAAAACTGTTCAACAATTCCAGCCCCAGTTGTTCAGCTGCATGTTGAACCTCAGCAAACAGTAACGCAGTATCCCGATGCTGAACACTGCCAGCAACTGCAACAACTCAGCAAAGTCACACCGCTCATTTTTGAAACTACCGTTTCGAACCAAGACGAATTAATGAGTTGGATTCAAGACCTTTCACGCGGTCGAGGGCAGCATGGGGAAGCTCTTTACGCCTTTTGTGATAAATCGTGCAGTCCGAGTTACGCGTTCTCGATAGTGCCCACTGCAACACAAGAGCAGTTTCAGGTCCAAGCGCAAATTCAGTGTGGGCACGCAAGAGATAGAGACCATAATAAATATAGCCTAGCCTACGGGCTTTATTGGCGCTGCCACACCCTAAAATCGCCGGCTCCAAGCCTACAATAAACTAAGTTACACTTGGCTCAAACTTCCCATAACAATGTCGTGGTGGATTACGTATGGGAATCGTTCCAAAAGAGAGCCCTAATGAAGAGTTCGGGCCCAGTGGTGAAGAAATTTTTGACGCGGTGAAACATCTGCTTGGCGGTCGACGTGACCTGACTATCTACTTCCAAGAGCGCTACGAGATTGGCCTGCACCATGAGCCTGGCGGGTCACTCATAATCGAAGTACATGACATTCACGGCAGGAGCAACAACCCGGCCCAAAACGGGAGAGATGGCACCTGGATGTATGTGTTTGAAAAAGGCACCCAGCTTCCTAGGTATGCTATTTTTACCGAAACCGATGGCGAAAAACTAGAAGAGTGCGCGTTGCATCAAGCCCCATTATCATTTGCCGACATCTACGAGTCATTATACAACTCAAGGCAAGGTGTTTCCCTCTCAACTCTGCTAGATTTAGCAACACCAAAACTACGTGGATTTGCCGATATAAACGCCACGTATGCAGAAATTAGTGCTGCTGCACTGCAACTTTCGAAAATTTTCTGGCCTGAGAGCGCCCAGACTGAGCAGGCGCCGCCTCCGTCTTTTTGCTGGAAGCAAGCCTGCCAGATGCTTGGCTTGCCCGTATTTGATTTGAACGTAAAGGCAATCTTGGACACTGGGGCAACTACACACCTGACAAAAGGACCCATCAACCCCTATACCGATGTTCTTTCTGCGCTAATCAAAACAAACTTAACTCCCATTACTCAGATTACCACAGCAAGTCGGGATTACATCTTAGTTGATCTTGAACTTAGACCTGGATTAAAACCTCAGTTAAATCGGCGCTACAACCTTGACGAAATTCAGGCGTTTTCGGTGCTACCAACGGCATTTGTCCGCAGCTAACGCACTAAAGCCCTAATTTACTAGTCCACATGTCTGAACCAACACGAACTATCCACTGCTGCGATGCCCTCGACTGGCTAAAAAACTATCAGCCCCAGGCCGGCACTGTTTTAGTGGGATCTTTGCCTGACTTTTCCGAGTTTCCTCAATATAGCTTAAAAGAATGGCAAGACTGGTTCACTGAAACAGCGGCACTTATTCTTGAAAAAACCAACCCGGAACAAGCTGCCTATTTTTTTCAATCTGACATTAAGCACGAAGGCCAGTGGATTGATAAAGCCTATCTTTGCCAAAAGGCCGCCGAGAAGGTTGGCTCTCAGCTTTTGTGGCATAAAATTTTTTGCCGCCTACCCGCCGGGCAGCCAAGCTTAGGGCGCCCTGGGTATTCGCATTTATTATGTTTTAGTAAATCAACACTATTAAATGACCCACACCCAGGCGCCGACGTTGTTCCATCACTTGGACAAAAAACGTGGGCCAGGGGAATGGGCTTTGAGGCCTGTTGCCGCATTGTACAAAGTGCCAAAGAATCTTTTCACGCGCATACTCTTATAAATCCTTTTTGTGGTCACGGAAGTGTCTTGGCTGTGGCAAATGCATATGGCTTGCACGCAATTGGCATAGAACGCAGCGCAAAAAGGGCAAAAAAGGCCCAAGAAATGGCCGTGCATCTTGAAAGCGGAACCTGGCTTGAAAATGCTCAGTCAGCTCTTGCTGTAGAGCTAGACGAGTCATTTTGATTGACTGGCAGCCGACTTAACAGCGGCAGCATTATAGCGAAAATTAGCGCGCTTAACACAAAAGTCCACGGAATACCCCAATGTGAGGCCAACCAACCGCCGCTAGTGGGCGCCACACATTGCGCCAGCATTGTGGCACTAGAGCCTAGAGCAATTAGTCCGCCTCTACGTTCAGGTGAAGCGCGCTGACTAAGCGCCGCGAACAAAAGTGGCAATATTCCAGCAGAAAATACCCCTTGAGCTGCACGCAGCGGAAAAAGATACCAGTAATGCGGCACTACAGCTTGAAGTAGCGCCGTTAGCGACAACACCACGACAGCAGATTTCAAAATTCGATGCATGCCTTGGGCATCACTCTGCCGGCCCCAAAAAGGAGCAAAAATAATTCCTAATATTCCAATTAAACCAACCAGCGCGCCAGTGACGGTGCCCACATATTGTTTTGGGGCGTGCAGTTCTTCAACATAAAACGCAAGCACTGGCTGCGTTGCAGTTAAGCCCAGCATGGCCAAAAACATAAGAAGCACTATTCTTCCAAAAGCTGGGTCGGCAAAAGCAGTTTTGAAATTATCAATTACCCCCTTGGGCGCTTGAGATTCTAGCTTCGAAGTGCTTTGACCATTCGTTTCGTTCGCAAAAATATAAATAATTACTGCACTCACTAGGCATAAACCAGCAACAAGAAAAAAAGCGGGACGCATGCCGAGAAAGTCGGCGCAAAGTCCGCCAATAAGCGGCCCAATTATATTTCCGGCAGAAAGTGATGTTTGCAGTAATCCCAGCGCCCAGCCTGCGTGCATTGCGGGAGTAGTGGCGGCAACAAGCGCAATTGAAGAGGCTACAAAACCAGAGACCGTTCCTTGCAGAAGCCGCAAAATAAAAAGTTGCTCAACTGAAGTTACCAAACCCATAAGGGCGCTTAGGAGACCAACTCCCACATAAGC
Organism: Bdellovibrionota bacterium; assembly: GCA_044347745.1. Taxonomy (GTDB): domain Bacteria; phylum Bdellovibrionota_C; class UBA2361; order UBA2361; family JAFLCA01; genus JAIBBV01. The sequence goes on from JBIKUD010000017.1 coordinate 10,170, forward strand.
CCTAAGCAACATTAACTTGCGCCCGAATTTATCGCCCAAAGCTCCCCAAAATGGAGTAAGCAAAGCCGAGAATAAAAACGAAGCTGAATAAATTATTCCCGCCCAGGTTTGCGCTTCTGCATCATCTGAAACCCCAAGCTCACGAACGTACAGCGCCAAAAAAGGCAAACAGGCACTAATGCCTAGGGCTCCCAAAAATTCGGCAAACCAGACTACTTTTAAATTTTGCTTCCAAGTAACATTTTCCATGACGCAGGCAGATTACCGCTAGTAATAGCGAACTTGCCAGCTAGGTTGATGAAAGATTTGAGGGTGAATTTGAGCGGATATGGAGGCGTTTTTTGTGTCGGCGAACAGTTAGTCAGTCACCAGTTTCCCCGTCACCGGATACAGATTCTGCCTCGGGCTTACGGAAGTAAAAAAAGGATGAGAATGTATGCCGCAAACAGAAAACCAAGGGCCTCCTTTCAAAAAAGAAAAGTGGCATGCATTCTCCTCCTTTACCGCGCTTCTCTCCTAGAGATTCGCGGAGCTTTGCTGGCGACGACGGGCCTGTTGCTGCAGCAGCTCACTCGCTCGGGTGTTGAGTGCCCGCAGGTTGCCAGCGATCACACGCGCTTCGTCCTCGTAACGCGGTTGCGTTGCGACGATTTCGAGACGCGCGTCTTTGCCCACTCCCAGGATCTCGAGGAGGCTGGCCAGGTGCTGCTGCACGAGGCCCAGGTTCTCAAGAGCCACGGCCCGCGAGAGCAGCTCGAACTCACGGCCGGCACGCACCAAGGTGCGACCGGTACCGGACTTCGTCTTCTCGAAGGTGACGTGGCCATTATTGGCCCAGGACGCGAACTCAGCAGCCAAGGTGATGACCTCGGCGCTGTTCAGACTACGCGTATCGATCTGACGCATGGAATCGTTCTCCAACTTGCGAGAGGGGAAATCCACCAGAACTCCCGAGACGAGAGTATTTTACCGAAGGAACAACCAACGCTGGTGGTTCCTAACGAGAAAACTCGCTACGAATCACCAGCGTGAAGGGTTTATCTTGGTACAGGGAATACCCTCACAAGCTGAGGATAAGGGGAAAAACCAAAAAAACATTACTTTGCGGCATACATCTCGCTTAGGGGGCCTTAGGCCCTTATGGGCCTATTAGCTGCCTTAGCGAGATGTACGCTATGCTAACTTCTACCCTGACAACTACTGGAAAAAGCGGCCAAAAATAGCAATAAAGGGGTCCAGACTTATTGCAATTAAATGTAACTGAATCAATAACTTGACGTCAGAAACAGCGGCAATTCACCCAGTCTGCTCCCATTTAAAGGCCTAAGCAAGAAAAATAGAACAAAGCGACTCGCCTGCGTTGTTTGTTTGCACCCAGGCCAAAATAATGCTAATTTTAAAGGGTCTTGGTGAAATGTGTCCGCGTCAGAGGCCCCAGAGCATTCCGCTCCCGTTCTCTTTAGCGGTTCCTTTCCTGAAGAGAAGCTTTGCTTAAGTTGCCTTCTCGAAGTGGCATTCCGCTACTGAGAGTGAGGAAAAACAAAGTAAAAGCATATTTATTTTGGAGTGTTCATGGGCAAGAAGCTATTTGTTGGTAATTTACCGTTTGGTGCAACTGAAGATCAGCTCCGCCAGCATTTTACTGGCGCCGGCAATGTTGATTCAGTAAAAATCATCATCGACCGCAACTCTGGCCGCAGCAAAGGCTTCGGTTTCGTTGAAATGTCGAGCGATGATGAGGCCAATTCGGCAATCTCGAACCTTAACGGTTCTTCATTCCTTGGTCGCAATATCTCTGTTTCCGAAGCCCGCCCAATGCAAGAAGGCGGACCTCGTGGCGGCGGTAACGGCGGTGGCCGTGGCGGCTTTGGTGGCGGTGGCGGCGGACGTCCTCCTCGCCATGCTCGCTAGGCTTAAAGTAATTTAAGCTTTAAAGCAAAAAAGGCCGCTGGGGAAACCCAGCGGCCTTTTTTATTTGGTTCCCCCAAGAAGACCTTGGCAGACAGATATTACTCTACGGCTTCAGTTCGTTTTTTGTTTATCTCTCTCATAAATGACTGTAGAGCCTAACAGCTACGCGCACCGGTACGAAACCAATACCCAATTCCAATAATCACCCTACTCCCGCGGTTTCGCCTCGGCGTGGTGCGAATTGTCATGTCGCCTTTTAACAGCTTGGAGTCCTTGCCAGTCCTCTAGTTCTTGATCTGGTTTCTCTGCTCGGAATTTGGCGTACAGCTCCACACCATACATATCCTCCAAAACATCCACATGAATTCCTTTTTCTCGTAGAAGTTTTTCGTTGCCAGCCGCGTTTGTTACGTCGCCAACCACCACGCGCTTAAATCCTCTCATATAGATCAATGTTGCACAGACATCGCATGGGCTGAGAGTAGTAAAGAGGGTCGTATTGCTAAAATCTATACGACCTGAATCCCGTATAGCAGAAGTTTCTCCGTGGTTATAAGGGTGATTTTCTTGTGCGAGGGTATTGTGACCTTTCCCAACAATTCTTCGCGAAGAATTGTCGATAATGACGGCACCAATCGGACACCCACCTTCGTCATAACTTTTTTCAGCGAGAAAGACAGCAACCCGCATGAAATCATGATCTGTTAATCTCTTCAAAAAATTATCGTCTAAGAGAACAGCTAGGCTTCGTGTGGGCATATGCGCAATAACTCTTAGCGCCTCGGCGCCTTTTTCTGTCCGACTGTCTAATAGAGTTTTCATATTGATTAATGGTTAAGCAGCCTAACGGTTACGCGGATTGCTGGGCCAAATCCGCGGTGTGAAAATTCGAATTGCGCGCACAGCCCCGCCTTCAATCGCGCGTTTTGTTATCCAACCAATGCAACTATATCCTCCAAGTCAGTTTGCCGGCGAATCATCTGTTTGTAGGCAACGAGCAAATCTCGCTTCATGACCGGCACGGTCATACCAAACAACTCATGCTCATCCGCTGCAGCAAGATCGGTGGGAACGCTCCGCCATTCGCCTGATCTATGATCAAAAAGTCTTATACTCTCGGAGGCCGTCAGGTCGATCTCCTGCTCGGCATAACGCAACGACATCAATTCAATGTCAAACTCAGCGTCCTGATATTTGGCCGGCCCGAAAGTGATAAACTGTTTCACGTGAGGTAGTAACTTAATAAGTGCCTCTTGTGGAACGTCTAGGTCGATGTCATTCAAGGGCCGTTGTGCCCCGTAAACGTTGGCCGCTAGTCCGCCAACAACTACGAATGGCTGCTCGAAACGCCGGAGTAGAGTCACAATCCATTCGAACGCTGCCTTTGAGTCTTTCATTGCAAATTTTCTCGGTTGGATAAGGGGTAAATTCTGCCGGAACGGACGCGGCTAATCAATCGAAATCGGCTCAGACTTCCCGCGTGCCCGTTCTCGGCGGGAATAACTTGTTAGTCACTTGTGTCCTAATATCCCATCCAATCGCGATATGCCGCCTTGTATGCGGCATGCAGGGCATCGAAGCCATCTTTTGTTTTACGCTGTAGAAGGTCGAGATGCGAGACACCCTCTCGCAGGATCCCTTTTAAGCGCCCCCTGTCTACTTTCGAGAATGGCAAAAAACGGACGGGCTTAGTGCAAAGTGCCATTAGAGGTTCCTGGAGGGAGACCGAGAAACTATCTTTCGGCAGCTCCACTGGATTCAACCAGATCCTATCATTGCCTCGATTCGTCCTCACTCTAGTTGGGCCATCCAAAACTCTATTCAGTAGAGTTCTATCTAGATCGATAAGGAGAAGCAACGCGTAGCGGCGCGCCACAGTCTTCACCAAGTCATGTGGATTATTCACAAACCCTGAAGCAGCAAGTTCGCATGTCCCACCGACCACGGCCGATTCAGAGAGCAGAACCTCTATGGCATGAGACTTACCACAAAATTGTCCTAAATTTTCTCGTAATAGCTCGACAATAGGATCGTTCTCGGCACTCTTGCCCTGTGGTAGTAGGCGGTAAATCGCCTCACCGCTTAAGTCAACCTTCGGAAGTTCAAAATGAAGGCCCTGCCTAAATTCGACCGGAATGGATCGAGGAGCTGAGGGCTCCCGGGGCGGAGACAAAGCAAATTCGCTAAAATCGATTAAACTTGGCTTGGTGCTGGATATCCATGATTCAAACATACAATGTGCTGATTGGCTGCGGGCGGTATGACGTTCAGATTTTCCGGCGCCGGCCACCGCAAGTCAAGGAGTACCCATAATCGCTTTGCCCGGCGTCCTGAACAATCGGTTGTCATACACACTAGTTGATCTCAAAGGGCACTCTTTTGCCCCGAAATGTGAGCCAATATCCATCTGGATCAATTAAATCGAAGAACTCTGTGATTATCTTATCTCTGTCGCTCGACCAAGGATTACGAGGCAACGCCACTCCTTTGTGCTGCACCGCTTGCAGTAGCTTCGCCCAGTTCGGGCAATCGAAATAAAGCTGAAGCCCACGGCCATACGGCTGCTCCAATCGTCCCAGCTTTTCGGGCCACGGATCAATCTTGAGGGCCAGCGTGATTTCCTGTCCATGAAAAGTAAGAATCGCGAGGCTGCTGGGTTCAACTACACGCGCTTCGAATCCCAAGACATGGCTGTACCAGTCGAGACTTTTCTGAAAGTCCGAGCAGTAGATCCAAATTTCAGGTCCGTTTGCCATTTGGGACGGTGCATAGCGTTAAAACTGTGGGGCCGAAAACCGCGACAGCGGTTGGAGGTCCCACACGAGTCTTTTGTTATTTACGCTACCCATTTACCTTAAATGCGGGCCGATCGAGATCCCTCGGCCAGCCCTTAACTACGGTGTTCACGGTTTTAGTTTCCCCCTGAACAATTTGTCCGGACTCCTGCAAGCGAGTAAGGCTAGCAGCATCACGCGGTAGCTCTGGTAATGCGTCATTCAGCTCTACGGCTGTAATCTCCCCGCCTTGATTTCGCATATACTCTAGTCGCCGCGCATCTTTGACCGAATTCGAAATCATATCCACCTCCGATAAATAACATATTATTGAGCAGACTCTACCACACCTACCCCAACCTACTAAACTCCGGCATTTTCGACGCTCCAGAATATCCTTGATTATTTTCAGCAGTCATATCAATTCATTAGCGGCATAAAACTAGGATAATATATTATCCTAGTTGTTGCCGGCACCGCCTTGAACACGCTAGTCCATGCTGCCTAGGATAAGAATGTTATCCTAGTTGCTCACAATTCGGGCTGTGACAGCTAAAATCTGGCCCTATTCTTCAAGACCCATTATTACCTTGCGGTTTTAGCAAGGTGGCAGGCGCGAAAATAGGTATCCTTCTAGCGCCTTCATGCGAGCCAGGCTTGCCGCTGGTCCGTCCCAACAAGCAGCCTTCCCCACTACAAATTTGGCACGACCTACCAAGTCACTGAATTTATGAACGAAAACAACCAGCTCTTGTTTAAGTTAGTCAAAGCAAGAACTGCCCCACTTAGCAGATGCACTAGAATGCATAGTGCTAAAATTCCCGGGTGTCCTGGATTTCTTATTTTCATTGAGCCTATCTAAGATCTCCCAATCCACCAGTTTTATCCCGATTTATTCTTAAAGATTTGCTCGAATTCCAAATGATGTACGGAATTTTCGAAGTATCAAACTATTCTACAAAAAGGCGGTATCGATCAGTTAGAGGGGGTCCCTGAAAGTGACCTAACTATCAAAGTATTCTGCGTCAAACCAGGATGGTCGAGCTCTTCGAGATTGACGCGTTGCGTCGATTTGCTCTTCGGTCCACTCAGCTGCCTGTCGTTGAAGATCTAAGATTCTTGTAGCCTCTTGGCCCATATAACGGAGAAGTGTAAAGCTAGTTCCAGGAACCAAGGCCATATTCTCCGCAGAGCTAGCTTCACCGATCCTTGCTAGTTTATCGCTCTTTCCGCCAAGAAGATCTTTCGTTCCATCGCCAACAAGGTCATGTTCCCTGGCCCGGCTTTTTAGGTATGCCTGATACCATTTCTCTAGTCCTTGACTGACCAATGGATCACCCTTAATGAGAAATTCCGCAAAACGCCTTAATCGATCCATTTCATATTCAAGCGCATCATCTGAATATTCTGTATCCTGTAAAGCTACGGGCTTATAAGATGTTGTTCTGGAGGAACCAGCTCTAACGACCGAGTTTGATGCCCTGAATGAGCTGTCTGCGCCAGCCCCTAGGCTTAATACACCTTGCTGTTCGAGAACCTGGCTATGAACAGCGGCAATTTTAAAAAGATAATCTGCGATTCGTTTACGGTCAGAAGACTGTACCCCCAATCCTGCGAGCCAGAGTGCCTGAAGCGTTGGGGCAGCTTGAAAGGCTCGAGCGGTAATTATGATCTGGTGTTTGATCTCTCCCCACTCTGAGTCATGACCACCGGCGAGCACGCCCCAAGCAAAGCAGCTAGCAGCTGCCACCCCAGCCAATTCGCGATCCCATTGACCGGATATATAGGCCATGTTTCGTAGCTCTTCTACATGCTTCGAGCCGATCTTATCACGGTAGACAGCCCCAACAATCGCGATACAGACTGAAGCATCAACTAATGCCTGCGGGTTACCGCATTGCGCTACGCCATAGTTTGCTAGTTTGAGTGTCCTTACTAACGGCACGGCCCTGGTGATAGTAGCGAGATCTGAATTAACACAGGCCCCAATTAATTGGTCTCTTAAATGGGCTAGAGTCTCTGGTTTTAAGTAAGATCCAACAGTAGGAAGAGAGCCGCTTTTAAAATCTAACACTTGGGGAGCAGTAGTTTTTGACGGATTTGTCTCATGTGATGCCATAACTGCATTTTAAGGCGAGTTCGGTGCTAGTCAAGCAGTGCCGAACTTACAGCTAGCTCGCTTTAGTCAGTTCTATTTCGACCTTAAGCGAGCTAAGACAGATCAGACAAAAAGCAAAATAGGCTAAAACTGATACCAATCCATCTCTGGCTACCCTTCAGCCAAGGGGTATGGCAGAGCAACAAGCTCAGATATTATAGCTCGAAAGTTTCACCAAGCTTACAGTAGAGCGGGCGCGAGGCTTGCAGCTGTTCCGTCCCAACAAGCGGCTTTCCCTGCTGCAAGTTGGGCGCTTCCAACCACGTTATTGAATTGATTATAGACTATAGCCAGCTCTGATTTATATTAGTTAAAGCAAAAGCGCTTCTGCCTAGTAAATTCCCAATTATGATAAAGCTACCATTCCCGGGTGTCCTCGAATTGTCAGCAATAGAGATCAGCCAGGCCGCTTAGGTTTTTTGGTGGGCCACAACCTAAGTCCCGTACTGCTTCAAAAGGGCTTCACGAAGCGGAGTTACAAAATTTCCGCTAAACCAAGGAACCCCAAAGTCCTGCATGCGAAATAGATGTGCCACGCCCAAGCCGGCTCCAATTTTTTGTGCTTGGTGCATCGGTTGATGTGCACTCTGTGCCAGCCTCACCGCTACTTCGGTGTCACCACGAGAAAGTTCAAGCAACAAAAGCAAAGGATTAATTTCCTTCTGGGCCTCAGGAAGTATTGATGTCTCGCTGCTTAAATCAACTAGGGTTGATTTGGGAATTTTTCTTAAAGCCGAGCTGCGAGGCAGCGCTTCCTTTTCATAAATAAAGTGAGCTTGATATTGCTCGACTGCCAAGTTACCTGAAGCCACATCAGACTTACTCGTAATGTTATAGCCAAAGGCTCCAATTTGAATTGTATTAAAATGTCCCAGCCGAAAACTTGCCGCGGTATGCCTTAGGGGATGCGCGGCAAAAAACTGCGCCACATCTTGGGCCTCTACTTGGGTGGTTTTGCTGGTCGCTAACGCATATCCATAATTAAATATGCCAAGCTCCCTTGCCCGAGCGAGAAAATCGCGAAAAACCACGTCGAGTAAAGCCTGCTGATAGGTGACATAACCTTGGGTGGCCGCACAAATACACGCAAGGCGGTTTTGTTCCTTTGGAAATACGGCACCTAATTCAGTGTTCTCAAATATCTCATCTTCAAACAAACGAGGCATATTTGACGGGCCTAAGCGAAGGTCTTCAGGAATGGACGGGTTCTCAACTAAAAACTGCAACGATTGACTTAACACCAGGCGCTCAGGTTTTGCTGCCGCACAGATTGCCAGTAAATCTTGGCCTCGTTCGGCAGACATAACACTCAGTACATTTTTGGCGGTAACTACAAGAGGCCTATCTGAATGCTGAAGCGCAGCACCTAGAAAATTTGCGGTTGGGGGCAGAGCCCAAAAAGGTGTAGCAGGCAACTCAGCAGCGGCCGCTCTTGCGGCTGCTGGAGCTGGGTCATGCGCAATAAACTCTCCACGTCTCTGCTGTGCATAATTCGAGAGTGCTTTGAGTCTTTGATAGAAAGAACCGGCTCCAATTTCGAGCAAAACGCCCCTCTCAGGTAACCTAAGAAGCTTTGGCAAATCTTCCAAATGAGCGACTTCGCAGCCCGCCGCAAAATTTCTCATTTTACCCAAATATCCAGCCAACTCCCGATCATAATTTCCAACAGTTTCGAGATCGAATTTTGAACTCCCTTGAAGGGCTCCATAAAACTGCACACATTGTCCAGCAGCATCAACGACCAGCAAAGCTTCTTTGTGGCCTAGAGAAGAATTATGTTGCTCAAGAGCTGCAAGACAAGTGTCTCGGCTGACTCCTGGCGGGTATCGAAGAACCGCCAAACCTGCTGCTTCCTCGTGTAGTTTATCTGCGCGCTCCCCAAGTTTTTGAAGCAGCTTGCTGGAACTGCCAGTTCCTGAGCTTAGTTCAAGACCCTGCCACGGGTTTGACGAACCAAAACTAGAATGATTAGCCGGGGCAACAATGCGGGTACTCATAAGAAATTCTCCAGCCCCAAATCATACCTGCCTTATTATCTTAAGAAAGTTGCCAGCAACCAAATAAAACTAATATTTTTAGAGAGTTACTATTTGGCAACGAGATTACTTTTTAAAGGATCTCAAAGTCCGAAAAATTGTACTGTCTCGCGGGGGAAATCGGTCAAAATGGCATCTACATTCAGTTTGGCAAGCCTCTCCCACTTCGGCTGCTGCGAAGCGGCTGTCCATTTTTCCATTTCTGGCTCACCACGAGCCGGAGAGACAGGATACACATGCAGCTTTAATCCGTGGTCATGAGCAAGAGACACCCATTCAGGAGCTTCAAGCACCATGGTGTCAGCAAGGCTAATGGTGCCGGCACCAATCAGACAAGCGGTATTGATAGCCTCTGCCTGTTTTGTCTGAAACTCAGTCCATAGCGCAAGAGTAAGCGGCACGGCTGGCACCTGCATGCCCATTACACGAAGAATTTCTGGATTAAAGGAAATAATATTGAGTTGCCCCGTGAATTTTAACAAATCAGGCAACACAGCGGTGACAATTTTTATCGGACGCGAATGATCACGTTCTCCCCAGTACGTAGGATCCTTCAGCTCAAGGTAGGCAGTTTTTTGCTTCCATTCCGCTGCGAGCACTTCCTTAAGATAAGGCACTCTCACATTCGAGTGCTGTGGGGAAAGCCAACTTCCCGCGTCAAGTTTTACAATTTCAGACGCCAATTTTTGAGAGACCCAATCACGTGAGACAAAGTCGCGGGTCGCAAGCACTAGTTTTGAAAACGCAGAATCGGGAACAAGAGTCTCTTGATGCAGAACAACCGGGGCATCAGAAAGTTCTACATCAAACTCAACGCCAGCCAATCCGGGAAGTGCTAATGCGGCTTCGATTGAAACTACTGTGTTCTCGGGTAATTCGTGTCGTACTCCGCGATGTGCGATTATTTGCGGGGTTTTGTTCATACTTTCTGGGCCTTTCACGTATCGAGTTGAATAGACGACATCACAAGCCCGCTGGTTTCACAAGAATTATTCGATCTGACCAAGGCTCCCAATACAATCGAGAACGGCACAACAACTCTCTAGGAAAAAATCGTAGAATCCCAATGAAGCAATACTCCGCTACGTTAAGTATAAGGTTCAAAGAGGGGGAAATAGGTATTCTCCCCTACTACCTAAGGCCACTTTTATCGGTTTTGCGAAACATTATGCACTGAAATAATTTAGCCGATACTACCAGAAGATAACACACGTTGCGTAATCTCGTTGGACATAGGCTTAAAAAATTAAGAAATGTATGAACGTTTTAGTTGTGGACGATCTAGGCAGCGCTCGAAAGATTCTAAAGCGCCTCCTGGCAGAAATAGGTAGCTTTAGCGTCGACGAAGCAAGCGATGGCGAGGAAGCTTTACTTAAACTCAACAAGACACAATTTGATTTGGTAATCTCCGATTGGGAGATGCCGAAGATGAAGGGAATTGAGCTGCTTGAAGCTATTCGGCAAGATCAAAAACTTTGCAAAATTCCCTTCATAATGATTACTGCAAATCGCACGCGGGAAGGTGTCATTAAGGCTAATAACTTTGGTGTTTCCGATTACATTTCCAAACCGTTTGATAGCGCTACTCTTAGGGCAAAAATTGACGGGGTACTCTCTAAAGCAACTGAGCGCTAATACGCTCCTATCAAAAGCTCATAGCTGAGACGTTTTCATTTTATTGAATAATCAAAAGTTAGCATTTCGGGGAACAGAGAAAAAATTATTCCGTTTTTTTGCACGGCTCCACTGTGACAGAAAAAAAGCAGTCAGCAGTACTAAAGCAAGCGAGGCATACAATACACCAGAGACGCTCGCGATACTTACCAATCCGATATCAGAAGCCGCCAAATACATCAGTGCATCTCGAGTACGTAAGAGAGCAGAGGACACCCACCAAAGCAGCAGATCAATTCCAAATACTTCGCTTAAAATGTAACCAAGCACCCCCACATTACAGGACAAAAATGTCAGCAAGGGAGCGCCTACAATATTGAGCGGAATACCAATCCATGAGGCCTCAGAGAACCAATACATACTTACCAAGGAGGTGGCAAAGCCGGCACAAATACAACTCGCGAGGCCTGCCCGCCAGCCTTTTCCACCAGCCCACTCGCTTCCAAGCATAATTCCTCCCAAAGCCGCAAAGGTAAGCTGCACTCCCGGATCGAGGATACAAGCTGGCCAAAAGACATGCAGCACCAGCAACACCAAAGTAAGAGAATGTAATCCACCCCTGCCTCGCTCGCTGAGCGCCAAAATTACCAGTGTGAAGGCAGACAGGGCAGCTCGGTACACCGAAAATTCAGCGTTTGCTACTTGCAAGAACAAAGCAAGCCCTAGAAAACTCGCTAGAATAATTAACTCTCTTAAGTATGCGACTCGTTTTAACGCGGTTATTCTCAAGAAGAGCTCCCTTAACACCAGAGAGAGCATTAAAAAACAAATTGAAACCTGATAACCAGAAAAAACCAGAGCATGAGCAAGACCAGTTTTTTTGAAACTTTGTTCAGTTTCATCTGAAAGTTTATCACGCACGCCCAGTACAAGGGCTAAGAGCATTCCCGAACGCTCCCCTTCGCCTAGGGTCTGCTCTAGTTTTTGAACTATTCGAGATTGCATCGTTATTGCAGAAGAATTGCGAATGGCCACAGCCTGCCGAATTCGGCACTGCGCCCGAAAACCTTGCCGATAGAGGCTAGCTTCGTAGCCTTTGGCAAATTTGCTTATTCTATTTAACTGCACCCGCAAGACGTAGTGATCGCCAGCTTCAGCATTCAGTATATTTCGCCAGGGTAGATACACCGCGCGACAGCGAATTTTTAGTGGCGGAGAAAGCTTCTGAGCCTCAACTTTCTTCTGGCCGAGAAATTTTAGCTCGTGTGCAAACAGCGCAAGTTCAACCTGTCCTACTTTTCTATATCTTGGCGACTCTGCAACTTTTCCTAACAAAACTACTTCTGAGCTCTTTTGCTCTGCTGGCCAATCCGGAGCTCGCTGCAATTCAAGACTTAAAGCACCGAGAATAAGAATGCTCAGCACCCCACTCCTCAGGAGCATCTCGGAAACTTTGAACCTGCGCCCCCGACGGGAAACGTAGCGGGCGACCAACGGAAGGATAAACCAAAGGCCACAAAGTGCAGCAAATAAGGCGAGAGCACTTAGGTAGAAAAAACTTTGGAGCACTTGCCCTACAATAAAGAGCAAGGCCGATCCCAGAAGCGGATTTTCGGTTCGTAAGCGGGCAAGTTGCCGAATCACGGGGCCTCTTTTAAGATGATCGAGGAAGCTACTGCTTGCCTCATGAATTTACTCAGGCGAAGATGCTGCTATGCGATTAGTTGCCCAGCTTACATTTCCAAATACTCATAGATTAGGGCGCAGCGTTCCTACCTCAGCAACACGACTGAAACCCTCTATACCCTATTCGCAATTATTCTTGATTTGTTGCGTCTTTTTTATGGTTGGCTGCGCAAAGAAGCCAATAGACCCCTTTGCAGCCACCCATACCGTGCAAAGTCTAATTTCAGCACATGGCATGATTAGCTCAAAAAGCGATTTGGACTATTTTGGGGCGCTGATAAATAGATTAGCCAAACCTTTGGAACCCAAACCAAAGATTCAATTTACCTTGCTCGTTTCTCCTGAACCATTTGCAGCTGGTGTCGGGTCTGAGTATTTGGTGTTTTCTACGGGCCTTGTCACCACCGTGCAGAATGAATCGGAACTAGCTTTTGTTCTTGCTCATGAGCTCGCCCATATTTTCTTAAAACACGCTGAAAATGCAAACGAAGAGGATTCGGAAAAAAATGAGCTTTCAGCCGATGAACTCGGACTTAGATTGCTCTCCTTTGCGGGCTATAACCCCCAGTCTGCACTAGACGCACTTCGTCGTTTAGGTTCAGGGCATTATGATCCAAGTGTGAACACCACCCACCCTACATCTGCGGCTCGTATTCAGCACCTGACTAAGGCTGTTCGCATTTTGGCCATGAGCCAAGTGCCCGTGGTGACTGAATCAAGAACTTACCGCCATATCCAAGAACGTATGGCCTCTGTCACTGGCGAGTAGACCCCGAGGCGGTTAAATTCGCCTCATATTTGGACTCACTACGCCCAGCTAACTCTCTAATAATACTATATAATTTTGGCAACAACCTTTCCCCAAGCTATCCTGAAGCAAAAGCTCTCTTCAGCCCGATAAGAGGGGGTAACGTATAAGAGAGGATTGTCTACTCAAGGGGACATGTGTGCGCACGCTTGCAGCGAGCATACGTGAATGAGCTAGGCTGCCTATTCTAAATTAAAGGGAAGTCATGGTTACTCATATTCGTCACTGGATGGCCTACCGCGAACTACACGCCCTAGCCCGTCGCGAATCTCTTGCTGGAGTTGAGCCTGAAGCCGTTATTCGTTTGCTGCATGTGTTTGCTCGTTCGGCTGCCTACCGCTCAAACTCTCCTTTAGGTTTTTGCAAATTCTTAAATTCTGGATCTGCTCTGAATGGACGAGCCGTAGTTCTAAGACTTTGGGAACTAGCCCGCGCTTGCTTTTTGTCTGACCAATTTAAACGCGCCAAATGGCACTTAGTAATGGCAAGTTGCACCTCGCTGTATGAAAAGCTTGGAAATATTGCCAATAACGATAAGCCAGAAGTAGTTCGTTACCGACGAGCCGCCTAACCTAATCGGCTCAATACTTTTCGAGCCAACCCGAGCGGCATTCTACCCACACGCGCAATCTCCGCTTCTGGCTGCCCTTTCAGCTTATCAACGCTTCCAAAGTGCAATAATAACCTTTTACGCATATTCGGATTGAGCCCCGCAATCTCATCTAACACTGAGCGCACTGCACGCTTTGACCTACGCTGACGATGAAAGGTAATTACAAACCGGTGGGTTTCATCGCGAAGACGCTTGAGAAAATGGGTAAGCTCGCTAACGAGAGGTAATTCTACTGGCTGCTCTTGACCAGCCAAATAGACGCGCTCCGGCTTATGCACCCCAGCCTCTGCCGCACTACGCTCTTTTGCCAAAGCCACAATCTCAATCGACACCCCAAGCGCATCGCGCGCTTCAAGTGCTTTTGAAAGCTGCCCAGCTCCACCATCAATAATTAAAAGATCAGGTAAATCGTTCTCAGCTACACCTCGGCTCAGACGACGGGTAACTACTTCGTATATTGATGCAAAATCATCGGGGGTATCACCAATATGTAATTTATACTTACGATATTTATCTTTCAGCGGTTCCCCATCGTAGAAACACACCAAGGCACCTACGATGTCGGAGCCTTGAAGGTTTGAGATATCAATACACTCTACTCTTCGCGGCGCTTGCTTTAAGCCGCACAAACGGGCGAGGGCCTTCGATATCTCAGCACTACGAGTCTCTGAATCAAATACACTGGTAAAATGTTCGCGCGCATTTAACTCGGCTAAACCTACTAGTCGAACTTTTACTCCTCGTTGCGGATACACTATTTCCACCCGACGCCCAGCACGTTCACACACGGCGTCGGCTATAAGTGACGCATTGGTCAGTTCAACGCTAACCACAATTTCATCAGGAATCTCTCGGCCAGACTCATAATATTGGCCAATAGTTGCCTCCAGCACTTCATCATCACCCACCAAAACTTCACTGAAATTAAAGTTCTGATTATCGGCGATACGCCCCCTTCTCACTTTAAGTACCGAAACTGCAACCAAGCGCTCCTCGCGATATAGAGCAAACACATCTCTATCTTCGCCCGAAGATGAGACAAATTGCTGGCCTTCCTTTACATTCTTCAGCACCGTTATTCGATCTCGAATAGATGCAGCGTCTTCGAAACGTAACTCTGCTGATGCCTGCTCCATCTTCTTTTCAAGTTCTTGAATAAGCGCAGCACTCCGTCCCTCAAGAATAGCTTTTGCCTGACCAACCCATTCGGCATAAAGCGAGGTTGACACCGGAAGGCAACAGGGCCCGGCACAACGTTTAATCTGATATTCTAGACAAGGCCTTTGCCTATTATAGAAAACAGTATTGGTGCAAGTTCGCAAAGGCACCGTGCGCTTGATAGTATCAAGCAGGGTTCTGAGCTCGTAATTAAAACTAAAGGGTCCATAATAGCGGGCGCCATCGTCTTCAATTCGCCGAACCAGTTCAAGGCGCGGCCACTCTGCATCTTCGTCTATGCGGATGCTCAAAAAAGATTTGTCATCTTTCAGGCGAATATTATAGCGCGGTTTATATTTGGCAATTAAATCACGTTCGAGAATAAAAGCTTGGTGCTCAGTTCCCGTTACAATATTTTCGATATCGTGTATTCGCTGGAGGAGAAACTGAATCTGCGCCCTGGTGTCTTGGCCTGAAAAATAGTTTCGTACGCGCT
Source organism: Bdellovibrionota bacterium (assembly GCA_044347745.1). Classification (GTDB taxonomy): domain Bacteria; phylum Bdellovibrionota_C; class UBA2361; order UBA2361; family JAFLCA01; genus JAIBBV01. The sequence continues at coordinate 25,424 of JBIKUD010000017.1, forward strand.
CACGCAGAGATTTTGCCTTTCCGACATATATAACCTCTCCTGCTGAATCGCGCATCACATACACACCAGGATGGCGCGGGAATGTGGCAATTTTCGCTTTTATATCGTCTAAAACCGCCATGCCTTACACTTTCAGAAGTTCAAGCTCAATTCGATTAATCAAATCACGTAACTGCGCTGCACGCTCAAATTCACGCTTCGCCGCGGCGTCAAACATTTCGGAGCGTAACGTTTGAACCAATTTTTTCTGTTCGTTAGGATCTTTCGGAATCTCTACGGTGCGCCCCGCTACTTCCAATTCTGGATTAATCTCGCCCGCTTGACTGTCTCCTAAAGCTGCCTGTTCAGAGCGACGAGCCGAACTTGGCACAATTCCGTGTGCCTGATTATACTCATCTTGAATTTTGCGGCGCCGTTCGGTCTCCGCAATAGCCTCTTTCATCGAATCGGTGGTTTTATCGGCATATAAAATTACGCGCCCATGCACATTACGAGCAGCACGGCCCATTATCTGAATTAATGAGCGGGTAGAACGCAAAAATCCTTCTTTATCGGCATCAAGTATGGCAACGAGGCTAACTTCAACAAGGTCTAGTCCCTCGCGCAGCAAGTTAATACCTATCAAAACGTCAAAATCGCCTCGGCGAAGGCCACGTAGAATTTCTACCCGTTCAATTGCGTTAATATCTGCGTGCAAATAACGACATTTAATACCAGCTTCACGCAAATATTCGGCCAAATCCTCAGCCATGCGCTTCGTAAGCGTTAATGCCAGCACTCGTTCGCCTTGGGCAATGGTTGCTCGTATCTCAGTAAGCAAATCGTCTACCTGATTCAGAGCAGGGCGCACATAGACTTGGGGATCCAAAAGCCCCGTAGGACGATTTACTTGCTCAAATATATTTCCCGCACTACGTTCAAGCTCGAATTGCGCTGGAGTGGCTGAAACAAAAATAGCTTGGCCACATTTTGCCCAAAATTCGTCAGCATTTAAGGGGCGATTATCTAAAGCTGATGGTAGGCGAAAACCAAAGTCTACTAAAGTTGTCTTTCGCGCACGATCTCCTCTATACATGGCGCCAATCTGCGAGACGGTGACGTGACTTTCATCTAAGACAAGCAAAAAATCTTCGGGAAAATAATCAAGCAAGGTGGTTGGCGGCTCTCCAGCCTTGCGACCAGCCAAATGTCGGCTATAGTTTTCAATGCCCGGGCAAAAGCCAATTTCTTTTAAGAGCTCCAAATCATAAAGCGTCCGCTGTTCCAGTCTTTGCGCTTCAAGCAGTTTTCCCATGCTTTGTAATTCGCGTAAGCGCTGAGTAAGCTCTTGTCGAATTAATATGGATGCGCGTTCAACACTCTCTTTGCCAGTCACATAATGGCTGACAGGATACACAGCACAGGCGTTCAGAGCCCGGAGAGTGTTACCGGTAATCGAATCAATTTCAGTAATTTCCTCAATTTCGTCGCCAAAAAAACTAATTCTGACTGCACGCTCATCTTCGTCGGACGGAAATACATCAACAATGTCGCCTCGAACGCGAAAACTGCCACGAGTAAAATCGACGTCGGCTCGTGTATATTGCATGTAGACCAATTTTTGCAGCACCTCTTCTCGGGAAATCACTTCACCCGGTTCAAGAAAGAGCATCATATTAAAATAGTCTTCAGGTGCGCCAAGGCCGTAAATGCAACTGACGCTTGCCACCACAATTGTGTCCCGCGCTTCTAGTAGGGCCCGCGTAGCCGAGTGGCGCATTTTATCTATTTCTTCATTAATCGCGGCATCCTTCTCAATAAAGGTGTCCGTTGAGGGCACATAGGCTTCTGGCTGATAATAGTCGTAGTAACTTACAAAGTAGCGCACTTTGTTATGCGGAAAAAACTCGGAGAACTCGCTATAAAGCTGAGCCGCTAATGTTTTGTTCGGCGCAATTACCAATGCAGGACGCTGCAAATTCTGAATAACGTGTGCAATGCTAAAGGTTTTTCCTGAGCCGGTTACGCCGAGCAAAGTTTGATTTTGTACGCCAGCTTGAATACTGCGAGTCAGATTAGCGATGGCATGAGGCTGGTCTCCACGCGGCTCAAAGGGAGAAACAAGTTTAAAAGGTTGTGTGTCGTCTAATTTTCTATTCTTAAATGCGGTGAAGGTGCCCATGGCCTATAAGCTTATAGCTTCCCCAACGCTCGCAAAGCCTGCACTAATTTTTGAGAACTGCGCGCACCTTCAGACATCACTTCTGCCAGATTGGGCTCACTTTCACTTAGTCCAGCCGCCACGTTCGTAATCACAGAGATTCCTAAAATTCTAACCTCATCGCCTCGCATTTGTTTCAATGCTAGAACTTCCGGCACTGTGGACATGCCAACAGCGTCAATTACTCGCGTTCCCAGAAAAAGTTGCGAGAGAAACCGAATATCCACGGCCGATTCAAAGCGTGGTCCTGGCACAAACGCATAGGCACCTTGATGTGCCCTAAGGCCCTGGGCTTCAGCGGCTGCTAAAAAACGCCGCCCCAACTCTAAGTCAAAGGGCTGAGTAATTGGATAAAACTTTGGGCCTAGTGCTGGATGAGAAATGCCAAATGAAGGGTCTTCTGGAAGGAATAATGAAAGTATTCCATTCAAGACCATTACGTCACCAACTTTGTAGTTTGGATTTATGCTACCAGCCGCATTGGTGATTACAACCGTATCAACACCAAGACTGGCCATCACGCGCACACCAAATGCGACGTCCTTGGGCCTTAATCCGTCGTGACAATGAACCCGCCCTTGAAAAAGCGCGACCTCATTACCGTCTAAAGTGCCCACAATTAAATTACCCTGATGTCCCTCTGTCTGCGTCACGGGCATGTGAGGAATGGCGCTGTAAGGAAGAATAACGCGGGGCTTTACTTCCTCCGCGAAAGTTCCTAGTCCACTACCCAGCACAATTAACGTTTTTGGAATATCGCCAACCTGCGCTTTAATTTCAGAAGCTGCCTCTTGCATACGGGCAACGTATTGCTCACCTGGCGTACATGCCGGTGCCGGCACAGACCGAAGTGTATTTGGCTCAGGACTATCCTGTGATGGAGACAAACCAGTCATAGGCTTTTTTAAAAAAATTAAGACCGTTGTGCGGTTTCTAAAAATGCTGCGGTGGCTGCCTCATCTACTTGAGCAAGCAAGCTTAAGAATTGTGCCCGCCGCAAATAAAGATGTAGATCATGTTCCCAGGTGAATCCAATTCCACCATGCAATTGAATGGCTGATTCAACAATTGCAGGCACCTCCTTGGTTGCAAATGCAAGAGCAGCGCGGCCGGCAAGCTCGCCCTGATCCTGTTTTGCGGCGAGGGACCACGCTGCAAACTGGGAAAGACTACGACTCGCTTCAGCACGAGAATACATATCTGAAAGTGTATGCTGCACTGCTTGAAAACTGCCAATTTGTTTTCCAAATTGAGTGCGCGTTTTGACGTACTCAGAGGTTAATGCCACTACGGCTGCTGCAATACCGGATAGCTCTTGAGCCCAGAGCACTTGCAGTTCAAGAGACAAGGATGCTGAAACTGCCGTGGGAAGACGCTGCGCGTGCACATTAAGTAAAGTAAGCTCATGATAAGGCTGAAGCAAATCAATTACATTCAGAACTTTAGTCTCAATTCGCTGTTCTTTCCCGCCACTAAGGCGAGCAGCGTACCAGGACTCTCCCTCTGATCCCTTGCCCTTAAAATAAACCAATTCAGCGCCTTTTCCTTCAATTACAAGTGGCAAGCAAACGTCGACGCGCAAATTGCCACCCTGACTACGCTCGGTCACGGAAGCTGCGTTAGTAAAGGTGGCCAGGGCACAAGCTGCTGGAGGTGCAGCGTGGGCGGCTCGCTCGAACACTGGCGCGTCAAAAGCTTTCACAAAACTCGCTGAAAAATCTCCAAGTTGCGTCGGCAGATAACTTGAAAAGAAAGCGATAAGATGGGGAGAGATAGTGGGCAGTCCAAAACCCGTTTCAAACGCAAATAATCCGAGTTCCTTCAGGGTCAACCGATCTTCGCCCGCTTCAAGGCTAAAAAGATCACAGATGCCAAACTCTTGAATAAGCTTTAGTTGAGAAGACCGGTCTTGGTTTACAGCAGGAAGTACCTTTCGACGTTTAGTTGATTCCCATTCACCGGCCAAAAAAGTGCGATAGGAGTTTTGAAGCTCAAGCTGCTGACTGGTGAGTGTAAGAGACATGTCTAGATCCTCTGGTGTTTGATTCGCGGTTTCTCAAAGTTTGGCCTCAGAGCATTCCAAGCATACCTTTAACATCGTCCGATGGCTCCCAAGGCGGAGTAAAGGTAATTTCAACATCAACTTTCTGAACGCCTGGTAATTTGCCTACTTTTGTTTTTACTTGGTCAATTAACATAGGGCCAGCAGGGCACATGGGCGAGGTAAAAGTCATTTGAATTCGGACTTCTTCCCCAAGAATTTCAATTCCGTAAATAAGGCCGAGAAACCAAATATCCAAAAACAGCTCTGGATCTTCTACTGTTTTCAGCATTTCAATTACATCTTCTTTCGTTGCCATGATACAATTCCACAGAAAGTTGCTTTACTGAATTCTAAGCCGGATTTGCGAGGGGATAAAGTCTGATTCAGGCTTATTTTGAGCTTTTTAGGGGAGAAGCAGAGTGCTCCTGTCTAAGAATAGAGCCCTAAGCGATAGCGGATTCCAGCCACTTACTTCTTGAGACTACCCAAGCTTCTAAGCAGCAGATTACCATTAAGAGGCTTCGGAATACATGAATCAGCCACCGTAAGGCCTTCTGGCCCAACTAGGTCAGCATCACCTGCAAGAATAACAGCGGCACCTCGAGCTGGCAGCTCGTTTCGTATACGCCGCGCCAGATCAACACCTACCTGTGGATTAGAATCAGCATCAATCATTATCGCCTGGTAGTCTCGATGTTCAAGCGCGCGAATAGCGTCGGCTGCCTCTGAAACTCCATCTACTACGCCGCCCCAGGCCTCTATTAATTTCGCCATCGCATTTCGAGCGGCACTATTTTTATCAACTAACAAAAAGGTTTGCCCCGCAAGTGGACGCGTCTCTCCAAGTTTACGCACAAGCATCGTAGAGCTGGGCACTCCAATGGTGGTCTCGTCGGCAGCAACAAGCGGCACGCTGACAGTAAATTTTGCCCCCTGTCCTTCCTTACTTTCAACTGAAATTTGACCCTTGTTTAGTTCAACTAGGCTCTTACACAAAGCTAAACCAAGACCAATGCCAACTTGCGAGCGGTTTTCATCACGTTCGTAGCGGGAATATAACTGAAAAAGCTTAGGAATTTGTTCTGGGGGAATACCTGGGCCCGAATCCTCAACCTCAATACACAAATGTCCGTCTTCGCCAGTAAGCATCCGTACCACTACTTTTCCCGAGTACGGAGTAAATTTAATTGCATTGTGCGTAAGATTAAAAATAACCTGTTTAAAATGTCTGCCATCCACCCAGCACTGAACAGGCCCACAGGCATTTTCATAAGTGAGATCAATTTTTTTACGTTGTGCATTTGCTCGTAACAAGCCCAGCACTGAGTCTATGACCGGCTCTATCTCTAATTGTTTTGGCGCACATTCAAGCAATCCACTCTCACCGCGGCTCACGTCCAAAAAGTCGCTTACCAGCCTAAGTAGGTTTTCGCCGTAGTCACGAATATATCTTAATGACTGACGATGATCCGGATCCAGTTTTGGCCCTAACAGAAGATCAAGAGTTTCAGCCGAGCATAAGATGGCTGTAAGTGGATTTTTAATTTCATGTGCCACTTCATTGGCAAGGTTTCCACGCAGTTGTAATTGACTCTGCAAATCGAGCACTTGAGTTCGAAATCGCTGCAACTCGGTAACTGTGCGGCGGTGGTCAAGGTAGGCGCGACGAAGCGCGGCGCAGGCCCCCACAAATGCAACTATAGATATCAGTAAAGCCGACACAGTGTATACTTCTCATTGTATCAGCTCTCTACTGAGGCGCGTGCGCGCAAGATTAAGGGGCTCTTACTTGCTCACACATTGAAGAGAACTTGGTAATTAACTAGATAAAATATCGACCTAAAAAACTCGAGGCTGAAGGTAAAAATGAGGTAGAATACGCCAATATATTCCGTAGGTTATGCCTAAGTTAGCAGACTGTGTAGCCAGGCATTTTGTTTAGTGTACGACTTACTGAGACTGAAAGGTGGCATTTTTCAGGGTCGGGGTCTCGACCAGGTGCTGGAGAAACGGATAACCGGTGCAGGGTCCGGGTCAGGGACAGTGAGCGGCCCAAATGCAATCAGCCCAAGGGAAACGAGAGCTACCCTTTCCAAACTAGAGCAACCCCTCTTTCCACAGCTTTCGTATTTCTTTCGCCTTTTTTAAGGCTACTGACCGAGCACTCATACATTGCTTAATTTTGACCGGTGTCTTTTTTGAAATTTTTGATATTGATTTAAGCAGCGGTGTGGCCAAACTTCCGTCGGGATTCATAGCAAGAATTGAGGACTTCATACCCGAACTAGTAAGTGAAGTTGCCACTCCTGCCGCTTTTTTAAGTGCTGAACAGCTTTTAGCTTTTTTAAGACTCTTAATTAACTGTTCAGTCTTTTTATAACCGCTGACCACGTTCTGACGCTGCTTAGAATTTGGATCTAACAAAACAGCAATGCGCCTGGTGTTATTGGGAAGGCGCACATCACAGAGATTCGAAGAAACTTGTACCTCTAGTTCTGCACGACGCAGCCCACCTGCAATTTCATCCCCATCTACCCAGCGCACCGAGGCACTCAAAATATCTTTTGTGGCGCGTGGCAAAATGGTTGCACCAGCCATCAACAAAGAGCTGGTTCCCACAAATTGGCCACTCCCTTTTGAGAATTCAAACTGCAAGGCAACGTTTGAAGCATCGTCAGGGCCATAGTTTGCAACTTCAACCTTGTATGTTCTACGCGCACCAAGAGGCAAAACGCCTAAGGGGCTTGGTGCCGTCACATTAAGATCTGCGCTCGCTCCATTGGCGCAGCTAAGAATCACATTATCTATTTGGGCCTGCGCAGGCGATACAGAGGCTGGACTCACAAACCGAAAACGTATGTGTGAAGTTGAGAGCCCAGAGCCAGAAAAAGCGGTTAAAGGCACTTGCAACGACGAAAAAGCAGCCAGTGACTGCCATTCCGAAACTTGCACCCACTGCGAATCGTTAAACCGTTTTGCCTCAAGTAAGAGGCGTGCATCCGCAAGCGGGTTCTCCAAGTAGGCACGAAATGAAAGTGTTGCATTACTTAAACAAGAAAGGTCGAAATCGTACGATTCCATTACGGCATCAACTACGTGCAAGCTTTGAGCGTTTATACACGCAGCGTTGCCAGTTCCCGAGGCGAGATTTGCGCCAGCACAAGAATTTAACTCACCCCAATTTGCGATCGGCGAAGTTAGCGACTCAAAAATAAAACTGTGGTCAAAACTCTCCTCAAAATCAATTGCAGCACCATTGCAGCTAATGCCATGAGCAAACGACTCTTTTGCGGTTAAGGCAAAAAAGACAAACACTAGAGCCACTAATAGGCGCAAAAAAGGAAACATGCCGCTACTCCAGAAACCTAAGTCTTTAAGGGCTTAAAAAGCCTAGCAGATTTTTAATTCTGTTTCTAAAAGTTCACACCAGGCGTGGATAATGCAAATGTGAACCTCTTGAATTCGTTCGGTTTCTTGGCTGGGAACACAAAGTCCAAGCTGAGCCTCTTGCAGAAGCAAACCACCATCTTTACCGGTTAGCCCAATAACTTTAGCGCCCTGAGCTTTGGCTGCCGCAACGGCCGCCATTATATTTTTTGACTTACCGGAGGTAGAGATAGCAACCAAACAATCGCCCGGTCTGCAAAAGGTCTTTGCTTGCCGCTCAAAAACGCCATCAAACGCGTAATCATTTGCCCAGCATGTCAAAGTTGCAGGGTCCATAAAGTGCATAGCCCGAATTCCAGGTCGCTCGCGTTTGTATCGCGCCACAAGTTCTTCAACCAAATGAGCCGCATCACAGGCAGAACCTCCGTTACCGCAGGCATAAATGGTGCCGCCTGACTTGGCTGTATCTGCCAGCAACTCTGCAGCTTGATGCACTGCTTTCATAAATGCCGCATCCTTCGATAACTTTAGCTTAAGGTCCGCTGCTTGTGAAAAAATCTTAGATACTGCTGTCGTCATAAAAAATCTTATCTCTTAAAAACTTATACCTTTTTTCCTACCTCAAGCGCTGCAGCAAGAGAGGCGAGGTCTTGCACCGATTCGCCTAAAGCAGCAGCTTCAATTCTGCAAGCAGCAAACGCCTCTGGCAAAGCTTCTCTTTGCGCACTTTGGCGCACAGGTTTTAGATATAATTCGCCAAGGCGCAATGCGTGGGAGCCGAGGCTTATGTGTTCTGGGTTAAGAATATCTATTAATGCCCCAATAAACTCGCCAAGGTATCCGGCTGATTCCTCAATAATGCTGCGTGCCATCGCGTCCCCTTGCAGAGCCGCTTCGCCAATAACTTTACTAGTAAGCGCCTCAACCGGGACGGAATCTAAAACTGATGCCTGATGTGGCTCAGCCAAGCGAATAATTGCCAATTTTGGCAAATTACTTCCACTTGTAAATCCTTCAAGACTTCCTGCTTTATAAAATCCAACTGGCCCAAATGGTCTAAGACGCACATGTCCAACTTCACCGGCAAGATCTTGCATGCCTCGATACAAAGCTCCATTAAGCACGAGTCCCGCTCCCATTCCGGTGCCACAGGTAAAATAGACCAGGTTATTAATTTTTTGTTTATGTCCCCAACGCCATTCAGCCAAGGCCGCAGCATTGGCGTCGTTTTCTACGGCAACAGGAACCCCGAATGCCGTCTGCATCCACTGTCGAATTGGCGCATCCTTCCAAGCTGGAAGATTCGGCGGATTACAAAGTTTTCCCAGTCGGCTGGACATAGGACCTGGCACCGAGCAACCAATTGCTTCTAATACCTGACCAGGTCTGCGGCCTAAAAACTGTTTGCCAATTTCAATAAATGCTTCACGGGCTTCGGCTGGATTGGGGGTCGAAAACGACTCGCGTTCCAGTATTTCTCCGGAAGCGAGACCGAGAATGACCGAAGATTTAGTGCCACCAACATCAATTCCAATATACATGGCGCCAAGGCTAGCACAGGGCAACAGAATTCTCCGAGAGGCAAATTTTGCTGTTTATGCCTTACCAAGCCTCCAGCTAACATATTAAAATTTCACATTATTTTTAAATTCAAGACTTGGCAAAACTCTTGCTCCTTTCCCCTCTGCGATTCCCGTGTGGGAAACGAGGAAAAGGGCATTTCATGCGTATATCGGCATCAGAAAGAGCAAAAAAAGAGGGGGCCTCTCAAGGGGTTAGGCCTACTGCGCAGCCAGTTGCCGGAAATGCTGGGGCCGATTTGCTGCTTCAAGAATTCTCGGCTGTGATGGACAAAATTGCCGCCAGAGGCTCGCAAGAGTCCTTTGGTGAGGAATCTTTTGCTGAGGCCTTAGCCGTAGGCGGAGAGATTCAACCAATTCAGGTAGTTAACCCAAGTCTTCCCAAAGCGGAGTTACAATCCAGCGTAGATACCTCAGACTCAAAGACGAAAGCGCCTGCTTTGAGCGACGAAAACAAGAACCAGGCATTTGGCGATAAACCTCGCAATGAGAGCGAACAACACCTGACCCAGGAGAAGGCAACAACCCAGGAGGCTCCAAAGAGTGCCGAGACTCAAAAGCCAGAGACCAGTGCAGCGAATGTGAAGGAAGCGAAGCTTTCTAAACAAGATGATAACGCAACTGCAGCAAGCCAAACCACACAAGTAACAAGTTCAGCAACCCAAGACGTAGAGCAAGAAGTCCTGCTTGCTGGTGAAGGCTTAGGACAGAATCGAGGGCAATCCCAAGCACAGTCACAGGTAAAGGCAAGCCCAAAATCTTCAGCCTCTGAAAAACAAAACAACGCTGAAGCCCTAGTGGCTGAGAACAGCACAGCAACCCCAGCTCCTACTCAAGAAACTGGCAAAGCGCCCACTGAAGTACAAACATCTGAGCAGAATAAAAAATTAAACCAGACCCTAACACTTGGAGGCGCAGGAGAAGTAACCCAGGACATTACAAGCCCTATCTCCTTCGAAGTTGCACGCATGACTGCTGAGGTATTGGCGCTTAAATATGCGCTCGAAAAGAGCACCGCATCAGTTTTGCAAACAGCCCAAGGTAAAATGAGCGTAGAAACTGCTGCTCATGAGAATCAAGCGTCTATTGCTCCAAGTTCAGGAACGGGCACCAAGTTTGGTTCAAGCGACGGTGCAATTGGTGGCCGTTTAAGCACCCAAGCTCAAAAAGAAGAACAGGTACGCTCCAGTAAGCAATTGCCCCAAGCGTTAAGCACTCGCACCATGGAGCGAGTAGAAACCGCCCTTAAAGAGGCTGCCAAGGCAAGAGATGGCAAAACTATTTCGCTGCGCCTCGATCCTCCTGATCTGGGCAAAGTAAAGGTCGACGTTACTTTGCGCGATGGAGCCTTACACGCACGAATAGTGGTTGAATCGCCTGCGGTCAATCAGTTGCTCCGCGAAAAATCTCATGAGCTGCAACAAAATTTAAGACGCCTAGGTCTTGAAGTAGATACCGTCACCGTCACGGTCAGCAGCGATGGACAGTCAAATTTTAATAGCGGGGAATTTGTAAAACAAAATAGTTCGGAAAATCTGAAAGAATTTGGCGGTGGTTTACTTGGCAAAGTTTCAAATCAGAATGTGGCACATACTGAGGTAAAAACCCAAGCAGCAGTAGATGGCTGGGTAGCGTAAGAGAGGAACAAAAAGATATGGCAACTGAATCGGTAATAAATTCAACACTACTAAGGGCAACGAACGGCAGCACATCAAGCCCAAGTGCGTCGGATACTGCAAAGAAGAACAATGATATCTCAAAGAATGAATTTTTAACTTTGCTTGTTACTCAACTACAGAATCAAGACCCTCTCGAGCCCATGAAGAATGAAGAATTCGCGGTTAACTTGGCGCAATTCTCACAACTTGAACAACTCGTATCAATTAACGATAAAATTGCGGGCGAATCTGCTGACCTCAATTCATTAGCAGCATATTTAGGTAATCAAGTTGTGCTGAACACCGACAAAGTTCAGGTGAAAGACAAAGATGGCGGCGCAGTGCGCTTTGATTTAGGACAAGATGCCGCCAATGTTGAGCTTGAGCTTCTTAACGAAGACGGCAGCGTGGCAAAGAAAATTAATGTTGGAGCAATGGCCGCGGGCACACAAAACATTCGCTTAGAAAGTGTTGATGTGCCAAATGGCAACTACACTGCCAGAGTGTCAGCAACTTCGACAGCAGGCAGTGTAATGACACCAGACGTTAAATACACAGGAGTAGTGAACGGGTTTATTCCGGGGCCAGAGCCAAAGTTACTGGTAAATGGCAACGAAATTGATCCCTCGCAGATTGTTTCCGTACATGCAATCAGCGCTAGTTAATTGAAGTGAGTTTGAGAAAAGTTTTTTGAGTACCCTCTGATAAGGAGACTACAACGTGCCGAGTATTATTAATGGTTTGTTCTCAGGGCGTTCTGGATTGGCAAGTCATGGTACCGCTATTGCGGTAGTTGGTGACAACATTTCAAATGCCAGCACCATTGGCTACAAAGCCAGCCGAGCAGAGTTTGAAGACCTTATCGCGGGTGGTCAAACAGCCGGTAAAGTTGTGGGTTCTGGTTCCACAATCAGCGCGGTAAGCACCATATTTGAACAGGGCACCCTTGAGTTTACCAGTCGCCCTCTTGATTTGGCCATCGACGGAAACGGATTTTTCGTTTTGGCCGACGGCGCACAGCGTTTCTACACACGTGCAGGCAACTTTAAAATTGACTCATCAGGGTACATCGTTAATCAAAATGACCTTACCGTAATGGGATTTCCTGCGGGTGGCACTGGCGCATTACAGCCATTGAACGTTAATGCAGTTAGCCAAGACAGTGTCGCAACCACCGGAGTAGCTCTCGCCGGCAACTTAGATGCGTCTTCTGGAACCATTGCCGCATCCTCAATTCCGGCTGCAAACGTAGCGGACGGCACACTTTATGGAACCGATACGGTAACCTATGCCGATTTAAATGAAGTTGCAGAGTTTTCATCGGTGGTGCAGGTGTTTGACTCGCTTGGAGCGCAACACACGGTCACCTTCTTTTTCTTTCATACTGGATCAAATCAGTTTCAAGTTCGTGGTTACGTCAATTCTGAAGATGTTGATGACCTGACGTCGGGAACTCCCAATTCTGGCTTCCCAAGATTAATTTACGATGGAACCACGACGACCACGGGCGAAATGGACATGACGTTCAATGGTGATGGCACCAGGTCCAATGCTCCCGCAATTGGAACATACGACCTTGTAGCATCAATCCCATGGAACAACGGTTCGGATCCAAGCAGTGTGAATATTAGCTTTGATCCATTCACGCAGTATTCTGGAAGTTCCAACATCTTATCAATTACCCAAGACGGCCAAGGTGTAGGTACCGTCGTAAGCTTGGCAATTGATTCAGACGGCGCCATTTCTGCTCGTCTATCAAACGGTCAAAGTGCGGTAGTAGGAGCCATAGGTTTGGTTAACTTTGCTAACCCAGAAGGCTTAACCCGTATTGGTAACCAGTTGCTGCAACAATCTACCTCCTCTGGTGAGCCGGTAGTAGGTCGCCCACTGACTGGTACCTTTGGTGGTGTAGAATCTGGTCGTATTGAGCTGTCAACCGTGGATATTGCCAATGAGTTCGTACGTATGATTACCCTGCAAAGAGGTTTTCAGGCCAACTCGCGCGTAATTACCACTATCAATCAGCTTCTAAACGAAATTATCCAGTTAGCATAACGAATATTCAATAGAGTATGGCTCAGAAAGCGCAGCCTTAACGGCTGCGCTTTCCTCATTTAAAAGTCTAGGGTAAATATTGGCAATGGACTTTTCAGATGCAGAGCTTATTAAAGGGGTTGAGCAGGGCAGCATGCGCGCAGTTGCCAGGCTAATCACCCTTGCAGAAAACAGGGTGCCCCGCGCCGTAGGCATTCAGGCGGCGCTTTTTAAACATACTGGCCGCGCCCAAGTGTTAGGAATTACCGGCTCCCCTGGTGCAGGCAAATCAACCTTAGTAGATGCGTTAGCTGCTGAATGGCGCAAAGCCGGTCGCAAAGTTGCCATTGTTGCTGTTGATCCCAGCAGTCCGTTTTCGGGCGGTGCAATATTAGGCGATCGCATTCGCATGAATAGAGCGGTTGAAGACTCGCAAGTGTATATTCGCAGCATGGCCACTCGCGGATCGCTTGGCGGATTGGCGCGCGCCACTATAGACGCAGTACAAATTTTAGACGCAGCGGGCTTTGATCATATAATTGTTGAAACTGTGGGAGTTGGCCAAGCTGAAGTTGATATTGTGCGCCTCGCCGATACTTGCGTAGTGGTGCTGGTCCCTGGCATGGGCGACAGCGTGCAAGCCATAAAGGCGGGCATTTTAGAAATTGCCGATGTATTTGTAATTAATAAGTCCGATAGAGAAGGCGCAGATCTATTACATCGCGACATTACGGTGCTTGTGTCACTAAATGAACACAAACCAAATGACTGGAAACAAGCCATTGTAAAAACGGTAGCAACAAACGCTGAAGGATTACCTGACCTGGTGCATGCGATTAATAATCACCAACATTGGCTGAGCTTATCTGCTCAAGGCAAAGAACGCCGCATAAAAATTCTTGAACACACCATTAGCCAGATTGCTCAAGATTTAACCCACGAGAAAATTTTGGTGCAACAAAAGCCCTTGCTCGACAGTCTTGTTAAAGACTGTTTTGAGCGCAGACGAGATCCGTATAATGCTGCGGAAGAGCTGCTGAAGCGCTTCTAGCCCGGTAGCCTCATCTAAACGCGGTTTGAGGAAAAACCAACGCAGAAAACCGAGACAGAGACGGCAAACTTGTTACCCAAAAAGTGTCAGGTGAGCGCCGGACTTCAGCTGACCAGTTGCCCGAAGCCTGCGCCTGTCCCAGGATCTGGCTCTAGCGAGTCGGATATCTATCTGCCCCAACATTCATAACCGAACGGGCCTGAGTATACTCTATTTCACGAAGTGCCATCATCCGAACAAGAAGGTCCTCTCGCATTCTTTCAAGAGCAACAGCGGCCTGATCCATATATTTGTCTGCGCGAGCCTCATTACTTTCAATTTGCGCAATTGCGCCGTTTCTAAGCTGCGCATGTTGAGCGTTGTTTCTGTCAATGGTGCCCTCATCCGGATCCACAATCGCATAGAGGAGTGTACCCAGTGATTCGCCAGCACCTCGGCGCCAACGATCAAGTTCACGATCTTTTAGGTCCTCGCCAAGGAATGCTCTATCCCTATCCATGTTTGCAAGAGCCCAGCGCTGGTTCACAGAATCCCAGCTCGCCTGCCTGCTCTGTTCACGCATCATCGTTAAATTATCTAACCCCTGCTGAAAAAGCTGAGCATCGTGGTTACGCAGCTCAGCAAGAATGGTCATTTTCTCCTTCGCTAATGCCACTACATCTCTCTCAACTCCAATTTCAGAGTGTTTGGAGGCAGCTTCAAAGCCAGAGATTCTTGCGCGCAGCTCTGCATCACTCGCTTCTTGGGTACGCCTATCAATAATGCGCCCTCCTCTCGCCATCTGCTGAGCATGCCCTTCAGCGCTATACTCATCTTGCGGTGCAGAAGCGGATGGAATTTCTACTGGGGTGCGAGCCGCGCTACCGGATGGGCGCAGCAAATTGCGGGCAACCGCACGCTTTTCAGCCTCGGCAGAATTATATTGTGGCTTCACTTCTGGAGTAGCGCCGCTCTCAACTTTGGCACTGACACCTACTGGGAGAAAGTCGGGATGGGCTCTGGAAATAGCCGCATGCGAATTTGACAAACGCTGCTGAGCTGCTTCAGCGGCATTTTTTAGTTCTGAGTTTTCACCTTTGGCCTCTGCCACCTTGCCTACTGCAACTATATATCCATACACAGCACCCGTAAGCTCAGTGCGTTCAGCAGCTGAAAGCTTTGCAAGTTCAGTTTTTGAATATCCGCTAAATCTTTCCAAAAGGTTTTTTGCCATTTCGGGAGTAAGAGCGGCGGAATCTTGCAGCTTATCTTTTTGAGGAGTTTTAAGTTCGGTTAACGCGGTCGCGCTATCTGCTGCTTTTGTCTCTTTCGCACTCGGGTTAGTTGTTCCAGGCTCCGGCGCGCCAGCCACAGGAGGAAGAGGCTCTTGCCTTGCCTGTGTGGAAGTTGTCGAACACGCTGCTCCTGTTAAGACCAATAAAGCTCCCGCTGCTGCTTTCTGAATTCCGTTCATCATACTGGTTCCACTGCAAAATAGAGATGAAAATGAAACATCCGTAGAGGTACTTACCGTAAGCCCCAGGACTCCTCTTCTTTTATGTAAAGGTAGCGCTAGTCTGTGACTTATGCCAATTTTTCTTAAAACATTTTTCTAATAGAAAAGCATGGCTATCCTATTAGAATCACTACATAAAACGCCTCGTCTGTAATTCCCATGATTGGCACCTCAAACTTCCTTATTTTATTTTCTTTCCATTCCGCATTTCCAAGGGGTTTACCGAGCTTTTTTCTAAAGTGCTGGTATTCAGCTATACTTCAAAAATATGGTGGAGAAGGAAGAAATATTTTTTAAAACCCCTACATTAGAGCGCATGCAAAATACCCTTCGATCTATCACCTTCTCCTTTCTCTATTTCTTCACGCTGCAGTCTCTACTCTCTTGGTGCTTTTTAAACGCCAGTTCAAATGCATGGGCACAGACAAGCCCGCCGAATATTGTATTTATCATGGCTGACGATTTGGGCTTTGATGACCTAGGAAGCTATGGCGGCGATATCTCCACTCCACATCTCGATGCGCTTGCTGCTCAAGGAATGCGTTTTACTCGTTATCAGACTGCGGGAGCGGTGTGTTCACCCACTCGGGCATCTATTTTGACAGGGCAGTTCCCCCTTAAATTTGGAATTACAAGAGCTTTTGCGCCTGATGATGTTCGCGGTATTCCCTCAAAATTTCCCCTGCTTTCAGAGAAACTTAAAGACGCTGGATATGTAACAGGGCACGTTGGCAAATGGCATTTGGGAAATTCTTTAGCCGAATTTCGTCCCCACGGTCGCGGCTTTGATTCTGCTTGGGAATGGTCGGCCAATGGAGACAATAACTACTACGACTTTTTGCTCAGTGAAAATGGGGCCCCTTTTGAAACTATTTCTAATACCTACTTCCCCAGATTTGTGACCGATAAAGCCAAAGAGTTTATCCAAGCAAATAAAGACAAGCGTTTTTTTCTGAATGTGTGGCATTTTACTCCGCATCAGCCAGTGCACATTCCACCAGGGTTCGATAATACGTCATACGGATACCCGCTGGGAACACAGCGTGGCAAACTTCAAGCGATGGTGACTGACCTTGATAGTATGGTTAAGGAAATTCTAGATGAACTTGATGCTGCCGGAGTGGCTCAAAATACATTAGTAATATTTACCAGCGACAATGGCGCCCAATCTGCGGTAGTGGATCGCGATTCAAGTTTAAGAGGAACTAAAGAGAAGATGTTTCAGGGCGGCATTCAAGTGCCGCTTATTATTCGCTGGCCCGGGGTTGTCAGCGCTGGATCCGTGAACAACTCGGTAATTATCAGCAATGATCATTTTGCAACCCTGCTACAAATTGCGGGGGCAAAAAAGCCTGCGAAAAATCCGGCCCAAAGTTACCTTGAAGCACTAACAAGCAATCAAAATTTAGGCCGTTCTGGCTTCTTGTATTGGGAGATAGATGGAGCACGCTCGCCTCAGAATAGTTTAACAGGCATTGCCCCAAATTTTGCTGTGCGAGAGGGGAAATTTAAATATGTGTTCGAGGATAATCAAAAATTCCTCTTCGATCTGGATGCCGACCCGGGTGAGCAAAATAATCTGATAAATCAGTTTCCCAAAAAAGCTTCAAAACTCGTTAAACAACATGCGGCATGGCGACTAAGCGTCTCACGCACTACCGAGTCATTCTCGTATACTAAAGGTAAAGTAAAAAAATTTGGAAAGCAGTTTACGTTTCTCAAAAATACGGGCTACTTAAGTTTAACAAATCAATATGTAAGCCGCGTTGGCGGTGGAGATGTAACCATCGCATTATCTGTGCGCCAATCTTTGACCTCAGGCAAGAGAACTATTCTAGAGAACAACGGCTTTTTGCTTAGAACAGTGAACCGCCGGCTTTTGTTTAATGTCCGCGACACTGAAGGCAACAGCTACACCCTTTCTGGCCCCAAGCTGAGTGCAAACAAATGGTACCGAATTGCAATTTCTACGTATGGCTGGCGGGTTGGCCAACTCACGATGCGTCTTGCGGTCAATGGAAAATTGCATTCCGAACGAACCGAGCCACGCGCAATTGTGGCAACTTCAGATGCGCCCCTTATTTTCGGTAATGAGTATGGCGCCAAAATCCCCAAAAAGAGCTTTCGTGGAGTTATGCGCGACATCCGCATTCACAACTTGAGCTTTATTGATTCGGAAATTAAAAAAGACTTTCTCAGCACCAAGCCCTAGAAGCCGTCTCATCTTTTGTAAATTTGAGACGGCTTCTAGTCACCCCAAGGATGGCGTACTCGGCGACTGAGCTTGCGAGGAAGCCAGTGCGACGCAAGGACGAGGATTTCATGGAAGCTATCTGGTGAGTATGCTACAACGACCCGATGCAAATCGTAGAACCCACCTCCAAATTTAAGAACCATGCTGACGCCACGGAGCAGGCTACATACCCTTTTGGCATGCCTTATCTTTTCCTCGTTTTACTGATCGGAGTGTGTATCTCAGCCTCCTCAGCATTCATAGCTTCACGAATAGAGAACTCCTTCCATCAAGAACAATTCGAAAGAGCGGAGGCGTTCAGCTTCAAAGCACTAAATCTTGAAGTAAAAAGGCGCCTTAGACTTATTCAAAGTGTAGGGCAATTTATAAGTAGCCATCCAAATCCAAATAAAATTGAATTCGAAAGATTTGTCAGTTCAATACTGGCCAGCGAATCTGCGCTTCTAGGTGTTGAGTGGTTTCCAATACCCAATAGCGCACATGCCGCAGGGCACATCAGCATTCGACGAGCTAACTCTCAGTACAATAACCCATTGATTGAAGATAAAGTACAAGAGGTGCTTCAGACAAACGAATCTCATGGCGAGCTCCAAGGTAGTATAGAGTTACATTCGTCCGAACTCTACACGATTATTACTCCTGTTTTTGATGCACGTGACCCGAACAAAAAAATCGGAGCTCTATCGTTTCATTTTGATAGCTCCGTACTTCGCTCAGAATTACTCGGTTACTTTAATTCTAGTGAGGTCGAATTAGATTTTGTATTACCGCTAACCGATGCGGCCCCCGACACTGGGCGGCATGTAGACAGCAAACCGCATCAACATTTTACAGGACTTTGGTGGAATATCGAAGCCCGCCCCACAAAAGAGTTCCAAGATCACATGCGTTCTTGGTTTCCATGGATTATTTTTGCCGGCGGCACTTTTGTGACTCTTCTTTCAACTTTATTTCTTCTTCGTTGGCGTCAAGATCAACTACAGGCAATTCGTCGTGAACAGCGCTCGCAAATCATGGGAAGTATTGCACATGTGGGAAGCTGGGAATGGCACAAAGAAACACAAATAGTTTCTTGGGATGAAGGGCTTGCTCAAATTTACGGCTTAGGTTCACGAGAGGCGCATCTAAATTCCGATAGCCTCTTTTCCCTTATCCATGAGGAGGATCGCGAACGAGTTCGCGCTGAACGCACAGCGCTTATGGCCGGAGTTGCAGAGTCGTATGAGAGCATGTTTCGCATAGTGCGGAGTGATGGTGAAGTTCGCTTTATTAAGTCTTACGGCCACGCCGAAAGAAACGCCCACAACCAAACCCTTCGGGTAATGGGCGTAAGCTGGGATATTACCGATTTAATGCGAACAGAGCAGGAACTCCTGGCCCGCGAGAGTCACCTTTCATTGGCAATTGAGGCTTCCGGCGGAGCAAGGTGGCAATCTGACCTCGCTCTTGATAGGTATCCGCGGAGAAACAGGTCACCAAAAGTGAGTGCCCAGCAGAAGGCTTTTATTGGATTTAAGGATGATGAGTTTCCGGGCTCGCTCGCGTGCTGGATTGCGCGCATCCACGCTGATGACCAAAATATTATCCGTACTGTTTTACGCGAACATATCCGTGGCCAATCCGAAGCGTATCAATGCGAGTATCGTATTCTCCATAAAGATGGGTCTTGGGTCTGGATTCGCTCTTGTGGCAAAGCTATTCGAAACGGATCAGGAAAAATTTCTGGATGGGTAGGAATTGATTGGAATATAACTACCCAAAAAGCTCAAGCCGCCGAACTACAAAAGGCGAAAAGTGTTGCAGAAACAAGCTCAGCGGCGAACGGACTATTTTTAGCCAGCATGAGCCACGAGATTCGCAGCCCTCTCACCAGTATTATTGGAAACTCAGAGCTTCTTAAAAATTCAGCGCTGGATATAAAAAACAGAATACTTGCCGCTGAATCGGTAGATGCAAATGCACGCTATCTTCTTGAATTGCTCAATAGCATCCTCGACATTTCGAAGCTCGAAGCGGGTAAGTTTTCGCTCCAAATTTCGAAAGTAACTTTACACTCGGTCATCGACGAAGTAGTTCGTGCTTTAAGAGCGAAAGCAGAGGCAAAACAATTGCAGTTGCGGGTAGTATGTGATGGAAGCACTCCCAGTTATCTGCTCACCGATCCTACCGCTCTCAAATCGATATTATTCAATCTCACCGACAACGCGATAAAATTTACCAATACGGGTAGCGTTACCTTGAAAATTGGGTACGATGCCCCTGAACACAATATAAAGCTTGAGGTTCTAGATACTGGCCCAGGTATCGCCGAAGAAGATCAGAGGGAACTCTTCTCTGCATTTGCGCAGGCTAAGACGAGCATGTTCCTTGGCCATAAAGGAAGCGGCCTTGGTCTGGCGATAACCAAGCGACTTCTTGAGTTATTGGGCGGGACCGTTACTCTGAAGAGCACACCAGGGGCCGGTACTGTTTTTTTTGTCAGTATTCCGGCTCCAATTGCTGACGACACTGAAACAAAAAACGTCCCACTGAGTGGAGAACAGGAAAGAGATGCGCTCTCTTTGCCTATCGCTTTTGAAGACAAAAAATCTAAACTTCGCATTTTGATTGTTGAAGATTGTAGAGAAATTCAGTTGCTCCTACTCAAATTTCTGGAACCAATTGCGGAGAGTTGTGTAATCGCACGAGACGGGAGCACTGCACTAATTCACGCCCAAGAGTCTCATTTTGATTTGATTATTATGGACTCGCATTTACCGGTGGTAGATGGTCCTACAGCCACCCATGGGCTAAGAGCCATGGGAGTCGTTGCACCGATTTTGGCAATTACCGCTGACGTGACCCAAATGAACATCAACCGTTGTCTGAAAGCGGGCTGCAGCGCCTACCTCAGCAAACCATTCAGTCGGTTGATGTTACTCAATAAAATTGCGGACCTCACTGGGGGAGTTACTCTTGAAACTGAAGAAAGCACCCCCGCCTCAAATCTCTCCACATTATTCTGTCGCAGTTTTGATCTTTCGTTATCCTTAATTGATAGGCTAGTTCGTGATTGTAATTTTCAAGCCTTAGCACATGCGAGTCATCGAGAGGCAGGAGCGGCGGCCTTTGTAAACTCTGAACTATTCGAGTTACTTACTGGCTTAAATGCAGCAGCCAAAGAACATAATAAGCCCCGTTGTGTAGAGCTCCTGTTAGCACTGAAGGCAAAAGGTGCCCAGCTTCAGGGTGAACTAAATGTAGCTGAGAAGACGGACACAGAAAAACCGCGAATAAATGGGGAATAGTTGCTACGCTTGGCCGATAGTCCGTTTTATGTTTTCGTCTGCCTAATAAAAATCAGGGAAAACTGACATGTTTGCCTTACGCAAATCTAGTTATATTTATCGAATTATAGGCCAACGATTCTCGTCAATATTGGAGCATTTTAAGGCGCTTGGCCTTAAAAATTAGGTCCGATTTTATAGAAGTATCCATGCAGTCGTACAATCCCTACCCACAAGTTTTAATAGTTGACGATCACCCTGTCGTAAGAGATGGCATTCGAAACATTCTTCGCTCTAAATATGCAGAGGCTTATTTTGTTGAATGCGACTCTGGTGAAGAAGCGGTAAAAGCAGCGAAAGCAAAATCTTTTGATGTCGCTTTTGTTGATGTGGCGATGCCAGGCAAAGATGGCATGGAAACGCTATCGGAATTAGTTGAGCACAATCCTAAAATGCCGGTCATCGTTCTAAGCGTGTTTCGAGAAGAGACCTATGCTGTGAAGGCTTTACAGCTCGGGGCAGCGGCATATCTAGAAAAGGGACGCGCTCGAGAAACTCTGCTGCAAGCGACTGAAGATGTGCTCGCAGGGAAACGGTTTGTAAGTCCTGATGTCGAAGAACACCTCTTAACCCGACTTAACGACAAGAAAAAAGCCACGGGGATTGATCTTTTATCACCCAAGGAACACTCCATATTCCTTCGCCTCGCGAGCGGAAAATCGCTCAAAGAAATTGCAATAGAGCTTGGCCTCAGTCCAAAAACGGTTACTACCTATCGAGCTCGCATTCTGGCCAAATTAAGACTGGATTCCAATGCTGCGATTGCAAAGTTTGCCTTTCATAACGGCCTACTTGAGTAGTTCCGCCCCCCACCACTTGCACCTCCCCTGGTCCGTCCCAACCTATAAGTTTTGACGCAGCCTCAGCCTAGGTCGAATCTAACTAACTGAAATATCTCGTGTATCATGCCCCCTTTGCTTTAACTTGCTTGAACAAAGGAGGCGAATTCTGGTCAAATTTGAACGAAGAGCCCGCTAAGAGGCGGCATCAGAATCAGCGCGTTTGGCAGATTTTGGCAGCACACACACCGCCCCTTGAGGCCACGAGGATGGGTCCCCTGCATTTCTTATCCCTTGCAGCACATTTTGCAAAGCAAGCAAACCTTGGCGCTCAACACTCTCGACTGTTCGACTGCCAACGTGCGGGGTAATAAGCACATTCGATAAACCACGCAACGGCTCTTGTTCAGAAATAGGTTCCTGCATAAGCACATCGGTGCCGTATCCGCCCACCTGGCCATTACGTAGAGCCTCAACCAAACTAGGCGTGTCAATCAACGCCGCACGGCTCACATTTACTATGACGACCCCGCGCTTACAGAGGGCAAGCTTTTTAGAATCAATAAATCCTGCGTTGTCCCGCGTAAGGTTCATATGTAAGGAGATATAGTCTGATTCTTCAAGCAGCTGCTCTATAGATTTTACATGACGAAATCGTGGCGCACGTTCTGAAAATGCCGGATGGGAAAATAAGGAGTTAATTTCTTGAACCCATTGCATCTGTGCCTTAGGCCAAGAGGAGTTAAATCCAACAACTTGCAACCCAAAGGCTAAAGCGCGTAATGCTACCTCTTTGCCAACTCGGCCAACACCAATAATACCCAATGTCTTTCCAGCCAGCTCGGTTCCTATCATGCGGCGCCACTGCCCCGCGTGCACCAAAGAATTTTGAGTTGGTATGTGCCTCACTAAAGAAAGCAGCAAACCAAAGGTAAGCTCTGCTACCGAATGGTGGTTTACACCGGGAGTATTGGTGACCAGCACTCCCGCTTTACCAGCAGCGACCACGTCAATTCTATCTATGCCCACTCCAAATTTGCTAATTACTTTTAAACGCGGACGGAGCGCCTCAATAACCGCTGCATTTACCTCATCCTCACCGCAGAGAATCGCGTCAAATGGGCCATGCTCATGAATAGCTTGAATTAAAGCATCCGCTTTGAGTGGTCCGCGGATGTTAAAATACTGTAACCCGCTGGCAGCGAGCTCACTTTGATGTTTCCCAGCAGCATCAAAAAAACTAGTTGAGGTAATTAAAACTTTGGCTTCCACGCACCAAAGCTAACAGAGCCCAAGAGCCAAATCAATTAAGCCGCCATTAGCCATTATCAGCTGTAATGTGGACTTAACCTGATATAACTTAGCTCTTGAGACGCTTAAAAATATGAAAATTGCCGCATTCGAGGCTTAGCTCATAGTGCTCGTATATGTGCGCGGCCAAAAGCGAAAAATGCGATAATCGTGCCTCGGTTCCAAAAAATGATTCTTTCTCAATCACTACCGTGCGCACATTCGCCGCTTCGATGCTCTGTACTATGTGTGCATCAAGCACCGCGTCATAGTCCGCGTGGTATGTTAATCCTTGATGGAACCACAATAAAGGCTGAGGCGGCTCTGTTCCCATCACCCCGTAGAGAAGAGTAAAGTCAGGAAAAATAAAAAAATTTCCATTTCTGACCCTAAGTTCGTTCACCAAACAGAGAAGATCTGATTGATGCAGCAAAGCGGTTTCTCGCTTGGGGGATCCTTCCGGTAAAAGTCGGGTCGGCTCAGCCCACTGTAGAGCTTGAAGTGCTGGAATGGGTATGTCGCTAAAAAAATTTGCGCCATAAAGGGTTTCATGAACTTTGCGAGTGTAGCCCAAGGTTGCCGCATACATGCCCAACAACATCGCGAGAATGAGCAACCCATTTTTTGCTCTCGTTGAATTTGCTCCCATTCCATAGGCCAAAGTTGGAAGCAACAACCCCAGAGTGCAGTCTGCTAAAAGAGCGCTATTGAGCACCACTCTGTGCAGCACTGAAGAACTAATCAATACATAGGCCCCAATAAGCAATGCGAGCCACCGAGAGGTTTCAACTTTAGCGAAAGTGGTTAAAGTTCTTACGACCCCTGTAATGGCTAGCGTAGAAAATGCATAGATACCAATTATCTGAGTAAGCCCAATTTGCTCAAGCGCGGGAACCCTTCGTATTGCTGTCTCCCACGGCAGCAGCAAAGTATAACGAACAAATTCATTTAAGTGCGTACTTTCATAAAAATACAGAGCAATAAGCGAGCTCGACACTACACAGCCCAGCACTATCTGGGCTGTTGCAGCAAAGAATTGCCCAGCAGTTTGGCGAATGCCGCTAAGCAATAAAAGAATTAGTGGCGCATACACAAGCGCCACACTTTGTTTGGTTAAAAATGCGAGTGTCAGCAACGTGCCGATGCTAAAGCCACACATACGCTGTTTTTTCACGGCCAATTTAGGCATTTGTATCGCTAAGCATATAGACATTAGTACAAGCAAAAATGCCCATAACTCAGGATACGGAGTGCCAAATGGCGCAAAACACCAAAAGGCTGCCAAACCAAACGCCATCCAGGCCCATAGGTTCTCTTTTGGCGCTAAACTTTTCAGCACTGCATAGTGCAATAAAACAGCTATTAAAGAACCAAAGGCTGCAAGAGTAAGGTAGGCGCGATAAGAAACCCCAAATAAGCTGAACCAAAGCGCCTGGAGATAAAAAAGTGGCAAGCCTTGCGGCGAATAAAAGTCGACGAACGGTTTTTGCCCACGATAAATTCTATAGCCGCCGTCAAATACAATTGATTGATCGAGGGCAAAAAAACCACGGCTACCGCACAGGTAGGTCCACAGCGCGGCGAGTACGCTACAAAATGCAATGAGCACGACGCGCACCCGTGGATTCATATGCAGTTATTCTTCGAGCTTCTCCTCGGCAAATGGATCAGCATCCGTTTCTTTGCCCGAAATAAGCCCCTGCCGATATTGGTGATACGCGCCCTGACTAAAGAGGTAAAAATCGACCGAGCTTTCTTTGCCAGTTTTTATAGCTTCGAGTAAGCCGGCACGAGTATCAACTATGTCAACTACCCGCACCGCTGAGAGCGTGGGGCTCTTCCAGGCATCGTCAGAGTGCACAAAATCAAGAACATTTAAGGGATCTAGTGCATAATCAACTACCTTACCGACGGTATCTCTTACATTTGAGGGACCCATAAAAGGAAGCACTACATAAGGCCCCTCAACAACCCCATGCGTACCAAGAGCAACTCCAAAATCAGTTTCGAGTGGCTCCATTCCCATATCAGTAGCAGGGTCAAAAAGCCCTAAAAGTCCCAAGGTAGAGTTCACTACAAACCTTCCCGTTTGTTCCGCAACATCGCTCATTTTGCCTTGTACGAGCGAACTGACAAGCCGCTGCGGATACCTCCAATGGGACAAAAAGTTATGTGTCCCCGTTTGCACAGGCTCTGGCACATAATCGACATATGCTTGGGCAACTGGCTCAAGCGCATATACGTCTAATTTGTCGTTGAACCAAAAAATCTTGCGGTTCACTCCCTCCCAAGGATCCTGGACAGGACGCTTCTCCAACACGGCAGTGCAGCCGCTGGTTAAAAGCACAACGACCCATAACAATTTTAACTTCAAACTTCGCATACTTCACCTAGTCGCTGGTATGTAGATGTATTTCGGTAACAACGTACTTTGAACTAAATTTCGACATCAATTTTATAAATCTGAAATAAGCGGGTCCGAGCCAAGCTCAACTTCCTTCCCGTCTACGACACCATCATTGTCTGAATCAATATTATTAGCCTGTGTTCCGACCTTTGTCTCAAAAGTATCAGACAACCCGTCGCCGTCAGTATCATCTCCCGAGTTTGAAATCTCAGTGAACAAGGGGACTCGAGCGCTTAACTTTGATTTGGGTGCAGCTGGTACATCAAGTTCATCGTTTGCGTCGGTCTCTTGTTCTTCTTCAAACCAATCTAAATAGCCATCAGAATCACTATCGAGTGTTTCGCGCGCTCCTGCATTTCCAATCTCTCCAAGCCAATTGGTAACTGGATCTTTTGAATTTGCCTTAGCGGGAGACCCTAAAGTGACAGCAGCAGGAGTTGATTTTGGGCTTAGCTCCTTTGATTCAGCTGCTTTAAAAGCCCGTATCAGCTCCGCTGCAGTGCCAATAGTTTCAGTTGGTGTTGGTGTCGGAGTATTTGTGCTCGTCGCAGCACTGGTGGCTGTAGCCGTTGGAGTCCTGGTTATCAAACCATCCCCATCATCTGTTTCCGTTGGTGTCGCGGTTGGAGTAACTGAAATCTGAGAACCAAGTTCGTAATCTTCCTGACACGCCTTGGTTCCCATAGTAAACAAACCAAGAGTAACCAATGAGAGCACAAAGCCAACTTGATGAAAGGCGCCCGCTTGTTTCATGTTAAAAATCCTCTAAGCACTGTTAGACTAGGGTATACCGAGCTTAAGTCCTCGACAATAAAGAATAAGCAGATCGAACAAAACAATGTTTGCACAATTCAATTTTTGACAGAGGGGCACCGCTCCCGGTAAGTTCAGGAGGATCTGTTTAATTAGCAAGGAGTTCTCTATGGCCCATGAATTGCCCCCTCTTCCCTATGCCTACAATGCACTTGAGCCCCATATTGATGAACAGACCATGAAGCTTCATCACGACAAGCATCATTTGGCCTACGTCAACGGCCTAAACAACGCAGAAGCAAAGTTGAATGAAGCACGAGAAAAAGGCGACTACGCTTTAGTAAAACACTGGGAACGCGAGGCTGCGTTTCACGGTGCTGGTCACTTTCTGCACTGCATCTTTTGGGAGAACATGGCTCCAAATGCTGGTGGTAAACCAACCGGGGCACTGCTCGAAGCACTAAACTCCCGATTCGGAAGTTTTGAGAACTTCATGAAACATTTTAAAGCTGCCGGAGCCTCTGTCGAAGGTTCTGGGTGGGTGCTGTTAGTTAGAAATAACATGACCAAAGCGCTGGATATTTTGATCTCAGAAAAGCATCAAAACTTGACCCAATGGGTAGTTACTCCGCTTTTAGTGTGTGATGTATGGGAACATGCCTATTATCTGCGTTATCAGAACAACCGCGGCGCATATCTCGACGCCTTTGAAAAAGTAATTAACTGGAACGATGTAAGTGCTCGCCTAGCGAAAGCCTAGCAACTTCCTGTTCCCGATTATGAACCAAGTAGTAGAGCAGATGTGTAAACTCTCTACTACTTGGTTCAACTTACTCATATTCTTTCACTAAAAAATTCTTCGTGCCTGTCGCAGGAACAACAATTCGAAAGCTTCTTGGTCTTGAGCAATTTGAGATGCTTAAGACAGCGTTCATACGCAACTCCAGTGCAGGCCCTAATGCGAACCTACACACCTTCCAAATAGCAGCAGCAATCTTAATTAGTCTCATTCCGGGATTGGCTTTTTTCTTAGCTCCACAATTTACTCACGTAGACTTTACTACAGTACTTGTCGGAGTTTCAGCCTGCCTTGCTGTGCTGTATCGCATTCGCAGCAAAATACCTTTCGGCTCTGTGACTGAGTGGGTTCACTCTTTAAAGCTTACTCATTTTGGCTTTGCACTTGGTTGTGTGCCTCTTGTTTTCCTTCTGCTATGGGACCCGCTTGCATTTGGCCGTCTGGCACTAGAACCGAATAGCTCAGCTTCAGGAACAGCTCCGCCGCCAACGATGTGGAATATGTTCTCGTTTATATTTGGTGTGGCTGCCTGGGCAGCGCTGACAGAAGAACTAATTTATCGTGGGCTACTGATCAGCGTGCTCAGACGTTGGAACAGGATTAGCTCGCCAATTGTCCGGGATTGGTTCGCAATTGTAATTAGCGCTTCAATTTTTGGGTTGGTTCATTTTGCTACCTGGGGACCGACTCTTAGTCTCGCGCTTGTTGGCTTGGGTATAGGCCTGGGAGTAGCATACATTGCGGCGGGAGAACTTGTGCTTCCGCTGATAGTATACCATCTTATTTTTGATGCACTTAGTTTGAGCGCAGCCATGTTTTTGCGGTAAATTTCCATGAAGATTTTATTCTCTTTTCTTTTAACTATTCTGTGTATCGGCTTTTCTGGCTGCGCTTCTATGAAACTCGAGGATTATTCGCAAAAAACTCCGCTGCTAAATTTCAAAGATCATTTTATCGGAACCCATCAAGGCAGTGGCATTTTTTATGATCGCTTTGGCCGTGCACGCATGCGATTTACGATTGAAATTGTGGGGCGACAAACCGAACAGGGTCTAGTCCTCGCGGAACTCCTCACTTACGAAACTGGTGAAATAGTCAAACGTGACTATGAGATTAAACAGCTTTCAGCTTCTCAGTTTGAAGTTAGAACTGCTGACATTGTGGGAGTGGGCCTTATAAACACCTCTGGTAACGCCGCACAATGGCGCTACACCCTCAAGCAGAAAATAGGGAACAAAATTTGGAATCTTCGCTTTGATGATTGGATGTTTCTTAATGCCGACCATAGCATCGTAAACCGCGCCTGGGCGTCTTTTTGGGGACTCGGAGTCGGAGAAGTGCACATGGTGTTACGTAAAACGTCCAAATAGCATAACTAGCTGTTTTGCTTACGTTTTTGGCCCGCACACGCTGGTGCTGCGCCTATTCATAATCGAAATTTTTTGCATTATTTTAATACCGACTTAAGCTACTCAGGCTGTTTAGCCGCGCATAACAATGCGAATTCTTGCGAGCTTAAAATGACCCAACCTGAACTAAAATCAATTTCAACTCCACTGGCCATTGCCACTGCTGCAGAGGTTGGGGTCGATCTACGTGGGTCCATAGAAGGTCACGCTCGAATAGAGAAATCTCAAGGAAAACTTTCCGTTCGAATTCCCCTCGGAGAGTTAAGCACTCCGTCTTTATCATTTGAAGAAGCTGCGCAAGTAATTAGAAGAATTTATGAGGACGCCCCACAGGTGCAGCTTTCTCTTATTGAAAATCATCAAGCGCCATACTTATTGATCACGTTTACAGGCGACTCGATAAGTTCGGGGCAACTTAAAACCCAGCTTCAAATGATTTCTAATGCCTTTAGGTTAAAGGCCGCCTCCTCAGATCTTTGGTCCGAGCAACTAGCCCCTGCCGAGGCAAATGTATACCTTCCGGATACCATTGAAACAGATAGTCGCCTACGCCCCTATCTCACCATTAGCCTTCCTAGCACAGAAACACCAACCTGCTTGGCCTATCAAATGGCAAGTTGTGCGGGTCTTCTTTTTGGAACTGTATTAACGCCAAATAGTAGCGAAGCTACTGGCCTACAAGCGCTCATGAAATTGAATGGTTACTCACTTATTATCACCCCAGGCTCGCCAGCTGCACTGGCTCAACTTGAGGTGCATTACGAACCCGATACTGAAAAAGCAAAGGTTCATAAACTCATTGACCTTTTGGCAGAAAATGTTGACCTCCTTAAGCCAACTTCTACAAACTTAAGTTACCCAAATATCGAAGCCAACAACGAACAGGATCATCTGCCCATCTTTCGATCACTTTCGCTTGAACAAATTTTGGCCGAGCATTATCCAGAGATTGAATTACTCGCTAAAAATCCCGATGGAAGCATCTGTGCGTTCGAAGCGCCGAATAGCTTAGAAGTCTATTTGCGATTACCCAAGGGCCTGAGCCTAGCCAAACTGCAGGATCTTTCTGCTCCCTACCGCGAAGTACTACGTCTTGCAATCGACGTCAGCTTAGAAGATGGCACACAACTCGTCCTCGCCAGCCACAAGCTCGCTAACAGCCAGAGAGAGCCAAGGGAAATTGCAGCATTCTGCAATGCTCTTAGGGTTTTGGACCACGCGTTGCGCGCTACGCAATATTAAGAACGATACTTAACCGAACAACCATAAGGCTTGGTCTGGGGTTGTGAGACTGCAACGCCGGCAATCAGTTCTTGGACAGCCTGTGCAACATAATTTGTCGCTAATTTCTCATCGCCAGAAGAGTCGGAATCGATAGCTCCTTGGTATCGAAGCACTCCCTCTTTATCAATCACGAACATATGCGGGGTAGTCTTTGCGCCATACAGCTTACCAACGGCCCCGGTGTTATCATCTAAAACTGGGTAAGCAAACCCTTCCGAAGCCTTCCAGGCTTTATTTGAGTCCTGGTTTGCATGTTTACTGCTGTTAATTGTCAACCAGGTTACTTCTTGGGCTGCAAGTTTTGCAGAAAGCGTTTCCATAGTGTTTGAAGCATAGTGTCGCTTAACAAAGGGACAATCGGGGTTCGTCCACTCCAGTACTACAAGCTTGCCCTTGAAATCAGCCAGTTTTACTTTGTTACCAAGTTCATCGGAAAGCTCAAAAAGCGGGGCGGGCTTGCCGTTTTCTATCACTGGGGGGACCGCCGCATTGGCCTGATACATCCACAATGAAAGAAGAGAAAACGCGCACACACCGAGCAAAAACTTCTTAATCATGAGTACTACTCCATGTTTTCATTAAAGTGATCAACTACGGCAACTTAGTCTCCCAAAGATCGAACAAAGCCTTTTCCGGGCCCTCTTTTGCCTCGCCAATCAAAAGCGGCATTTCAAAATTTTTACGTTGAGGCACGCAAAGGTCTTCGCTGCAATTGAGCCAGCTAGCCTTGAGCAATATTCTTTGCTCGCCAACAACTCCTTGTGGAATATCCACGCGACTCCATAGCAAGACCTCTTTCGAATAACCATTGCCCTTAATATTTCCGGCGGAGGTAAAAATTTTATGCTGTGGCCATAGGAGAGGCGAAAATACAAACCCTTCCGGACCCTGAAAGGTAATTTTGGTAGGCAGCCCTGACTCGCCCGGATCTTGAGCATAAATATGCCAGCCAGGTTGAAGCTCAAAAAACACACCAACCCTAATGCTTGTTCCAGCCTGTGCAACTTGATAGTCGGCCACGGGACGCGCAGTAACCGCGCTCCCGTCCGCCAAACAGTGGTTCAAAGTTAGTGGGCAAATAAGGAACGCAAGAATTAAACTCCAGTATTTCATTCAATTACTCTAACCGGTTGTGGCGCCAAGCAAAAGCCCTAAGTGCTGGTTTTAAAGAGGGGCATAAACTCTATCGCTCTGATCAAGTATTGAAAGTTAATAGATAAATACATCTATTGAATTCACCCGTATATCGAAGTACATATTGAGACAGAGCGTTGAGCCCTATTGGCATGTGCAATTCCTATACGGCTCAACGCAACTTAACCAAAAGGAGTATGAGATATGAAAAAGGTTCTTTGGAGTGCAGTAGCTACATGCGCCGCACTCATGAACATTCAAAGTCCAGTTTATGCTGACCGGCTCGATGAGATGATTTCCCCTATAACGAGCCCAGTCACGTTTGAAGATCCAAGAGCTCGGACGGAACTTCGTCCAATTTTTGTGTATCACAAACTTGATGAAAAGTTTGTAACCCAAGGTGGCAATATTCGCGTGTACGCTTTGCAAGCGCGATTTGCAGTGAATGATCGATTGGCAATCATCGCCACCAAAGACGGTTATGTGCAAACACGGCCTGATTCAGTACTAAACGATGAAGAGGGCTTCGCAAATGTTGCAGCTGGCTTTAAATATGCCTTCTATAAGGATGGTGCTGCAGGACAAATTGCAACTGCAGGTCTGCGGTATGAGATACCTATGGGCAACCGAGATGTGTTGCAAGGCGAAGGTGATGGAAATCTAAATCCATTCGTCAGCGCAGCAATGGCTATTGGAAACGTGAACCTCATGGCAGGA
Organism: Bdellovibrionota bacterium; assembly: GCA_044347745.1. Taxonomy (GTDB): domain Bacteria; phylum Bdellovibrionota_C; class UBA2361; order UBA2361; family JAFLCA01; genus JAIBBV01. Next base: position 57,025 of record JBIKUD010000017.1, read on the forward strand.
ACTGGAGTCCGCCTCTCGCTTGATGATGAAGATAGCTCGTTCTATGACTTTGACCTGCACGCCTCAACCAAATGGGGTTGGTTCCATCCAACTGCTGAACTTGGCGTGATTCACGTTATTTCAGCCGGCGAGCGTTTGCCAATTGCGGATGAAGGGCATGATTTCTTCAATCTTGGTGCAACTGAGTCCGAAGGTAAAACGATTGTAACTGGAGCCCTCGGTGGCCGCGTGGATTTGGCTGACAACATTAGTTGGGGCGCTGCTTACCAGGTCCCGCTTACAAATGGAGCTGGCTCACATGCAACTGACTGGAGAGTGACAACCGACCTGATCTTCTCTTTTAATAGTTAGTTTTGCTGCCAAAGAATACACACAATAAAGGCCAGGAAGTAACTCTTCCTGGCCTTTATCAATAATGCACCTTACCAAAATTACTCCGGCATTTTTCCGAGCACCAACTCAACGTCAAAAGCGCCAGATTTTGGGGTAGCTTCAATAAGTTTAACCGACGAAGCATTCACATTACCCCCATGCAGCACGTCCTCCAGCACAAGTTTAAGTGCTGCAAGATTCTCGGCTTTTCCCGTAACGGTCAAACTATCGACCGGGCACTTAAGCGACACCTTAGAATCCGTTTTTGCTCCACGAATTTTGCTAATAACCTCTAAAGCTGCGGAATAGGCCTGGGGATGCTTGGGCTCATGCACCCGCGCTGCTTCTGCCACTAAAGGCCACGGGCTCGTGTGTACGGACGCTGACTTACCTGTGCCAGCAAAAGTATGAGACCAAATTTCTTCGGTCACATAGGGTAAAAACGGCGCCAGCAGTCGCAAGAACGTGCGTAGTGACCATTCCAATGTGGCAAACGCTGAGGCTCGAGCGGCCGAGTCTTGCTCCTTATAAGAGCGAACTTTAATAAGTTCGAGATAATGGTCGCAAAAACTCCAAAACGCCTCTTCAGTCTCTTGCAGAGCAGAAGAGTAATCAAAATTTTCAAAGTTCTTGCTGGCCTGATCTATGACACCTCTCAACTTTGCAACTAGAGCTTGGTCAAGCGGCTCGGTGATGTCTACCTCAGCAAACGAACCAAGAGGTTTGCCAATTCGTTCAAACTGACTGGCAACAAACCGGCTAGCGTTAAATAACTTAGTGACTAGCTTACGACCAATTTTAAATAACCCCTCATCAAATGCAGTATCGGCACCCAGCTTTGCGCGAGCCGCCCAGTAACGCACCGCGTCTGTGGAATACTCTTTTAACAAATGCTCGGGAGTCACTACATTACCCTTGGACTTACTCATCTTTTTACGGTCTGGATCCAAAATCCATCCGCTAATTGCTGCATGCTTCCACGGGATTTCATTGTCATGCATCCAGGCTTTTACGATCGTATAAAACGCCCAGGTTCGAATGATTTCATGAGCTTGAGGCCGCACATCCATGGGGAAAAGCTTTTTATGCCGCTGTGGATCAACTCCCCAATGGCTTTCAATTTGTGGTGTAAGGGAGGACGTTGCCCAGGTATCCATCACATCTGGATCTCCGGAGAAGCCCCCAGGTTGTCCACGCTGTTCTGGTTTATATCCAGCTGGGGCCTCGGACAATGGATCGACCGGCAGTGATTTTTCATCCGCAAAAATCGGACGATCGTATTGGATAGTCCCCGCTGCGTCGATGGGATACCACACGGGGAAAGGGACTCCGAAATAACGCTGACGGCTAATACACCAATCTTGATTAAGCCCCATTACCCAATGCTCATAGCGGGTCAGCATGTGCTCTGGATGCCATTTAATTTTGCGTCCTTGCGCAAGCAGAGCATCCTTATGCTCAAGCACTCGGATGAACCACTGCCTTGTAGGTACAAATTCAAGCGCACGCTGCCCATTCTCATAAAACTTAACTGGATGGGTGATAGGCTTTGGCTCACCCACTAAGGCACGACCTTGGCCACCTGGCCCCGATCCTTCTTGAGAAAGAAGCTCAACCACCTTCCGTTGCGCCTGATTCACATAAAGGCCAGTCAGTTGCTGGTAATGTGCTTGAGCGGCCTTTGGATTCTCGCTGGTAAATGCACCAGCGCCAAATGTTGCTGGCAAGAACCGTCCATCAAGTCCAATTACTTGCTTGAGAGGAAGCTTACTTTGTTTCCACCAATGTACGTCGTGAATATCACCAAAGGTACATACCATAAGGATGCCACTACCTTTTTCAGGGTCTGCGTGTTCAGCAGCCAAAATAGGTACACGAGCGTGGAAAAGCGGTGTAATTGCAAACTTTCCGAAGAGTTTTTGATAACGCTCGTCAGATGGGTGAGCAACAACTGCAATACAAGCCGGAAGTAATTCAGGTCTGGTGGTGGCAATGGTAAACTCTCCCCCACCCTCAACTGCAAATCGCACATCGTGGAACGCGCCGGGTCGTTCACGCTCTTGTACTTCTGCTTGAGCTACCGCTGATTTAAAATCTACGTCCCACATGGTTGGGGCAAGCACGTTATAAACCTGCTTTTTCTTAACGAGGTCAAGAAAGGAGAGCTGTGACACTTTGCGGCAGTGAGTATTTATCGTTTCGTATTGAAGACTCCAATCGTATGAAAGCCCCAGGCGTCGCCATAGATTCTCAAACGCTTTCTCATCTTCACGAGTAAGTAAGGCACAGGCTTCTATAAAATTATTTCTGGAAACCTGGGTAGGAGGAGCATCGGCACTAGAAGGTTTTTCTGGACTCCAATTGGGGATGTAAGGCAAATGTGCTTCGCAACGTAGATTGAAATAGTTCTGAACGCGGCGCTCGGTAGGCAAGCCGTTATCGTCCCAGCCGATAGGATAGAAAATGTTTTTACCGCGCATGCGATGGTAGCGCACAAGCACATCGGTCTGGGTGTAGCTAAATACGTGCCCCACATGCAGCGAGCCAGAAACAGTCGGGGGAGGGGTATCAACCACGAACGTGTTTTCACGTGGCTGACTGGGGTCCCACTTGTAAATTTGACGCTGCTCCCAAAGTTTGCCCCACTTGGGCTCCTGGCTCTCATGTTCATATGACTCAGGAAACTGGTTTGGCTGTGAACTCATAGACTACTCCTTGGGCGTTTGTCACATACGTTGGCGACAACACGCTTTAAGCCCTGTATTACGACGAACCCACAGTCTAATAAAGCAGGGGTTAAAATGAAAGCCAGGCAATACTAAAGGCGTTTACCGAAAATATAGAGGCACTCTAGCGGACACTTGAGGAGGGGTAATTATGTCTATTAACACCCTCGCTTCCGTGCTTGAATGAAGCCCGAGAAATGCACTGCGAGGCTCAAAATGAAATATAATCGACTTGGACGTGCGGGTATTAAGGTTAGCGAGCTTTCTTTCGGCTCATGGCTCACTTTTGGTAGCGATTACGACACAAAAACTGCTCGGAAAATTTTGCGCCATGCCTTTGATAAGGGAATAAATTTCTTTGATAACGCGGAAGTGTACGCTCACGGCCGCTCAGAGACAATTATGGGCGAGGCCCTAAGCGAATTTCGCCGCGAAGATCTGGTAATTTCAACCAAAATTTTTTGGGGTGGCGATGGCCCCAATGATTCAGGACTTTCAAGGAAACATTTGATTGAAGGTACCAAAAATTCGCTGAAAAGACTCGGTCTCGAATATGTAGATTTGCTTTTCTGCCATCGCCCAGACCCAAATACGCCAATTGAAGAGACAGTTCGCGCTATGGACTATCTCGTGAGGGGTGGTTACGCATTTTACTGGGGCACCTCTGAGTGGTCGGCGGATGCACTCCTCGAGGCCTATCGCATGGCGGCAGAACTAAACTGCATTCCACCAAGTATGGAACAGCCCCAATACAGCATGCTTGTCCGTGAAAGATTTGAGGTTGAATATGCTCCGCTTTTTGAGCGTTATGGTATGGGCTCTACGATCTGGAGTCCCTTAGCCTCAGGAGTACTAACCGGAAAATATAATAACGGCATTCCCGCGGGAACCCGATTGTCACAGCAAGAATGGTTGCGGGAACGTTTTCTGCCGCATGGAATTGAAACAGTAAAACAGCTCATGCCAATTGCGAGTGATATCGGTTGTAGTATGGCACAGCTCGCGATTGCGTGGTGCTTAAGAAACCAAAATGTAAGCACTGTCATTCTTGGCGCCTCTTCTCTTACTCAACTTGACGAAAATTTAGGGGCCTTGAAAGCCAGAGATGCACTTACTGACGAACTCATGATAAAAATTGATGGTATTCTCAGATCCAAGTAGGACGCTGAATTACAGAGGGCAAGCGGGTCGCTTTAGTAAATATTCCTCTACTCCATGACGGAGAAGATAGCAGCGCTCACGGATAAATTGTTTTTGCACTGCGCGCACATTTTGAGCAAATAAGTCTGTGTGGCGAGTAACTCTCTCTACCGTTATTTGATAACGCAAGCTTTTAGGATTGAGAATTTTGTACTGGCCGGGTGCAATTGCTTTTTCCTTTCCCTTAAAATGAATGAGGGAAATCTTTGAATCCGCATGAGATAGATTTGCGAGCACTAAAAACAATTTCTCGGATTGTTCTACGGTTAAATGATCCAATAAATCCCAGCACAAAATGAAATCAAAAGGCTTTTTGCCTTCTAATGTCTTAATTTCATCAAGCGCCTCGGAAAAATCACGCCCTGCGTGTAAGGCGGCGACCAGATCTTCAACTTGGATATGTGCGGAAAACTGTGAAAAGAAATTAATATTTTGCTCGAACGATTGTCCGAGGTCGAGAACGCGATAGCGCCGACCAGTTTCAATCGTTCGAGCTAACTCATCAAATATACGCGAACTATAATCTCTCTCTACACATTTGTGTGTGTGTTGCGAAGAATCGTTCGCGCGTGTGGTTTCGTTCATTGTGAATAAGACATTTTGCTAAAATTTAGAATCGATATTTGTTCTCCGGTTATTCTGTTCTCCGTCAAAATGCGTTCAGACGAGGCGCGAAGCTCGTGGGCCGAGTGCTTGCCCGCCGTAGCCTTGTGCGAAGGCGGGAGTGGTACAAGATGTACCTCGCAACGAGGCCCCGGGCTTCGGAACAAAGTATGAACGCAACGAAAAACGCTTTCAGAATTGCAAGGAATTGAGCTCGAAGTTGCTTTTCATTCGCAATATATTTGGATTACTTACGAGCTCAACTTCCCGCAATTTAAAGCGTTTTTCGGATTTTCACGGAGAACGGGTCCATTACTGCATTGAGTTCGTCTCACGACCAGGTTGTTGATTGGCTCGAGCAACCATGGTGGCTTTATTTCCGGTGTTAGCTGCCTCTGAACGTATACGCTCAACAGCAAGCGCGCTGTCTTTTGCGGTTGGTTCGGTATCGATGGAGCCCTTCAGACGAGCACCATCTTCAAGAGAAAGTCGCGGTGAAGTAATATTACCGCGCACGTATCCTGTGCGATGTACAGTTACCTGCTCGGCACCAAACAAGTTGCCCAGCACTTCACCTTCAACATGAACTACGCGGCCATAAATATCAGCTTTCACTTTAGCGCTGGCGCCAACGGTGACTGTGTTCTCACCTAAATTTACTGTTCCTTCAACCGTGCCATGGATCAATAAATCTTCTGACCCAGTCACTTCTCCCTTAATGGTAATTGAACGTCCAATGCTTGCTCGCTCGGCATTCTCATTTCCTGAATTCATAAAATCATTGCTCATGTGTTTAGCTCCAATCATTTTCAAGGCTGGTGGGGATTCACGGGTTCAAACTTAACGCGCGCACCTACCGGCGCAGCCAAATTTGTCTCGCATAGCTTTTGACTCTAATGAGCGGTCAAAAGATGCTGATATTCTCTCCAATTCTCGATCACCTGCCCGCAGCCAAATACAACCGATGTTTGGGGCTCTTCTACAAGGCTCATAACTAGCCCAGTTTGTGCGGAAAGGTACGTATCAATTTCTGGGATGAGGGCACCGCCGCCAATAATAATTGCCCCTGACTCATATAAATCGGCTGCAATTTCTGGAGGAGTTTTGTCCAAAACTTTCTGAATAAGTTCAACAAGTTCGGGCAAAGCTGGCTTAACCGCCTGATATACATCAAGTGCGGAGATAGAGACTTTACCCGGCAATCCTGTTCGGACACTTCGGCCTTGTACTTCAAGGCTGGTTGTCTGGCGTGGGCTAGTGGCAGATAAGAGTTGTTTCTTTAAAACCTCGCCGGTAGAGGTGCCAATCAGAAGCCCATGTGTGCGACGAACGTGCTCGACAATAAGCTGATCGAAATAGTTTCCAGCTAGACGGATTGAATCGGAAACTACGAGGCCATCGAGCGAAACAACGGCAACATTCGTTTGGGCTGCGCCTATATCAACGAGCATGCTGCCCTTACACTCACTTAGTTTTAATCCAGTTCCAATAGCTGCTGCTAGTTGCCGGGGTAAGCTATACACGTGCCCATTGCAAGCTGCTTCAGCAGCTTCTACCAGTGCCCGCTCTTCAAGTTGGGTGGCGTCAGAGGGAACGCTGAGGACTACCTTACTGTACACCATGCGACTGCGGGGCATGACTTGCGCGATAAACTCGCGAAGCATTACTTCGGCTAAATGTAAATTCTGAACTGCTCCGCCTAAAAATGGTTCTGAGGTTCGAACACTCGCTGAGGTGCGCTCTCGAAGCGCTTTAGCTTTATTCCCTACGGCAATTACTTTGGCAGCACTTTCTCCTTCACGTTCATGGATAGCCACACAAGATGCTTCGCTGGCAACAATTCCTTTTCCTTTTAAATACACATGAGTCGCATGACTTCCGAGATCAAGTGCAAATTCTGGAGCTATGGAGTTTAAAATTGCCTTAAACACGGGCTACCTATAGGTCAGTGAATATTGGTACAAAAATATAAGTCCAAAAGTTAAATAAGCAGCAGTCAGTGCCAAAAATACCTTCGCTGAGCATGCTTCTTTCGTTGAGGCGCGTTGCATTAACCAGGCGAGCTCTGATCGAATTTCATTGAAGTTTGAATAGCGATCATCGGGTTCAATCGCGCGGCAACGATTTATAAAGGTAAGAAACTCTGTAGTCTGCGAACCTTGGTCGTTGGAAATCAATTGAGAGCAGAGTTCGTATCCGAGAGAGCCGAGCGCAAATTGGTCACTGAGCTCGGTCGCTTCATTTCGAGCGCCGATCTCTGGCGCCCGATAGATCTCTATGAGTCGATCCTGAACATCAAGCGCAGTTAAGGGAATAACCCAATCTGTAAGCACGTAGTCGCCAGTTGAGCTACGGATGATGTTGCTTAATTTTGGAAAAGCGCCATACAAATCGGCAGCGCCAAGATACGCCAGCGTGAGGGTCATTTGGTCAAGGACTTTGACAACATCGGTAGGAAGTAATGCAGCATCGCTTGCAAGTTCATCACAAGCCGTACCTTTGATGTATTCGTAGCTTAATGCTCTAAAATTTTCCTCTTCCACAAGTTCATATACACGGGCGAGGAATGGGGCCCTAAGCTGTTTTGCATTTTGAACTCGCTGGCGGAGTTTATGCAGGGTTTGGGCGGGAAGATCTGATGGCAGTGCTTTAAGTACAATTTGGCGATCGCCGCGAGCAGCATCCACAGCCAAAAAGGTAGGACCAAAAGTTCCCGACCCCAATGCTGCAATCACTTTAAATCTATTCGCGAGCCGCGAACCCTGCGTAAGCTCCACAAACGCCATCCTGTAAATGCACTTCGCTTCAGACCATGCCTATTGGCCCCCTATAAAGATGACAGCAGCGTCCCTTTCGGCTCAGCGCACTTCCCCCCTGGTCCGTCCCAACCCTCCCTCGTCAGCACCATACCCCATCTCTCTGAAATCACTACACAATCCCCACCTCGCCCTGGTCCGTCCCAGCTTCCCCCACACATTTTTTTCCCCACTCACGCAACTTTTCACCATTTTTCGCGATTAGATTTATGTATGGCTCGACCACGTCGCAAAATCATCTCTGGCAACACCTACGAAATCACCTTTCGTACGCGCTTCGGACTTCCCTTCGTTTGTACCTCCTACGTTGAGACCATTCTCTCCAGCATCATTGCTCGGGTCCAACGCGACGAAAAAGTTCACCTCTGTCACTTCGTCTTTATGGCAAACCATGCCCACATTATCGTCGTCGCTAAAGATGCACTCCAATGCGCCAATTTCCACGGCGAAGTTAAAAAACAAATCACAGAAGCATTTAAGCAGCTCCTAGGACTCCCCTTTCTTACTCTTTGGAACGAAAATGCCACCTCTGTTGTCGAAATCGGGGAACTTGAGGCAGCAAAAGAACGAATAGCTTACCTCTACGCAAACCCAGCACGAGCCAATCTCATTGACTCCATTAAGCTCTATCCTGGACTCAACTCATTCAGCTCTTTTATGAGTTCAGAGCACACTATCAACGCAAAAACATCTTCTCTTTGCCCCTGGATTCGCACTCCCACCATCTCCCCCATACCAAAGCGCCCTATCACTCAAAGAGAAGATAAAAACTACTCTCAGACACTACGCACAATGGCAAAG
>JBIKUD010000094.1:0-5582 GCA_044347745.1 Bdellovibrionota bacterium
AGCGCTACCGCGCTGCCCTTTTTTGTATGAGCGGTATATTTGTTGATGGCTACGGCTTCGCCTGCGCAATATACTTCGCGATGAGAAGTGGGTGGTAAAGGCGGAAATTCATTCTGCGCTCAGTATATACCGCTCACGAGATGAATTTCCGTCTTTAGCCACTGTAAACTTGAGGTGAGCGGTATATAGCGAGGCAGAGCCGAGCCAGGAGCAAATATACTGAGCGTTATGTAAATGAGTCGCCCGCAGGGCGTCAAAACCCTTAATTCCCTTTCTTGTTAGCGCTACCGCGCTGCCCTTTTTTGTATGAGCGGTATATTTGTTGATGGCTACGGCTTCGCCTGCGCAATATACTTCGCGATGGAGAGTTAGTGGTAAAGGCGGAAATTCATTCTGCGCTCAGTATATTCGCTGTCGGCTTCTTCTCCGCAAGCTACTTGGCGAGGGAACCTCGGTGATAAAGGCGGGAATTCATTATCGTCGCAGTATGTACGCTCGGCCAACAGTTCATCGCCTTAACTGACCACGAGGCAAAATACGGGCAACTGTTGAAAGTAATCCGTTCACGAATAGGACGCCCGGTGCCGGAGAACCTGAAACATCAATTCCCAGATCGGACTGGATATAATATCGCTTATGTTGGGGGCGATCCATAATGCTTTGAAAAAGAACAAGCTTTGCCGTCTGAGCAACATAATCTGGAATGAAGCTGTTATTAATCAAATTACAAAATCCTTTCCACTGCTGATCATCAATCGCGCTTGTATCTGGTCCCGGACAATCGGCTTCTCCTGAGCCCGGCGGTATAGGAGATGGTGGCGATGCGTAAAGAGTATTCTGTAATTGGGTCTGACGCTCAGCTGAAAAACCTGAATAAACACTGATAGGATTATTCGCGATATGGCGCTGAAGTAAATTTGAGGTGGCGAGGTACCAAGTATAAATGGGTGTATCGAGTGCGGAGATCAAAGTTGCCCAGTGCTGGACCTGATCCATAATCCAAGTATCACTTTCACCCATGGTGCAATCATCTGCAAGTGTGCAGTTAGTTCCGTAACAGGCGGGAGAACTCCGATCGCAGTAGTACTCGGTGCCAAAGTTGACAGCAGAAGGCACTCCATCAGTGATTAAAATGAGCGCGGTCTTTTGTAGACCTTGATCCTTCAAATCCCGTAGTCGATAGTAGGTATCCCTGAGAAGCGTATTGGTCCATGTACCACCCGAAAGGAGGCCCATGTCTTTCACCGCAAAAAACGCGTTATTCTTAACTGTTTGCGGACTGGCCGGAAACACCAAATTTCCTCGATGCTCAGCCAAACTTAAATAATTCGAATTGGGGTTCGCAATACACGTTGCTCGTGATCCTGGTGTTGCGCAGCGTGGAGCCCAGTTTGCCACAGGTGTACTTGGTGAAGGGTAACAAAATGCCCCGCCATGTCCGTTTACGCCAACCGCATCCTGCGTAAATTCTAAAGCATCAGCGTGACACAACACGACCGCAGTATGACCAGACACCACTGGGCAAGTCGGAGCCTCGCCCGCTATAACTGAGCCCCCAGAGGTCACACAGGCAGGAACAGCCGGGGTTTCATGCCTATACGGCGCAGTAGAGCCTGAATAGCCATAGACGTACTGATTAGCTACTCCGGTTGGCAAATAACTCGGAGTGCCTTCCCCCCCCACCCTTAACAAAGGCTCAGGGGTATCTGGAAGCCCGTACATTCGCATAGAACCAAAACGGTCTGGCAAATGAGTGGAAGAAGAAGTTTGGTACGGAAACGAGTCGGTCCAGTCTGCAAGAGGGTTATTGGGAACGACAGGCATTAAAATCTGTCCATAGGTTCCGGCAGGCACTTCCAATGACGGAGGAACGCTGTCGTCATACACATCAGCAAAGTTTGCGACTATCCGCGACCATTTTCCGTTAAGAAATAACTGCAGCATGTTGGTCACGTAGAACTGAATGTCATCTGTAAAGATATTACGAGGATTGGATATGGAATGGAGCTGATAGATAGTCGCTGCTCCCAGGTTGTTCGGATCTGGCCAAGAATAAACTGGTTCATCAAACTTCCATATCGGAATGACTCCGTCAGTGGTTGCAACGGGAAGAATCGAATTTGTGCCGCGGTATAAATTTGCAATATTCACTGCCCAATCTGGTACCCGCCCTCCAAAAGAATCTACATCAAGGAGGCGTGTTAACGTTGAGAGCACCGACAGAACTACACCCGCAGAATTTTTGAACGCCAACATCGTATCAGATGCACGCGTTCCCAGAGCCCATTCCCCTGTCTGAGGCCAACCACCACAGAACGTCTCAGCAGTGTTTATACAATTTGGGTCGTAGGGATAAACCGAGGTTGGTGGATAAAGAGAGTTAAATTCCTGACCTGTTGGCCCAAGACTCCAGCGCCGGGCCATTCGAAATGTATCGCCATCAAACTGATGGGGCATTACAGTTTGTACGTATGGGGTGGGTTCGACCCTGCCTGCAACACAGCGGCCGTTAGGCCCCTGGTTACTACAGTCCCTTCCACCAGTGGCTGATGCAAGTACACCGTAAAAAGCTTGGGTCTGCACAGTTGAAAAGTCGCCCATTAAACTTGCTGAATTATCAATGGCCAACTTGAAATAGGTTTGTTCTGAGCGAACCTCGGACCAGGCAGAAGCCTGTATTTGCCCCAAACTCATAATGAGCTGCGTCAACGGGCTCTTCCAATGACCAACCGCAGCCCGAACAGAATGCCTGCCTGGATCACTTGTATCGTGAAGAAGCTGAATCTCACCATTACTAAAAACCTGATGCTGATTATTTGCTACTACAGCAGAACCGAATCCTTGGGCACGAGCCAGAAGTGTCATGGCAGCCAAACTTTCTGTGCTTGGATATTGAGCGCTGTAACTACCTTGAAAGCTTAAAGCTACCGAGTCATTGATTGCTCTAAGCTTTAATTGATGTGCGACTAACAACTGCCAAATAATAAATCCAACAGTGAGCAAAGCCAGTGATCCAACTGCCGACCACACAAGCACAAAGCCTGCCTCATTGCGGCTCCGAGATAAAACCTGCAAGCGTGTTTTCATTTTAGTTCGCATGCCCCCTCGGTGAAATGATAGTTGAGGTCAATGGAGTTTGCGGAAAAATAAAACTGCGGGGCTCGCTGCAAAGCGTCACAAAAATGTATGGAATTAGAGTAATATAACTGCGAAGCACTGAGGTTCCAATTTTTACATCATAAATTTTAATTCCAGGAACAACAGGAACGGAAACGGGAGTTGCTCCAGGAGTTACAACCGGAGGAAAGTTAGTAGTCCGCATAATCTCTAGCTTATCGTCGCCAAACTGATTCAGTTGACTTAAGTAGGCATTCTCATTCTGCTCACATTCCCCGCCAGGTTGACCCCCATATCGGAACCCCTGTCCAGCCATCTGCTTGCCCGTAACTGCTCCGGTGTTCTCTTGCACCGTCAGGTACCCAAGCGTGATAAATAAGGCTGATCTCCCACCATCAATCGCCAAGAAAAAATTACCAATAGTATCCGCAAATTGCTGCAGGCTGGGATTGGTTGAAGCTGAAAGCGGGGCAAAACCAGGAAGCGTAGGGGGAGAGGTAGCGGGATTGCCATCTGTATAAGACAACGACGCGAGTTGAGGCCCAAGACTTAGCTGCGCAATTACCTGCTCATGATGCATCTTGTCAATTGAGACCATATATTGCTGAGCAAATCCCAAGACAATAACTGCCATTAACCCCAAAGACAGGACCGTTTCAACCATTACCTCGCCAGATTCTTTCTTTACACCCAAAAACCGACTCATGAGACGATGTCTCCGGACTGGTAGGCATAAACACTATCTCTGATGCTCATAAAATCGCCCACAATCCAGCTGCCAAAAGCAAAACTGACGAGTGGAACACGGCACTCAACGTTAAAAATTCTGTTTCGATTTGCCGTTAAAATTACATTCGGCGGTGTGGGCAAAGGGTTCGGCAACTGATTCGAGAATGGCAAGGTGGCCCCTGACGGTACAACCGTGAAAGCATCATTGGGCGCAAATGAGAAATAGACCGAACAGGTGGTGTGGTTCCGCAGGTCGTCCTTTGGATCTACTCCAGCGGCCGCAACCGGGATCGGGAAATAGATCTCGGGATCTCTTTCATTAAGTAATCCATAGGCAAGATTTAAAATTCTAAGCTCACGGGGGGAATAATACGGCTTCCCATGATAGCTGGCATGGCTCGGATCAAACTGATTAACCCAGAACTGAACACGCCTGGCGTTTAGTTGAGGGGTATCTCCGGGGGCATGAATTAAAGCCGTGGCACCACTTAAAGGAACATCAGCCGGCGGCGCCGAGGCTGACGCAATTTTAAGGGTTTGCATTAGGGTTTCTTGCACCAGGGAATACGCAATAATTACCCGAATCAAGTCAGCCACAATTATAATCAAGAAAAGTAATAGCGGCAGCACAATAGCAGTGGAGATCATACTGACTCCACGTTCTTTGAGTAGGCCGCCCCTCTTCAGAAAACGGCAGATTCTCAAGTGCTCTAGATTCATGTAATAATGGAGCGAAAGTTAAGTTAATAAAGGAGTCCCGCTTCTTAGGAACCAGTGGCGCTCAAACTCTATGGCCAATAAGCCGGCCTAATTAAACTTGAGCTCCGACATTGTTTCCGGCATCACTCTTAGAGGAAAGCCTCTTAATCTTTATCGGCAAAATAAGTCGAGCCACAAGCATGGAAATACAACTGCCCAGACCAACCACAGTAACATGCCGAAGTTCCGAGACTTTTTCTCACACTGGAGCAACGCTCGTAGAGTATGCACTGATCTTAGCCATCATGGCACTGGTAATTCTAGCGCTGTCCAGCACCGCTGGCACCTCAGCCAGCAAACACTACCAAGATAAATCGCCCGGTATCAATCAGGCCTATCCCTCAGGTTTTGTAACTAACCCGACACCCACGGCAAACTAGCTTACCTCTAGTGAAAGATTGGCAAGCGCCTTCGGTAACGAAAAACGGGGCGGTATTTTGAGGGATACCAAGAGTATTTTTTGAACTACATACGCAGCGTCGCCTGGCTTGCTGAAAACCCTGGCGATAGGTGTTTTTTGTACAACACACTATCCTCATGGCTTATCTGAACGTATTCTGCCGAAGTTCGGGAATACAAACAAAAAAGAAATTCCGAAAGGCGCTCTTACAATCTGAGTCAACCAAGGCGAAATAATCAACCTATCTTTAAGCTGCGTCTACTAAGCAAGGTTTGGGTGCTAAGATACCTCTCTAGAAGCCCTCTCATAATTCGTAAATTTAAGATGGCTTATAGCCGTGCCAAAGATGCAGTGCTCGGCGACCGAGCTTGCAGCACTCTCATACATGCCAGGGATGGCATTTATGAGATGGGTTCTAGAAGGGCTTTGAGGCTTTGAAGTTTACGAGAGAAACTCTTCAGTTCAGTTGGCCTAAGCTGACGATCTAAATACTCATCTGCATAGACGTAATCGAAATCTCCACTAAAGTGACTATCGTAATCTAGATAAAGCTCAATCCAGCATTTAAGCTGCTGGA
>JBIKUD010000045.1:0-19371 GCA_044347745.1 Bdellovibrionota bacterium
GTTAATGCCACTCGCGGCACCTAAAGCGATAAGCGCTACGGTAAAGAGAAACGTATGGGGTAATACGAGGCTTATGGTTCGCGAGAAGAGATCGCGTCTAAACTTTGGTTTTTTTTTGGCATTATCGTTTTGCACCCCCACAGCGTATACAAATTTGGTGCCCACCCGCAATTGCAGGCAGTAACCTAGAAGCGCAGGCCATCAAAATGTTGCCTTGAGAAGCAGGCTTCGGGCCTGGTATACCCTAGCGAAGTGCTTCTACTAACTCTAAGGGCCTCAATATGATTATATCCAGCCCATTCTCGATTAAACTCGCTGGCCAGCTTTTGCTGCTTGTACTGGTCTGTGCCGGAGTGCTGGTGAGTCAAGCTGCTGCCGATGAGGCGCAGATTCAAGTTCGAACAACCAATCTTCGCGCTACGCCAAAATTATGGGCGAAGTCGCTTGGTAGCCTCCAATACGGTGACTCCGTACATATGTTGGGCGCAGAGGCTGGTTGGGTAAAGGTGAAAACGAAGGGCAAAGAGGGGTTTGTGCATGCTTCTGCGTTAACGCAGCGTCAAATTGTATTATCTGGCAAGGCAGCCCCCCAAACCGTCAGCCGAGATCAGGTGGTGCTTGCGGGAAAGGGATTTAATAGTCAGGTGGAGAAGCAGCTTGCGGCCGGTAATACGCACCTTAACTTTGCGGCTGTGAATGAGATTGAGAAAATGAAGGTCTCTCCATCTGACCTTGCAGCGTTTATTCGAAACGGCAAGCTTAACGGGTGAAAGGGCTAAACTTTATGAAAGCATCCAAATTTTTTCTTGCCGCTGCGTGTCTCTGTGTAAGCGGGTGTGCTGCAAATTCGAATTTATCTGGGCTTGGATCGAGCTTGCTTTCTTCTACGGGGCTTGTCTCTGCGTCTCAGGCCGATTCTCTCTTTAAAGCTGGGGCAGAACTTGCAGAATCGCAAACTCCTCTAAGCAGTGAGGAGGAGTATTATCTGGGGCGTGGTGTTTCGGCCACCATCTTGAGTCGGTATAAATTATATAAGAATTCCGGCATGCAATTATACATAAGCCAGGTTGGTTCCTTGCTTGCCGCGGTATCTGATA
The DNA here is from genome assembly GCA_044347745.1 of Bdellovibrionota bacterium. Classification (GTDB taxonomy): domain Bacteria; phylum Bdellovibrionota_C; class UBA2361; order UBA2361; family JAFLCA01; genus JAIBBV01. The sequence goes on from JBIKUD010000045.1 coordinate 1,098, forward strand.
AACCAGAAACATTTAATGGCTATCGTTTTGCCATTCTGGATACTGATGAAATAAATGCGGTGTCAGCGCCTGGTGGATTTGTTTTTGTTACTAGAGGATTTCTAGAAAAACTAAAAAGTGAAGAGGAATTAGCTGCCGTATTGGCCCATGAAATAGCCCATGTAGTGAAAGAACATGGAATCGGGGCTATCTCTGATAGTCACCTAAACAAAGCCCTCGTGCTTCTGGGTAAAGAGGCCGCCAGTTCTGCTGGTGGTTCAGAGGTGCAAATGCTTACCAATGCATTTGGAGACAGTATTTCAGATGTGGCTAATTCACTTCTCACCAAGGGGTATAGCCGGCGTCAAGAGTATGAGGCTGATGAATACGCAGTTGAACTTCTCGTCAGAGCTGGATATGAAACTCAAGGGCTCATGGACAGTCTAAAAATGCTTGAGGCTCTTGAAGCCCAGGGTTCTGGGGGATGGTTTTCAACTCATCCGCATGCCGAAGACCGAATTGACGAGGTCGAATCTCAAGTAAAGAAAACGGCTCAAGCTTCTGCTGGGCGCAACCAGCGATTAGCCCGATTTGCCCAGTATTTTCCCAAGAATAAAAGCCAAAAGAAATAAGAGAAAATAGGGGCCAGGGGTTATCGTTACATTGTCGAGAGGGAGTCTACGTGCAGACGTTCCAGCGAGTCCTTGCTCTGTGTTGCATCACTATAGCAATGACTGCAATTGCCTTTGCAATTCGAGGCACTCATTGGATTACTGAACTTGAAAATCGTTCCTGGGACTGGCGTTTGCAGTCGGTGGCAGCATCATCTAAAGGCTATTCTAGTCCAGTTAAAATAATCGTCATCGACCAAGCGTCCCTTGATCATTTTGCACAGGTCGAGAGCATCTTCTGGCCTTGGCCAAGAGCCCTGTATGAGCCAGTTATTCATTTTTTAAAACGTGGTGGTGCTCGAGGTGTTGCCTTCGATATTCTATTTACAGAGCCATCTTCCTATGGGGTTTCAGACGATGAGGCGCTTAAACATGCAATAAGAGAATCACAGATTCCCATTGTGTCTGCACTGGCGCTGCGACTTGCACAAAGTACAAATGTGAACGCAACGCATCTCGATGCGCTTTTAGCATACAATAAGAAATTTTCGCCGGAGCAGGGGATAACTCTTAAAAACCCAAATAGGTATTCGGCTCTTACTGCACCGATTCAGGAGCTGATTGAGGTCAGTGCAGCTTTTGGAAACGTGAGTGCTCATCCAGACTCTGATGGCATTTTTAGGCACACCCAACCCTGGGCGTATTTCAACGATAGTGCTTTTTATTCATTGCCTTTTGCGCTGTATGCCGCGACCTCTGAAGAGAAATTGGACTGGCAGTGGCTTCGCAGATTTTTTTCTGATGACGAATCATTGGCAGTCCAGTTTCGTGGACCAGCACGTACTTTTGATACCTATTCAATGGGGGCAGTAATTGCAAGCTTTCAACAATTGAGTGAAGGCAAAACACCCCAGATTGATCCTGATGAATTTAAGGGGGCATATGTGTTTGTTGGCATGGATGCGCCAGGATTGCTCGACCTAAGGCCTACCCCCTTGTCAGAAGTTTTCCCTGGTGTGGAATTTAATGCGACTGTGCTTGATAACCTTTTGCAGCAAAAATTTATCACCAAGTGGTCTTCTCACAAGACTATGTTTTTGGGTGCATTTTTAGCTTTTCTCGCAGCCGGAATTTGCTTGTTTTTACGATCACTCTGGTTGCAGCTTCTAGGTGTTGGCGCATTACTTTTGGTCTTTACAGTTGCAAGTTGGCAGGCCGCCAGCTTTGGCGTATGGGTTGGTTATGTGCTCCCTTTTCTGCTTGGTGGTGCCGGTGCGTTTGCGGCGACTGCATTTCAGTACCAATTGGAAGGACGCCAACACAAATTTATCCGGGATGCCTTTAAATTTTATGTGAGTCCCGCGGTCATTGATCAAATAGTTAAAGACCCGTCCAGCTTGTCGCTTGGTGGTGATAGACGTGAATTAAGCATATTTTTCAGCGATATTGCTGGGTTTACCTCTATTTCCGAGAAGATGGATCCGCAGCGACTTGTTTTGCTGCTTAATCAGTTTCTTACAGCTATGACAGATATTATTCTGAAGCATGGCGGAACTGTTGATAAATATGTGGGCGATGCCATCGTAGCGTTCTGGAATGCGCCTCTACTTCAAGCAAATCATGCTCAGAAAGCTGTCGAGGCCGCTGTTGAGTGTCAGATTGAAATCACGAAGCTCGCTGACCATTTTCAGAAGGAGTTTGGTGTTCGCCTGCAAATGCGTATCGGAATTCATACGGGCATAGTAGGTGTGGGAAATTTTGGTTCAAGAGAGCGTTTTAATTATACAGTAATTGGAGATGCGGCAAATTTGGCGTCTCGTCTTGAGGGCGCCAATAAGTATTTTGGTACCGATATTCTCGTTTCTGACGCGACTAATCGCCAGCAGATGGGGGTTATTCCAACACGAAAAATTGCCGATATTCGCGTTGTCGGAAAATCTGAGCCAGTAGCTGTTTATGAACCATTGTTTGATAGGCAGGGGGGGGTCTTAAGTGCCGCTGAATTGTCTGTTTATAATCAAGCACTTAGTTTCTTTGACGCTGGAAGATTAGATGAGGCCCAAAGTTTATTTGAGAAGCTCGGACACGATTCGGTTTCTCGTGTCTATTTAAGTAGGATTGGGAGAGATTGTTCCAAGCTGAAAGGGGGGGTGGTCTCATCGCCTTGGAATCCGACCTGGAATTTAAGCGAGAAATAACGTCTGCCCTAAGATTAAAAGCACTCATGACTAACGGGAGTCTTTCCAAAGATGTACAAGCTGCATACGAACAGCTCAAGCTACATCCTTTGGTACAAGGGGCACTCAAACGTTTGCAGCACGAATTGCCTGCTGATCTTACCTACCACTCGTACGAGCACACGCTCGATGTGCTTCATGATGCTGCTTTGTATGCATTAGAAGATGGACTTGCAAAAGATCAACTTGAATTAGTAGCAATAGCTGCCGCGTTCCACGATCTTGGCTTTATTCGCGGACGTAAAGAGAATGAAATGTGGGCTTCTGAATTTGCTCGCCACGCTATGCTGGAATATGGCGGATACCCAGAAGAAAAGATTCAGTTAGTTGAGCGCATGATTTTGGATACGCGCCTGGTCCTCACAGGGGCCGGGCCGCGTCAACTTGTTACCCATCCACTTTCAGCCTATTTGCTCGACGCTGATATGAGTAACCTTGGCCGCAGCGATTTTTTTGAGAAGGGCGAGGCCTATCGTCAAGAATTGGGAATGCCCAAGGATGATTTTTTACGTTTGGCGCTTCAAATATTGCGCGCGCATCAATGGCATACACCCGCCGCAAGGCGACTACGCCAAGATGGAAAAGTAGAAAATGTAAAGCGACTACAATTGTTGCTCAGCAGTCAAGAAAATTTTGAAAAACATAAACAACTGGCTTCGCGTGATGCGCATATCGATCGCCAAGTCTTTTTGGCCCAACTTCCGCTTTCTTTGAATGCATCGCTTGATCCACAAAGAGTATTAGAACGAGCATTAGATGAACTTAAAGCTCGCTTGGAGTGTGAAGCAGCTACTGTCTTTTTACGAGAAATTGAGACGAATGAACTTAGTTTTTGGGCTCTCAGTGGCGGAGCGAATCTCAAATTAAGAGGTTTGCGAATACCAGATGATAAGGGGATTGTTGGGTGGGTAATTAGTCAGCGAGAAACCGTTCTTGTTGGCGACGTGAAGACCGATCCACGTTTTTTTTCAGAAGTTGATAAACATGCCGGATTTGTTACACGAAACATGATTTGCGCACCCCTAATGGTGCGCGGGGCTGAATGTATTGGTGCAGTTCAGGTTCTGAATAAAGTTGGGGAATCCCCGTTTAATCAATCAGACGTGCAGTTTCTTGCTCAGGTGTGTCTCTATATTGCCTTGGCAATTGATAATGCTCGCCTTTGTGCCAAGCTTAAGGATCGCAGCACCGAGCTTGAATTGCTCGATAAACGACGTGCGGAAGCAGCTCAAATTATAGCCCATGAATTTCGCACTCCACTCAACGTAGTGCAGAACTGTGCTGATTTAATTAACGCGGGAATTGTGGCTGATGCCTGTGGGCGGGAGCAATTGCAGTTAGCGCTGATGAATGGAGTGAACAGATTAAATACTCTGATTGCCAATGTACGTGATCTTACCATGGTTGAGGCGTCAAAATTTACGCTGCATATGTGCGACATTGATCTTGAGTCCTTAGTTTGTGGCATTCGGGATATTCATGATTCTGTTTTGCGTAGACGAAAACTGGATTTTGAGTTTGAAGCGAATTCTGCAGCGAAGACCGCTAGAGGTGACTATGCTCTTATTAGTGTTGCCTTGAATAATTTGATATCGAATGCAATTCGTTTTACACCTGATGGCGGGAAACTAGGTGTACGCTGTGTGTCAGTCCCGGGTGGTTGTAAAATTGAGATCTGGGATCGCGGAATTGGGATTGAGCGCGAGCAGCAGAAAGTTATATTCAATAAATTTTATGAAGTGGCACCTGCCAATCAACATTCTTCTGGACACCTGGAATTTAAGTCCTCGGGACTTGGTATCGGCCTTGCTACCGCAAAAGCTATTATTGAAGCTCATCACTCACGGTTGGAAGTAGCGTCAGCGCTTGGCGCAGGAGCTACGTTTACTTTCTATCTTGGTTCATTACCCAAAAATGAGGAACTCACACATTGATTACAAGTCGTGAGTATGGACCACATTTTGAGATACTCAATGAGAGCTCAAAGAAGATTTGCCTTGAACTTCGGCCTCATATTGCCGAGGTGGCTGAGGAGCGTCTTGTACCGGCAGGTTCAGTAACACAGGCATATTCTGGGCATACCCTAACCATGTTGATTGAGGGTTCGGTGCGTTGCCAGGCGAACGAGAGAATTTTATTTCATTATGAATCACCCGAGATTATTGGATTAGAACTCGGAACTTATGGAGCCGAGTGTAGCATGAGTTCCGATTTTGCAGTTAGAGTGTTAGAGGTTCCCCTAGCGACCTGGCGGAAAAAACTTTCGAGTGCCCCAGAGGTGTCCTTGTTGTGGAATCGGTACTATGAGAGCCGACTTATTCTCTTTTCCTTTTTATTTGCCTCCTCTGTGCAGCAGGAGATATATGCTCCTCCTGAGGTGCTTCATGCCCAGGCTGGAACGGTACTTATTAGGCAGGGCGAACATGGTGATAGAGTATATACGCTTCTAGAAGGAAGCTGTTTGGTGCAGGTAGATGGTGTCACTGTGGGCGAGGTTAAAGCTGATGAGATTTTTGGGGCCCTCGCTGTAGTAGGTGAATCCGGTCGTACTGCTACGGTTATAGCTGATACTGCTGTCGTATATTTGAGCGTTCCCAAAGATAAATTTTTGGAGTTGATGCAATACCGCCCCGAGACAGTACTCAAACTAATTCAAGACATGACTCGTGCTTTAGTTGCGCTGAATTCTAAAATGGTTGCAAAGATAAGTTCAGTTGCTTAAGGTGCCCTTGCCTATTCTACTTGGTAGCCTGAATTCGCCTAGGCCACACTTCACTCTTTATGCATAATCCCCAACAAGCCCGCCTCATAATGATTCTCATCGCAATTGTGTGGGGTTATGCATTCATACCCCAACGGATTGCCATGGAATCTATGGGGCCTCACACATTCAATGCAATTCGCTTTTGTCTTGGTATTCTCGCGACCCTACCCTTTTGTCTGTCATCGCGAAACAAGTTAAGCGACTACGAACTGCGGGTTGGCCTCTTCCTTGGAGTTCTTTTATTCCTGGGAGCGGCGGCTCAGCAAATTGGGATGCAGTATACAACCGCAGGCAAGGGTGGCTTTATCACAAGTCTTTATATTATTGGTGTCCCATTTATTTCGAGAATTTGGTTTCGAGAACAAATCTCACATCTTGCTTGGATTGGCGCGAGCATATCAGTGGCTGGGCTGTACTTGCTTATGATGCATGAAGCCTTGCATATTGAGCTTGGTGACCTTTGGGTACTACTTTGTGCCCTCATCTTTAGTGTTCATGTAGTCACCGTCGGACGCTGTGCAGATAAGGTTGATCCATTACGCTTGGCGCTTTTGCAGTATATGGTGACAGTGCTCCTGAGCTTACCTTGCGCGCTTCTATTTGAGACTATTGTGATTGAACCTATTATGGCCGCTTGGCCCACCTATATGTATGCCGGAATAATATCGATTGGGTTTGGTTATAGTGCGCAGCTCTTTACCCAGCGACATATTTCAGCAACAGAAGCAGGACTTATCTTTGGACTCGAAAGTCTTTTTGCGGCTCTGTTTGGTGCTTTCTTTCTGCAAGAATCTCTTTCACAAATTCAAATTTTTGGCTGTTTTCTTATGCTTATGGGCTGTAGCTTGGCGCAAATGAAAGTGTTGTGGCCGGGGCAAAGAACACATAGAGCCAATTAGCTATTTAGCAGAATAAAATTTTATCTTCTGTGAGCGGTATATGGAGAGGCGGAGCCAGAGGCAGATTTTTGGAGCTCACACAAGCTCAACTGCTGGCATTGTAAAGCGTTCTTCGGTTTTTAATGGCGAACTTACTATAGAAGGTGAAAACCTTTATCTACAATGCTTATCCCGCCCCGTTTTTCAGGTGACTGAGCCAACCGAAAAACTTCCCGAGCTACCGCCTCTGGGCTTATACTGCCCTGTGTGTTTTCTAAATTTTCCTGTATCGCCGGTTCAGTAACTTTACCCGGAGCGATTGCTGCAACATGTATATATGCAGGCACCACTTTGGCCAGGGTCGCCGTAAAATGTAAGAGCGCTGCTTTCGCTGCTGAATACGCCATCATGTGTGGATGACCAGCGTGAAACAGGCCTCGCACTGAGGCAATTTGAATAACGACACCCGACTTTTGGTTTTCCATCATTTTGAGCGCCTGGCTCGTGCAGCTAACGGCGGAAAATAAATTTAGCTGAAAACTATTAGACCAAAAGGCAGCATTAAGCGCATCTTTTGGGTCTTTTGGGCCACCTCCTACGTTGTTTATCAGTACATCAAGGCGCCTATGCTTGCGTTTTAGATTGCTGAAAACCTTTTTTATATCCCTTTCCTTGGTCATATCGCCGCTGAAAAAGTCTACTTCAAGACCCTTAGCGCGAAGTTCGGCAAGCAGCGATTTTGATTCTTTTGAATCGCGCCGTGCATTTAAGACTACCAGCGCCCCGGATTCCGCAAATTGAATAGCAATCGCTTTACCGATATGTCGAGTTGAGCCAGTGACTAAAACTACCAATTTTTTTCTGCTTTTACTTTTCAAGGCGCCTTTCCCCAAAAATTTGGCCCCTATTGCCCAGCCCATTCAATTAGTTTTGGAATATATGCTTCGAGGGTGTGCAGTCGACGAATTTTATTTAAGGCGTTACAGGCAATTTTTTTTGCAAATTGAGGTTCCTTTTGTAGCCGCCGCAGATGTTCGCCTAACTCTTCAATGGTGTGATAGAGCAGAATCTCTTCTCCGTCGATAAAAGCCTCTCTACTTAGGGGGCGTTGCTGGAGCGCTTGTGTGATAACAGGCCGGCCCGCTGCCATACCTTCAACCACACGACTAGCGTAGGCACGTCCCCATTGTGGAAGATTTACCACAGCGAGGCCCTGAGTGAGCCCCTGTAACCAGCACTTAAAGCATTCATAACGTGCACGTGAGATTGCCTCAATATAAAGCTTTAGCCCATGGGCGGTTGCTTGTTTGTTATTGAGTAAAAAGAGTGCATGAGTATGTAGTTCGTCAAATTTTTGCGGCCATTCTGTATCTAATTCCGGCGAGCGCTCTTTGTATTCAATAAGGCCAGCAAGAGTTGGATCTGCTAACCACTGTGCTCGGTCTCCATAAAGCGTTCCAAAAAAAAGACCTTTTTGCATTTGTGGGGGAGTGTAGTCTTTGGCAATGAGGTGTTCGGGAATAACAAACCCTGGTGGCATCGCCATCGAGTGGAGGCCATGGATGTCTGTGAGCGCTTTGCCATCGTATTCATCAGTATGGACGATGTGGGTTAAGGCTGAGAGGCGTTTTTTAAGTACCTCCTGGCGAATTTGTGAGGCATTGGGGTTATGCTCCCACTCTTGTGGTAAAAGCTCGAGGCTTTCATAACAAAACCCGAGACGCACGGGCGCGAGGCCAGAGAGAAACTCCATTGTGGCATCGTCAATATGGCTATGCACAACCTCTAACCACACTTGGTCATAACGCTGTCCCCCTATGAGTTCACGGACGAAGTCAATCCAAAATGGCTTGTGTCCCTGATAACGGTGGGTGGCGGGAACAATAGTGTACTCAGCCCCACTGGCCTTGAGCCCAAACTCCATTCCAAAATTTGCGGCATAACCCCAGCGACTGGCGTCTTTCCACTGCGGAAATTCCAGCATAATAACGAGAATTTTAGGTTTCATTTCTGGCCTAGCGAGCTACAGGGCGCCATACAATTCGAGATGCAGATTCGTGGAATGGATCGCCAAAAGCTATTCGGTGTGCATCAATAATTTCAATTACACCTTGCTGCTCAAGTTCACGCAACGCGGGCACATACCCCTGCAAGTATCCCCGGCGTTTATGCCAATAGATTCCGAGGTAGTCAACGAGGCAATCAGGATTGTAAAAATCTTCAATAGGTTCGTGGTGTATGACCAAGCCAGGTTTTTGTTGCAGTATATAGGCAAGGAATGCTTTAAAATTAGGGCCGATCTGCTCGAGTGCTCCAATCGTGACTACGGCAGCTCCAGGTTCCAGCTTAAATGAGTGGTCTGGCTTGAGCATGTCGAAGCGCACTCCCTTAATTTTCATCCCCGAATCGGCCATTAACCCCAAAATATCTCCGGACGCTTTAGTCCAATCGGTACCCACAAGCTGCTTATCTGGATACATTTGGGCAAGATCGAATAGGTATTGTCCAGTGCCACATCCAAACTCGTAGACGTGCGAATAGTCACCTAAGTAGCGATGGAAACTATAATTCACTGCAATCCAAAGAAGTTCGTCGAGAATAAAAGGGTTCTCTGGCGCGATGAAATCACTTAAAAACTTGATACAGTCATAAGGGCGGACGTATTTGGGCTTTAGGTGGGCCCGAGTCACGCCTTGTGCCTTACAAAGATTGTAGTTCTCTCGCCAGCCTTGCTCAAAGGCTTCGATATTCTGATCTGTGGAACGTTTAATTCCAGGGTCATTCTCTAGTCGAGTGAGAATTTTGAGGATGTGCGCATCTCGCGCGGACCTTTCGAGAAGGTTGTAGGCAAGCTTGGCTTTTTTGATGCGTTCGACGCAGAAAGCAGGGAGCTCATTTTCAGCGCATCCCAGTATGGTGCTCATCGTCGCGGGTGTGACAGCTTGCGAAAAAGTCGGCATAGATCTCGCTCAAATTATTCAATCACGGCAAAACAAGTAGTAGCCCCCCAAGGAAATCTTTCTATCCTTAGGTTATTAAGGCCAATTTCTTCTGCCACAGCAACTGTTTCGCCTGGCCATACTTCATGATTCAGTTCATCAAAGGCAATGATTGCCCCTTTTGGCATGCGGGGCACAAAATGTTTAAGAGCAACTTTAGTTGGCTCGTAGGTGTCGAAATCAAGCCAAAGCAAGCTGATGACCGTGTGAGGGTTTTCCTCAACAAAGCGCGGCGCTGTAACCGCTATGTCACCTTTTACAAGTTTGACTTTATCAATGTGCTTTAATATTCGGTTTTGGTTATAGAGCTCAATTGATTTCTCAATGTCTGCTTGTGAGTCGATTGCTAAACCTCCCACTTTTTGTTGGTGGGCTTTAGCTGTGTTGTCTTTTTCAGATACCGAGGGGAACCCAGCAAAGGTATCAAAGCCAATTATATTTCGCAGATGATTAAGCGGCTCTACGATTTCGCTAAATTGAGCCCAAGACATGAGCCCACCACCAAAGAGAACCCCGCATTCAACAATGCTGCCGTGAATTCCTGAGATACGCTTGAATATTTCATAGCGACCAAGGAACCGACGCATGTCCTGAACGGGCACGTATTTAGTGAAATTTTGCAACTTCTCAACATTAGAGCCAATGCTTGAAGCAAAATAATCTTCAAGCGCAGCTCTATATTCAATTTCATTCGAAGTTGTTCTTTTTGGCTCAAGAAAACGTGCTGGATCCTTAGTCATAATATCCCTAGTAAAACCGAGTAATCAAAAATTAAGACTCTTGGGAGCTCTTTATGCTCGTGTTTGCGCTAGATATGCTGGACAAAGCAGAAGCAGACTGAATTGGCTCAGTTTGAACAACAATCTTTTCTACCGCGCCAGCACGCTCCCAAGTGACCGTGCGTTCAAATTTTCCACCACGTCTGCCCCAGAGGAGGCGCTCTTTTGCAAACTGCACCTTATCTTTTACAATTTGCTCATCAAGCAACCGCAGAATTTGACGTTCCTTTTTAATGGCGATAGGCGCCTCGGTTGAAAGGATGCTGAAAAATTCAGGAAGATTGTAGTTGAACTCTTGCTCGGTAATTTTAAGTGGCTGAGCAGTTGGGATGCGTAGGCGCTGATACATAACCGCCTCTCGCAGTTCATCGGCATCATACACTATCGCTTTGCTTTCGAGGAACTGCTCCATAATGTCAAGCATTTCATCGTAGAACTGATCTGCCTTGTCGGTAAATCTAAGGAAGGTAGCCTCCTCAATTGCCCAATAAATTTCTCCGTACTCCTTAACAATAACCGCACGGCCTTTGCCCTCAATTATTTGATTCATGAACGCATCGTAATGCTGAATCTCAGCTCTCCACATTGATCCCGTGCCTTCGCGCATTTGGCTGTCGGTGATAAACTGGATGAAGTCCATGTAGGCCACATTATAACGATCATGCAAGTACTGGAGCAGGTAATAGCATAGACGAAGACTAGTCATCGCCATTGTTGTCCAGGCCAAAATTCCAGAGCGTTTCCACTCCGGTGTCGGCATGGCGTTGGTTCCAATAACGTAATCGATGTACTCGGTGACCCAGCGCTTGTCTTGGACGATGCTGTGGACGCCGTAGCTAACATTCTGCTTCGTAATCATGCCGTACTTGGCCTGATAATCAGGATTTCCCATTTCAGTGTTTGGGTAAATTTCAAGCAGTACGATTACAAGTTGGCAGCGTAAGGAAGTTTCCATTAATTCGCTGATTCCGGCGGCCAGGGAGGCATATGTTTCCCCGGGCAGTCCTAAGATGAGCTCGGTGAATGTCGGAATTCCTTCAGACTCAAATTTTGACTGTAATGACTTGTAAACTGAAAGTTTGATGTTACTGCGTCTTGTATTTTCCAGCGCAGTTTCATCCATGCTCTGCCTCGAGAGTCCAAGCCCCTTATGCATGCCGTTTTGGTACAGAAGCTTCGAAATTTCGTAAATACGATCGTCAGTGTTTTTGCCGTATAGGTTTACGACTTTCTCGGGGTAACCATACTTTTTCTTTGACTCAACCATCATGTGGGCAATGTCGACGTCTCGTTTATGCATGCCAAAGTTTGAGTCGCAATTATAGACAAAGGCAATTTTGTTTTTGCCGATCCATTCGATTTCCTGAGCAACTCGGTCTATGCCGTAGAAGCGATATTTGCGGCTGAGTCCGCCTTTGCCCCAATAACAAAAAGTGCAGGTAAATGGGCAGCCGCGATTTGTTTCGATAAGCGCTTGAAATCTGAATTTGGTGTTGTTTTTTACCATCTCATCGTAAAGTCCGGTGAGATAAGGAGAAGGGTATACGTCCAAATCTTTTTCAAACTCAACGGAATCGGTATTTAGGATCACTTCGCGAGTTTGAGGATGTCTCCAGGTCACCCCTGGAATGCCGGCAAATTCGCGACTTGTAATGAGGCGCTCCATTATTCTCTTGAAAGGTTCTTCACCTTCAGCCCGCACAGCGACATCGATAAATTGATGTTTTTCAAAATATGATTCTGGATGATGTGGCACTTGTGTGCCACCGAAGAGAATGAGGCATGAAGGGAATTTCTTTTTGACTTCGCTGGCAACGCGTAGACAAAGCTGCTCATTCCAGATCTGCACAGAGAATGCAGCGACGCCAGGATCTTCGTACTGGTCTAAAATTGAATCGAGCGCGTCTATGTGGAAAATGTAGGGCATGAACTGGTAATGCTGTTTGATCGATTCCGACGTCAGTGCGTACGCATGTAGTTTGCCGGAAGTGAGAGGAAGGTATGCCGAGTCACCGATCAGAGGGTTGTACTCATTAAAATAAAATCGGCAGCGGGAGGAAGTTTGGTTTGCAGTCATAAGCAAAATTTCCTTGGAGCAATAACAACTTAGGCGAAGCATCCAGCCGGAAACATCCCACGAAAGTTCTTTAAGAACTACGAGAATTTTTTTGGCTATTCAGGCTTTAGATGTGCCAACGCTAAACTTGGGTTCTATTGTGGTTCCGAGTACTTAAGGACGCTAGAGGGAAAATATCGTCTTTTGGTTAGTTTAGAGAATTTTTGAAACTACGTTTTATGCAGCGGGCGAGAGCGCCAGAGGGGTGGGGATTGCTTGTTTGAAGAAGTCATCAATTGGATCCGGTTCTGCCGAAGGGTCACAATTACAATCTGGCGTGGGAACTGGAGGAAGGGGAGTAGGGCTCGGTTCGGCAGTTGGAGTTGGGGCTGGCGAATCTGATTTGCCATCAATCTGATTTACTACTTCATCGGTAGCAATAACCACCCCAGTCGTAACTCCTCCCCCAACGGCTGCAGCTCCAGCGATTACACCAGAAGCGGCGATAGTGGTAAGACCCGCAGGTAATACGGCGACGGATGTAATACCAACGCCACTGGCACTACTCGTAACGGTGAAGGCACCCGGTGCAACATCTTTAAATACTACAACGCCGTTTTGGGCCGCGGAGGTCACAGATTGGCCGGTTGCCGTGTTTGTGAGCGTCACGTCCACCTGCTGGGCAACCTGTGACTGAACCTCAGACACATTGATTTCAACTGAATTGAGACTATTGGCCTTCACCTTTTGTGCCGCTCGGGTAAAACCCTGACAGTCAGTGATTAAGATGGACTGCGCTGAGACATAAGCCGGTCCACTTAGAACGAGCAAGGAGACGATGATTGGGATCGAAATTATGTGTCTCACAATAACCTAGTGGCTTTTGAGTCAAATGCACTGCAACTCTGAGCGTATTTGTATCGCGAAAAGTAACTGAGCCTACGAGCACGAGCAGGGCCGGATGAGCAGAGGCTAGCATAGGAAGTTCATCTGGGCACTAGAGCTCATCTCATACATGCCATCCCTGGCATTAATGAGTGTGCTCCGAGGTCGGACGGGGCCCCCATAAAAGCCTCGTCCATGCGTCGCACCGGCTTACTCTCAGGCTCGGTCGCCGAGCGCGCCAATCTCTTCGATTTCCTCCTTGCCTCCCAGAGCAGAGCGGCATCATAGTGTGACTACTTCACTATAAGTGGATACGGTTTCATGAAATTAAATCTTCGCGGCCTTATAGTTTTACTGCTTCTATTTCTCATAACTTTGCCTTCCTTTTTGGCTGCTGAATCTCCTTCGCTCTATGTTGAAGTGCGTCAGACTAATTTGCGTAAAGCTCCGCAGCATTGGGCGCCTGTGGTCGAAAATCTGCATTTTGGAGACAAACTTGAACGGCTTGAGGCTGGGCAGGACTGGATAAAAGTCCGGTTACGTGAGGGCATAGAGGGCTTCGTGCACCAATCCGCCCTTACAAATCGCAAGGTGGTTCTCTCAGAAGGAACTCAATTTGAGGGCGCATTAAATGATCCCTCATCTGTGGTACTGGCCGGTAAAGGATTTAACGCAGAAATACTCTCTTCCTATCAAGCAACTCACCAAGAGCTAGATTTCTCGGCGCTCACAAAGCTGGAGCAGCAGAGAGTTTCCGAGCAGGAGCTTCGCGACTTTATTCAAGCCGGAGATCTAAAGGGACCAGCTCATGAATAAGAATAAAAAATTGGGTGCACTGCTGGGCCTGGTGTTGATGCTTGGGGCATGTAGTCAGAGTCAGGATGGTGTGCAGCGTTTTGGTACACGTATTCTTTCGTTAGTTGGACTTGGTCCGGCCTTGGCAGCTTTTGAAACCGCTCAGAGCATCGAAGCTGCTACCCAAGATTTGTCGAGAGAAGAGGAATACTATTTGGGCCGTGCGGTAGCAGCGAGAATTTTAAATCACTATCCAGTGCTTGATACCGAACAGGTAGCTCAGTACGTGGCTCGTGTGGGAAACGTGGTAGTTCTCGGTTCCGGGAGCTCTGAAAGCTTTGGCGGATATTATTTTCAGGTGCTTCAGTCCGATGAAGTGAACGCTATGGCTGCTCCGGGAGGCTTTGTTTTTATTACAACAGGGATGTTGCGCTTGTTGCCCGATGAAGACGCCCTCGCCGCGGTTCTTGCTCACGAGGTGGCGCATATAAGCGAGCGCCACGGTGTGCGCTCGATATCTCAGCAGCGAATGCAAGATATTGTGAGTTCGTTAGGGAGCCTGGCCGGGAGTTTGAACTGTTCAGAGGTGCTTCAACAAGCCACGGTGGTTTTCGGTGCCGCCGTCGATGACGTTGTGAATACGTTATTAATATCAGGCTATTCTCGCGATTTCGAATATGAAGCTGACCAGAGGGCTCTAAAAACTCTCAATAATGCTGGATATGAAACAGCTGCTTTGACTGTTGTGTTGGAGCAATTGCAGCATCGTCAAACTGAGCAGGGTGGTTGGTTTGCAACCCATCCCTCGGCACAAAAGCGAGTTGATCACCTTCTTGAGAATTTGAAGAGCTTGGGTGAAAGTTCCTCTGCACCGGGAGGACGGATTAAACGTGCTGAGCGTTTTCATCAGCTATTGAGATAGCTCTTACCAAGTGTAGCGTACGCGATATTCAAAATTGGTTTCGCTGCGTGCAGGCACATCGATAGGCGCCTCAATACGAAAGGCATCCACTTTTTTATATTTCTGATTTGCATCCAAAATATTCCAATTTTGTCCGCGATAGAGCGATTCGCGTACTAAGACCGTTACCGGCACCTCCTTGGCATTTTTAAGATTAATCCGGACCAACTCCTCCATTTTTCTGCCTTTGGAATCAGTTTTAAAATCAAGTACCGTGCGTCTTCCAGTCACGTCAAAGGCGTTGCCAACTTTGAGTGTTATCGTGGAGTCTTTACCTGTATGATCGATAAGATCTTCTCCAATTAACTCGATTGATCCATCAGTGTCACGTTTGAAGAGGCGCACTCGCCCCGCCGGCAGCGGACGACCAAGTTTACTGGCCTCGTTGTTCTTGAATTCGACCGATATTGCGACTTTACCTGGGGCGTCACCGTCAAGGTAAGGCTCAGAATCAATTTGCGAACCATACCAGGGGCGTCCAGACATGCTGTCAAATATCAACTGCTTTTGGATCGGAAGTCCCTGAACTGCAGGGAATAAACTTAGTTGCATTGTTTGGTGAGAGTTGAGGTTGACCGCTTGTGGCAAAGAATAAAGATGATATTCGAAGAATGCCCGTTCTTCAAAACCGACGGCGTCTTCGCTGGTCATTGCAGCAACACGAGGGGCACCGCCTTTGAAATGTTCCATACGAGGGGCAACTCGGGCAACATCACCTGCTACTAATTTAAGTTTGGCATTTTTGAAGCTTGTGCCGCTTAAATTCAGGAGACTCACCCAGGCACTTAAATCGGCAGTCGTCTCCTCATTAGATAGAATCAGATTGTAATCACTTCGCCATGTGAGACCGGCGGATTGGTATGATGAGCGTATAGTGTGTTTGCCGGCTTTTTTTGTTTTAAAGCTAAGCAAAAGTGAGGGCTTAGATATCAGCCCACCAGGTAATGCCCCTAAGCGCAATTGAGTTGTAGAGCGATCGAGAATTTCAATTCCGTTGGCAGTTTGAATGACCATTTGACGGTCGAAACTACCGGTAGCCAATAAAGTACCGGTGACGGTCACTGATTGGCCACCTCGGGTGACAATGGCGCTCACCTCTTTGTCAACATAGCGCTCAAGTAGTTTATCTGAACCGATTAAATCAAATTGGTATTCTTGTCCTAAAACTTGAGCTTCGGGATCGGTGAGGCTTGCCGCGTGTAATGTTGTGGGATCAATAAATTGCGGAACCTCAGCAAGCGAAAGTTGGTTTACTCCCGAGGTCAGCTCAAACTCACGATCTTCTTTTATAATTCCAAATCCGGGCACCTGACGAGCAAATTCGCTGTCTCCGCGAGCGTTTTGACCAGACAGAAAACTGTTTGGGTCAAAACTAGTTGGATCAGCGCTTGAGTAGATGGTGAGGCTCGTAGTGCTTTCTTGCGCCTCGAGTGCTGGTTTTTGAATGGCGAACACCGCAACGATGCTCAGCAGGTTCAGAAACTTTTTATATTCTTTTCGTGTGATCATAAATAGAATCTTATTTCGAAATTAATTTCAAGAAAGCTTTACTTTGTCAAAATGACCGAGCTCGATATAAAGTCTTATCGTGGAGCAGCGCTCAGACGCATTCATGCAATGCTGAGAAGTGTCTCCTACTATAGGCAACGACGCCAGCAGGCGCCAGGGGATGCGGGGAAAGAGCTGATGCAACAAAAAGTAGTTTCATTATGTACCAAGCTTTTGATTTGCGTGGGCCTGGTCTTGTGTTCATCCTCAATTTTTTGGGGTGCCTTGACGCTTGGAATTGATGGCGACGAAGGATTCTATGTTTTTGCATCCCGTTTGGTGCTTGAAGGCAAAACTCCATACCTTGATTTTATGTATCCGCAGATGCCTCTTTTACCCTATGTGTATGCGGGTTGGTTTTCTGCCTTTGGTACGAGCTGGCTCAGTGCGCGTATGTGCACGGCGCTCCTCGGTTTTGGAGTAATAACTTTACTTTATAGTCATCTAAAGCCGAGCCAGGGGACATCCGGGGCATTGCTGGCAGCAATTATAGTAGGTTTTTCGTCGCTCACAGTGCCTTGGTTGGCAGTTACAAAAACCTATGCACTGACTGCATTCTTATTAATGGCAGCTTATTGGGCACATATGCGGCGATACCGAGGCGCAGGGGATTTAATCCTTGTGCTCTCCGGAGTTTGTTTTGGTTTAGCTATTTCTAGTCGATTAATGGTTGCCCCATGCGGCTTGGTATTCCTGTGGTACGTGTGGAAGCGTGAAAAAATTGCGGCAGTTTTACTGTGGTTGGGCAGCGTTTTTGTAGGAGTGCTTCCAGCGATTGCACTTTGGGCGAAGGCCCCGGCTGCTTTTTGGTTTAATAATCTTGGGTATCATGGGTTACGTTCTCATGCGAGCTGGTCGTTTCAGTGGGAGAAAAAACAAGCGCTCTTACAACTGCTTTTTGGCCTTGATGGTAGATTTACGGGAGCAGGACTCCAATTCCTTTTGCTTGTAGTGCTTGCCTCATTTTATTTCTTTTGGACCATGCGGCGATTGCGCACATTAGATCCAGCAGCGGGGCTTGTATTCTGCCTCTTTGTTGTCAATGTGCTGCCCAATCCAGCTTTTACCCAGTATTTTGTTTTGCTTGTTCCTTTTTTAGCCATTTTGGCGACTACTTGGCTTTCTGAAATGCTTGAGCGGGCGCAAGCCTCAGGCGGTTGGGCGCGTTCTATATCAGTGATGGTGTTGGCGGCGGTGGGTTTAGCAATTTATTGTATGTCCCCGCATTTTACATTGAGACCGTTTGTACAGCTTGCCTCGGCTTCGGATGGTGCCAATTTATTGCGGCAGCACAAGGAGTCAGCTGGGCCGGTGCTTAGCTTCTGGCCAGGCTTTCTGCTTGAGACGGAGCGGGAGTCGCTGCCTGGTTTTGAAAATCATTTTGCACTTCGGGTTGCGTCGCTTCTTTCAGAAAAAGAGCGGGCTGAATACAAGCTTGCCACCTTCACTGATGCGCGAAATGCAATAGCTGCGCGGACCCCAGGAGCGATCGTTGCGCCGATTCCCCTGCTACAAAAAGGCAGCGGCGGCAAAAAATTGAGAACCTGGATTTCAGAGTCAGGATACCGTCCGATCGGTGATATCGAGGGCTATCGGTTCTTTGCTCGGAGCGAACCCTAGCCCCCCCCCAGTTCTCAGAGACCTTGAGTAAGCTAACTATCTGATTCGCCGTGGAAGCGATCTAAGGTAGATTGCATAGCTTTAAAGTGAATTGCCTGCTGCGCTAACTCGGCCATTTCCTGAAATGATTCAAAGCTTTGCAGCACCATCATGGGCCCCCCA
>JBIKUD010000046.1:0-19337 GCA_044347745.1 Bdellovibrionota bacterium
AATTTAAATCAGACAATCCACCCGATACTACAATTGAGGTGAGCCCATCCAAAAGACCCGGAGATTTACGCATTCCGATAATATGATTCGCTATGCTGAAGCCAATATGTTCAATCGCTGCTTTTGCGAATTCGGGCGAACGTTCGTTTATGGGGGCTGAGGCAAGACAAGGCAGATCATAGCGCCACGCTGGGGTATCTGCTCCTCCCAATGGCAAAAACGCGACAGCTGCATCAGGTTTTGCTTTTTCACAGAGTTCGTGAAGCTGCTCAATTCCTGAGGCAATTTCCAATTTTTTTTGTAACAGATCTATCAGGGCACCAGATGAACTAGTAATAGCCTCTAAAAGATAGGTATGCTCACGTTCGTGTTCACCAGCTGAGTACAACACACTGCTCACAAACCCGTTTGCTCGTTGCGGTTCAGACCCCGTGCACACACAGAGCGAGGTAATAGTACCTAAATTGAGCACAACTTTAATTCCTTCCGCCAGGCGACCAAACAGTCCTGCCTGCTGATCTCCAAGTAAGGCTCTCACCGGAATTCCTCGATAGGTACCGTGCTGGCCCAAACTTGGTTGAATGCTTGGGAGCCGGTCTGCATTTACTCCCCAAAAGGAGCATAACTCAGGATCCCACTTTGCACGCTCCAAACTATAAAGGAGCGTTCGCGCTGCCATGCTATCGTCGGTAATAAAACGAACATCCCCTGTAAATTGTTGCACAAGGTAAGAATCGAGGGTGCCGATGAGTACTTCAGGGTCCGGGAATTCCTCCTGAAGCAAGGCGATCTTACTTCCGGCATAATGCGCCGTAAGGGGTAATCCCGTTTTCTGAGTGATAAGCTCACCTATCTCCGCGATACGCTCGACTCTATCTCGAGTTCTTGTATCTCGATGAGAAATCAGAGGATGCAGTACCTCACCCGACCCGCGCGCCCAGGCACAAACACCAGAGCGCTGAGTGCTTAGGCCAATCGCGGCGATTTGTCGTTTTTGACGATAAGCGGTTCGAATAGCATCGTCGACAATATCGCGGACCGATTGGAGTAATTCACTGGGATTTTGCTCAATTCGGCCGTCTTCAATGTGGGTCGATACCGGGACGGAAAATTCTTGATGGTGCTGACCATGCATATCAAGCAGCACCCCTTTGGTGCTTGATGAACCTTGGTCTATACCTAAAAACACTCTTTCCATTGATAGCTCGAGACCTTTTGGAGTTGCCTCGCCGCTCTAAAAGAAATCTAAACGCGGCATTTGCGGAATAAGCTTATACTCGGCAGCTTTTTTTAGAAATCGAGTAATTGATTCCATGCCCTCAGTGCCTAGGTCTCGGGTGCGCTCGTTCACGTACATTGAAACAAAACGATCGGCATCCTCGAGCGCTAAGCCCCGCCCATAGGACATCGCATATTCAAGCGCAGACTTTCGGTGCTCAAGCGCGTACTCTACGCTTCCACGCAGCGCCTTACCTACGGATTTCATTACCTCGGTGCCTAAGGAGCGCTTCACTATGTTTACGCCAAGTGGAAGTGGTAAACGGGTTTCCTCCCACCACCATTGTCCTAAATCAAGCACCGTAACCAGCCCCTCACGTTGATGCGTCAGTTGCCCCTCGTGAATAATCACGCCTGCCTCTATTTCGCCGTTTTTTACTGCCTCTTGCACCTTATCGAAGTGCATATTAACAAACTCAATTTGTAGGTTCTTTTCATGCGCATACATTCGCAAAGCTAAAGCAGCAGAGGTGAGTTCACCCGGAATGGCTATAGATCGAGGTTTGCCGTCTTGAAGAGAGAGGTTTTTCTTGGCAACTAAGCGAGGACCGTAATCAACCCCACCCATCGATGCCCCAGTTCGTAGAATTGCGTACTCATCTGCCAAATAGGCGTAGGCGTGAACAGAAGCTGCCGTAACTTCCAACTCTGCATTCCGGGCACGCTGATTTAAAGATTCTATATCACAAAGCTCATGCCGATATTCGATATGGGGATCTGAGATAGCACCACTTACTAAGCCGTAAAACATGAACGCATCATCAGCGTCGGGGGAATGGTAAATGGTTATAACTCTCTTGCTCATAGGATTCGCTTTAAAGTGACCCAAAGGCAGCCAAAACAACTGCGGGTAAACAGAATCACATAGAAAGTGACAGATTGCCAACGGCATGGAGATAGATTTGCCAAGAGTGCTAAATAGCAAAAGACTGACTCTCCCGGGCCCATTACATTTTACGAAAACATGGTCTTGTATTGTCGTTCTCGCGGCTTAAAGAGGGTGTTTTAGCCCACTTTTTGGCCTAAGAACCCTCGTACATTTTCCTATATTTTATGTTCTTGAACCGCAAAATATTCAACAGATTTGAGAGGATACAACTTGAAATGAGATGCTCCGAGCTAAAACAGCGCCATCCCCCACCCTATCTTTTAGCTTCAGGTGACATAATTGCTCGTGCTGCAACTCTCAGGTACACTCGCGTCGGCGAACACCGTGTTGCCCATTCAAAACTTCACTTTCACACATGCGACATTCTTCGTCGTGCTGGCTATGAAAGGACCTTTATGCAAAACACCCAAAGCCCATTTGGTTTGGACGCCCCAAATTTGTACAATCAACGCTTAACCCGCCAATCAGCACTTGAGCTCTTCCACTCCTGCTCGCTCCCAGAACTTGGCTCTCTTGCACACCGGCTTCGGTGCAATCAAAATTCCGCTAGTCAGGTTAGCTATCTGATTGATCGCAACATAAATTATACCAACGTATGTTCTACTGATTGTTCATTTTGTGGATTCTACAGGCACTCTCACTCCCACCCCGAAGCCTACGTTCTCTCCCGCGATACTATAGGTAAAAAAATTGAAGAAGCACTTGAAGCAGGCGCAAGTCGAATTCTGCTCCAAGGAGGACACAATGATCAGCTACCGTACGACTTTTACCCAGAGCTTGTTCATTGGATCAAAACCACCTATCGCATAGGGCTCAACGCTTTTTCACCCTCTGAAGTGCAGCAAATGCGAAAAGTCTCGGGGAAAGAATACTCAAGTATTCTCTCCGAACTTAAACAGGCGGGAATGGACGGACTTCCTGGCGGTGGTGCGGAAATTTTGGATGACGAAGTTCGGCAACGAGTTAGTCCTAAGAAGATTCGAGCTGATGAATGGATTGAGGTCATGGAAATAGCTCACTCTGTAGGCTTAGTGACTACTGCCACGATGGTGTACGGATTTGGGGAAACTTTAGAGCAACGACTTAACCACCTCGAGCGTTTACGTTCAGCTCAAGAGAGAAGTCTACGTGCTGGATACAAGGGTTTTAATGCCTTCATTAGTTGGCCGCTTCAGCATAACGAGCAAACAAGTTTAGGGCGCAGTAAGCACAAAGAAAAGTACGGTTCCACACCCAGTGAGTATCTGCGCCACATAGCTTGGTGCAGGCTTTACCTCGATAATATTCAACACCACCAATCAAGCTGGCCTACATTGGGTATCGAAATTGCTCAACTTGGACTACATTTTGGATGTGATGATATTGGCAGCACCATGATGGAAGAAAATGTTGTGTCCACCGCTGGAGCACCTACCAAACATAAATGGTCTATGAGTCCCGAAGAATTGCGGCACGCAATTCGTGCAGCCGGATTTATTCCTGTTGAGCGAGATGCGTTTTATAACCCACTCAGGAGTTTTGAAGAGCAATGAGCCCGCGTAAACGATCGCTATCTGGTATTCGTGCATCCGGCACCGTGCATCTTGGCAACTATTTGGGCATGATTCGCCCAGCACTTGCACGTCAATCACAATTTGAATGCTTTTATTTTATTGCCGACCTGCATGCACTGACTACAAACAAGGTTGGATCTGCGGTTCGAAGTCAAACCTTAGATATTGTAGCCACCTTTATCGCCAGCGGTTTTGATATTCAAAACCATGTCATGTACCGGCAATCTGATTTGCCAATGGTCACCGAGCTTACCTGGTACCTCAGTTGCGTAACCGGCATGGGATTACTTGAAAAAGCTCATGCGTACAAAGATGCGGCTGTACAAAACAAAGAACTGAACCATGGAGTGTTCGCCTATCCCGTGCTAATGGCCGCAGACATTTTGCTGTACGATGCAGATGTTGTTCCCGTAGGAAAAGATCAAAAACAGCATGTGGAAATGGCACGTGATATTGCTGGTAGTTTTAATGCTATCTATGGCGGGACCTACCTTAAGTTGCCAGAACCTGCAATTGACGAGCGTGTCATGCTTATTCCGGGGCTCGATGGCCGAAAGATGTCTAAATCATACGACAACACAATTCCACTCTTTTGTTCCGAGAAGGAACTCCGAAAGCTTATTTTATCGGTAAAAACAGATTCGACGGCACTTGAAGCCCCAAAGGCTCTGCGCGGAAGTCTTATTGGAGATCTCTTTCAGCTATTTGGTTCTGATTCACAATTTAAAGATCTTGAGTCACGACTAGCCGCTGGTGGTTTGGGATGGGGGCACGCTAAACAGGAACTTTTTGAATTGATTAATAGTCATATAAGCGAGCCTCGTCGACAATTTGAAGAGCTGCGCAAAGATGAAGCCACTCTTGAACGCTATCTAAACCTTGGCGCTGAAAAGGCGTACGCAGTGGGTGAAGGAGTATTAAATCGAGTGCGCAATGCCTGTGGATTTCGCAATTTGCCTTTCAAAATCGATCTTTAGCTAATGTGCAAGGCGGATTACTACTCGACTGCTTCCGGAACCGGGGACCAGAAACCAAAAAACAGGGCCAGAAATAGAGAGAAGGCCCCCTTTCGGGAGCCTTTTCATTGCCTATCAGCTAAGCAAAACTAAACTTAGAGTGCGTAACAAAATGAAGGCGTTACGAGACGAGTGAGATATGAGCCGAAACAAGGAAGGCAAGCAAAGGAACCGCAAACGTAGCAGGGCTACATTGAGGATTCCTTTGCGTAGCCTGACGATGGAGCAGGCCATATATCGCTCGGCGCAGTAGCTTTCATTTTGTTACGCGCTCTTAACCTCTAAGAAGTTGGAGAGCCAACTGAGGCTGCTGGTTGGCCTGAGCCAAGATAGCTGTGCCAGCCTGTTGCAGAATACTGAGTCGAGTAAGTTCCGCGGCCTCTTCCGCCACGTTTACATCTCGAATTCGGCTTTCTGCTGCTTGGAAGTTCTCTCGAGCAACCAACAAGTTCTGAATGGTTGTGTCGAGTCGACTTTCTGCGGCACCCAGAGTACCTCTGTTCCTGGTCACTGAAGTAATAGCGGCGTTAATAGCATCAAGCGCAAATCGTGCTGCAGACTGAGACTCGGCATCGGTCATGCCGATAATCGAGTAGGAATGCGCCGAACTATTTGCTGGAGCAAGGCCCAGTGAGGCAAGTGTAGCTTGTACCCCGGAATAACTAACCTGCGAGAGCGAGGTTCCATCGAAACCTACTTGGAATACCACTGAACCACCACCGCTCAACAGATTAAGTCCGTTGAACTCAGTGGTGAGAGCGATACGTTCAACCTCACTCATCAAGGCGCGGAACTCAAGGTCGAGAGCTGAACGCTGACTATTCGCAAATACACCGTTCGCCGACTGCTCGGCTAGTTCAGCCAAACGACTCAGCACGTTTGTGATTTGGCTGATAGCTCCGTCAGCAATTGCGATAATCGAGATACCATCATTCGCATTTCGCATTGCCACCGAGGCCACCCGCGCATCTGCTTTAAGGTTTTCCGCGATTGCTAACCCGGCTGCGTCGTCCTTCGCTCTATTAATGCGTAGACCCGATGCCAATCTTTCGTATGCCGTGCGTAAGCGCTCTGACGAACCGGCTAACGCCCTTTGCGCCGATATCGATCCAAGGTTTGTGCGAATGTTAATACTCATTGCTCACGTTCCTTCGTAGTCAAATTCCTTTACTGGGTAATTTCTCCTTTACCCTATTAACCTCGTAACAACTGAAGCGCGAGCTGTGGCTGACTATTAGCCTGAGCCAACACCGCCGCACCGGCCTGTTGCAAGATATTTAATCGAGTTAACTCGGCTGCTTCTGCTGCAACGTCAACGTCTCGAATTCGGCTTTCTGCTGCTTGGAAGTTCTCTCGAGCAACCAGCAAGTTCTGGATGGTTGTGTCGAGTCGACTTTCCGCCGCACCAAGCGTACCTCTGTTTCTGGTCACCGAGGTAATAGCTTCATTAATTGCATCAAGTGCAAATCGAGCCGCTGATACTGATTCAGCATCCGTGGACCCCAGAATTGAATATGCCATTGCCGATGAATTGGCCGCAGCAAGTCCGAGCGCCGCGAGAGTGGCTTGCACACCGGTGTAACTCACGCGGGAAAGAGAACTACCGTCAAATCCTACTTGGAACGCAACCTCACCACCGCCACTTAGCAGGTTCAAACCGTTAAATTCTGTGGTGAACGCGATACGTTCAATTTCACTTGCCAAAGCGCCGAACTCGTTTGCGAGCGCGGAGCGTTGTGAATTACTGAATACGCCGTTGGCTGATTGCTGAGCCAGCTCTGCAAGACGAGTAAGCACGTTGGCAATTTGACCAATCGCGCTATCTGCAATAGAGATAATTGATACGCCGTCACTTGCGTTACGAATACCTACCGCGGCAACGCGAGAATCTGCTTTCAAACTTTCAGCGATAGCGAGACCAGCTGCGTCGTCTTTCGCGCGGTTAATACGCAAACCGGATGATAATCTTTCATACGCTTGATTTAAGCGTCCGGTTGACTCTTGGAGGTTTCTTTGCGCTCCAAGCGACGGAATGTTTGTACGAATATTTATGCCCATTGCCTGCTCTCCTTGGCCCTAAACAGTATTCCTAAAATTAATGAGTAAGGATTGCGACCATCGCAACACCTCACCACCTACTCACTCCCTGTGCGACAACTCAAAAAACTTCTTGCGCACTGGTTCCCTCAAGGCCGATTGATTGCAAGCTCCTTGCCAACTTTGAAGCGGCAAATCTTTCGGCGCTTATTTAGCTAAAGGTCAGCCCTCCGAAACGATCTTTTTCTTGAAGCACCCGCTGAACATATTTCTGCGTAATTTCGGGAAGATATGGCTCAACGTGGGCATATTCCGAAGGATCTTTTCCAGCACGTCGAGCACGCTCTTGCGCTGATGCAACTCTACCCTCACCGGCATTAAAGGCAGCTACGGCAAGTTTTTCCAAAGAGGAGGAATTTGCCGCTGCAACAGTGGTCATTTTGTTAGGCAGGGCTTTATCTGAACTGAACAAATCGTGAAGGTACCTAAGATACCTCAAACCCAAATCGACATTCATCTCTGGATTAAACGGCTGGTATGAATCTGTTGAGGCATTCGTCCGCTTTAACAGGTCATGGGCCGTCTTATCGAGAAGCTGGAATAACCCTTTACTCTCATGGCCATCACTACTCACTGCATCTATATCGAATGAAGACTCAGCAGAAGCGACTGCCAGACCTAAGTTTGGGTCTACTCCATGACGTATTCCCGCTTCGCGTATAATTTCCTTCACTTCAGCTTTTCCGGGCTCTAAAACTGGCTGCTGTATATCGCCCTCAGGTGAAGCCGCTGCAGGTTTTTCACCAAGACGGCGCACATCGAGAAGTGACGGAGTTTTGACATCTGCAACCTGAGGTTCAGGAGCAATGCCGCTCGGCTGCAACATAGTCAAAGGCGGCGCTTCAGTTTTTGGCGATGAAAGCCTAAGGCTCGCCATCGGAGACGGCTGTGGGACTTTAATGTTGGCTGTTAATTCAGCTTCACGGGCAGCCAGTGTGCGCTCCAACTCAATTTGCCTCTCAGGAGACACATCAGCCAACAGTTTTGAAAACTGTGTGCTGGAGCCACCAGTCTCCTTATGAGACGGGCTCAAGTAACGCTTAATTTCTGTATATGCCGCTTGTAAGTTTACTCGCATAGACGGGGTATCTATGCAGACCGTATGCCAGGAGCTCTCTTCAATCACCCAAGTATTTTCAATAACTTAAGGGAGAATCAAGCTGTTTGGGTGACAGAAACTTGTCACCTTCTCGACTTCTTTACCCAGGCCTCAAAATCGGGCACCGCGAATAACTTCGCTAACTTATCATCAACGCCTTGAGACACAACCTGATCAAACCGATTTTTAGAAATGATGTTTCTAATTTTACTTAAGCCTGTTTCCACTTCACGCTGCATTCCAGCCAATAACTCAGGCTCTACCCCTGCCTTAATTTCTCTAAGCATACGCATGCGTTCTTCTAAATACCGAGCGCGAAGTGACTCCTCATTATCAGCGCGAGCCACAGAGGTTTGTTTCTTCACCGCGAATGCCAAGGAACTCTGAGTTGCCACGGTATTTTTTGCACCAGGAATCTTAAATTCAAACGGCTTCTCAACCGCTCGATATAAAAAACCCACAGGACTAGTCATTTTACGTCCCTGGTTTGAATTCTTGAATTCATCAAAATAGGCAATAATTTCTTTCATACGTTGCAATTCGCTCGGAGTCCGCCCTGACGCTAGCTTGGTAGCTTGCGGCGGCATGATCCCACGAGTCACCAAGGCTTGAACGATTTCCTCATCCAACGAATCGCAGACCAACTCGGTAGCTGCCTCCACGTGCACTTCAGCAGATCGATCTTTTTTGTTATCAATTCGTGGCTTGCCTGAACCGGCGTATAGGACAACCTCGGTATCTTTCCCCTTGCCGATAAAATCACAGCCTGCCAAAAAACCTCGAGCAACTAATTCCTCAATAGCAGGATCAAGCTGCTGTTTCAGGGAACTGGCAAAAGCGTAGTTTCTGGAGATTCCAATTTTTTCATGCGCAAGCGTAAACAAATTAATTTGTACTTTCGACTTATACCAAAAATGTTTATCCAGATACCGGTACAACCTCTTAGAAACTGCGCTCTTCAGTCCGAGGTAATAATCAAAATCTAATTTTTTAATAAAGCCTACTTGGAAGGACTTAAAGAGCACGTCACTCCATGTAAAAAAGCTTGGCTTCGGTTCAAGAGATCGACCATCATTAATTTCATAGCCATCAAGAATACCAAAGTTTCGAGTGCTATGAGATTTGCTTTCATTATCGTAAAAAGCGTTGGTTGCCTTGATTCGCACACCGCTTAAACGATCGAGGGCTTTTTGCAAACGGACATAACTACGTCCCTCTGTTGTCCAGCGCAAAATACGCAACAGCTCATAACGGGTAAAAAACACCTTACGATCACGAAACCCATCATCCACTGTGAGCTTCAATAATCCCAGCAGCACCTCATCATCGGAGGCAGTGGGTAACCCAAATCGATCGGCTCCCGTAATTATCCAGTGCCGATCTACTACTTCCCCGCTTTTGCCACGAATAGTATCGTGGAACTCTAGCGTTTTTAATTTTGGATTTGATCTCGTGGACAAAACCGTGAGTGGAAATTCTGCAAGATTCATCTCGTCACGCGAGATGAGCACAGGACCATTGCGTGTGGAAGAAGCACCAATCGGAAGTGCAGCTACTAGTTCCCCACTCTCTTGCAGTTCTGAATTCATAACTATCGATCTACTTACTTTCAGTTAGTTAAACAATCAGTAAGATCTAGTGATCAAGTTACTAAGTGAGCGGTATTTAAATCAAATAAAATCGGCTACTTAATAAGAGATATTTATTTCAAAGCACGACTGATTTATTTGAATACACGAGAAACCTAGATCTCAAGACACGCTTGATTTGTTTTCAACACCCGATACTCTTTATCTCAAAGCACGATCTTTTTGGGCTTTTTTTGATCATCTAGTTACTTCAGAACACGAGTAGTTTGAGCTGTTACCTCAAATCACGATCGTAGTGCCGCATAAATCTCCCTTTTTTACTTTGAAAGTTTACCTCGAGACACGAATGTCGACCCATTCTCGTGAATTGAGCATTAAGGATTTGCTTCTCTTTTGCCTCTTTTTCTGGGAAAGTGAGGCCTTCAGTTCTAAGCAGGCTGAAGTCGAGTCTGCGAGAAAAGAATAATGTAATCAATAAGTTAGCCTGCCAGTGGTGCTTATTTTGGCCAGGCTACTTATCTCAGAACACGATCTATTCCATACGAGAAGTACGCGCATGACCATACTAATTGCTGTAGTGAATCAAAAAGGTGGCGTCGGCAAGACAACCACGAGTGTTAATCTTGGCGCTGCTATCGCGCAATCAGGTAAGAAAGTTCTCCTTATAGATATGGATGCTCAGAGCAATTTGGGCACACATCTTGGAATCGTAAGTCGGGAGGAGGCTCCTGATGCACTCGAGAAGCCCCCTGTTCCTGAGGCCTCTCTTTACGATGTGCTTAAGGGCAGCAAACAAATAAAAGAAGTCATCATTAAGCGGTCAAACAATTTAGATATTGTTCCCTCTAGTTTGCTTTTGAGTGCGGCAGATTTAGAGCTCGGGGGGGTCGTGGGGCGAGAGCTGATCTTAAAACGCGCGCTGGAGAAGGTTAAGGAAGAGTATGACGTAGTACTTATTGACTGCCCCCCTGCCCTTGGGTTGCTTTCACTTAACGCCTTAGCTGCTGTTCAGCAGGTAATTATACCTGTTCAAAGCGAATACCTTGCATTGCATGGAGTACGACAGCTCCTAGACACAATTGATCAGGTTAGAGGCATTTATAATCCCTCTTTGGTTGTGGGCGGTGTACTTATCTGTCTTCACGATAATCGTAAAAAGCTTGCCCGTGTTGTGTCAGATACCATTCGTGCCTACTTTGGCGACCTCGTATTTGATACCGTCATTCGCACAAATGTTGCTTTGGCGGAGGCCCCTGCTAGTGGCCAGTCAATATTTGAATACGCCCCAAAGAGCACGGGCGCAGAAGATTATTCCGCATTAGCTAAGGAGGTTCTCAGTGTCTAAGCGTAAATTTACAATTGCCAATAATCCCCTTCTTTCCGGTCCAGCTTTTGAAGAGCGCGAACGCGGAGGAATTCCTTATCGCCAACTTCAAATTTCGGTTATTGATCGCGACCCAAACCAGCCTCGCGTAAACTTTGATGAAGATAGGCTGCGTGAATTAGCCTCCTCCATTCGTACCTATGGAGTTCTTAGCCCCCTACTCGTGCGTCCAAGTAAAATTCCTGGTCGCTACACTCTTATCGCTGGTGAGCGTCGCTTTCGTGCCTCGCAAATGGTTGGCCTGGATTCAGTTCCAGTTCTCATCGACCAAGATGAAGACGTCAGTGGCGACCGAACTCTCGCTATGCAGCTTGTAGAAAACTTACAAAGAGCAGACCTCAGCCCGCTTGAGCGCGCGCACGCAATCGGTGCTCTAAAGGAGGCCCATAGTCTCAGTGTAAGGGATATTGCAGACCGTCTTGGCATTTCCAAGAGCATGGTCCAGCGCAGCTTAGAGATTCTTGAGTTACCAGATGATTTATTGAACGCCTTACGTGAGGGCGCCTCAGAATCAAAAATATTACTTCTTTCAAAGATTGAGGACGAAGAGATTCGGGCCGCCTATCTTAAAGACCTCGATGTGCTTACACGTAAGCAGATTGAGAAAGATATTGATAAACAGGCCGCAAATAAAGAGGACGGCTCAACCACAGCATTAAGTGCAGAGGACCAAAGGGTAGCAGAAGAAATTCAGCGCGCCTTAGGCCTCAAAGTTAAGATGGTGAAGTCCGACCCGGCTGCTGAGAACGGTAAGCTAGTCATAGAGTTCTATTCTAGCTCTGACTTACAAGAGATTTTCCGTAAGCTCGTCTCAGAGGCTGCTTAATACAAATTCCGTCTCTGGGCTGTGTTGTCCCACCGTGGGACAGTACGGTAGTCTAGATAATATAGTGAAATCGAATAAGAAAATTTAAGCGAAGAGGTGTCCCACCGTGGGACAGATTGGTATTAAGTATTTGGATTCCTTGGCTCCTTGGAAGGGGCAGGGTGGCTTCGGCCTTGAGAAAATGAGCCGAATAATGACAGCTTTAGGCTCTCCGCAAGACTCATATGCAACTATTCATGTTGGCGGAACAAATGGGAAGGGGTCTGTGTCGGCTTCTCTGAGTTCAATTTTAGGCCAATCAGGGGCTAAAGTTGGCCTCAATTCTTCTCCTCATTTGCAAAATGTAACTGAAAGAATATGTATAGATGGCTTTCCTATCTCATTAAGCGAGTTGGAATCGCACTGCAAAGAGATTGAAGCCGTGTGCAAACAAATAGAAATTGAACCAAGCTTCTTCGAGGCTATTACCGCCTGTGCTTTCCTATCTTTTAGACAACATAAAGTAGACTGGGCAGTTGTTGAAGTTGGGTTAGGAGGCAGATTAGACGCAACTAATGTGATATTGAGGCCAAAAGCTGCAGTTCTCGTTAGTGTGCAGCATGACCATGAGGACATTCTTGGGCCTTGGCCAGCGGGAATCGCGAAAGAGAAAGTCGAAATTTTTAAACCAGGTGCGAAAATTGTGCTTGGAAGCCTCGATTTTGAGTCAGCGCAGATTGCAAAGGACAAGGCCTTAATCTTGGGGTGCCAATTAATTCGTTTTCAGCATGAATTTGATATTGAGCAAGGTGCAAGTGGTGACTGTAAATTTAAATCGTCCGTGCTTGGGCATTTTGATATAAATCCAACACTGCAGGGTGCTCACCAAATCCATAATGCCGCTGTTGCCGTTGCCTGTGCCAGAGCTCTTGGAATTTCAGAGTTACATTGCCAATCAGGGCTGAGGGAGGTTTTCTGGCCTGCTCGTCTTGAATGTGTCGAGTATCGAGGTAAATTATTGTTGCTCGATTGCGCTCATAACGAAGAGGGGGTTGATTCCCTTGCCGGATACCTTAGAGCGCGTCCAGAAAGCTTAAGCTTGGTATTCTCGGCTATTAACACCAAAGATTGGCGTTCTATGCTTCAGAAGCTGTTGCCTCATGTCAAAGAGGTTAACCTTGTTGAGGCCCACGCCCCCAACGCAGTGCCTCAATCTGATATTGCTCAGTACCTATCGGGAATTGGAATAACTCCAGTGTGTTTTGGGCTCGACTATAAGGGTTGCCTAGAGAGGGTAACCCAAAGTCCGTACGCGACCGTTGTATTGGCTGGCTCAATGTATATGATAGGGCCCATGCGAGCTGTGTTGGGTCCAATAAGCCGCCCATACTGGAAACGAGCCTCAAAATAGGCTCCACGATGTTCCACGACTTGTGAGATTTTAATATCTATGAATATAGATACTTCGATACAGGCGATGATGGAGTCATTCGAGCACCAGCTTAGAATCTCATTGGCCGAGACCCCTCTGGATGAGCGCCTAAATGAGGCAGTTGCGTACATGCTTCTGAGCGCTGGTAAGCGCTTTCGTCCTAGACTTATTCTCGGCGTCAACGAAGACCTTGGCGGAAGGGGAGACGACAGTATCTATTTGGCTTCGGCGGTAGAATGTATTCATGTCGCTTCTTTAATTCATGATGACCTGCCGGCACTCGACAATGACGACTTTAGGCGTGGTAAGCCTACGTGCCATAAAATTTTTGGTGAAGCGGTAGCAGTTCTTGCGGGCGACTCTCTTTTCGGGATGGCGTTTGATTTTTTGAGTAAATGCGATGCTCGTAGGGGGGCCAAAGCTACTCAATATCTCTCGCGAGCACTTATGGGATTATGTGCGGGGCAGTCAGAGGATTTATTAAATCTGACCTCAGATAAAAAACTGCTATCCATGTTTGCCAAAAAGACGGGCTGCCTCATTGGCGCGTCAGCAGCGTTTGGAGCTCTTAGCTCGGGAAATTCACCTGACAAAGAAATGGACTATTATAATTGGGGAGTTCAGCTCGGAATTGCCTTTCAGGTGGCTGATGATTTCCGCGACCGCTTTGGAACCAAAGACGAAAGGGGCCGCCCGGAAAGTAGCGATCAACGCAACGCAAAAGTAGGACTATTTCAAAACAAGAGTGCAGAAGCTGTTGCCGAAGCCTGCCGTGAACAAATTAAGCAAGTAATTTCCTCCTATTGCTCTTTGTCTGGCGTCAGCGCAGAACGATCAGCCACACTTGCGCTTATAAAACAGCAATTTGTGCATTTTGTAGCTGAATAACCGTAACCGACCTGGGTGCTTAAAACCGAAACAAACTGGTTTCAAAATCGGCTACCTTCGAATCTTCGATTTTGACCCCCTCTCTTGCGAGCATCTCAATCTTCTTTTTCGGCCCCAGAGCAAAACCACCCAGTGAGCCATTGCTGCATACTACCCGGTGACAGGGAACCTCAGGAGCGAACGGGTTTTTATGGAGCACCTGTCCCACCGCCTGAAAGGCACGAGTGTTCAGAGCATGGGCAAGTTCACCGTAAGTTGTTACCTTACCGGCGGGAACTTGTTTCAGAAGTTCATAACAGCGTAACGCAAAGGGTGAAGGGATATACTGTTTAGTCACACACGCTCCAAATTTGTTATCCTTGAAGAGGGATATTTCATATTCAAGATTTAACAGCACGTAGAATCAAGACGCTGCCACAAAGCAGTCTTTGGGCTAGTATATTTTGGTGGGATCAGATTTGCTACTAGAACATGAAATTTCGGCTGTCCTGGCGGAGGTTGGCGCGTATCAACTTAAACACTGGCCTGCCAACCCACATGCCTTACCATTCCAGCAAACTATAAAATCTGACGGGTCTCAAGTAACCTCTGTAGATATACAATCGAACGAGCTCATTGTTCGATTGTTGGAAGCACATTTTCCCACTGACGGCATTATGGCTGAGGAGCAGAGCATCCCTACGGGATTGAGTATAAAGCAGAACGTTTGGGTACTTGATCCGCTTGACGGAACTCAAAGTTTTATCGCCGGGGATGATGATTTTGCCATATTGTTAGCCAGAACTGAGCACAAAAAATTATTCTGCTCGTACATCTTCATGCCAGCTCGCAACCTATGGGCCAAAGCCCAAGTGGGGGTAGGGGCCTTTTTAGGTTCGCAAAAGTTGTGTGTTTCGAATTCAGTAAGACTTGCCTCGGCAAGTCTTTGTTTGCGTCATCTTAAAATTGAGGGCCACGATGCCGTACATCCAAATTGGTTAGATTCAGCCAGTGCATTTATTGGTGTGGCCAGCGGTGCTCTTCAAGGACTCATTGTGAAAATTGTGCGCCACCAAGAGTGGGATCTTGCCGCAGGCTCATGCCTAGTTGAACAAGCAGGGGGACGGGTGACAAACGAACATGGACAGCCCATTTTGTGGGGCATTGGAGGATTAACGTGCAGATATCTTGTTGTGTCCAATGGCCATGTCCACCAAGAACTACTCAATTTAATTTCAAATCAATGAATCGATATGTAATGCGGGCACTATGAGAAATAGATCTATTGATTATTGACAATATCCTGGAATAGCCGCCTCTTTTGCCTGGCACCAACCCAAATTCATTACGTTATTGTGAGAACTCAGGTTATAGAGACTCAGTCCCTGCAATTTTCCAAGTGTTGTTGCCGAGGTACTCGGTAAATTGCGTTTAAAGCTCTGCCAAATAAGGGGATCATGGTAGAACTCATCGCCAATACTTACCATCATGTGATCCTCTCCCCCGCTCACATTGCCGCTACCAAGAGCGTCCGCTTTACAAAGCGTTGGGTTGGGAGCATCGTTTCCTGGTATCTGAGTCCAATCAGTAAAGATGGTATTCACGTTAGGGCTTTTAGCTACCATCACATTTGCATAATAAGCCCCAGAGTTTCCGGGTCTCACTACCATAGGGCTTAGCAGCCTCGAGGCAGTCATCGCGATTATAGTTGCTTGCAATTCGAGAGCATGCTCATTGCTTACTCCTAAAAGGACGCGCTTTAAAGTAGCAGCGTTTGCAACCTGAATAAATGAGTTCTCGCGGGTCACTGACGTTTCGCAGGCACCAAGTGGTGAATTCTTGGAAGTGAGTCCGCTCTTATTGATTAATCCGTTATACATTTGCGACCTAAACATCGCTTCTCGGGCAACAAACTGATGATAGGGCAACATAAATGAACGATATGCCGAATTGCTGAGCGCGTAGGTCATTACCCGTGCAATTTGGGTATGTGCAAATGCTCGACCGACTGAGTAATTTCCAACCCCTGCCTGTGCTGGTCTGGTGTTGGCAAGAGCGCCTGAAAAATACACTGCTTGCCCGCTTGAATTGAAATAACTTGGCAAGTTGGGATTGGCGAAATACGCATAATTTCCAGCCGATATCATCGCGTCTACAATCATAGGGTGAAACATCAATTGTACCACCGCAATCATCGGTGCGGTCATACGCACAAAGTGTTGTTCATCCTCATCAGCCCAAGTGCCGGGGTTATAGTCAGGTTGCAAGTTATTGGCGAGCACATAGTTAATATGCTGCATCGGAGCTGAATTGAATCCAAACAGCGAATCGCAGACACCACAGTACGTGGGGTCGTATCCGCCAAAAGCGCGTACCGGGACATACTGACCTTGACTGGCGGTACGAATAGCATCGAGAGGCGAGAGCGGCTCGCCATCAAGCATTTGCAATTTTTCATTGCGTGAGATGCCACGAGCAATTGAATGTAAAAATATATTGAGCATTCCTTTGCGTGATCGTGCGGCCCATACATCGAAGCCACGGCCACCGAGATTTATTTCTGAGCCGCCTGTCATGCCCCCGTACTTAACACCCCAGGGCAAAGGAAATGGCGCAGTTGTTGCGACTGCTGAAGCTGGCGGAGCATTTGGATCAGGAATACATTGAGACGGATTAGCGGGATCTGGGATCCAGTTAACCCACCTGTTTGCCACGTTGTCAGAGGCCAGATAGGGGTAGTTACAGAGTCTTTCTGTTACTTTATAGCCACAAGCTGCAACACCGTGTGTTTGGCTTGAGTCTGTATAAGTCTTGGAGAAGAGCGGGCACTTTCCAGTTTTGAAGTAATCATAGGTGGTATGAAATCCAGCATCCAGAGATTGTTTTACGTTTGTTAAGCCTAGGTGGTTTAGCGTTGGCCATGGGCTCCCAGGCGCCATCCCCACTTGCGCCGTGCCTAAGTTATGCGGTGAGTAGAGCTTGATAGTCGGATTGTTACTACTCTGTCCTTCAATTGCAAATGCCAGGTTATGATATCCGGAGACTAACTGAGCTTGCGCAACAGATGGAGCGGACAAAGAATGCAGGGTAAATTCAAAGGGAGCCTGGCGCCTTTCGTTAAGCAAATGCATTTTTCCGTCGCTGCGGGTAGGCATAAGAGGAACAATGGTGAATCCGGAGTAGCGCTGGGCCGTTTGATTAACCGGAGTTTCCCAAGTTAGTTTGGAATCCCATGCACCCTGAACTTTTACTTCAAAGCGTTTAAAATAAAGATCTTTCATGGCGCTGGCTACTGGGTTGCCCCCGTGTAAGGGACTGCCAGCAATAGAATTTCCAAGAACAATGGAAATCTTTACTGCTTCGTCGCCGCTCGTGAAAACAAAATAGCTGGTGACGAAGGCCATATGGGAT
Organism: Bdellovibrionota bacterium; assembly: GCA_044347745.1. GTDB lineage: Bacteria > Bdellovibrionota_C > UBA2361 > UBA2361 > JAFLCA01 > JAIBBV01. The sequence continues at coordinate 17,421 of JBIKUD010000046.1, forward strand.
AGGGGAGCGGTTGGACCGCTACCAGGGCTGAGGGGCTTAGTCATGCAGGCAACGCGTAAAGCTAACTTTGCCCAACCATATGAGAAGAGTTTGGGGGAGCCTTGCTCATTTTGAGTCATATCGCAGCGGTAAATGTTTCCAAAAACATCTTCAATTTCAGCCATAAGCATGCCTGGCTGAAATAGTTGCCGCACCGATCCGGGGATTGCGATGGGTGAATTTTGGACAATTTGCTGGGCGCTGGTGCCAGGTGATGGCCACGCCGGGCCATTTGAATTGGCTAAATACACCTTGTAATTTGCAACGGCAGCGCTTTGGGCATTAACCCGAGCTGCGACGTTTACCAAACTGTATCCCTGAGCATCAACTGGATATTTTGTGATTCCTGTAACTTGAAGCGGAATAAGAGAACCATTGTTGTCGATGGCAAAAGGAGATTGCCCCGCTTTCATTTGCGCCTCTGTCAGAGTGCCAGCAGGCACAGGAATTGACGCATCAATAAGGTAGTCGGTTACTCCTGTTGGTCTGTCGTGTTGAAGCGTTGCAATGTGGTCTCCTGTTTGACCAACTACGGGCGGCGTTGCGGTTGGCGTTGCGGTTGCCGTGGGGGTTCCAGGGACTGGTGGCGGAGTCGGAGTTCCTGTGGGCGGGGAACCTCCCTCTTCAGGAGGAGCGCTCACATCACCACCGTCGGAACTTGCAACTAGCTGGATGCTGAATGGAGCAGATCGTAAAATGTGCCGTCTGCCACTAACTTTCCTAATCTCAAGCGCCCGTATTTGAAGTGTGGTGTTCAGAGCTTGTTGAATGGGTAACTCATAGACAGCGCCGGATAGTGTTCCGCCACTATGAAATTCGCGATCAGTTGTTCCGTTGATGCTTACCACCATTGATGTGCTGGCTTTAAAGTTTGTGCCTTGTATTTGAATCTTGTATTTTCCGTTATCATCTAACGAGTAATTCACCAGGGCTCCGGTTGGAAGGGTATCTAATAGAGTTACTTTCGGAACTGCCGAAGATTTGAGTGGGCTGACTAGACATTTTATTGCAGCCTTCTGTTGCTGCAGAGTGCTTTTAAGTTTCTTTTCAGCCGATCCATTTTTGGCTTTCAGCAGAGCTTTTGTCGTTTGAGCGATTAATTTTTTTAGCTCAGTAGAATTCAGTTTATTGACCTTACCAGTGCTCTTAACCACACCAGCATACTTTCCAAAACAGGCCACCTGACCTGCGTATTGGCTAGTTGTTTGGCTGCCGGCAATCAGCTGCTCTTGAGCAATTACAGTGCGGTTCATCAGCAGTAGGCATAAACACACACCCGCCATTAAAGTTAAGAATGACGCACGACGGATATTAAAGAGAGCACTCAACGCGACACTCCCTTTTCGATTAAAAGGTAATAGCGACCATATTGGTCCAATTACCTTCTGCCAGCGTAAATATGCTTGAGAGCTTTTGAACATCGATTTGCCCTTAATCCCCTTAACTTCGTGGTCGATCGATTGAAGCAACAGTATAGTGATGCAAATCGCGTGCCGGGAAAAATTCCCAACATTGGCGCTTCGGTGATTCTGGTAACGTATTGAAAACTTTATTAAACACTCACAAAGCTAAAGCCACTGCTTCGAAAGCCAATGTAAAGCTAGGGAGTTATTGTGCAATTTTGTGGGAAGATCCACTTAGTTTGCGATACGAAAAACCCGTAGTAGCTCTTGCCCCATATGTTTTACTTTAAACACGTCCAGAACCCATCTGAAACTATGCAATTTCGAGATGGGTTCTGGGCTTTGATTGCTTAGTTTCTGGTCCAACCTGGCAATAGAAAGTTGCCAGGTTTACGCCATCCGCTGCTAGTCAAGAATATAGTTGATATACTGGAGATAGCTCGTAGAGCTATCCAAATAAAGATTGCTCTGACAA
>JBIKUD010000095.1:0-5544 GCA_044347745.1 Bdellovibrionota bacterium
CCCTGGCCAATACTTCGATGCTGAAACGGGGCTACACCAGAATAACCGCCGAAATTATGACCCGCAGATTGGAGCCTACCTAGAACAAGACCCGTATGGGGTCTGGGCAGGGGCGAATAGATATTACTACGGGGGAGGATCTCCACTTAGGCTGACAGATCCGATGGGGATGCTGACGTGGGAAGATGCTAAGAATATTGCGCTGGTGTCTGGGGCTTTGGGTTTTGCGGCAGTAGTAGCTGGTCCTACGATTGTAGGAGGCACGGTAGTTGGCGTAGCACACGGAGTGATATTTGTTTCTGGCCTTGCAGCAAGCGGCGAAGCATTGAGCCGATGTTTCCGTAGTATTTATGGCCCCGATCAGTGCTTAGTTGGTTCAAGCCTAGAGAGCTGCTTCGAGGCAGGAGTAAGCGCTGCTCTTGGTTGGGGAACAGGGTTCGTAGCATTTAAAGGCGCCGGGGTACTTGCGAAGGGGATAGCGAGGAAATATCCTGGGTTTGTTAAGCGGTTGATGAGCGAGACGGGGGCGGTGAGGTTTGGGCGTGCTAAGCCAGAATTCAAAAGCACTCACCAGCGCAAAAGCTTGGAAGGTTATAAAAATATTCTTAAGAAGAAGCTAAGTGGTAAGCAGCTGGATGCTTTTAAAGATGAAATTGAGAATTCTAAAGTTGGTGAGCAGTTCATTGGTAAAAAGGACCTTGATGAAATTTTCTGGAACATTATTAACTCAGTCAAACCATGAAAAACGCAGCGAGTCCCAAAATAATCTGTGAACTCAGAGGTTTAAAACTTCATAACTTTCGGTTTATTGAGGGTGGAAGCTTAATTTTATATATAGGACGAGTAAGCAAGGACAATTTGCTAGAATTAACGCCTTGGCGGCTTCATATCGACTCGACATGGCGTCTTCATAACCGGCGGAAGCTACTACTCAGCAGTGAAAATGTTCGTTTTAATGAGATCGATGCGAAACTCAGGCGATTGATAACAAAAGCCTTTAAGTCCATTATCGGTGCAAAGATCGAGGGGGTCGTTGTTGGCGATCCAATATTGGATCTGACCTTTAGTTTTGAAGGCGGCTCGACTTTTAATTGCTTCCTTGATTCGAACCAAAAGGAGTTGTTCGAGTTGCGCCATGAAGATGGGCGTAGGTGGCTCTTAGAAAATCCATTTAGCCTCAAGCAGAAGAAGTTCGCTAGTGATAATTCAACTTTCCGCAGGCGGAATTAACCCGAAACAGTTCATCAGTTTAGGCCCAGCTTCAGTGGCGGGCATTATGGATACTGTGGGATTAAGGGCGCGGCTGGCTGTCAATCGGCCGACTCAATACCAACTTTCCCCCGTCTAAAGTTAAGTTCTTTGAACTAGCACACCCCCGCGCCCTGGTCCGTGGTATCTATGCTCCTAATCAATGTTTGCTCGCGTTTAATGCACTAAGGCTGCTGTAAGCGCTGCTCTTGGTTGGGGAACAGGGTTCGTAGCCTTTAAAGGAGCCGGGGTACTTGCGAAGGGGATAGCGAGGAAATATCCTGGGATTGTTAAGCGGTTGATGAGTGAGACGGGGGCGGTTCCAGGGCCACGTTTTCCAAAAAGATATAGTAGCGAGAAAGAAGCTTTAGTAGAGATGGCCAAGCTCGATAAAGCACGCGGTGGGATTAGTCGAGCGGACTTGGAGGCGTATAAAGATTTGAATAGAACTTTAAAAGATCCCTTTTCCGAGAACATGGTTCGTGGGCCGGAAACACACCCAACCACTAAGTATGGGAGTAATCTTCACGGACATGTTGGCCCTGTCGACCACATTGCAATTCTCGATTAGGTATTTTAGCGATGCGTATAGTTAGAAGCGTACGGGAAGAGTGGGAGGCAGCGCAAGTCGATCTTGGTATTGAGGTTGTTGCCCCCATTAAGATCAAATTTTCTTCTGGTAAGGATCTGGTTGCGAATGTATTGGTCAAGAGATTTGGGGCACCAAATGGGATGTTCCTTGTTACGGATCCTAGCTCAATTTGTGGACTTGAGGACGAGCTTGTTCAAGCTGGTTACGGCTTTTCGGTAATTAGTGAGTTGAAGGTGCCGCGCTTATATGATCGAGAAACAATTATTGCTTTGTTAACCGACTGGGGCTGGGCTGGCGCGCCGGCGGAATCTCCGCTTTGGCTAAATGTGACTGACCCAATTTATTGAAATCTACGTACTTAAATCCTAGGCACCCGGGCCGCCCGACAGGCGATCCTGAGTCTGGAATACACATAAATTATTGGGACTATAGGAACGGAAAACGAGGCAGCGGCGGATTTAGTGGAGCGATTCCCCCTCAGTAAGGAGGTTGTGTGTTTGATTCAGCAAGAAAAGAGGTGTTTGCAAAATTTTTTCCAAAAGAGCCATTGCCTGAATTTGGGGTAGTATCCGCCGAAGCAGTACATTTGTTGAGAAATCAGGTGCTGGAGAATGCCGACAAATCTCCGATGGAGTACTCTAAAGCACTTACGCAGATTATTTCCAATTTAAAGGAATGCCCTGTATCGGAAGACTTTCATAAAGAATTCAGTTTAAAGAATTTTTTTGAAGAGTATCAGCCAGAATGTCCGCCTGCTAATCTATGGGTGAGCTGGGATTTACTTGATTCAGCGTTTGTATTTTCGTTCGCTGATGTCGTTAAATACTTTGACGTTTTTTTTTCTCCCTGGAGCGGACGATTTGATTCTCTTTGATCCAGAGGGCGGAGCTTTATGTCTATTCGCGCATTATGAAGAGGTATTCGGAAGTTTTAATAATCATCGATTTTTGAAGCTTTAGTTCAAATGCAGCGCTACGGCGCAGCGTGTGTATTCCAAAAATGTTGCCGTGCCCTCCGAATTTCTTAGCGCGGTGTGTGGCTATGCCTAGAACTAGAATTTCGACGATCGCGTTAGAAGCCTTTTGATTCCCAGCCCAGCAGTCCGCCCCAACTCCAATTTCCCCCGTCCCATTCTAAATCCTCTGCCTAGCCAGCTACATTAATTCATTTTATTTCGTGCTACCTCTTAAACCTGATTATGCGAGATGGCTGTTCCTGGGTGAGGGGGCTTAAACTCTGTGTGTCCGCATTTGGTTCCGTTATTTATTTGGCCCCGACCAATGTTTATTTAGCGGCGGGTTAGAAACTTGTGTATACTCGGCGGTGGCGGCTGCGATTCCGTTTGGGCTGGGGAAGGCTGGTAAAGTCCTTAAGGGGCCGCTGGCTAAGGTGCTCAGGAATGAGACAGGGGCGGTGAGAATAGGTGCGACCGGCCGCAATTTCAAAATTACTAAGTTCGCTGGGCATGGCATCAACCAAATAATTAATCGAGGCCTGCGTCCCTCTGAAATATTGAATATTTTGCGAAACGGTACACGTTCAGCTGCCAAGCATGGGCGGGTAAAAATCAGGAGACCCGAGGGGCATATTATTTTGGATCCTGATGGTACTTTAGTGACTGCAGTACATTATAAATCTCCAGGTGGGCCATGACGGTTAAATACCAGTGGGAAGTAGTATTAGAAGTTCTTAATCAGCATGATCCAGAGGGGCTAGAGCCAGGCAGCGATGATGGTTGTCCCAAAGATGAGTATGAAGCTGAGGCAAGAGAGATTGCACGGTTACTTGCCCGCATGGGACCTGGCGAGCTCGATTTGCAAATAATTGAGCAAGCCGTTAACGCAGTTTGGGTCAAGACGTTTACCAGGCCATGTCCAGAGAGTAAGGAAATTGCTGCCACGCTGCTCGCGTTTTTTGCCAAGCATAAGTAGAGGTTATATTAGCTCAAATAGAGAACTGCCCTTATAATTCGAGCTTTTATCAGCTCGCCAGCAGCCACTCTCGGGCTGGATAAAAAACACAGACCTCTCAATTACGAAAATTGATTTATTGAATAAGCAGCATCCTGCTTTATTAGACTCTAAAGCCGTGTCCGTTTTTTGTAACGATTTTTCATTATAAAATCCTCCTCTGGTGGAGGCTTGGCCTCTGGCTCTCTGTGCATTTTGGTCGTTACCGTTAGAAGGTGTAGTGATGTTGAAAAAAAGAAAATTGCCACTGCAAGCTGTAGGCCAAGTGAGCTTAAGATATCTTTGGTTGTAGGGAACCATGGGTTGCCCGATGCAGAGAGCACTTGGTAGAGCCCTTGGGGCGTACGTTGGTCCGTGGCAGCCCCTTTAGCCGCACGCCCTGAAGAGCAACTAATTTATTTAGAAGTGTTAATTGATACTGTATATGACTGGAAGCCTGGTTAGGCTCATGAAGTTGAAGTCGCCTTTGCACCTGACTGTGCCAATGAGCTAGAAAATATTCTAGGGCACCGCAGCCCTAACTAAATAATCGACCACACCTATGGCAGCCAACGCCGCAGCAGCGATCCCCCGCTTAAATTGCTGTGACTAGCATTTCCCGAAACTAAAAATTCTTGTTCACGACTATGATGCCGCAACCCGCCTAACCCGCGAGACCCGCAGATTGGGACCAAGAAAGTGTTCGGGGGTCGACGCCAAGGGTGCTTTGTGTAATGATTTCCCTAATGAATCCAACCATTCTTACATTAGGGCCATATCGTTTTTTCTTTTTTTCGAGAGAAGAGAGCAGGCCGCATATACATGTGATATCATCAGATGGAGAAGCCAAATTTGGGCTTGAACCAGTTATTTCGCTTGCAAACTCCTCTGGGCTGTCTGAGCGAGAGCTTCGAAAACTGCAAAAAATTGTGGAGAGGGAACGTGCGAAATTCAGGAAAGCTTGGAAAAATTTCTTTGGGATGTGAGGTCACCATTGTTACCCCGTTCGGAGTTTGGGTGCTTGCTCACGGAAGGGAGTACTTTCTTGATCATCAGTCATATCCGTGGTTTCGTGGAGAGTCGGTTGAGGATGTCCTCGATGTAATCTCTCCGCGTCCAGATCATTTGCGTTGGCCCGCCTTAGATATTGATCTTCATATTGATGCATTGGAAAACCCTGAGCGGTATCCGCTTATAGCTGCTACTTCAAAAAAAAGCAGGCGCGTATCAAGTCGCTCCAAGCATTAATAGCTTTCCCTCCCGGAGTTACTGCACTAAGCCGCCCTGGCTCTGGTGCGTGGCAGCATGGCCAATAAACCTTAGGTATATACTGAGCGCAGAATGAATTTCCGCCTCTATCACTGACTTTCCATCGCGAAGTATATCCGCGAAGGCGAAGCCATAGCCCGCAACAAATATACCTCTCACAGAAGATAGAAACTGATTCTGTTATATAATTAATGAACACCCTGCGGGTGGTGGTCTCTTTTTTGCGCTCAGTATATTTGCCCCTGGCTCGGCTCCGCCTCGCTCTATACCGCTCACCTCGGGTCTAAAGTGGCTAAAGACGGAAATTCATTTCGTGAGCGGTATATTCCCCAGAGACCGGCTATTCAGTAGACCCGCTCGCAGTTAAAGACGGCAGCACCTACCACTATGTACACTCTAACCATCTAGGTACCCCGCAGAAGTTAACCAATAACGTAGGAGCTGTTACCTGGTCTGGGCGCTATGAGGCATTTGGCGCAGCGTCGG
>JBIKUD010000047.1:0-19218 GCA_044347745.1 Bdellovibrionota bacterium
CGATTTGTTGATGAAGCCCAAGCAAAAATCTCGCAGACAATTAAATTGCCTTCTGGGTATTGGGCAACCTGGGGTGGCCAGTTTGAGCAATTGATTTCTGCAAAAAATAGATTGGCAATTGTAATTCCTGCCGCTCTTATACTTATTTTAACTTTGCTCTTTTATACGTTTGGCGATTTTACGCATGCTTGGCTTGTATTTAGCGGAGTGCCGCTTGCATTAAGCGGAGGAGTTATTGCACTTCTGCTGCGCGGCATTCCTCTGTCGGTATCAGCAGCGGTTGGGTTTATTGCCTTGTCTGGCGTGGCCGTGTTGAACGGTCTTGTAATGCTCTCGTTTATTCGAAAATTGTACGCTGACGGGCAGTTGCTCGATGCGGCGATTGTGCAGGGCTCGCTGACAAGACTAAGGCCGGTACTGATGACTGCTTTGGTAGCTTCGCTTGGGTTTGTGCCTATGGCTCTGGCCACTGGTCCTGGAGCTGAAGTGCAGCGTCCGCTAGCCACAGTAGTGATTGGAGGCATTCTAACTTCAACGTTTCTCACGCTCTTTGTGTTGCCCGCTTTATACAAGATTTTTGCTCGGCCTAGGAACTAGCCAGCCTTACTTTTGTCGGTGCTCAAGTTCCCAAAGCTTCACGTATTTCAAAAACACGTAATAACTTTCAAGGCAGGCTACTACAAACCCGGGGAAGCCCTCTAAGAAGCCTTTTTTGAGTATAAAGAATTTTAAAAATCGAAGCGGCGGGCGCCCGAGTATATTAAAGAGAGAAGCCTTTTTACCTTTTTGGTGCATGGTGCGGGCGGCGGTTTCTGAGAATCGATTTAGAGCCGCAATTTGGTTTGAAAGATCGGCATAGGTGTAATGTTTTAATTCGCCTTTTAAGCGCAACGTGGGGCCACTTACTTCAGCTTTCTCGTGTGGATCGGCCCCGCCCCAAATTGTGGCCGATCGCTTACAAAGGCGCAGTCGATATTCAGGATACCAACCACCTTTTCTCCACCATTTACCTAGGTGGAATACTACGCGAGATAAAAAATAACCCGCCGTTGCATCCCCTTGAGCCGAGCGATGTAAGCAGGATAAAATTTCCCGATGCAGTTCATCAGAGACTTCCTCATCGGCATCAAGGTTGAGAATCCAATCGCTGGAACATAAGGAAAGTGCATACCTCTTCTGGTCGACAAAACCCGTCCATGCGCGGTAATGAATTTTGTCCGTGTACTCCTTGCAAATTGAAATGGTAGCGTCGGTTGAGCCACTGTCGACCACGATAATTTCATCGCACCATTTTACACTCTCTAAACAGCGACGAATGTTACGTTCTTCGTTGCAGCATACAATAAACGCTGAGATGGTATCTCGTTTGGTTTCAGTGCTGGCGGTGCCGATGCTCATAGGCTGCTTATAGCTCTTTTTGTTTGTTGTGTCAGGGGGTTGAGCTGCGATTGCGTCACACAACAAGAGAGGCTAGTCTGACTCAGCATATTTTTGAGCCCGAGGAGAGAGGGGATGAATATTCTTGGACTTTCAGCCTTTTACCACGATAGCGCCGCCTGTCTTGTGCAGGATGGCCGAATTAGTGCTGCTGCTCAGGAAGAGCGATTCACTCGCAAAAAACATGATTATGAGTTTCCAGCTAAGGCTGTGCAGTATTGCCTTACAGAAGCGGGCATTACCATTGACGATATAGATTACGTTGTATTTTACGATAAACCCGTTCTCAAATTTGAGAGGTTGTTGCAAACCTATTTAACAACCGCACCGCAAGGGTTTACTTCATACGCTAAAGCAATGCCGCTTTGGCTAAAACAAAAACTTTGGATTCCAGAAACTATTAAAAGAGAACTTAATTTTGACGGTGAAATACTTTTTACCGAACACCATCAAAGTCACGCAGGGTCTGCTTTTTATCCATCGCCCTATCAAGACGCAGCTATATTGACGATTGATGGGGTGGGCGAGTGGACCACCAACAGTCTTGGTATCGGCCGAGGTAACCAGTTTTCATTAATCAAAGATATTAAATTTCCTCACTCACTTGGGCTTTTGTATTCGGCATTTACCTATTACACCGGCTTCAAGGTGAACTCAGGTGAATACAAGGTAATGGGACTCGCTCCATACGGCGAGCCCAAATACGTGAAGACAATTTACGATAATTTAATTGATTTAAAAGAAGACGGCTCCTTCCACCTCAATTTGCGTTACTTTAGTTATATGTCTGAGCTGCATATGACCAACGATGAGTTTGCTGCATTGTTCGGGGGCGATAGACGTAAACCTGAATCGCCCTTAACCCAACGTGAAATGGATTTGGCGCGTTCAATTCAAGATGTAGTTGAAGAGTGTATGCTTCGCCAAGCAAGGTTCTTGCATAAAGAATCTGGGTTGCCAAATTTGTGTATGGCCGGTGGTGTAGCTCTTAATTGCGTGGGGAATGGCCGTTTACTGCGAGAAGGCCCATTTAAGAATATTTGGATTCAGCCGGCGGCTGGAGATGCTGGGGGAGCGCTCGGTGCAGCGCTTTGTGTATGGTATGGCTATCTCAATAATGAACGAAAGGCCGATGGAAAACATGATTTCCAACAGGCTTCATTGTTGGGTCCAAGCTTTAGCGCTGATGAGACAGAGGCCCAATTAAAAGCCCAGGGTGCTGTATTTCACAAGCTTGAGGGGCAAGCACTGTTCGATAAAGTAGCAGAGCACCTTTCACAAGAGAAAATTATTGGCTGGTTCCAAGGACGCATGGAATTTGGCCCTCGAGCGTTGGGAGGACGCAGCATACTTGGTGACCCGCGCTCACCCTCAATGCAATCTAAAATGAATTTAAAAATTAAGTTTAGGGAGTCCTTCCGTCCTTTTGCACCAGCCGTAATGCGAGAGCATGTGTCCGAATATTTTGAGCTCGACTCCGACTCTCCCTACATGTTGCTCGTTGCTCCTGTGCGGAAAGAGAGACGTCTTTCAATGACGGAATCTCAAGAAAAACTCTTCGGAATTGCAAAGCTCAATGTGCCTCGATCCGATATTCCCGCGGTGACCCATGTGGACTATTCTGCGCGAGTTCAAACCGTTGACAAAGAGGCGCACCCAACATTCTACAAATTACTTGCTGCCTTTAAGCAGCGCACGGGCTGCCCGGTGTTGGTGAACACCTCATTTAATGTACGAGGGGAGCCTATTGTCTGCACCCCCAAAGACGCATACACCTGTTTCATGAGAACCGAGATAGATTGCTTGGTGGTGAATAACTACCTGATGCTTAAGGAGGAGCAGCCAAAGTGGCAGGAAAAGGAAAATTGGCAGAACAAGTTCGAACTCGATTAGAGCTTACCGTGATAGAAAACCCGCATTTTTCTGCCGCCTATGAAGAGTCGCACTTCCTCGACGAGAAGTGGATGGGGAAATCTTTGCGTTCTCACGTTCAAGAATTTGGCGTGGTAATGGCCTTGGTGCTCAGTTTGATTGCTACCTATGTAACTTGGCATCAGGGTTCAATAGCCACAATTTTTGGATTGCTCACTGCGGCTTATGTCATGGTGTTGCTTGGAAACCGGGCACCAGCAGTGTTACATCCAGCCTGGAAAGCGTGGATGGCCATGGCTATGGCAATTGGCGCAGTAATGACTTTTCTGTTGCTAAGTTTGGGCTGGTTTGTAGCTCTTATGCCTGTGGCCATAATGCTAAAAATTGCAGGCAAAAAATCAATGGATTGTTCCGTTTATTCTGGCGCTAAATCTTATTGGGAGCCTAGAGACCCCAAGAATGACGATTTTAAGCTGCTTGAAAGGCAGTTTTAGCCCCATCGGCTGGCAAACTTAGCGGAATCCCGTACTCAGGCTTCGCTATCTAAATTTCGAGGGAAAGTTGTATCTGCTGCTCGGAGTGTATCCTGGAGCATCGAGTAACCTCTTGAAAATATTAGGTTTTGCCTAAAATGAGGCTTGTATGTCGGAAGAGAAGAAACCGGAAGGCGAAGGCGAAGGTGAAGCAGAAGCAAAGCCAAAGTCAAAAAAGAAGCTTTTTATTATCATTGGCGTAGTGGTGCTCCTGGCCGCAGGGGGCGGCGCTGCCATGATGTTGGGTGGCTCTGAGCCGCCTAAAGAGGGCGAAGAAGAAGAGCAGGCAGCAGAAGAAGAGCACAAAACGTATGCCCTTCTGGAGATGGATACATTCATTGTGAACCTCTCAGCCAACACCAGCTTTTTGAAAGTTAAAATGGTGCTTGAGTACGATCCTGAACTTGCGAATAAAGCCTTAGGTGGCGGACATGGTCACGGTGATGCTGGAGCAGGTGGTGGTGAGAAAGCCGATCCTCTGGCTGGAGCTGGGGCAATTGGTCATCGCATGCCGCAAATAACAGACTCAATTCTTCGCGTATTATCCTCCAAAAAAGCCGAGGACGTGCTTTCACCAGAAGGCAAAGAAGATCTAAAGCAGCAGTTGATTGAAGCCATCAATGAAGCAACCGGTCTTGATGAAGGACCCGTAGTAAATATTTATTTCAAAGAATTTATTATTCAGTAAATAGAGAAGCATTTTAAAATGCGAAAAAGCGCTGGACATTTGCTGCTTAGATTTGCAAGTGTGCTGGCGCTTTTATTTGTGCTTCACAATAGAACCGTTCAAGCGGAAGGAGTGCATACATTCAAGAACCTTCTTAAATCGCGTACCGAGTTCTCTAAATTCGGAGCACATATAACTTATTATGAAGTGCACGGAGAAAGCTTTGACGCGAGGAGAGACTCGGCGCTGAAACATGGTCCAGTCGATCAATCTGGCATTCGTCGCGAGGCCCTTACAAGATGGAATGTCGCTTGGGAACTAAAAGGCGGCATTTTGATAATTGCATGTTACGTGCAAGTAGTGCTGCCATTTGCAATGGAAACCAAAATTCCAGAGCAGGAGCATAAAAAATGGAGTCTCTACCAGGAACAGTTGCAGGATCATGAGGCAGTGCATGTGCAGTTAATTCGGAGATTTATTGAAGAAACTGCTCGAGAAATAGAATCACAATTTGGACTAAAAGTTCGTCTATATGCACATACGGACCATAAAATTCGCCAGACGGAGCTTGTTTCTCCAGACGTAGAACAATTTATGCAGCATAGACTACAAAAGCTTTATGCTCAGCAAGTAGAATTTGATACCTTAAGCAAACACGGCAGAATTGTTGCGACTGACGAAATGTTAAAGCAGCTCTCTTAGCTTCGAATTGATTTTTCTAAGAGGGTAAGGAATTCGCATCTTGAAATTTCTCTTGCTCCAAAACTTTTTGAAAAAGGGGTAAGTTGTTGACAGTCAAGCCAAGTAAGTCCCTCACTTTTTAGCTTTTCCACGAGGGATAGAAAGGTAATTTTTGAAGCGTTCTCAAGTCGATAAAAAGACGATTCAGCAGCAAACATTTTGCCAATGCGAACCCCGTATATGCCAGCGACGAGATTACCGCTCGCGTCGTATGCTTCTGCCGATTCCGCAAAGCCGGCGTTGTGCAAATTAAAATAAGCACTCTTAATTTCGGGAGTAATCCATGTGCCTTTTTGCGTACCTCTATTAGTTAATTTCGCGCAGTTTTTGATTACCTCTTTAAAGTTCTTATTAAATTCGATTCTCAAGTTGTTTCTGCGTTCTGCCTTTTGAAGAGAGCGTGAAATATGCAGTTCATCAAAAAATAGGACAGCCCTTTGAGGAGGACAGAACCAGAGCAATAGGTCATCGTTGGGCGGCCAGGGGAAGATGCCAGAGCTATAGGCCAGAATCAAAGATTCAACTTCGAGGTCACCACCAACTCCAATGAGTCCATCTTCCTCAGCTGCTTCTATTGGTGGAAATGCTTCAATAACCATTACGTTCTCATCATATTAAAAGCCAAACGCCCTTTTTGGCGGAGGGGCCGCTCTGAGATAAAGGAACGTTTTGTACCTCAGAATTCATTGGGGTATAATCGGCTTATTCTGCATCTAAGTTAGGGAGAGACCTGTTTACTGCCCTGGGTTTTTTGCAAGACTTAATATATTGAATTTATTACATTTATGTCGAAGCGCCAAGAGCAAGAAGAAAGTGATGTGCTTTTGGACGAGCGCATTCGGGTTAAGCAACCTAAATTATACAAGGTGCTGCTTCTAAACGACAACTATACAACCATGGATTTTGTGGTTGCCGTTCTAGAAACCATTTTTAAAAAGTCGCCTGCTGAGGCTGTTGAGATCATGATGCATGTACATAAACAGGGACGTGGCCTTTGTGGCGTTTACCCTAGAGAGATTGCCGAGACAAAATTACATCAGGTACATGAACGGGCTCGCGCAGAGGGCCACCCTCTTCGCTGTACAATGGAGGAAGCTTAATGTTTAGCAACGAACTTGCCATTGTTCTTGAGGCTGCCGTCCGCGAAGCGGAAACTCGTCAGCATGCCTACTTTTGTGTAGAACACATATTATTTGCGTTGCTGCATGACACCGAAGTGCAGGAGGTACTGAAGAACTGTGAAGTAGATGTATCTAAAGTCAAAACAGGTCTCAAAATATATTTTGATTCTCAAATTGAAAAAGCCGCCATTCGGCATGAGGAGGGACAAGAAATTCGTGAAGAACCGGTGCATACACCTGCAATTCACCGTGTGCTTACCAAGGCACTTGCGCAGGTGCAGTCTGCTCAGCAAAAAAATGTGCGTTGTATTGATGTGTTGGTGGCTATTGCTGCAGAAGAAGAATCACAAGCTGCTTATCTTTTAGCTGAGCAAGGAGTGGGGCGCCTCGAAATTGTACAGGCTATTACCGAGTATGATGGAGTAGGTGGACTTGAGAGTAACAACTCTGAGGACGACGAGGAACAAGACTTTGGGGATGAGGATCGGCGGACGAGAAAGTCTTCGCCAGGCTCCGCACTTGAGCAATTCACTGAGAATTTAACCTCACTGGCAAAAGCCGGAAAATTAGATCCGGTTATTGGCAGAGAAAAAGAAATTGAACGAGCGATGAAGGTGCTCTGCCGTCGACAGAAAAATAACCCTCTCTTTCTTGGTGACCCTGGTGTGGGTAAAACAGCAATGGCTCATGCAATTGCATTGCGCATTGCTGAGGGAAAGGTACCAAAACAACTTCAGCATAGTGAAGTATACGAGTTGAATGTGGGCACTCTTGTTGCGGGAACAAAATTTAGGGGAGAGTTTGAAGACCGGCTACGTAAACTCGTCAAAGAACTCTCAGGAAAGCGAGATCCCATTTTAGTTATTGATGAAATACATACGATTGTTGGTGCTGGTGCCACTAGCTCTGGAAGTATGGATGCCGCCAATTTATTAAAACCTGCTTTGAGCAATGGGAAACTGCGTTGCATAGGGAGCACCACTCATGAAGACTACAAAAAGTCCTTCGAAAAGGACCGTGCTTTAAGTCGTAGATTTTCAGCGATTGATCTTGCCGAGCCGAGTGTGGCGGATACGGTACAAATACTCAAAGGGTTACGCAAACGATTTGAAGATCACCATCAGGTAGTATACTCCGAAAAAGCGATATCTGCTGCCGCCGAGCTGAGTGCTCGCCACATCACTGAGCGCTTTTTGCCAGACAAGGCCATAGATGTATTAGATGAAGCTGGGGCAGCGAATTCGATTCTACCAGATAAAAAGCGAAAGAGATCAATTTCAGAAAAAGATATTGAGACGGTGGTCTCGGCGATCGCCAAGGCTCCAGTTAAAACAGTCGATAGAACGGACGAAGAGCTACTTCGAAATCTTGATCTGCGTTTAAAAATGCAAGTGTTTGGGCAGGACAAAGCTGTTGCAGCAGTTTCTTTGGCCATTAAACGTAGTCGCGCCAGTCTCAAAGCAGATAATAAGCCAGTGGGCTCTTTCTTGTTCTCAGGACCAACGGGAGTAGGAAAAACTGAGCTTGCCAAAGCTTTGGCCAAAGAACTTGGCGTACATTTTCATCGCTTCGATATGAGCGAATATATGGAGAAACATGCGGTAGCACGCCTGGTGGGAGCTCCTCCTGGATATGTGGGTTATGAGGAGGGCGGCCAACTGACCGACCTCGTGCGCCGCCAACCGTATGCAGTCTTGCTATTTGATGAGATAGAAAAGGCGCATCACGATATTTTTAATATTCTACTGCAAGTGATGGATGATGCGCGTCTAACTGACTCTCAGGGGAAAAAGACCGATTTTCGTAATGTCATCCTTATTATGACAACTAATGCGGGTTCAGAGAAATCAGCCGCCATCGGATTTGGAGAAATGCGCTCAGACTCAAATCGGGACGAAGCAATTAAGAAACTCTTCAGACCAGAATTTCGAAATCGGCTAGACGAAATTATTCATTTTGCGTCTCTTGCCCCAGAAGTAATTCAACGTATTGTAGATAAGAACATCCGTGAGCTTGAGGGACAGCTTAAAGAACGTGCTGTTAAAATTGAATTATCTGCCTCCGCTCGCGAATGGCTTGGCGCTCGTGGTTTTGATCCCGTACTTGGTGCTCGGCCTATGGCAAGACTTATCCAAAGAGAGATCAAGGATAAACTTGCTGATCACATTTTGTTTGGAAACCTTAAAAAGGGTGGCAAAGTTGATATCGATCTTGGTGAAGGTAGTTTGCAGTTTAAAATTCAATCGCTGGAAACCTGTCTCACTTGATGATTGCAACCTGATTTGATGGATTGTGCTTTCTGAGTGCTCTTTTTTTAAGAGCTACGATTTAAATCTGAGAACTGAATTTTTGAATTATTGTGATGCACACCCCAATCTGATCTATTACATAACTCAAATTGGTGACTGTAACATTGAGATTGAGTTGGAATTGCACGGGTACCAGGAGTATTACAAAATCATGGAAGAAATTCGAAATAAGTTTTCTAAACTAATTCGAAATTTTAGCACTATTCTCGTTCGCGAATCTGTTCGTGTTCCCGTTCCGCCGGTCATATCGCAACCCAATGAGCCCTCTTAGCAAAATCTCAAGAGTGTCATCCCGTGGCATTTGCACAGCTTAAAGTAGAGATTTTTTACGCCCGCGCTCCACATTCCTCGACAATCTGTGGTTCTTGCCAAGCAGGCTAATCGACGAAAGTTATCCTATACACCTGCAGATTGCGAGGCTAATGCTAATAAATACAGATAGATAGCGAACTACACGCATTCTGCGTGGGAAGAGGTTTGACTCAATTATGGACGGTGTGTTTTAATTACACCAATAGCTATATGTCAGACATTGGGAGCGTAATTAGAGGATTCTTGCGACAGGCGCTGATGCCGCTTGTTGCTATGAGCCTCCGGCACAACGTGAAGCTGGCAGATTTTATTGATGTTCTAAAGGAATGTTTTGTGGAGGCCGCACAAAAAGAACTTGAAGCTAATCGGCGGCCGGTAAGTGCCAGTAAGATTAGCGTGATGTCGGGCGTACACCGTCGCGACACTGCTTCAATTCTGAAACGCGGTAGCCCCAACACGGCCTCGGTAAACTTGATAGCTAAAGTTCTAGGGCTTTGGCAGTACAAAAGAAGCTATCAAAACGCAGATGGTACTCCGAAGATTCTTTCTATTGAGGGACGCGGAAGTCAATTTGCAAAATTGGTAAACGAGGTTAGTGCGGATCTAAACCCGTATACGGTGTTGTTTGAACTTGAGCGACTTCAAGCAGTGCGGCGAACAACGCGAGGTGTAGAATTAAATGCAAAACTGTATGAGCCGGCAGGGGATGTAGCTGAAGGACTTTCGCTATTGGCTGGAGACGTAGCCGATCTATGCGAATCGGTTGGCGAGAACATTTTTGCTCGGGAACGCTCTCCGAATCTTCATATAAAAACTTCTTATGACAATATTCCGCGCTCGGCGCAGCCGGAAATTCGGGAATGGCTCCTTAACGAAGGACGCCTTTTCCATGAAAGAGCGAGGGACTATTTATCACGTTTTGACCGAGATTTGTCAGGAGTGACTGATACCTCAGACCGATCGCGTGTGGCAGTGGGAACTTTTAGTAGAATTGAAAACATTTCGGGGGATAGTCGATGAAGCGATGTGTGGTTCTCTGCGTATGGGTTGCTTGTGTGTTCGGATTGTTAAGTAGCTGTGGTGGTGGATCGGCAGGTACAGGGTCGCAAACATATACAGGCACAGTAGTGAATCGCAATTTAGAAGTGTTGGCCAATGCAGAAGTTTTACTAGTGGCGAACGGATCTACCTCAGTCACTAACCAGGCTGGAGAATTTAGTATTAGCACAGACCCAATCGCCGGGGATGTCCAGTTTCAAGTAACAGCAGGTGACAAGAGCTCATTAGTGCTTGTGCAGGGTGTGCCCGAAGCGACCGACACCGTGAGAATACGCTTTGAGTTTGACGAAGAGAATGGCACTTGTGAATCCCGCGACGTGCGTTTCGAGCGTGACGACCGAGGGCAAGAAGAGGATGACGACGATCTTGATGATGAAGATAGCGAAAACTCAGGAAGTGGTTCATCGAGCTCTAGTGGAAACAGCAGCTCCAACGGGTCTTCTAGCTCGGGTGGACAAGGTAGCTCGAGTAGCTCAAGCTCCGGGTCTAGCTCAAATTCAAGTAGTAGCTCAAGTAGCAGTAGTGGTGGGCATGGAAATTCAAGCAGTAGCGGCGGGAGTTCAAGTGGAAGTTCGTCATCAGGTGGCAGCGGCTCCCATTCAAGTAGTAGCAGTGGCGACGATGAACCTGAAGAGGAAGAGGATTAAGTTTTAAACTGAAAAAACATATAAGGAAAAGAAGTATGAAAATTCATAAATTAATGATCCTCTGCGTGAGTATGTTGGTGCCGCTCGCTGCACAAGCCCATGAATCCGAGGGGCATGATGGTGAAGAGTATATTATTGCCAAGGGTAGTATAACTGCAATTTCAGGAGTTGCTGTTACGATAGCTGATAAAACATTCACTCTCACCGAAAACACTAAATTTGAAGGAATGAACGATCAGCTCGCGGCTCTTTCCGATTTTTCTGTTGGTACCTATGCAAAGGCAAAGGGCAGTATGGAGGGTGACAGCCTCATTGCTCGGGAACTGGAGCTTGAGAATGCTGAACATCCTCATGGAAAGGATGATAGCAAAAAGTCCTCATCGGATGACTCAGTGGTAAGTCGTTGCGAATTTCCAAATCTAAATTTGGTGCGTAAAGCACTTGAGCGAAATATTAAAGATTCGCTTCTTGAGCAAGGTATTAGCAGTAAGGTTTCGGTCAAGGCAAAAATTGTTAGTCGTGACGAAAAACAAGTTCTCTCTGCTACAGCGGCGGCCAATGGAATTGCCTTATCGAGCAGCGCGAATAATCTTGTTGAGCTCACGGGCTCGGTGCTTCCTCAAGAGTGTGCAGGAATCGCTCGATTTAAGATTAAAGTAAAAGGTACCCGCCTTGCCGAAGGAACATCGATTGTTGATAGTTTTTCAAGCGAATTGGGTATCCAGGGAATGAGGGTAGTCGGTGGAAAAAAATAATATGCACCCATGAATGGGGCTGCGCCCGATATAGGGCGCCCCTCACAACGCGCCCAGGCAAGTTCAGAGTTGCAAATACTTAGAAGCTTGTCTGGGCGTTTTTTTTGCTAAGCGGATACTTTGAGACACCAGAGCATAAGACCCATTTCATAAATAATATATTTTTGTCAGATTGCAGTCATGGAAGACGTCTACAAAGAATGGCTTGCAGGGGTTCGCCCCGATCCCGACCCCGCGCGTGCTGCTCAGACCCTGAGTCAATTAAATTTGCGACTTGATAACTGGCTTAAGTTGCGAGAGCTACCAGCTTTGTTTTGGGGCTGGCATCCGGAAGAGAAAAATAGCATGGCCTTTGAGCATGAGAGCATCAGGCGTGCGCTTGTGCTTTTGGGATTTGAAACGGTTTGGATTCGAGGCGATGCCGTCGTAAATCCTCCTTCTCCGTCAGATCCGCAGCTTGCCCGACTTTTTGTAACCGGCTTTGATCAATTCAATTCAGTTCTTCCCCGCCTGAACGAAAGTGATACGGTGCTCGTGCACAATCTGACTGATTACACGAATTGGAAGGGGACAGTAATTAACTATCTGCAGTTTTTTGCGAACCATCCATCACGACGGGTGGGGATACCCACTCCATATCCGACTGACTTATTGCCATTCGAGATAAGTGATGATTGTCTTAGTCAAAAGAACGACAATAAGGCTATGTTTGTAGGCAGTCGCTATTCTTCTGCCTTTTATGCTCAGCATGAGTATCTCGGTAACCGATTTCTTGAGAATGGAATTCGATATTCATTCTTGGAAACATGGAACGCTGATAGAATTCACCAAGAATACTGCTCGGCGCGTTGGGCACCAATAGTCCAGCAAAGTAGCATTCTTACATTTATGCCTTCTCGTTTCGTGAAGGCCATGAGCCGCGGATGTATTCCACTCTCGGTTAATCCAATAATTGAAATATTACTTGGGTCCGGTGCCGAGGCATGTATCTTTGGGGCAACGTGGGACCAGGTATTCGAGAAGTTAAAAGAGATAAAGGCGAATCCCAATGAAATGGATCGTAAATCTCGTGTTGGCTTGGCATATGCGCGTGAACATACCGCACTACATTTTCTTGAATACATTTGGCCAGACAAGCTTTCTGTCTGCCAACCGAGCAAAAGTTTTTTGGAAACTCGAGCAAGTCTATTTAATGCGGACAGAGTATGTCAGTCGCTCCCCGAGCTTCATAAGCTACTTCTTAAGTATCCGAGGAATCGGGTGCTTATGGCGCTTATTGTTCGAGGTTTGATTAATCAGGTAAGCTTGAGGGCGGCTGAGAAGGAGCTGTCTGAGTTTAAGGCAGCTTACCCAGACGATAAAATTATGATTCATAATTTGAATTATGAACTTGAACACTGTCGCATACTGGCTTTTCCAGAACCAGGCTCGCTCAATTTGCATGAGTAGGCCACATTTTTGTGTCTCAGTTGTGGGGAGCTTATGGAGATATCACTTAAAGATAAAGCTGTAATTGTGACAGGAGCCGCAGGCACTATAGGTGCAGCTGCGGCCCATGCACTCCTTGTGGCCGGGGCTCAGGTGGTGCTGGCAGATTGTGCGGGTGAGCGGCTAAAAAATATATTCGACTTATTGCCGGCAGCCTTTAAGAATCGAACGATGACGTTTGGTCTAGACCTTCGGTCTGATCAGTCTGTGAAGGATCTCGTTGCCGCCACAGTTCAAAGATTTGGACGTATTGATTCTTTGATTTGTAACGCAGCTACATTTGCATTTGAACCCTTAGAAAAGTGGCCTGATTTAGGTGCCCTTGATACTCATTACCAAGTAGGCCTACGTGGTCACACAAACCTCGTTCGTGAAGCTTGGAAACAATTTCCTGCAAGCAAAGGCGGAAGTGTAGTAACGGTCTCCTCCGTTGCTGGGCACATCGGTGAGCCTCACGCCTTTGCGTATTCGCCTATCAAGGCAGCACTTAAAGGGCTAACACTAAGTTGTGCAATTGATATGGCTGCAGAGGGTGGTTGGGCGGTTACTTTGTCCCCGGGGCACACATGGAGTACTCCTCATCAGCAGCGGGCTGCAGCTGAAGGGCTTACAAGAGAGGAATACGAAAATTCTAAACCAAATATACAGAGCACGATGTTTGGTAAATTTCTAGAGCCAGATCAAGTGGGGCAGTGGATAACGCTCCTTGCCTCGCCACTTGGAAAACCGCTTACAGGACAAGACCTTCATCTAACGAACGGCATAGAAGCAGGCGGTTTTAACCGTAAATATAAAACTGCTATCGATTAGTCCCTAAAGAAATAGGTATCTTTTGTTTCTCTCTCAGTTGCGAAACGTCCCTTTCCTATGTGGACCTCGCTCCATGCTGTATGTTGGTGAAGATGGTAAAAATTCCCATATTGCACATTTGAGTGATTGAAATCTATCAAAAATGGGTGAAATGCAAGAATTTGTTGTTTAAGGTCTTCAGAGAAGGTAGGAGAGTAAAGTTGCATAAGAGTGCAGATGGTACATCCTGCCAAGTTTGACGGAGATTTTATGCGTTTTATTTTTGCTGTTAGTCTATTGCTTGTCAGTCTTTCAGCCTTTCCCGTCAGCGCCCAAACTTCTTTAGCGGGCGCACTCTCTGGGCAGTTTGAGGTAAGTCCTCTTGGCGCAGCAAATTATTCAATTCCAATTGAAGTTCCGCCAGGCATCACGGGGATGGAGCCAAAATTAGCTTTACGATACGAGAGTAGCGGCACGAATGGGATTCTTGGCGTCGGTTGGACTCTTTCAGGCATGTCGCGCATCAGTCGGTGTCCTGCAACATTGGTACAAGATGGCTACATTAAATCAGTCAATTTTACTTCAACTGATCGTTTGTGCATGGATGGGCAACGACTGTCGATCGTTGCAGGAAGCTATTGGGCAAGCAACGGAGAGTATCAAACTGAGAATGAAAGTTTCTCTCGTATCGTTTACGATAGCATGCCGAGTAGTTGGAATGTGCGGTCAAAATCTGGGCAACTCGTTCAATATGGAAGAACGGAGGACTCAAGGGTAGAAGCGCAAGGGAATTCCTCTGTTTTAGCCTGGAATGTCAATCGTATCTCAGATCGAAATGGAAACTCCATATACTTTACCTACACCGAGAATAATGCCACCGGAGAATCATATCCTGCACGCATTGACTATGCGGGTTCTTCGCCAAATTTGTCCAACTCGGTGATTTTTGAATATGAAAGTCGAAGCGACCCATTGGTACAATATATTTCAGGCTCCCAAATAGGAATCTTCGACCGACTGAAATCGATTAAGATACTCGTCAATAATAATCTCATACGGACCTATTCTTTGGTCTATGACCAAAGCTCTCTCACAAGGCGTTCTAGGTTAGTGGAAGTAAAGGTATGCGATAACCAAGGAAATTGTCTTTTTCCAACCTCGCTCCTTTGGAGCAATGGGCAAACTGGATTTGAGACTGCAACCAAATGGATATCTAGTTCACCTGTCCACCTTTTTACATATGGAAACAACCACGAAGAGTTTGCCGACTTTAACGGAGATGGTATCGCTGATCGCATCTGGATGCCGAATTGGAGCACGGCGTATTGGGGAAGTTATTCTAATTCGACATCTTTCACTACTCCGCAACAATGGCAGTCAAGCAATGCTGCCCAAGGATTTCCAACTTACTCAGACTACGGGCGCCACGAAGCTACTCCTGATTTAAATGGAGATGGTCGAGCAGATCGAATATGGATGCCTTTCGGCCAAAACACCTTCTGGGCTGCGCTGTCTGCTGGTAATGGTTTTGTTACTCCTCAGCAGTGGCTATCTTCAGGCGCAAGTGGCTATCCCAACTTTTCTGACTATGGTCGACACGAGGACTACGCTGATTTTAATGGGGATGGGCGGGAAGACCGAGTATGGATGCCGAGTGGGCAATCTTCGTTTTGGGTAGCACTTTCTACAGGCACAACTTTTGGCGCACCGCAGCAGTGGTTGGCGCCTTGGGCAAGCGGATATCAAAATTTCTCCGATTATGGGCGACATGAAGCATACGTAGACTTAACAGGCGATGGGCTTCCAGATCGAATATGGATGCCTTCTACCCAGTCATCTTTTTGGGTAGCAGAATCAACAGGTAGTTCTTTTGCGACACCGCAGCAATGGCTCTCCCCAAAT
Source organism: Bdellovibrionota bacterium (assembly GCA_044347745.1). Taxonomy (GTDB): domain Bacteria; phylum Bdellovibrionota_C; class UBA2361; order UBA2361; family JAFLCA01; genus JAIBBV01. The sequence goes on from JBIKUD010000047.1 coordinate 15,633, forward strand.
GTAGGTGGATTTAGCAATTTTTCTGATTATGGCCAGTGGGAGCGCTATGCAGATCTGAATGGAGATGGTCTCGCAGATAGAATATGGAGGCCTTATGGGCAAAACTACTTTGTAGCTGCGCTCTCGAAAGGCAATGGATTTGCTAATCCCCAACAATGGCTACCGGCTAATGCGGCAGGTGGGGCACCTTCATATTCGAGTGCTGGGCAATTCGAGTTCTATACTGATCTTAACAATGATGGGATGGCAGATAGAATTTGGCGTCCCGATGGGGCTGCAGTGGGGTACTGGGTTGCCCTTTCCACTGGGAGCGGGTTTCAGACCCCTCAGCAATGGATCCCCAATGGAGCCGCAAATGGATCGGCTTCATACTCTGCGAATGGAATCAGCGAGACCATGCTTGATGTTAGTGGGGATGGACTCATTGATAGAGTTTGGATACCAGATTCGCTGACCAGTGAAATGTGGGTTGCTAAACGCAAGGGCCCGATGCCGGATCAGGTTATTGGGATTGAGGAAGGGAGCGGGTTTCAAATTCAGATTCAATACAAAACACTAATCGATAGTTCGGTATATACAAAGCATTCTGACGCTGTGTATCCGAGTATCGATGTACAAGGACCTATTTACGTCGTCTCTCAGTATGACAAATCAGACGGTCGGGGAGGGGTCAACTCATATCGTTATTCGTATGCCGGGCTAAAAGCCGAGCACAAGGGGCGGGGGATTTCAGGGTTCTATTCGATTCAGGTTACCGACCTCACGTCAGGAAATTGGTCCAAAACACTCTATCGTCAAGATCATCCGTTTAAAGCTCTAGTTAAGAGGGAAGAGAGACATCTCGCGAATGGAACGCTGATTAAAGCAAATGACCATATTTGGGACGCAAAATTGTTGAATAATGGAGCGACTTACTTTCCTTTTGTCGCACAGTCAAATTCGATCGATTACGAACTAAATGGAGCTCTAATTAAGAGTCAGACCGATTCTAGTGTGTATGACAATTGGGGCAACGTGGTTCAGACGACTTCCACCCGCAGCGACGGGTCTAGTGAAACGACAGTGAGTACGTATGACAATGACGTAGGGAACTGGCTGATAGGACAATTAAGAAGCACGACAGTAACAAAGGTTGGGTCGGGGAGTCCTGCACCAGCAGCAGTAACAAAGCGAGTAGCGTTTAACTACCTTCCTGGCACAGGGCTATTGCAGTCAGAAGTTGTGGAGCCCGGGCACCCGCTTTTGGAACTAAGGAAAAGCTACCAGTACGATTCCTTTGGAAACATCACCCAAAAGACAGTAACAGGAATTGGCATTCAGCCTCGCATAGAAACCACAGCCTACGACAATCGAGGACAGTTTGTAGTCAGCACCACTAACCCCCTGGGTCAAACTGAAACCAAGACAACAGACCCGAGGTTTGGAAAGGTTACTAGCCTCACAGGACCCAACGGCATTACTACCACTTGGCAGTACGACTCTTTTGGTAGAGTAACTCTTGAGCAAAGGGCTGACGGAACAGTAACAAACACCTACTACGAGCAGCCGGGAGCCCTAGCCCCAGCAAATGCAGCCCTTAAGGTGCGGGTTAGCACAACTGGTTTGCCAGCTGTGATTACCTACGCAGATGAGCTTACGCGAGAGATAAGAAAGGAAAGCACCGGATTTAGCGGACAGAAGATATATGTAGATAAGGTCTACGATACCAAGGGCAATCTGACCCACGTATCAGACCCATACTTTGAAGGCAGCACGCCAGCCTGGACCGTCAGCGAGTACGACGATTTAGGCAGAGTCATAAGAGTTACGCAGCCAGGAAACCGTGTAAGCAGCACCCTGTATAATGGACTAACTACCACCAGCACCAATGCCTTAAACCAAACAACTACTCAGGTAACAGATGTTCAAGGTTTTGTCTTAAGCAGCACTGACGCTACAGGGCAAACTCTTACGTTTAAAAACGACAGCTACGGAAACCCTACTCAAATAATGGACCCGCTGCTGAACACTACCTTTATTGAGTACGACCATCAGGGGAAAAAGACAAAGCTAGTTGACCCAGACACGGGAGAGAGCACCTACACCTATAACGCCCTTGGAGAACTCTTAAGCGAAACCAACGCGCTAAACCAAACCACTACCTATAGCTATGACCTCTTGGGTCGCATGTTACAGCGAAGCTCTTTAGATGGAGTAGAGAGCTGGCAGTACGACACGGCTTTAAACGGCATAGGCAAACTTGCAAGAGTCACAGGCTTAAAGGGCTACGTAGAAAGCTATGAGTACGACTCTCTTGGAAGACTATATAGAACCAGCACCACAGTAGGAGGAAAGACCTTTGTCTCCTCCCAAACCTACGACGCCTTAAGCCGAGTAGATACCTATAGCTACCCCAGCGCCTTTACGATTAAGAACATTTATAATAGCCACGGGTATCTTAGCGAAATAAAGCGAACTGACCTTAACACCAGCATCTGGAAGATAAATCAGCTAAGCGCCAAAGGGCAGCTAGAGCAGCAAACCTTTGGTAACGGCTTGGTGTCGAATAAGATCTACGACGCCAACACTGGCTACCTTACTGCCGTGCAAACAAATGGAGTGCAGAACTTAAGCTTTAGCTATGATGCGCTTGGTAACCTTTTGGAGAGGCAAGACCTTGGCGCAGGGCTAAGAGAGAACTTTACCTACGACACACTGAATCGCCTAAAGACCGCCACCATACTGGGAAGACCCCCAATATCAGTGCAGTATGATGAAATAGGAAACCTTATCTCAAGAAGCGACGTGGGCACCTATGTGTACGGAGTAGGGGCAGGACCACACGCAGTGACGAGCATTAGTGGTAATAAGGCTAACACCTACGTCTACGACGCAGCCGGCAACAGAGTAAGCAGCAGCGATGGGAACATCAGCTACTCAGTCAGCGGCAAACCAGTCTCTATTACGAAAGGCAGCAGCAAAGTGGAGTTTGACCTAAACCCTGCTGACCAGAGGGTAGAGGAGAGAGTTTATTTAAATAACAGCCTAACCGAGAGAAAGACGTACGTTGGTGGACTGTATGAAAGTTCAGTTAAGGGACTAACCACCACCAGTACCCATTACATTAAGGGAAGTGATGGATTAGTTGCACTTGTAACGACTAGCAGCACGCAAGTGTTGATGCTGAGCACCAATACTAGTTCTCCCGCTGGAGCACAGGCGCGCAGCAACACGCGCATACGCTACCTGCACCTAGACCACCTGGGTTCTATTCAGTCAATTAGCGACGCTGCAGGCAGAGTAATAGAGGTATTAAGCTACGACGCCTGGGGTCAGCGTAGAGACGCAGACACTTGGGATAGCTCTACAGTGGTTAGCAGCGTCACCGATAGAGGCTTTACTGGGCACGAGCACCTAGACGAAGTGTCTCTCGTGCACATGAACGGCAGAGTCTACGACCCTGTAATTGGAAGATTTGTATCGGCTGATCCTTTTATTCAGGCACCAAAGGACCTGCAAAGTTACAACCGCTATTCTTACGTGCTTAATAATCCTCTGTCTCTGACTGACCCTAGTGGCTACTTCTCTTTTAAGAAGTTTTGGAAAA
>JBIKUD010000048.1:0-18811 GCA_044347745.1 Bdellovibrionota bacterium
AAGCTGTAGGTGTTCTGCCGAAAACGTGAGTGCATTAACCGAATTCAGCGCTGAACGCGAACGAGCTGTCGTGGCTCCGAAAAAGTCGATTTCCCAATTTAGGTCTGCGCCAATTGTTCCCGAGTTGCTGATAAACGGACTACCCTGTAAATCATTTCCTCGGTATCCCTGTCCAATAAGTGCGAGGTCCGGCCAAAGCCGTGAGCGTGCCTCTCGTGCTAGCGCCCGTCCCTCACGGAGCCGTGCTGCGGCGATGGCAAGGTCTTGATTGTGTTCGATAGCTTGCGGCGCAAGTATGGGAATGAGCGAATCGGTGAAGCTAGTAAGCCAGGTTGGGACTATTATCTCCTTCCTTGGTATCGGGTGCGTATTGCTTGGTTCCCGCAGTGCACAACTGCAGAGTGTCAAAACGAGAGCGAGCAAGATGCTTTTGTAGCGGTTCATCACGGTGTTGTCCCTCCACCGATGTACACATCAAGAAACTGCCCGGCAAACCTGGCCGGAGAGGATTCAGGTAGGGCATAGATGATCTGCAGCACCCGAGTGTCAACGCGCTGACCAGCCACAGCGAGGAATTGTTTTGGTCGGACATATGGCTCAAAACGTACAAATTCAAGGGGAATTCTAGAAATGGTGTCGCTACGTAGCACCCCATAGGCGGGCTGTGTAGGTGAGATTCCCCCAACAAGCTCTTCATCGATTTCAACTCGTACATGCATGCGTGAAAGGTCGCCAAGACGGATGAGCGGCGGGTTTATGAGCCCGCTTGGGGCAAACTCACCAACACGCACATTTACTTCAAGGACAGTCCCGCCTATGGGAGCCCGTATGTCGAGTCGTGCCTTGGTAACAAGCGCTTGGTTTAGAAGTTGCTTCACTTCTTCGGAACGTGCTTCGGCGCGGCGTAAGCCAAACTTACGGGCGTTAAAGTCATCGCGCGCAACGGCTCTTTGATCTGCAACTGATGCAACAGCATCAAATTGCGCCGCTGCGTTAGCCTGCTCTGCTTCCACAGCTCGAACTTGTGCCTTAAGCACTTCAATTTGTGCATCAATGTCTCGTTGATCAAGTGAAAAGAGCAGATCTCCGGCTGCCACCTTTGTGCCTACGCTGGTATGTACTGCTCGAACCACTCCAGGCAGCTCTGTGGCTACGGCGATAAACTCGCTGCGTGGCTCAATTACTCCAATTCCAGCGATACCTGCTGGGAAATCCATGGTAGGAGGCGGTACCACTGGGTTACGCGGTGTTGTGGTTGGTCGACCAAAGACGATGTAGAGCGCGAAGGCAAGCGATAGTGCTCCAAGCGTAGGTAAGTTAAAACGCGGACGAAAGCGGGTAAGCATAATTACGATTCCTTAAGGTGCTCGGTTTGATTGTCGAGTTCTGCTCTTAAATCGTTCGGCGGTGGAGGTGCTGCGCCGTCTTTGACGATGCGTCCATCGCTCATCTCGATTATCCGATCGGCAAAGTGAAAAATTCGAGAGTCGTGGGTGACGATAAGCACCGCACGTTCGGGAGATTTTGCGCGTTCGCGGAGAATATTCATGACAGCTAAGCCAGTACGAGCATCCAAAGCAGCGGTTGGTTCATCGCAGACCAGTAAGTCGGGGTTGTGAATGAGAGCCCGTGCAATTGCCACTCGCTGCTGCTGCCCGCCAGAGAGCTGGCGAGGGAGTTTTGCACAATGTTCAGCCATGCCAATGCCCGCCAAAACTGCTGTCGCGGATGCTTCTGCTTCAGCGTCCGGTACGCCATCGGCAAGTAGTGGAATAGCGGCGTTTTCTGCTGCAGTTAATGCGGGCATGAGGTTGTACTGCTGAAAGATAAATCCAATACGGCGACGGCGCAAAACTGCCTTCTCGGAGTCCCGTAATTGACTGAGTGGCGTGCCAAAAAGTGTAACGTTTCCGCTCGTCGGTGACAGAATGCCGGTCAATATTGAAAGCAGTGTTGTTTTGCCACATCCAGAGGGTCCCACAAGCATGGTGAGCTCACCGCGTCGAATTGCGATTGAAACGTTGTCGAGCACGCGTAATGCCGTGTCCTCAAGGGGGAAGTCTTTAACGATATTAAAAGCTTCAACCGCGTACATGCTAACCTCTAAACACCATGGCTGGGTCAAGTCGAAAAACTTTGCGCAAACTTGCCACGATAGAAATCAGAATGACCAAGCCAATGACAGAAGCTACGCCCAGCATCACTTGCCAATAGAGCACAAAGCCGCGAAGTGCAGGTGCATTTCGAGTCAGGTGAAAAAATAGGGCCGTGACTCCAATGCCTAGGCTGTACCCGATGGTTCCAACCAGCAAAGCTTGAGAAACTACCATGGAGAACAGTTGTCGATTCGTCACCCCAATGGCTTTCATAGCGCCAAATTGCTTCAAGTTCTCAATCACAAAAATATAGAAAGTCATGCCGGTAATGGCGGCTCCAATAATTACACTGAGCGTAATGGTAATGCCGAAATTTATGGGAATGCCGGTGCGCTGCAGGATGTAGGAGATGCTGCGCCAGGCAAATTCATGCTGAGTAAGGACCTGGAGCCCAGTCACAGATTCAATGCGCTTCTGAACCGTGGCCCGATCTTCACCGGGAGCTACTTTAACTAAAATAAATGGCAGCTTGTTCCTCGTAGGAGGAGTCAGCTCCAGAGCTGTGGTGTAGGAAACAAAGAGTATTGGAAAGGTGAGGAAAGTTGACATTGTTTCGCAGATGCCGTCCACGATGAGGCGGTTATCATTGAGCTCAATCGCCTTACCTCGCTGAAGCGGCTCTCCTGGCCAAGTAAACTTAAAGCCGGCCGAGTCCATGATGGCAAGCTGTGGGCGTTGAATGGCACGTTCTTCTCCAAGAATCATGCGTGGGCACATTCCAACCAGCGTGACGTCATCAACGCCGATTAACTGGACCTGCTGCGTGAGTCCGTCGGGCATGCGAATGGTTGAAACGCCTTTGTAGAAGGGGACAGCCCAGTGGACTCCGGGAACGGAGCGTACAGTGTAGAGCTCGGTTTGGCGCATCGGTTCAATCTCTTCAATATAGCGAACTCGAGGATCCATAACCCACAGGTCTGGTTCGGTAACTGAATAGATTGCGCTGGCATTACGAGCCATGATGCCCACAAAAATTGAGACCTGCTGTGACATCAGCAGAGTGGCGAAGGCTACGCCAAAAATCAGACCCAGGTATTTTGCTCGGTCTCCCCGAAGCATTTTTAGTGCAATGCGGCGCATTTGTGAGCTTGTTTAATAAGATACTATTGAGTATCATAAATGTATATTAATGGTACTGTCAAGTACTGTTAATGCCGAAAAATTTCTTAAGTGACTAAAACCGTTTGTATTCAAAGAAGATAGGACCTGTCCCCGGAACTTTGCTTATGAGCTCATTACCTTCGCATAAACGTGCTGCGCCACGGCGCTCTCGAGGGCGCCCGGTCAACGCTATGCGGCGGGAGGAGATCCTTGATGTTGCTGGAAAGTTATTCCTTGAACGTGGGTATCAACGCACGACCATCGATGAGCTTGCAAAACGGCTTGGTATGTCAAAACTTACCTTATACTCTCGCTTCGCCGATAAAGAAGCGTTGTTTTCAGCAGTTATCGAGTCAAAATGCCACGAGTATATCCCGGCGAATCTCTTTGCCGGGTTGGAAGGGGTGCCTGTTCGCGATTTTTTAATGGGCGTTGCTCGAGGCCTTTGCCGGCTCTTGGTAAGTGATGATGCAACCAAGATGGAGCGGCTGATCATGACAGAGGGGCCTGAGCGCACCAGGCTCGCACACATTTTTTTTGAGGCAGGTCCTCTGCGGGTCAAACGCATGATTGCCTCTGAGCTGGTGCGTTACCGTAATCTTGGAGAACTTGAGTTTGTTGATGCTACCTTAGCTACAAACCTCTTTTCCGCCCTCATTCGAGGATCTGATCTCTGTATGCGTCGGATGATGTTAGGAACAGCGGCGCCGGGGGGAACAGAAGTGGAAAATTATTGTCAGGCAGTTGTTGACGTTTTTTTGCTCGCGCATAGCCCGCGCAAAAGCCGCTGAACCTGGGCTAATACTTCTGGGCAAGTGACATTGCTACTAACTTGGCTACGGCGCGGCACTCCTCCGCAGTAAATCTTCGTGGACCGCACCCAAGACGATTAAAATTTCCTCCCCAGGTGCTTATCGGTTCCCCTTGGTCCAAAGAGATTCTCATTTTATTTAAGTAAGCCGCCGTTTCTGCCAAGCCTTTTGTGGGCTCAAGCATAGCTATTTCAGGGCTTCCTGCAAAAACTGAAACTATACCTAATTGTGGTCGAGCGACTACGCAGATATGGGCCTGGCATATAGTATCACTAAGCCCGCAAAAAGTTGGGGGATGAAATCCTGTCGGATCAAGTTCTTCCACCAAGCTAATAGTAGCCATCGCGCCTTCTACAATGGCTCTAGGGAAAGTTGCTGCCCGAACCGCTCGCTCGCGTTCTTTTTGGAGGATAGAATCAAACTGGTTTAAATCTTTTGCATGTAAAATATGCTGAAGGTGCTGAGCCAACAGAACAGTTTGAGCCGCTTTGGGAAGCTGCGAAGCACAGTAGTTAGCAATCGCGAGAGCCTGTCCTTCTAAGGAGTCTAATTTAGGCCAGCCGTGAACAAGGTCTTTTAAAAAAGCATCTGTTGCTTTTGCAAACTTGAGTAAGTTTATTCCTCCTGGGGTGAGGTCGTGCTCGTCGCGAATAAATAGGCCTTTGAGGGAAAGTAGCGCAAAGGCTTTGCCGACGTTTCCAGACTCGCTGATAACCAGTTTTAGTTCCTTGTCCCAGAATGTCGCTCTCTCCTCAAAGGAGTGCTGCGTATAGCCAATAGTATGATTTTGTTTTGGGTCAATTTGAAGGTAGCCAGGGGAGCTCAGATCCGAGCTTTCTTTCGCAGATACAAAGTTTGTGGCTACGAGCACGGCACTTGGGTCATTTTGAAAAATCAAAGCTTCTGAGGGACTGTGAACAGTAACAGCGGATGCCTGAGCAATGTGACCAGAAAAGTTAGGGAAATTAGGTAGTTGAGTAGCCGTTTGGGTGCTGGTCATCGAAGTTTTTAGTGAATTTTTAGGCCCATAAATAATAGCAATACTGGGGTTCCTACTCAAAATTATGGCGAGGTAGGCTTTTTGAGCTTGAGTCGGACCTAGTTTCAAACAGTGGCAGTGTTCGGGTAGGCTAGGGGGATGTCGCTTGAACCAACTCAATCATCCCAACCATACTCACGTGAACAGCTAGCGCAGTGGGCTTTTTTTCTTGTCACTATCGTTGGCTTATTTTTCTCCTCGTTCTTTTTTATACCGCTTTGGATCGATGAGAATATTTCTGCTTGGATAATTTCAGCGCCTGATCTCATGCAAGTTGGTTCTCGCGCATGGGAATTTCAGGGGCAGTCACCCTTGTATTATTGGCTTCTGTGGTTGTGGTCTGCACTTTTTGGTCAGAGCGAAACTGCTTTCCGCTCTTTTTCACTTGCGTGCCTAATCGGCTCGGGAGTTCTGGTTTTTAAGCTTATACACACTCACCTCAATTTGCCGCGCTCTGCTGCCCTGATTGGGGTCCTCGTTTTGCTTTCCTCCCAAAGGTTTGTGTGGATGATCTCGGCGCGACCGTACGCCCTTGGGTTCTTCTTTTGTGTGCTCTCAGCCTATTTTGTCCTTTGTTATATGCGTGACGGACAGCGTACGCATTTTTGGGGGGCGATTGTAAGTACTGCTTTAATTTTGTACTCCCATTCCTTTTTCTTGGGTTTTTTAGGTGCGCATTATCTCTTAGTCCTTTGGCATCAAAAATATACCTGGACTAAACTTGGATTGAAGATAGCGCAAATACATCTAGTGGCGCTGTTTCTATTTATTCCAGGTATTTTTCAACTTTGGCACCTGAGTGGGCGCACGGAAGTTTTGCAATTTGATCCAATGCCCCACGTCAGTGAAATGCTTCTCAGTATAGGTGGAGCATATGTGCCGCGAAGCTTATTTGTGGCCTTTTTTATCACTATAGTATTCGTGGCTTTTGTGTTGAAAGGCACTTCAATTGGGCCTAGTCGTGTAGGACGAAGCACCTGGTTTTCATTACTTTTGTGGTTAGTCCTTCCGCCTCTTGGTTTGTATCTGCTGTGTCTTCTGTTTGATCTTTCCATTTTTAAAAGCCGCTACTATGTGTGGAATACCATAGCGCTATCGTTTGCTTACGCGGCTTTTGTCGCGTCCTTCAGAGAAGAGAAAGGTCGTACTGTAGCTTTAATGATTCTTTGCGCGACCTTGTTGTTTGAGCAGTCGGGTAGAGGCTGGCGAGATGAAGGCTGGGCCTCTGCGCTGGCTACTGTTCAAGGTATTCAAAATAAGTCAGAGATCCCCTTAGTTTTACAGCCCGGGCTGGTTGAATCTCGCGAGCTAAACTGGATTAAAGATGAACATAAACGCGAATATCTCAAATCTCCGATCGCCTATTACGCTCCAAGTGCAAATCCAATTTTGTTGCCCCGATTTCTTCTTACTGATGCCGAGAAAGATTTCGCGCGAGAACATCTACCGCCCAGCACTTTTTTACTTCTAGCTTATAAACCTAGTCAGTCGTTGTTTAAATTTATCGCCGAACAAGGTTACGCACGTATTCATGAATATCAAGTCGATCAGGAAGTGCAGTTGGTGCGGTTTGAAAAAGTAGCCGCTAAGCAGGTTATAGCCGTCGAGTAGCGTTCTTCTGCTTGCTGTCAGAGTAGGATTAAGGCGAACAAACTAAGCCGCGAGAAAGTATTTATGCACGCGGTCATCTGCTCCAAGTTCTACATGAAAGCTTGAAGCAAATATATTGCCTTGTCGCAGCATGACAGTTTGATTCTGGTGAGTTGCCAGTATTTGAACTTCGCTCGAAAGGGGTTCGAGAAGGGGGGCGCGGATAAAATCGACTTCAATTTCAGAGCCAACGTCAGTAATTGAAAGCCAAGCTTTGAATGAGTCAAGTTGGCTCCCATAATGATTTCGGTAGGCTCGAATCTGAATAAGCCCAAGGCTATCCTGCGTTGGGTTTCTTACTTCAGAGGCAAGCAAAATGGCACCAGCGCAAATTCCCCACACAGGTTTCTGTGCCGCAAATTCAATAAGCGGCGCCTGTAGTTTGCTGAGCGCAAGAAGCTTAAGCATGGTGCTGCTTTCTCCACCCGGCATAATCAGGCGTTCGCAGCCCGCAAGGTCAGCTGGGCTTTTCACTTCAATAGGTTCGGCGCCTAACTTTTGAAGCATCGCGCTATGGGGTGTTACAGCGCCCTGAAGCGCCAATATACCAACGCGCATATTTTACCACCCGCGCTCTGCCATGCGCTTGTCGAGCGGAATTTGAGCCAGATCTAATCCGCGCATAAATTTGCTGAGTCCTCGCGACACTTCAAGTAACTTTTGAGCGTCGTTATAAAAACAGGTAGCAGCTACTATAGCCTTCGCCAGTCTCACGGTATCTTTTTTGTCATCGGAGGCTTTAAAAATTCCTGACCCTACGAAGACAGATTCAGCGCCAAGTTGTCGCAGCATTGCAGCGTCTGCTGGCGTGGCTACGCCACCGGCTGCGAAGTTAGGCACAGGAAGCTTTTGGTCTTTTGCTACCAAGCGCACAAGTTCAAGAGGCACTCGATACTCATTTGCTTTCATATCAAGCACTGCATCAGATGCCTGAGAGAGTAACTGAATTTCCTCATTTACTTGCCGAAGATGGCGTACTGCCTCAATAACATTTCCTGTTCCCGCTTCGCCTTTGGTGCGAATAAGCGCGGCACCTTCATTAATTCGCCGCAAGGCCTCCCCTAAATTGCAGGCTCCACAGACAAAAGGAGTTTTGAAATCAAACTTATGTACATGTTTTTGTGGATCAGCTGGAGTAAGTACTTCGGACTCATCAATAAAGTCGATTCCGATTGATTCTAAAATTTGAGCCTCAGCAAAATGGCCAATACGCACCTTGGCCATTACAGGAATGCTGACTGCTCCTTTAATTGCTTCAATAATCTCGGGATCGGTCATGCGCGCTACGCCGCCATCTTTACGAATATCCGAAGGCACTCGTTCAAGCGCCATTACGGCAACCGCTCCTGCATCTTCAGCAATTTTAGCTTGTTCAACATTCACGACATCCATAATGACGCCGTTACAAAGCATGTGTGCGAGCCCAGTCTTTAAATCCATGACACCACTCCTTAAAACGTTTTTAGGTCGCAAGACGGAAACTTGGCGCATGGACACGCTGATGGAAAGCAGGGAAGAAAAGAAGGGTCGCCTGCAACCTATTCAGACAGACCAAGCGAGCTATGGTGACCCCAATGGGACTCGAACCCATGTTTCCGGCGTGAGAGGCCAGCGTCCTAGACCGCTAGACGATGGGGCCACAGAAAAGCGGAAAAGAGGTTCTAGCAGATAATGCCTTGAAGGTCGAGGGTAGGGCCCATTTTATGCAGCCTGGGGTTTGCTTTCTTCGCTCATTCTCCGATAATATCGGGGCTGTTAGAGCAGTTGCTTTGCTGTAGTGCTCAACCTCAAAGTTAGATAGTGTCTCTATCTAACTAATTGAAATTTCTTGTTTATTCGCCCGTGGTGCAATGGTAGCACGTCAGGTTCTGACCCTGAAAATCGAGGTTCGAGTCCTTGCGGGCGAACCAGCCTTTGTATCACCTCGCTCGCTATTTGCCCGTGGCCTACTTGCTTTGGGATGCGTTTGTTTAGGCGCGTGCACCCTAAATCCGCTTAATTCTTCAACTTCCCCACTGCAAGTTTCACTACGCGAATCGGCTTCTTCTCACTTGGAAGGCGAAGCGAAGAATGAGGCTAGGGCGATGCACCATTACATTGTTGGTCAGCTCGCCTTGCACCAGGGTGATGTAAGCGAGGCAGTTAATCACTTTACACAAGCGAGTGAACTGCACGGCAAACCGATTGAAGTGCTTAATCTCCCATTGGCCGAGTTGCTGTTGCGTAATGGGCAACTTGAAGCTGCGAAGATGGAAATTAAACGAGCGCTGGATAGTCAGCCCCCAGCGGTGGATGCGTTGGTACTACACGCAGGATTGAGTGATGTGGAGCTTGGTGCTCCGCAGGCTGAAGAAGCATATCTGAGGGTGTTAGAATCAGATGCTTCTCGATTTGAGGCTTATGTATTGCTTGCGTTTCACTATGAGAGAATCGGGCAACGGAAGAAAGGAATTGCAGTCCTTGAAAAGTTAGTAGGGAAATTTCCGCAGGATGCGAACGCGCATGCCTTGTTGGGCAGCTTTTATGAAAATGAAAAGCTCTATAGTCCTGCCGAGCGCTCTTTGCGGGAAGCTTTGGCGCTTGATGGTGCCACCTCAGCGTATCGAATTGAGCTTATTCGGGTTCTTATTAAATCACAAAAGTTAGCCGAGGCACGCACGCATTGCGAACTTTTATTACGGCAAGATCCCTCCAACGTTCTGCCCCAGAAAATCCTTGCTCAGCTTAAAGATAAAAAAGCTGAAAGTAATGCATTCGTTCAAGAATTACTCCACTATAATTCCCCTGCGCCGAGTCAAGTTGAAGCACATTTGCGTGCTGCATTATATTTACTCGACCGAAAAAACTTTGACGCTGGTAGGTTGCAGCTCACTTTGGTGCTTGCATTTAGCCCGCAACACGATCAGGCACGTTTTTATTTGGGCTCCTTACTTGCCGGCTCTGGGCGAAGGAAGGAAGCCGTAGAGGAATTGCTCTCTATTGGTCCTGAACAAGACTTATATCTAAAATCCAGAACTTTTGCGGCTTTTGTGCTTCGGCAGGATGGGGAACTTGTAGCTGCAGAGCAGGCCACCCGCGAGGCTTTGGCAGTCAACCCTGAAGATCAAAGTATTCAAAATTACTTGGTGACACTTCTAAAAGATCAGCGAAAATTTTCGGAAGCTCTAACCTTAATTGAAAATGTATTGTCGCGTGACTCCAAGAATGAGCGAATGCATTTTAATTATGGAATTTTGCTCAGTGAGTCGGGGCGCGAAGAGCAGGCGCGAGTTGCAATGGAACAAGTCTTGCAGCTAAATCCGCAGAATGCGGAGGCACTTAATTTTGTGGCCTACTCACTGGCGGAAGCGGGTATTAATCTCGATCGGGCAGAGAATTTGGTGCGAGCAGCGCTTGAGCTCAGACCTGCCGACGGTTACTTTCTCGATACGCTTGGGTTTATTGAACTTCGACAGGGCAAGTTGCAGCAAGCGCTTGATACTCTTGAGCGAGCTGCCCAATTGGTGGGCGATGATGTGACCATATTAGAGCATTATGCTGATGCGCTCGTAGCTGCTCATGAGTACGCCAAAGCAATTGATACCTACCGTACTGCGTTAGAATTTGCCCGAGACTCCAAATCTGAAGACACGAAAGAGATAGTAGAGCGTATCGAGCAAAAATTAGATCAACTTGAGCGAGTGCACAGTGCGGGTCGTTGACGCGTTATTTTTTAAAAAAACAAAATCTTTTGCGTTTTTTGCGTATAGTCGGCTTGTGTTGTGTGGGCTTGCTCTGATGTTGCACTCGGCCTGCGCAACTCAATCAGTGCTTAAGCCTTTAGATATTGCGGTTTCTCAATCCGAGAGCGCCCTGCTGGTAAAACAGCTATTGCAGCTGCAAAGCCAAAATACATTTGGACGCTTTTTGTATGAGGCTACGCTTGAATATGAGGGCCAATCATCTCGACTGCGATATGCGGTTGTGTTTGATTATCCCCAAAATCTTCGCATTGAACTTTTGCCTCTTAATGGTTTTTATACCTTGGGTCTATTTGCGGCATCCGCATCAGGTAGCCTCATGGTGGAACCGGCCGAGAAGCGAGTAACAAAGGCTCTAAACCCCCAGGCGCTTTTGGCTAAGTATTTTTACCTGCCGTATAGTCCGGCAACCTTAATTGATTTTCTTTCGGGCCGTCCCGCATTAGAAGATGTGCGAGCTGAGAGTCGAATTACCCGTTCCATAAATAATCAGGAAATTGAAATAAGGAACTTACAGGGCACCGCCATTTATAGATTAGACCCAAATCTGCAGCTTCAGCGCGTTCAATTATTCGCCCCGTTTTCAGAAGCCCTTACGATAGATGCTGTTTTTAGTGCCTATCAAAGTAGTAATGGCCGGCCAGTTCCTTCGCACATTAAACTACAGCTTTTGCATATCGGTGCTCAATTGGAATTAAAGCTTGTAGGTAGCAATATGCAGCGCCCACCGAATGCAGAGTTGTTTGTACCGCTTGTACCTGAGGGGTATGAAGTTCGCGAAAGATAAAACGCGCTCTAGTCTCAATTAGGATCTATTTAAAAGACTATGTTCGCCAACCCTTAATGCCCAACGAGTGGCGCAGTAGTTTAGGTAGGTAAGGAGTATAGCGCAGCAACCAACAGCCAAGTACCATTCGGAATCTGTGAAGTTATAACCAGTTTCTTTGAGTGTACGCAGAAAAATGAGAGTACCTGCTGGAATAAGATTAAGCACAATAAGCACTGTCGCTGAGAGCATAAACACCAAGCTCCCAAAACTGGCAGCAAGTTGAGAGGAATGCTCCCAGTCAAAATTACTAAAAAGTGCACCCAGACCGGTAGCCAGCCCGACGATGCCGTAACACACAACCCACGAAGCAAGCGCATTAATAGCAATTATTTCTGGTTCAGCATTAATGGCTAGTGCGCCCGATGCAAATATAATGCTCGACATACTGGCAACCGGCACCAGCCAACACCAAAATTTAGCTCTCAGCAACTGCCCCACCGAGAGAGGGCTGGTTTGAAGAATCCAATAACTTTGTCCCTCTAAAGAAACCGAAGGAAAAACGAATCGGGTGCAGACAGCAGTCATTACAAACGCGCCCATTGCAAGATTGGAGCCCACTAAAAATCCTTGCCACCATAACTTGGTAGCATCTGGCAGGTTCGCTACTCCATGAAGAATTCTAAAGTTGTAGAGATACACCATGCACAAACCCAGCAAGAGAAGAAGCTGAATGGCTTGGGTCATATCGCGAGCAAATACTTTAAACTCTTTGACAATAATTGCGCGGTACTCTGGTGCCATCCAGGGAGTGAGGGCATTTAGTATTTTCTGCGCTCGCCTTGATGAAAGGCGCAGACCCTGACGGTTGTCTTTTGCCATCGAGAAAGCTCGAAAGTGAAACAGGCGAAAACATCCATATGCGAGGGCCCCCCAAAAAATGGTAGTTCCGTACAGGCACCCTATGTACGGCCACAAGGATCGAGCACTCGGCTCAAGCACTTCTGACAATGAGGCTGCCAGCCAGTAAGAAGGTAGCCACGACGCATTTGGCAAAGCCAAAACGGAGATTATCCTTAATAAATCGTCCATTTGATGCAGCCCTAGATCTGCTGGGGCTAAAAGTCTGACAACCAGGTAGCCCGCAATCAGTAACATTGCTAAAACTACCAGCAGCACCTCTCGGGTGCGACTTGCGGGAATGAGCGCTGTAAAAATAGTTACCAATGCAATAGCAACTGTGGCTGGAAGCACGAAATAGGGAAGCGCCGCAGCAAAGAGTACAAGCCACAGCTCATAAGAAGCTTGATACCAGGAGGAAAATGCAAGAATAACTGGGGCACCGAATATTATAGCCATCCATGAGGCGCTCAGTGTTACTTCAGTAAGTTTACCGAAGAAAAATCGGGAGGGCGCAAGGGGCGAGGCTAGGATTAGGTCAAGGTCGCGACCGAGGTAGAGCGCCCCTAAGGCCGAGATGCAGTTAGAAAAAAACAGCATACTCAGCAAAAACAAGAAAATAAGACCCAGCGGTAAATATGGCGGTAAATACGCCAGGTGGGCGTTTAATTGCACCTTGGCAAGCATTGCAAGGGTGCCCTCATATATGGCCCACATAACCGAAACAGAAAATGCCAGTAAGAATACATCTCTAAAAAGCTGAGATCTTCGGCGCAGGCTTTGTTTCCAGCGATTTTTAATGCTCAATAATTTGGGCTGTAGCACTATGGGAATCATGCGTATTCGACCTGTGCGTGACTCGAAGTAATTTGAAGGAAGATTTCTTCGAGAGCTTGGTTCTGGGCTCCGGCGCTTGAGCGAATTTCTGCTAAGGTACCTAGAGCAATAATGCTGCCGCGGTTTATAATTGCTAAACGATCTGAGACTTCTTCTGCAACATTCAGCGAATGTGTTGAAAGCAAAATACTCATGCCTTGGCTTGCATAACGGCGAAACGCGTCTTTCAGCATACGCGCGCCGTGGGGATCCAATCCCACCATGGGTTCATCAACAATCAGTACACGTGGCTGGTGCACCAGCGCGGCGCAGGTTGCTATTCTCTGTTTCATTCCGTGAGAGTAAGATTCAATAAGCTCGTCTTGCCATTCTTGAAGGCGATAATCACTCAGAAGTGCATCAATTCTAGTATCAGCTTCAGGCAATGGCACTTTGTATAGATCGGCCACAAAATAGAGGAATTCCCGTCCGGTCAGTTTTGCATATAAATGCGGTCTATCTGGAATATAGCCGGTGCAGGCTTTCGCCTCTGAAGCCTGAGTTTGAATATCGTAGCCGCAAATTTTTAAGCTGCCGCTTGTGGGACGAAGTATTCCGGCTAACATTTTCAGCGTCGTAGTTTTACCAGCCCCGTTGACGCCTAAAAATCCAAAAATCTCACCTGGTTGAACCACAAGTGAAATGTCTTGCACGGCTTTAAATGAACCATATTCTTTGCTGACATGACTTAATTCAATCATAAAGCTTGCTCACGGTTCTTGTGGAATTAGGTTAAGGATAGGACTAGCGAAATCTTGAATTTTCTTAAAAGTATCATCAAGTGCAATTGGATTTCTTTGAGGTTCTTGGCACTTTGAGTCTGATGCGAGCACCGTATTAATCTCAAAAGGTGCCGAGGAGCGAATATTTTGTCCAAATGTGCTTAGCAGGCTGTTGTTTGAAAGCGTTGTTGAAGGATATTCAATTTGAAAGAAACCACTTCGTTGGGTGATGGTAAGTGGAGTTGGAAGTTCAAGTGAACGACTGACCGATCGATTTGGCAATTCGGCTAGTATGTTAATTTTTAAAGGAGTAATTCCGGTTGCTTTTAGTTTAAGGCGGACACCGACACTTTCTACGGTGAGATTCCCTTCAATAAGTTGCCCCAGTGGATTAAAGTAGGCGCCAATCTTGGCGTGGGCTACAATTTGTTTGCGCGCAAATGAAAAAACACTGGGTCCCTCAATCTGCAGCACAAAACCACGCTCTTCTTCTAAGTTGGTTTTCAGTTCGCCCGCACACCCTGACGCATGCTGCAATGTGAGAAACTGTTGCCCTGTACGCAGCCCGCTCAGGAGCACATACTCAGGCGATTCTTGCTTAAGGAGTGTGGTGAATGAATAGGCACTAAGAAGTCCGCCCAAAATAATAAGCGAGGCAGTTACCATTGCTTCAAGCGATGCGCGCATAGAGGTCCGGGATAAGGGCTATTTTTGACTTTAGTTTCCGGCCTCGCCCTCGATTGCCCGTTTTTTAAATGACCATCTTTGGTCATTTAAAAAGCGCTCCAATCTCGATTGGGGCCCCAAGTACCCCAATCTCGCGTCGCGCCGGGCTTTTCTCGCTTTGCTCGAGCCCGTCCGCGCCCTTCATGGCGCGGCTAGAAGTCAATTTTTATTTCAGAAATGACTTCTAGTGTTAAGACGTGCAATATTCGAAACAGATTCGTTTAATCTTGTGACTTTTCGAGTGCTTAGCAATGTTTAACGGGCTTTGGGTTGAGGCAAAAGGTGAGGGTGCCGCTCTCTTATATAGGGGTGGGCTTGAGGATGCTTGTGTTCAGGCGAAGCGATTAGGTCTTAATGCCTTGATTGTACAGGTCTACCGCGAAGGAAAGGCTTGGTATCCCAGCAGCGAAGCTGACTGTGCGCCTTACGAACACTGTCTTAAAATTGGTTTTGACCCACTCACAGAGGCCATAAAATTGGGCCAACGTTTTAGCTTACAAATTCATGCATGGGTAAATGTTTTCAATCTCGGTTTTAATTCTGGAGCTCCGGTTCTTAAAAAACTAGGCCCAGGCTCTCTTTTAGCTGATAACCACCAAACCTCCGTAATGAAATATCCTGAAACTGGGGTCTGTCCCCAGATGCCTCCGTTTAGCATGGACGCGCCGGGACTTTGGTTAGATCCAAGTAGTGAGGAAGTTCGTTATTGCCTTACGCGGGTAGTGAAAGAAATTTCCTGTAGTTATCCAACACTTTCAGGAATTCATCTTGATTACATTCGATATCCCTATTTTTTACCACTGCGTCCATCTTCGCGAATTAGATGTGGGCCAGATTTCGGATATAGCGTCGAAAGCCTGAAACGTTTTGCCGGTAAACGTACGATTGATGAATGTTTTGTGTGTGAAGACGGCGCGTATCAGCCAGCATCTGAAACGCTTTCGCTTGAGTGGGATAGGTGGCGACGCAATCAAGTTACTGACACGGTGAAGGGAATGCGCGCTATGTTGCACACAGCTCAAAAGCTTTCTGTCGCAACGTTAGCCTGGCCAGAGCGCGCGTATTTTTGTGCGTTTCAGAATTGGCGTGGTTGGATGCAACATGAGCTTGTCGATTGTGTATGCCCCATGGCCTATACAGCGGATGATGAACATTTTGAATATTTGACCAGACAGTCTGCCTGTTTTGAGACCGATAAAAGTAAAATTTCGATGGGAATTGGGGCGTATTTATTGAGCGCAAAAGAGCAGCTAGAGAGACAGATGCGTATTGCGAGTACTGCGGGTGTTGGCGCGAGTGTCTTTTCAGTTCGCAATTTGAAGCGTTTTGCGCTGTAAATTAGTTGGGTGGGTTAGGGGCGCCTGAAAGAAAGTTTCAACACTGAGTTCACAAAGGACACAAAGAGGGGAAAACCTTTGGGTTTTAACTTCGCGGTCTTTGAGGTCTTGGTGGTGGATTATTTCTGGCGCGGGTACTGAATTCTGGATCAGGTGACGGAAACGGCATCAGTGGAGCCGTTTCCTAGCTTTGCCTGCTTGCCCTGAGCTTGTCGAAGGGAGGAACTTCAAAAAAATTTCAACACAAAGCTCACGAAGAACACAGAGAAGAGAAAACCTTTGGTTTTAACTTCGCGGTCTTTGAGGTCTTGGTGGTGAAATATTTTTTTCTGGTGCAGGTACTGGATTCCGGATCAGACGCTGGAAGCAGTCCGTCAGGTTAACAGTTATCGCAGCACCAGAAGAAAAATACTGCTCAGCGCTCGTATTTAATTTACAATTTTTACTTCACTGCGATTCTTAAGAAAAATCTTCTCAAGAGTAAGCGAAGCTAACTTATAACCCTCTTGTTCGGTTTTACCGGCTTCAAGAGCAATCTGAGTGACGGCCTCAATGAGATCGCCAATAGTTGTTTGAATTTTTTCAGATGAATGAGAGGAAGCGTTATCGCTGAGCTTTGACATAGCAACACCTTTAAACAAAAACCACTATCAAGAACCTGCATCTTTATAAGCTGGTCCACCTATGTCGGGGCAGCAAGAACCCGCTCTACTGCCAAATTACCGTCACAGGTATCGTAAAGATGCCGCAAACACATGGGGAGAATTGTAACATTTTTCCCCTAAGCATTCATTATACGCTGAGAAGGCTATTGCCTCCAATTTTTCTTGCAAGCAGGTAACCTATTGGTAATCCTTGAGATTTAAACATCATTTCAAACTCGGAAGGCACCGAAGTGGCTGCTTCTTCGCTTTTATACAGATCTTTTGTGCTCTTTAGAACCTCAAGAGATTTATTCTTTTGGACACTGCTTAGGGATTCTGCGAAATAGGCCTGGTGATCACTTTTATGTGAAAATAGTCCGCCTGGCTTGAGAAGGGACACCAGAGCGTCTAGATAGGAGGCGTTTAAAATCCTGTTTTTATGCCAGCGAGGTTTGTCCCAGGGATCAGGGAAATTGAGGTGAATTGTATCAATTTCGTCCGTCTCAAAAAATTTTGCTATTAATCGTGCATCACCACGAACCATGAGAATATTGTGAAGCCCTGACTGTTTGCCTTTTTCAACCGTGCGAAAGGCGCGTTTAAAGCGCAGTTCAATGCCAATATGCAGGGCATCCGGGCTGCGCTTCGCAAGTTCAAGCAAATGTCCCCCTGAGCCAGACCCAATTTCACAAACTATCTTGGAGTATTTTTTGAGGCGTTCTCTTAGTTGCGAGCGCTTTTCATCTGGTACATGCGCTGTGGTAATAGAGATAATGTCGTCGGCGCTTTGATCTACGAGATCAATATACTGGTTTTTCCAGTTTCTAAATTGAAGGCGTGATTTTTCGTTTTCGCTCATAGAATTGCATGCATTATTTGACGTACCTGTTACATCGCTGGCGGTTTCCCGAGCAAGTAGATTACCTCAAAATGGGGGTAGGAATCGAGGCTCGGCACCAGCGCTGCGCACCATATTGGCGCATGCACTTGGCCTATTCTCGCGCTTTTGCCCATTCTGCGCTTAAAGGCAGGCGAGGGGGCTCACTGTTAGTGTTGGGCGCTGGACGTTTGCTTGACTTGGATTTGCAGAAGATGCTGCAAATTTTTGATTCAATTTCGTTACTTGATTACGATCCAAGTGTGCTTAAGTTTTGGAAGCAGAAGGCGCGTTCCCTGGGTGCGGAGAAGAGGGTCCATTTTATAGTTAAAGACGTAACAGGCTGTCTTGAGCCTTGGACGCGTACATTGCAAGACGCAATTCGCCCACAAATGCCCGCTGGGGAAGTAGCCGAGCTGCTTTATAATTTAGATTTTCCGGAGCTCGATATTGAAAAATATGATGCGGTGCTATCGCTTAATATTCTCAGTCAATTACCGCTTTATTTTCGAGATCGTGTTGAAGCATTGTGTAAGGCTGCGGGTGTAGTGGGAGCGCCTAGCGGATTCGAATCAGCGGAGGTGCACTCAGCGCTTCAATATCTTTGCGGGGAAATCCAGAAACGCCACCTTGAATTGCTTCACCGGTCGGCGATGGAAGATGCTGTATTAATTGGAGATGCTCAATTTTTTTATTACCAGATTGATAAGGCGCATTGGCAAACTGAACCTGCGCTTTATTTTAATGAGCCACTGAAGCTCGAGCATTTTGAGTTAAAACTTTCTGATCAGTGGTTCTGGCATATCGCACCGCAAGGAATAGAAGATGCAGACTATGGAGTGCTGCATGATGTGCGGGCGTATGCGTGGCGGCGCAGTAGCTTTCATTTTGTTACGCGCTCTTAAGTATACTACCGCCCAGTTTCCTGAGTTTGCCCACCTGGCTGAATTGTTGGCTCATTAAGCTGAGCATTGCCGCTGGCTAGATCAATAATTCTTCGGTAGTCAGCTGCATTTAATGCTTCGCTATTTGCTAGGGCATCCAAGCGCGAGTAAAACGCCGAACGAGGTTCACCCTTAGTGCCAAACATGTCGTCGTACAAAGCAACTAATTGCAAATGCGAATCAGCACGGAAGGCTGCTTCAAATGTCTGTTTAAGACTTTGGGCAGCTAAGGCTTTCTGCTCTGGCGTTGCATCTTTATTTTCAAGCATTACAAATGCGTCGTCTACGGCCAGCGAAGAGTCAGTTGCTTGAGCGCCGTACAGCTCATGGCTGACACTATTAAACCAGCCCAAGAACTCATCTTCGTTGGCAAAATTCTTGCTCAATTCATCTTTTTTGCTGGCAATAAATGACAACATGCCTTCGCCTGTCTTTTCTTTATAGATTTGAGCAAGCTGAAGTTTGTACTGGGGATCTAAGCCTTCAGTAAGCACTTTGGCTTTTAATGGCTCCTTTACAAT
>JBIKUD010000018.1:0-62972 GCA_044347745.1 Bdellovibrionota bacterium
CCCAAGATATGGCCCAACTCGTGCGCAAGTACATGGGCGTTACGGCCGAGCAGCCAAGGATTGCTTTCGGGATTCTCACGCGAACCCTCCACAATGACGGTTCCCCGGGACGGATTAGCAACTCCGACCACAGTTCCCGGAATTTCATCCACCACCCATACTTCTACGGTATTTGCACAGCGCGAATTCTGGAGCACCTGCCACAAAGGGAATCTATTCTCCGGGACAACGGTGAGATACCGATTCTCACTGTTCGAGTAACGCCCTTCCAGAAAACTGCCGGCAGCAATAGTCGCAGGAGGAATAAGGGCATTTGCATACGCTGGCGGCAGGTCAACTGGAATCTCGACAACTTCCGACTCCCACTCTCCTGCGAAGACGTGAGGATTAGCAAGTAAAAAGTCCCATGCACCAGCATAACCAAGGTACGGAGTGTAGCCATGGCTATGAAGCAGTGTGGCAAGCAGCTTGGACGCCTGGGCTGTTACTTTATCCTGCCGATTAGATACAGCTATCGCTGCGCTTCTGTTAGCCGCTGTCAAAGCAGGATTACCGGTGATTGCAAAATAGGGTGTTTTCACCGATAAGCGAATTTGGCAGTTTTGCGCCCCGTTCGGCGGATAACTTGGGCAGCTTTCGACATGCGGAATTGCGGCTGTTGAGGCAGCACTCATAGCAGCAGCTGGAGCCGCGGAAGAAGATTTCCTAACCTGCCAGCGCTGACTCTTTTGATTGAAGCGCAGCACCGTCTGATTCCCAACCGCATCGCGAACAGAGATGCTTCGCGAACGATCCAATCTTTCTATGCGAGCCCTCAGGCCATGCCTGAATCGTCGGGGAGAGATCGGGTTATGCCCCTGCGCTAGCGAAACCTCCTCATCCTCTTCAATTACCCGTATGGCGCCCCTTACCACACGAACTTTCGGAGGAACCGAATCCCAAACAAAGGACTTAGAAACTTCTCTTGTGACTGTCTCCGCACAGGTAAGCCGAATCAGCAATTGGTTAGTTCCCTCCGCCATCTGGGAATATATGGCCGACAGATCCACGTCTGTGTCAAAGATTCCATTGCCGCGGCTCTGAAACTTTCCAATAGGAAGCGAGACCTCAGATTCATTAAGAAAAAACTTAAGGGTGTCTTGATCTGGCAAGCTCACAAGACCCACGATTCTAACAACCGTAGGGTTATAGACATCATTAATAGTGTGAATGAATGGTCCAAAACGTGAAGGAACTCCGTCGAGCTTTATTGAACAGGGCTCGGCTTTAACCGACGAAGCGGCCATAAGGATAATGGCACAGAGAGCACCAAAGATACGCATGACATCTACACCAAGCCTAGAGGGAAGCCTCTGAATTTTAACTTCGCAACTGTCGGCAGCAAATGCGGTTGCGGAATTGAGCACTGTGAAAATAAATATGAGGAAAGATTGAACAGCAAAATTCATACGTGTTGCCTAAATTTCAAGCAAAAAGACCCGCAGATTAGTGCGTAGGGCACGGCGCCTGAGCACTCATTCTGCCATCCACTTATCTGCCTGTGTGTACAGACTGCTTCGGGAAATGTGCTAACATGGGAATATTTCTCATGCGAAAACTACCTAAGAACCCGTTAAACCGACGCTTTAGCTAGGAAAATGAGATAGCGTATGAGGTGCTTGACCAGCTACAGTTCCAACTTACATAAGAGCGCGTAACAAAATGAAAGCTACTGCGCCGAGCGATATATGGCCCGCACCTTTGTCAGGCTACGCCAAGGAATCCTCAATGTAGCCCTGCTACGTTTGCGGTTCCTTTGCTTGCCTTCCTTGTTTCGGCTCATATCTCCCTCGTCTCGTAACGCCTTCATTTTGTTACGCGCTCAAAGTTATCTTTGGCTTTATGGGCGAGTTAGCCTTCATGCACAAAAGGGCGAGGGCGCAGGCCAGAGACAAATGCGGCTGCAATAAAGGAAAGCTCTCCAAGCAACCTCTGCATTCGCGGTATGAACTTAGAGCGCTCCATGGTTTGGATATTACGGGGCTTCAAGAGTACGTAAGGCCTACGTGCCTCTTGCCGACTATTGATGAACTTTGCACCATTTGAAGGGCTTAACCAAAAGCGTTAACGTGGAATAAATTTTTCTCCGCCCTCATAGACACTCGAGTCCTTTCCGTCTCCCTTGGTAACGAGCTTCAAACTTTCCGCCGTCACTTGCTGAGTCAGGTCCTCCGGTACCTCCACTTCCTGGATAAGTCCCTCCTCAGGTGCCGCCGGAGGCGCGGAGCCCCCCCCAGGGCCTTGCTGGTAGCCAACGGGATAATATTCAAAAGCACCTGAGCTATCCCATGCCCCATCGGTGGGACTGGTGTTTCCAACAGAGAGGGAACTGTACCTCGTAGGAACTTCGGTTGGATCCTGGGGCTTATTCTGAGTAGGATCCTCTTCTTTATAATCTGGTGGGAGCCTTACCACTTCCTCCTTATCAGAATCAGGGGACTCTTTGCCTTTTTCAGGAACGCGATCTCGTCGAGGGTCCTCTTTTGAATCAGAGTCAGCTCTACTACCATATCGCCCATCACGGTTATAAATTGCATCGGAATCGGCAAATGAAAATGCAGGGGCAAGAAGTAAAGACGCGCTCAGTGACCACAACACTACTCGCATAAAAAACCTCAAAAGAACAAAACTGCTTAAAACTCACTAACTAAAAACGTCAGAAAGAGAGTTATTCTTAAGACAGCCAAACTAAATAAAAACTGAAGCAAACTGTGTTCCAAGTCAGATGGAGCACAGATTGAGTAACTGTCACCATACCAGCTTAAGTAGCTATTTTTATTCTAACAGCCAAGGCCAGCGACGTTAAGTTGAAAACTCAACAACCCTGGGCAAAAACCGCTAATTCCATTAATTTTGTATTAAAAGCTACGATTATTTCGTAGAAGAAGCAGCGTCTGACAGTACCGCTTGAGCGGCATTTTCAATTCCCGTTATTTCTCGCTGCACGATATCTGCCATATCAGGAAAGGCCAAAATCGTGAGAATAAGGCCAATTCCAATAGTAAGCGGAAAGCTGACTATAAAAATATTCACCGTGGGCACTGCTTTACTGACAAGACCTAACATAAATTGGGTGAGCAATAGAGCCACAATAACTGGTGCTGATAATGTGACTCCAATTTCAAAAATATAGGCAGTGCGATCTAACATAATTCCTAAAGAACGCTCACCCACAATAAAGGTTCCCGGCACAATCTGCCCCCCAAGCCCTGCAGCCGCATGAATAAGCACATGGTGACCACCCAAGAGCAAAAAAATGACAATCGAAATGTCACCTAAAATGCGCGATAAATCTGAAGTTTGCATGCCAAGCGTGGGATCCATAACGTTTCCCATACCCACACCCATTGAGGTACTGGCCAGCTGCGCAGCAGTCTGTACCCCCGCAATCAGAAGCATCGGAATAAGTCCAAGCATGCTGCCCAGTAAATACTCAGAACCAGCAGACGCTAGCATCAGTGCTAGATCAGAGGGCACTTCGGCTCGCGGCGAGGTTATGGTGGAAACCGACGCCAAAACAATTACGGCCGACGAGCGTACGACAATTCCTCGCTCACCCATTCCAATACCAGGCAACAAAACCATCAAGGCAAAATAGCGGGTACAGAGAAGCGAAAAGGTCCAGATCAAATCAAGATGATCAATAATTGAGCCGCTAAATTTAAGAAGTGTTACCGGATCCATATTATTATGGAGAGAGTCCCGGTATCTGTGAGTAGACCCATGTGGTGAATGAGGCAATTTGATTGATCATAAAATGACCAAAAAGCAATAATCCAAGCACAGCGGCGCCAATTTTTGGAATAAACGCAAGCGCGGCATCGTTAATCTGCGTGGCCGCTTGAAAAATACTTACGGCAAGACCAGCAACCAAACCCAGCACCAAAACAGGAGCAGAAACCATCACCGCGGTTTGTATGCTTACTTGTCCGAGCCGAATAAAATCGTCTGTACCCATGGCTTCCTTAAGTAGTGTGGTACGTTGCTACGAGAGAACTAATAATTAGATGCCAGCCATCAACTAACACAAACAGCATCAGCTTAAGCGGCAGCGAAATAACCACCGGTGGCAGGGTAATCATACTCATAGAGGTCAGCACGGAGGAGACCACCATATCGAGCACCAAGAACGGTAGCGCTATCAGAAATCCGATTTGAAAAGCCAAATTAAGTTCACTTAATACAAAGGCTGGTACCGCCACTTGAAACGGCACATCGTGCACGTCTTCAGGAATTTCAGACTTAGTGATATCTAGGAACAATGCCAAGTCTTTCTCGCGAGAGTGCCGCACTAAAAACTTTTTAAGCGGCGCAAATGCTTTTTGCATAGCCTCTTCTTCGCCCATTTGTCCTTCAATAAATGGCTTTATGCCCCCGTCATACATATCAACAAAAATGGGGTTCATAATTGCCATGGTCAAAAACAAAGCAAGACCAGTAATAATCATATTGGGAGGCATGCTTTGAGTACCGAGCGCTGTTCTGGTCATTCCCAGCACCACCGCAATTCGGGTGAAGCAGGTCATGGTAAGAATCATTGCTGGCGCGAAAGAAAGAAGCGTCAACAGAATGAGTAATTTAAGCGTCGATGACACCGTGCCGTCTGAGGCCAACTCGCCCCCACCCACGTTAATAGACAACGAAGGTAAGGCAGCAACAGGCTCAGTTGCGGCCCACGCAAACGCTGGAAAAAGTAACAGAGTGAGTAAAACTAGGCCGCCGAAGCGCGCTTGTCTTCCTGACATATAAGCTCCATCGGCAAATCAATAACTTGCTCTATCTCTTGCATTTGAAGGGCAGTGACTCTTTCAGCGCCGACACTAAGCAAAATAGATTTCCCATCTACTTGCGCTAATACCAGGGCAGTTTTTTGAGAAAGTGCCATACGCTCAATTACTTTCATGCGCTTCGAATTACCCGGTACTACGTTTTTATTAAAGCGTTTAAGAAAATGAACACCAATCAAAAATACACCAAGACAAATCGCCAAAGCCTCGAAAGATCGCATAGGAGAAAGACCCGCGGGCTCTGGAACTTCAGTTCGCCAACTTTCCTGAGCGGCCGGATGCTCTCGTTCACTCGCCATTTTACCGACTCGCTCAAGCTTCTGAGAAAGTGAAGTGGCTGCATCTACCACGTTATCCTCAGGCGTGGCTGCGAACACGGGTGTGCCCACGAGCAGAGTTACAAAACTAAGAGCAATGAGGGTTCTCATGCTAAACTCTCTATTCTAGCTTCTGGTGATATAATTTCGGTAAGGCGAATGCCGAATTTCTCATTCACAATAACAGCCTCGCCTCGCGCTACATGTTTGCCGTTAATAAATACGTCAAGTGGCTCGCCCGCAAGCTTATGCAGTTCAACTACGGATCCTTGTCCCAGTTGGAGAAGGTCCTGGACGGTCATTTTTGAACGACCTACTTCAACGCTTACTTGCAGCGCGACATCGAGAATATATTCGAGGTTATCGCTCGAGTTTTGAGGACGTGCGGCACTTGCAACAGCCGCCACCTGACCAGCAGCTTGCGCCACTTTTTCAAGGCCTGCTTCAATTCCAGGAGTCGCTTCCCCTTCGGGAGTTGGTGTTTCTTCATTGGCCATTTTTCAACTGCTCCTCACGATTACGATAATTAATGAGGTCATTACGCGGAATTTCTCGTGTCAAACGCACCGCGCGATTGCCACGATAACTTCCCACATATCCGTAAAATTTTGGTGAGCCTTCAATCATCATCATGGCCTCTTCTGATGGCGTTTTATCAAGCGTCATCACATCGCCAATCTTAAGATCAAGGAAATCTCTCGTTTTGATGGCACCAGTGGCAAGCTGCACACTTACATTAGCCGTAGATTGCTTCACATTTACTTCCATTCGCCGCGCCACACCGGAATCAACTTCGAGCCGGGTACTTTGGAAACCGGTCGCTAGTTTGCTTCTGAGTGGCTCAATTGTTGAGTACGGCGTACATAAAGTCAGCGTGGTGCTTTCTTGTTCAAGCTCAACTTCGATGGTCACAATAATGACCACATCAGTGGGTGGCACAATAGCAATAGCTAGCGGGTTAAATTCGGAACGTACGTACACAAAGTCGACTGGATGAATTGGCGCCCAGGCATCCTTCAGCACGTCCAGGGCCATCATGACTACTTTACCAATAAGGCGAGTTTCAATCGGAGTGTACTCACGTCCTTCAATCTTTACTCTGCCTTGTCCACTTCCGCCGAAAAGGCTGTCTACAATTCCGAATACGAGCGGAGAAGAGACTACCATCAAGGCGTAGCCAGAAAGCGGAGGCATGCGAAAAATATGTAATGATGAAGGAAGTGGTAACTTCTTCATAAAGAGACCAAACTTCATCATTTCAATGCCGCCCACGTTGGCGAAGCATGTACGACCCAAAAATTTGGCTAAGGTAGTACGAAACTGCCGCGCAAACCTATCGTGAATAAGCTCCATGGTCGGCATGCGACCACGAATAATTCGCTCTTGATTGGCTAGGTCAAATTTTTTCGCCTGAGGCTGATCTGAGGCTCCCGCCGCCGCATCTTGCTCAATCTCTCCTTCCGAGAGACCGCGAAGCAAGGAGTTGATTTCTTCTTGAGTGAGTACCTGATTCATACGCCTCTATTGCACCACGAATTGAGTAAAATACACTCGACGCACATCCTCGGAACGCAATGTCTCATTAATAAAATCTTTAATATCGCGCTTCAGGTTTTCTCGTCCCTTTTCGTTCAGCAAATCGTCTTGGGTGCGGCCCGCCAACATGTTTATGAGACCATCCCGTACTGGAATGAGGCGCGGATAAAACCGCTTCGGCACATCGCGCGTAGCAAACTCTAGCTGCACCTGAAGGCGCACGTAGCGACCTCCGGCTAGATTCACCACAAAAGTTTCAAAAGGATAGAAAGCTCCCAGCGCTTCCTCTCCCTCAAGAAGCTCGTCTTCATCGTGTGCGCCTTCGGCAACAAGTGATTCATCAACTTTTCCAGCAGCATTCACACTAAGAGCGTTTTCCTCTTTCTTTTCACTTGGCTTAAGCGCAAAAAAAGCAACGGGGATACCAATTGCAAGAATCAGAACCGCAACGCCGGCCCCAATTAAAATGGCCTGCTTTGAATTCGAGCCAGTAGCAACAGGTGCAGCCGGTGCTGCCTCTCCCTCGCCCCCGCCCTTTTCTTTCTTTTTGTCTTCAGCCATTGTCTATCCGCCTAAACTTCAGTTTGATTCGGGCCTCACTCAGCGTGTCGGACTGAATCAAAATTTCACAGTCACTGCCTAAAACTTCAAACACCGGCTCAATTTTCGCTCCTTCGACGTCAATAATTTGGCGCCAAAGGTTAAGAATTCGACTTTTTAAGCCTTGCAATTCCCCCGGCGTCGCCTTTTCGCTCGCCTGAGGCAGACAACTTGAAATATGCACTGCTTGAATAAGGTAACCCTCAAGTCTGATTGCATTTTGAAGCCTTTGCTGGGCTTCCACCGTGAGGGTTTGGGTCTCATTTTCAAAGTCTAGAGCTGTAAAATACAACGCTAACTCTTTGAATTCAGGCTCAACCCCTGGAGGTGTCAAAGTCTCTCTAAGCTGAGACGAAGCAATTGTAGTGCCAGGTTCTAAGTTTGACGCTTGAACATTGTTTTGTTTTGGAAGTAGCGGATTGAGGGGACTCAGGCTAATTGCAGAGACAAAAAAAGCGAGCAGCAAGGTAGTGAGATCCCCAAAACCAAGCAGCCATTGCTGCTGACCAGAACCGCATTTTGACGGAGCATCAAAGAGCTTACTGGACATTGCCTTTGGCCTCCGCCTCAAACGAAACCTTGGCTTGTATAAAACCGGGGCTCGGCACAAAAAGCACCTGAACCGCTGAAGCAGGAGCAACTGAACGCAGGTACGCATGTAGCGTAAGCGCTCGAGTTAACCCCTGGTCTAGTTCTTCTATCTCAGCAGAGCCGTATACCTCAGCGCGAATGCGCAGATCATGACTTGCGAGCACTGTTTTTAGAGCAAGTGCGCGTTCATCATTTAATCCGTCCGTACCAATAAATAGGTCCGTATACTCTATTTCTGTTCTCTGAACTTCAGTTTCAGCAGTTTCTTGCGGCGCCATTTGAAGCCGAGCTCTGGCAAAAACAGAAACCAAAAAAGCGAGAATAATCAGCATCACGGTGGTGTGCTGAATCCACAAGGATGAATGCAGCGCTGCTTTTGGGCCGCTTACGTTAGCGATTAAAAGGCGCGAGGCTGCCATTTTGCTTGTTCCTGAGGCACACAAAGAGGTAAGAAACTTTGGAGACGTTGCTCCATGACAATTGAACTCTCTAGTTTACTTAAACTCACAGCGCCCTCTACGGTAATAAGCCGCACCAGAGCATCTTCCTCCGCGCGTCCCCGCATTTTTCCAGCTAAGGGCAAAAGTACTAAATTTGAGAGAATTGCCCCATAAAACGTAGTAACAAGGGCTTGCGACATTGCGGGACCAATAGCGGCTGGATTATCCAAGGCACCCAACATTTGGATTAGCCCGATAAGAGTTCCTATCAGTCCCAAAGCTGGGGCATAGGCACCCATGGTTTCAAGCACATTGACTGCACGAACCGAACGCTCTTGCGCAGCTTTAAGCTCAGTTTCGAGAATTCGACGAATGTCACTTTCAGATTGTCCATCAACAGCAAGTTCAAGCGACTTTCTCAAAAATGGATCGGTAGAACGCTGAGCCTCACTTTCAAGCACCAAAGCGCCATTTCGTTTGACTGCCTGCGAATATTCAACAAAAGAACTTATTCGAGCTAGCGCTCCTGAATGGCTGCTGACTAACACTTGCTTACACGCCCGAAGCGCATGTGAAAGATCTGCGCCAGAGAATTGCACCATGGTGGCCCCGATGGTGCCGCCTAGCACTACCGCAAATGCAGCAGGGTCAATAAAATAGAGTCCTCCTCCACTCAGAAGAATGCCTGCGCCAATCAGCAGCACTGACAAGCCGGTGCCGTAGAGCACCCCTTTATCTAGTTCACCACCGTCATACTCCGTCCAACGCTGCATCCAGCGACTGCCCGCGCCCGCTTGCCATCTCGACATACCTTCTCCTTCTATTTAGTGACACTGAGAAGCAGCAAGGCATGTGCCAGAAGCTTCCTCTGACGAACAGTAAAAAGCTTTCGAAATTTCAACAGCTTAAGTACATTAGCCGTGTGCGTTTACCATATGTGTGCCAACCTTTTGACGCACGACTGGCAAAGCCGTTACGCAGCACACTCGCTCTGTGTTAATGAATACCCAGATAAAAATATGAAAAAGTAACTTTCAAATACAGACATGTACATTCATGACCTCAACCCTTTTGCACTTCAAATAACCAGCACATTTGGCATTCGCTGGTATGGCCTAGCCTATCTGGCTGGTTTTTATTTTGGCTATTTGCTCATTCGTTATCTGGCTTCACGCGCGCTGGCGCTTGTGAAGCCCGAAGCAGCGGGGGATTTAGTTTTTGCATTAGCTCTCGGAGCAGTGTTGGGTGGCAGATTGGGCTACTGCATCCTGTATAAACCTGAGCTCTTTTTACAATTCACACACAACCTTCCTTTTTGGGGCGTACTTGCCATTAATGAAGGCGGCATGGCCAGTCATGGCGGCATTATAGGAGTTATGATTGCAGCTACGTATTTTGGCATGCGCAACAAACTTCCAGCTTTGCACTTAATTGATCTCGCCACACTTGGCGGCTGCATCGGCATTTTTTTTGGGCGAATCGCCAATTTTATTAATGGAGAACTTCTTGGTCGCGTCGCCGAAACTCCCATATTTTTTGCCGTAAAATTTCCGCAAGAAATTCTGGCGTGGCCAAGCCAAGCTCCAGGAAAACTATCGGCTCTTGGAGCTGTAGTAGAACGCCTTGGCGTATCTTCCAGCACTTGGCAAACCTGGCTCAGTCAACCAGCTTTGTATTATACGTCGATTGAAAATACGCTCTATCAAATTATTTCTCGAATTCAAGATGGAGATGCGGCGCTCAAAATTTCATTGGCACCATTTCTCTCGGCTCGTTATCCGTCCCAACTCTATGAGGCCATACTCGAGGGCCTTTTTGTGCTTGTAGTGCTTGTGTGGGTTTGGCGCAAACCTCAAAAGCCAGGAGTTATTGCAGCAACCTTCGGCATAACCTATAGCCTGGTGCGCATTGTGGGTGAGGCCTATCGCCTGCCCGATGCCCATATTGGTTATCAAATGTTTGGCCTTACTCGCGGGCAGATTTTAAGTGCTGTCATGGCATTGGGCATGACCACATTACTTTTATACGCGCTCAAAAAACCTGGTACAAAAATTGGGGGATGGCTCAATGGCCGCACAAAAAACATTAACTGAACTGGCACAGATGGTAGTGCACTTCCGCGATCAACGTGATTGGAAACAGTTTCATACAGCCAAAGATATGGCTCTTTCACTTGTGCTCGAAGCAAGTGAAACCGCAGAAATTTTTCAGTGGCAAGCAGAAACTGATCTTTCTAAATACACAGACGAACAAAAGCAAAAGCTAGGCGCTGAACTAAGCGACGTGTTGTATTGGGCGTTATTACTTGCTCATGATGCGGGAATTAATCTTGGAGAGGCCTTCGGCAATAAGATGCTCAAAAATGAAGCCAAGTACCCTGTTGAAAAGGCGCGAGGAAGTTCAAAAAAGTACTCAGAACTCTAAAAACCTAATGCTCTTGGGGGCCACGACGCGGAGCAGATACCAAACCAATTGGCGTCGACTGCAAGGCACTATTCCAGTAATACCAGTCCCGCAATAACAAGTCCCACCAATAAAATGTTTGCGAGGCTACTCACACGTTTGCTCAATTGTTCGTTTCAAGCCGCACCAGAGGTCCCCCCTTTACTATGGGAGCATAAGGGTCCATTTTGCCGAACTTCCACCACTCTAAGAATATTGGCTGCAAGGCCTGGTTCATGTTCTCAAGGTTCCGACGCAGCTGCTCCGCATCCACTGCATCTATGCCCAGTTCATGCTGCAACAGCACACGAACTTTGTCCGGATCCCCTATCCACCACTTCTCCATACTCAACTCCCCTTGAGCTTTATGTATAGAATGTTTTGTAAATGAACTACCAAGCTAGCAATTCCTGTAGAGAATTTGCAAAGTTCAGTCTTCAGGAATAGCAGTAAGCAAATAAAGCCACTTAAGAATTTTGGCAGCCGTGTCGACCCAGTTAATATGACTGTATTAATCGCCTGCCTGATATCCCTTGGAACCTGGACCATGGTGTTATCGCCGCTACTACGTGCAGCGCAGGCCCGTCGCCAATACGAATTTGACCAGCGACTTACAAATTTTAAGATGTTAGCGGTAAAGCGCTATCACCCTCTTTTTCAGAAAGGCGAGCGCTTCGCCGACTTAAGCTACGATGATATTTCGCGTCGTTTTAATGTTGATGGGCTGTACGATCAAATTGGACACTAACCAATTCGTCCGCTTAAAAGTTTGGTGATGGCCAAGGCCCGCTCTTTACTCATAAGCGCCAAAATTTGACCAATTCGTTTCTCCGGCATTCTTTCAAGCAACGAAAGCGCAATAGTTACATCAAGCTGCTCAATTAAAGCCGCCGCTTCTGGTGGATTCATAGACCCGTACACATTTGCAAGTTGCTCAAGCTGTCCGTTGCGTTTCTTATCATCTTTTTCGCGCTCACTGCTTAATCGTTCGGTCAGCTCACGCAATTGAGTCATACGAGTTGCAAATTCTTTATCTCGGCGCAAAATATCCTGTTCACGATCGTCAAGGCGCCGCGACCGGTCTTCAAGCTCTGCACGGCGTGAATCAAGTGCAGTGAGCACCTTTATTTCGTCTTTAGAAAAACCCTGCGCTTGTAACTGTTGTGCCTGAATGGGGAGATATTTAGTCGGTGCACTAACCGCCATAGAAGCTTCAGCCAGCTTAGGTTCACCTACTCCTGCATACTCGAGAGCAGAGATTGAAGTACGAGCTAAAGCAAAGGCTAACACAAAAAGTAATGCAGCATATTGCCCACGAGTTACGGGTAAAGGGCGATCATCCGAATGACTGGCCGATGCGGAAGGGCTAGCTTCTGGTCGCTTTGATGCAACTTCATCGTCCCGTTTCATTGCCGCTGAGATGCTTGCAGCTATTGCTTTGGCGTCAATGCCGGAGCTGCTTGCTTTGGGCTGCGCAGCCTTGGTCGCACCAGGACGTACTGTGGACATGGCTTTCTGAAGGTCACGATATAACTCAGCAGCCTGATCTCTCGATAATCCCTTCTTTTGCTGACTCTTCATACTCTACACCTCAAGATTCTCGCATGGTATTTCCACGCAACGTTGCCACTTCGTCCAAAAATTGAGCTTCAAGATGAGCTACTCGCTCATTGTACTCGCGCTCGCGCTTCTCTTTTAAGCTCTCAAGAGTTTTGGACTCTTTTGAGGCCTCTATATAGGCAGCCATGGCTGCCTGCACCACTTCTTCCTGCTTTTGGATGACAATTCTCTGTTCATGGATCTTGGTTTTTAAGCGGTCCATGTAGAGCCCAGCAAGCATATATTGCTCTACAGGTAAATTCTGGGCTTGATTCACCTCATTTTTGAGGCGTTCGCTCTCTAGAAATTGTAATTGGTCTTCGGCCGTCCGCAGTTCGCCCTGTGCTTGAATAAGTACTCGTTTTTTTTCGTCGCGCTCAATGCGGCGATAGCGAAGTACCTGTTCAAGCCTAAAACGAAATTTTTTCATTCCCAACTCCGATTATTCACTTCAGAATTGCCCATCAAGCCTTTTTACCCTGTGCTGGCGCCGCCGCAGGCGTCATTAGAATTCGAGCCAACTCCGTCCAGCTTTGTTCAAGCGGCACTTTGTCAGCCGATTTTTGTCGCAAGAAATTAGTGAGTGGATCAATAAGTGCCACAGCACGATCTACTTTTGGATTTTGCCCAGGCTTGTATGCGCCAATCGTAATAAGGTCCTCAGCATCGCGGTACGTTGCTAATACTTCGCGCGCCTGGGCAGCTAATCCCATGAGCTCAGGCGGCACTATATCACTCATCACGCGGGAGGTACTTTCCAGCATTTCGATGGCAGGAAAATGTCCCTTACCTGCTAGACGCCTTGAAAGAACGACGTGTCCATCCAGAATACCACGTGTCGCATCGGCAATAGGTTCATTCATGTCATCACCCTCGACAAGCACCGTATATAAGCCGGTTATCGAACCAGCTCCATGCGAGGTACCTGCGCGTTCAAGCAATCGTGGCAACATCGCAAACACCGATGGCGTATATCCGCGCGTACTTGGTGGTTCGCCAATTGCGAGACCGATTTCTCTTTGAGCCATAGCCAATCGGGTAACCGAATCGAGCATGAGCACTACTTTTTTACCCTTATCGCGAAAATACTCGGCAATAGCAGTGGCTAAAAAAGCAGCTCTAATACGCAACAGGCTAGACTCATTACCAGTGGCAACAACTACGACTGAACGTTTAAGACCTTCCTCTCCAAGATCACGTTCAATAAATTCTCTTACCTCGCGACCACGTTCACCCACGAGACCAATCACGTTTACATCACTGGTAGAGTGGCGCGCGATCATACCTAATAAGGTTGATTTACCCACACCAGAACCTGCCATAATGCCTACGCGTTGCCCGCTGCCTACAGTGAGCATGGCGTTCATTGAGCGCACACCAAGGTCAAAACACTCGTGAATACGAGTACGGCTAATCGGATTGGGCGGCGCACGGTAAAGAGGCACTAAATCTCCCTTTTTAGTCAGCGGCTTGTCATCAATAGGATTTCCTAAACCATCAATTACCCGCCCGAGGAGATCGTCCGACACTAACACATCACTTTCAGTGTCATGCGCAGTAATTATTGCTCCAGGCGAAATGCCTTGAAGCTCCAGAAACGGCATCATCAATATTTTATCTCGCCGAAAGCCCACTACCTGCGCTGGAATTTTTTGCAATCCTGAATGGATGGTGACATGCGCTCCCATGGGCACAAAAGGTCCACTCCCCTCCACAACCAGACCAGTCACATCAGTGACGACTCCGCGTAATTCATAGAGGCCCGCTAATTTTACCGCAGCTTGAGCGTGCTCGAAGGAGATGTTCATATTTTGCTCTTTAAAACCGCGTCGCGCATACGTTCCCAAGCTTTATCGATCTGAAAATCAACCTCACCTGCCGAAGTTGAGACCACGCAACCGGCGCGAATGGTATCGTCTGCTTCAAAGGCCCAGGTGCCATCAAATTCTTTTAACTGCTTGGCAACGCCCACCACTTGAATAAATTCTAAATCTTGAGGACTAACGCGTACCGTTTTTATAGCAGCGCCTCCAGCTTTACCGAGCGCCTGTCGCACAATATTGGTAATATATTCTGGATTAATTTCAACTGCATGGCCGACAATCTTCTCGCCAATCTCAACGGCAAGTTTCACTGCCGAGGCCTCGAGGGCTTGCAGTTCCTGATTCATTTGGGTCGCAATATCTTTAAATACTTGCAGCATGCGCTCTTCAATCTGCTGAAGCTCACTAAGGCGCTTCTCCCCCAAATCTTGAATTGCCTGGCTCTGCCCAGCAGCAAAAGCCTCAGCTTTTATCGCTTCAAGCTCTTCTGGCGTAAATTTGAGCACATTCTCTTCAACTTCAACCGCCTGGGTGCTTGAAGTCGCTGCCAAGTGTTGTGGTAAATGCCAGCGCTGAGCACCCTCCGTGTTCTGAAAGCCACCATAATCTGCGAACACTGGGTCAATAACTCGCTCGCCACCATTTAGGGTTTCCACCACCATTGGCGCAAACTCTTGATTGTCGGCTAGCTCTCCAATCACTTCCCAACTTTGGTCTTGGTACGGGGCCTCAACAAAATCGGCCTGGGATTGGATGCGTTCTGTTTGTTCGCTCATAACACCTCGGTTGCTGGCTTATCTCAAACTAGAGGCGACCATCATTTAACCAGTAGCGAATAAGGAGAGCGGCCTGTTGCGGGTTCTCCTTAACAATTCGTGAATTCTCCGCCATAAGCTCCTCAAGCTGCTCAATATCAATTGCTGGCTCATAGTTTGGAATAGCGGCTTTCGATCTTTCTGTTTCAAGTTCTTTCTCAAGTTCTTGAATACCCGTAGGAAGCAATCGAGCAAGATCTACCTCCGCCTCGGTTGGAGTAATCAAGAATTTGACAAGTGGACGTACAATTACGAAGAAGAACAAGAATATAAAGATGAGCGGCCCGGCGCGGAACAAGATATTGAAAATCATATCTTGCGTTTCCTTCTTACCCATCTCTTCCACAAAATTATCCTGAGACACGTGGAATGGAATGTTCTCTACAGTCACCGTATCACCACGTACTGCGTCAAAGCCCACCGCACTTTTCACCACACTTTCAATCTGCGCCATGGTATTTGCCTCAAGCGCTTTGTAAGTGCCGGGGGTTGCTGGCGCGCCTTCGGCAGGGGGAGCAGCATCAGCAGCTTTTTCGTACGTACCATCCACAAGCACTGCAACAGAAAGTCTCATGAGTTTCCCGCGCGGCGATGAAGTCTTGCTTACCGCACGTGAGACCTCGTAGTTTTTTACGGCTTCTCTACGTCCAGACCGCTCTTCACCCTTTACACCTCCGGGCGGAGCAAGCAAGGCGGGATCATTGGTTAAATTTGATACGACTCCAGGAATTCCACCGCGGGCCGATTCAGTACTACCCTCTTCAATTGCGCGCTCCGAACGAATTACCTGACCACCAGGATCAAAACTCTCCTCTTCCCGTTCAGTCTGAGAAAAATCAAGGTCTGCAGTTACTCGCGCAACAACTTTTCCAGGTCCCAAAACTTTTGCGAGCATATCTTCAATTTGGCGAATATATCCGCGCTCAAGCTCACGCTGATATTGCAAACGAGTTGCCTCTATTTGCAAACTTTCTGGACCTTCCTCTTTTTCGTTCAGCAAATTGCCAAAAACATCAATGATTGAAACTGCTTCAGATTTTAAGCCTTCCACACTTCCAGCGACTAGGTTCGTGATTCCCTTAATTTGCTTGCGATCTAGTTGTGCTCCTGGGCGCAGCTTAAGCAATACCGATGCAGTAGGCGCATTCCCATTTTTTGCAAACACACTTTTCTCTGGCTGCGTAATATGCACACGCGCGCTTGTTACTCCCTGAATAGTAGCAATTGTTCGTTCAAGCTCTCCCTGAATAGCGCGTTGAAACTTAATTTTTTCTTGAAAAGTAGTAGTACCGAGATTTGTTGCCTCAAATATTTCAAGACCGACGACACCACCTTTTGGAATACCTTCAGAAGCAAGTGACAATCGTAGCTCATGCACCATATCAGGGGGAGATACGGCAATAGTGCGCCCATCGCCGCGTACTTCGTATTTTACTTTTGAAGTTTTCAGCTGCTCCACCACGGCGCTTGCATCGGCGGGCTCAAGATCTGAATAAAGCACCACGTAGTCTGGTTGATTAGCCCATTTCGATACCCAGATAATTCCGGACATCGAGGCTACAATAAGCACTGGAAATGCAATTTTCTGCACCAACGGCAGCTTCATATAGCCGCCGAACATTTGCGCAAAAATGGCTGATGGATCTAATGAGGTTGCCACAGAAACTCCCTACACCAAACTAAACTTGAGTCCTAATTACTTCTTCATATGCTCGAATTATCTTACTGCGAATGGTGGTCATAAGCTGAAAGGCAATATCAGCCTTCTCAAGAGCCAACATAGCTCCATGGGTGGTAATACCCTCTTTGCCGAGCACCATTCCTTCAATTTGGCTATCAGCGTGCGTCTGGAGGTTATCTACCTCTTTAAGGGCGTCGCTGAACATCTGCCCAAAGTTTGATTTGGTGCCACTTTTTTCCAACCCCTGCGCTGCATCTGGTGCAGTTTTAGGCTGAATTGGCCCCAAACCTTTTAAGTTAAAATTGATTCCGTCAATACTCATCACTCACTCCTAGTAACGCGTAGAAATTTGTTGCGCATCCATGGACATGCGTCTCGTTGTTTCTAAGGTAGTCACTCCAGCTTGATAGGCACGACTCGCAGCCATAAGATCGGTCATGGCAGTGACGACGTTGATATTCGGATAAGCGACATACCCTTCTTGATCAGCGTCCGGATGTCCCGGTTGAAATACCTTACGCGGGGCAGAGTTATCTTCCACTACAGCGGCAACTTGTGGCTTGGCCATACTCATGCGGTCTAGGATGTTTCCAAACTCATGCGGCATTGAAATTGCGGTTTGTACGACATCGCGGCGCTTATACGGTCCACCCTCTGGAGTTCTGGTGGTTTCGGCATTTGCAATATTGGAGGCAATTGTATTAACGCGAAGTCGACTTGCACTGAGAGAGGCCGCCATTACTTCAGTTGGATCAAACATATCTTCCTCCTACTCCATTAACGAGCTGCATCCGTAATTGCCTTGCGTAGGACGCCAAGCTTTTTACGCATCAGATTTGTAGCAATCGAAAATTGGCTGCTGTTATAGGCCAAACGCCCCATTTGAATATCAATATCTACGTTATTCCCATCAGCCTTGGTGGCACCTGATTGGTCTTCGACAACATGAGCGGTGCCTGAGCCTGTCGCATTCATGTGCTTAGAATGTGTACGCGCCATAGAAGAGGTTTCGGCTTTAAATGCTTGGGCAAGTTCACTTTCGAACTTCACATCTACCGCCCGGTACATTGGTGTCTCAGCATTCGCGATGTTGCTTGTAATTGCCTCATGTCGACGCCAGGTCAGATCCATAGCTTTGGCTAAGCCTGGCACTGTTGCGTCAAACACTTTATCTAAGAATCCTGACATATCGGTTCCTTCTTCCCTTTGGGATCCACCACTTCACCTTGCAGGTTGTGCAAGGAACGTGCTGGAGGAAGTTGGTATATTACTGAATATTATTAATAGGTTAAGAATTAGTCTGGGTTAAAAAGTTGGCAAAAGTGTCAGAGTCCTGACACGGCACTACTCAACTTTATATTCGTGCAGCTTATTTCTGAGAGTTCTAATACTGATACCCAATAGCTTTGCCGCCTGAGTGCGATTGTTCTCCGTCGCCCGAAGCGTTTCAAGAATAAGCGCGCGTTCCATTTCCTGAACAGTCAGGCCCGATCGAATATGAAGCGGTTCTTGTGCGCCACTACTTGGCTGCGACTGATCCACCGAGGGCACATTTGAATCTTGCTCAAGAGTTATTGAAGACCGAAGTCCCATGCCGTGTAACAAGAAATCACTGGTACGTGGAGTTCCTCCTTGAGACAAGATTGCAGCACGTTCAACAGCATTCTGAAGCTCACGAATATTCCCGGGCCAATTATGCTGTTCAAGCGACTGGAGCACCTCCGCCGGTAGAGCAGGCGCGTGTTCCCCAAGGTACTGCCGCATAAAATGCTCTACCAACAAACGTACATCGGACTTGCGCTGACGTAGTGGCGGCAATGTTAAAGGAATTACATTAAGGCGGTAGTAAAGGTCAGAGCGAAAACCGCCACTTGCAGCCATTTCTTCAAGATTACGATTTGTGGTTGCTAACACACGCACATCAATTGCAATTGGACTTGCTCCACCAACTCTGTCAACCTCGCGCTCTTGGAGCACACGCAGCAGTTTCGCCTGTAGTGCAAGCTCCATCTCTGAGATTTCATCAAGCAGAATAGTTCCACCGTGCGCGAGCTCAAACTTACCAATCTTGCGTTGCTGCGCACCGGTAAAGGCCCCCTTTTCGTGACCAAATAGTTCACTTTCAAGGAGCGTATCTGGCAAAGCAGCGCAGTTAACCGCAATAAAAGGCTGTGATGCCCGCGCGGAAGACATATGAATGAGGCGCGCTATAAGTTCCTTGCCCGTTCCCGACTCACCTTGAATCAGCACGGTTGCATCACTTTTGGCAACGGCTTCGGCTACTTCAAGAATACGAATCATCAGCGGATCGTTGGTGACAATAGGACGACCCTTAAGCCCCTTTTTGCCTCGAGCACGGAACAGTCTATTTTCAGGGCTCAGAACGCGTTCTACCACTCGCTCTAAATCATCAGCATCAAAGGGCTTGGTGATAAAATCTGCTGCCCCTAGTTGCATGGCTTCCACTGCTTGAGTAATCGTTCCATGAGCCGTAATCATGATAAGCGGTGTTTGTATTTCCTTTTTTTGCATCCAGGCTAATACTTCTTGACCCGTAAGATTTGGCATGCGCTGATCCGAAATGATCAGATCGAAACTGTCGCGCTCAAGTGCATCAACAGCTGCTTGGCCATCGCCCACCACCGTAAGCTCATACCCTGCACGCGACAGGGTAGCAGTAATAGCCAACTGCATTTGTTCATCATCATCGGCGATTAAAATTTTACCGTCTTTGCTCATCACACACTCCTCAGGAAAACCTTCTATAACCTTATTACTTTCGCGGAAAACTCAGACGAAACAGCGCGCCTGGAGTATTCTGTACCTCAATTTTTGCTCCGTGTTCTTCACACACTGCTTTAACCACGGCCAAACCTAAACCAGTTCCCTCATTTTTACTTGTCTGGAACGGCTCAAAGAGCCTCTCCATCATCGTCTCAGGCACTCCCGGCCCGGAATCTTGAATTTCGAGGCGAATATGTTCGGGATCTGTCCCGAGCAGTCGCACCTCTATCTTTCCCGATTGACCCACAGCCTCTTTGGCATTTTGCATAAGATTCAAAACGGCCTGCCGTAATCTCACCTGATTACCAAGAAGGAAGCTTGAACCGCAGGACGAGAATTGGATTTCAACATGCGGCTGAGCGATTGCACGAGACTGTTCTACTACTTCCAGCACAATAGATTGTAAATTGCAGGGACTTGGCGACTCGCAATGCCCTTTAGCAAAATGAAGCATGTTGCTCACCACGTGATCGAGATTATCGATTGAAGTGTCAATTTGCTGGGTAAGCTTATGCGCGCCAGGTCGATCGGCAACATCGCGTTTTAACAAAGAGACAAAAAGTCGCATCGCTCCAAGCGGATTCCGTACCTCATGCGCAAGCGCTGCGGCCATTTGTCCCAGCGTTGCCAATTTTTCTGAACGACGGATAGTTTCTTCTTTGAGGCGTAGTTGAATCCGTAGTTCTTCAGTCTCCTGAAGCAACTGGGCATACCGACTCTCAAGACGCTCACTCGCTTCACGAAATCGTTCAAAAGCCTGATTCAGAAGAGCAGGTTCAAGCGTTCGCTGTTCTGGGGAAATTCTTGCTAAAGCGTCCGACATAGCTATTTTCCCCCTCGTTTATTCCAAACAAACCCTTCAGCAGCAGCATTGAGCAATACCACCCAAGGATCTGATGGAGGCAGCCGGTTTGCAACTTGCGTGCGTAGCTCCGAAACTTCGGCTATCTGGTTACGATCAATCGCAGCACACATCAGCGCATAATCAACCCAACTATCTAGAAACGAATCTGGATATTCTTTTCGAGCTTTGGTCAGCCAAAACTGCACGGCATCGGGCCGCTTCAGTTCAACACTCACTTCAGCCAAACCGCGAATCGCCCGGGGAGTTAATTCATGATCAACCGGGATTTGCTCAAAGTGTTCTTTTGCTTTTTCGAATTTACCTAACTTGAGCTCAACCGACGCAAGGGAGAGATGAATTTGTGGCAATTCGGCAGCAGCAGCTCCTTCAAGCGCCTGGAGATATTGCAGCTCGGCCGGTCCATATGCGTTCTGTCGGGTAAGGGCTTCCCCCCATACAAAACGCGCCTTAGAATTTAATGTGGGCTCGGTATCAATTCCCTCGAGTTCGTTAATGACCCGTTCTGCGTGTAATGATGCAACTTGATAATGGCCTTCTTGATACTCCAAAATAGCTTTAGTGAGATGAATACGTGCCTTTTCTACCGAATCTAACTGTGCCGTACGCAACACTCGGTCGAACTCATCAAGAGCTCGTGAATTTAGTCCGAGCGCCCATGCACTTCGAGCAAGCGCCAAACTACTTTCAATGGTGGCAATGCGCCTTGGCATCTGCTCAGCGAAGACCAAAGCCTTAAAGTGGTCACCTGCAGCGCTCGCCCGCTGTAAATCGATTGGATGTTGTGCGCTCGCGCTGCTCGCCAGCACGCAGATGCACGAAAGTGCTGCTCCTATCCAAGGAACTGCGGTCTGAGGTTGCAACCATTTTGTATGGCGCTGAATATTGCGTCTGGCCAACATGGCAGGCTCCTTACTCGCGCAAACTGAGTAGGCTACGAGGACTTGCTTCGCTCGGCTCGTCGCTGTCGTCTGATTCAATTTCTATGCTCTGGGCCAGTCCCTTCTTTTTGATCTTTTCAACTAAAGTAGTTCTATTGAGGTGCAACAATCGCGCTGCTGCTTTTTTGTTCCAATTGGTTCGTGAAAGCGCGAGACTAATAAGTCGCGTCTCAAATTTTTCTATTACCTCATTAAAATCAATGCCCTCTGCCGGCAATTCATCATTCAGTTCTATAATTGAACACTGAGGGGTGGCATTCCGGATGTACTCAGGCAGATCACTTGAATGAAGCACATCGCTCTCGCACAAAATGGAGAGTCGCTCAATTAAATTTTCAAGTTCACGAATATTTCCAGGCCATGCATACTGAGCTAAAAGATCGTCAGCGTCAGGGCTAAATTGTATAGCAGGACGGTTTAAATTCGCGCAGGCTCTGTCCATGAAATGTCGAGCCAAAATTCGAGCATCTGAGCCTCGCTGACGCAATGGCACAAGCTCAATAGGAACTACCTGCAATCGGTAGTAAAGGTCTTCTCTAAAACGACCAGCTTTTACTTCTTCACGAAGGTCTTTATTGGTGGCAGCTATTACTCGTACATTCACGTCGAGAGTACGGGTTGAGCCAACAGGTTCAACTTTACGCTCTTGTAATACTCGAAGTAATTTAACTTGCAATTTT
This sequence comes from Bdellovibrionota bacterium, assembly GCA_044347745.1. Classification (GTDB taxonomy): domain Bacteria; phylum Bdellovibrionota_C; class UBA2361; order UBA2361; family JAFLCA01; genus JAIBBV01. The sequence continues at coordinate 21,938 of JBIKUD010000018.1, forward strand.
GGACTCATTTCACCAATTTCGTCTAAGAAGATGGTTCCACCATCAGCTAATTGAAATCGCCCAATTTTGTTGGCTATTGCCCCAGTGAATGAGCCTTTTTCATGTCCAAACAATTCGCTTTCAAGAATTTCTTCGGGGATAGCACCACAGTTTACGGGCACCATCTTCCCGGATCGCGCACTGAGTTTGTGAATTGCTTTTGCAATCAGTTCCTTTCCGGTACCACTTTCACCGAGAATAAGAACGGTAGAGTCAGTGCGTGCCACTTTTTCGACAATCCCAAATGCCTTTTGCATTTGTGGACACTCGCTAATCATTCCCGCAAATGAAGTCTGTCGAATTGTTGACGACAAGCGGCTAGTGCCTGCCTGACGAGATTCTGACGGTGCATTCGGCGATGGATTTGAACCTGCGACAAAAGTCTGCATGGGGCGCTCTCCTTAGCGATAAAACCTTCCGTAGTAACGTGTGCTTCTTGGTGGATAAAACTACAACCAACCTTGTTCACTCTTGTGGGGTAAAACCATCCACCAAGAAACACCTCTGAGTCATAGCTTTGGCAATCCTCGTACCAACCTGTGCATTTCTCTTCCCGAAACTGCCAAATGGTCGACGCGTCAACTCCACGACACACTAAGAGATGAAAACCTAACTGTTTTTTTTTCAGACTGGGGGTGTCAAAATTGTAATATTTTTGTGAATCGTTGGCAGAAATGCCGATTTGTAAAATTCTCTTCACAAAGTTGTACAGTTTTCCCCCCGCTGTGCCGATAAACCCCGCATTTTTTGCGGAACGGTCTCCTTTCCTCATATTCCCAGCGCTTATTAATATCCAATAAATACAATGTGTTAGGCGCGTCCTTTTGTGTTTCCCCATCTTGAGTCAGATCTTTAAACGGGCTAGCCTGAGTTACTGGCTCAGGCTTGAGTAGCATGAGCTAACACACCGAGATTACACGGTATAAGCGCAAAAATAGCGCTACAATATGGTTGTTGGAGGGATTGTGGTTACAGGTTCAAATGGTTGGCAAAATACTCTCGTCGAACGTCTCGCAAAACATAAAGACATTAAAAGCAGGGAACGTCTTCCGCAAAAATACGAACAAGCGTTTCCGGAAGAGTACCGAGTTCTCTTGCCGGTAGAAGAGGCAACACGCGATATTGAATATCTTGAAACTCTCAGTGCAGAACAGCCCATTCGTGTTGCGTTAGCGAGTCCTGTATCAAGCGAAAGCGGCCAGGATACTTTGGTTGTATATTCTTTTGGTCAATATCTTACCATTAGCCGAGTGCTTCCGATCCTTGAACACGCCGGGATGGAAGTAATTAGTGAACGCAGCAGCGAAATTAAGCCTGTGGGCTCCACAGCTTCCTATATCCACCGCTTTACCATTAAACCTCGCGAATCGATTCTGCTCAATTCAGACACATTTGGCACAATTGCAGGCCCCGGACTCGAGGCCATACTGGCGGGAAAAGCTGAAGATGACCACCTCTCTTCATTAATGCTCACCGCGCATATCCCAGCCCGAATGATCGCACTCATTCGAACCTATTGCTCCCTACTTACTCAGGTAACCGCAACGCTCTCTAAAAGCACGCTACTTCAAATTATCTCAACAAGCCCTAAGTCCGTCACTCAATTTGTCAAAATGTTTGAGACCCTCTTTAAACCTGGCCTGCACCCAAATGTTGAAATTCGGCGGCAATCGTTTAATGCCCAGCTTAGTGAATACAAGGATGGACTTCGCTCAATCACTGATATTACTCGTGATCGGGTACTTCGTTCGATGGTTTCACTACTCGAGCATACCGTTCGCACTAATTTTTATAAGAACACCCCGAATATTGCGATTAAACTACGGTCTGAGGCCATCGACATTTTGCCGCAACCTAGGCCAGCTTTTGAGATCTTCGTTTCAGCTCCAGATGTTGAAGGTGTGCATCTACGGGGTAGTAACGTAGCGCGTGGTGGCTTGCGCTGGAGCGATCGCTACGACGACTATCGCTTTGAAGTTTTGGGTCTTATGAAAACCCAAAAAATTAAAAACGCACTCATCGTGCCAGGCGGTGCAAAAGGTGGATTTGTTGTAAAGAACTTACCTACCGATCCAAAGTTGATTCCAGCCGCAGTCTCCTCCGCATATACCACCTTTATTCGTTCACTGCTTTCCTTAACCGACAACCGAGTTGGGCCGGTCGTAAAACATCCAGAAGATCTGATCATTCATGACGAACAGGATCCTTACTTGGTAGTAGCGGCCGATAAAGGCACTGCAACCTTTAGCGACTTAGCCAATCGCATAGCAACCACTGAATTTAATTTTTGGCTCGGAGATGCCTTCGCCTCCGGTGGCTCAAACGGATATGACCACAAACTCTATGGAATTACCGCGAAAGGCGGTTGGGAATGTGTTCTGCGCCACTTCCACGATATGGGATTTGATGCCAACGCCAATACCTTCACTGCAGTTGGCATAGGCGACATGGCTGGAGATGTGTTCGGTAACGGATTAATTCTCAGCCGCACCGTAAAACTAATCGCAGCCTTTAATCACAAACATGTCTTTATCGACCCCAATCCAGATCCGGAAGACACCTTTCAAGAACGACGCCGCCTTTTTGCCCTTAAAGGTTCTCAGTGGTCCGACTATAAGCCGGAACTTATGAGCAAAGGAGGCGGAATTTTTGGTCGTTTTGATAAGGAAATTCGGCTCAGTCCAGAGGCTCGCAAAGCGCTCAGTATTTCAGATGCAGTTCCTGAAGTTTTGAATGGCGAACAGGTAATTCAGCTTATTCTCAAAGCAGATGTTGATCTGCTTTGGAATGGTGGCATTGGCACCTACGTCAAAGCCTCAGTTGAATCCCATGCCGACGTTAATGATGGGGCCAACGATAGAGTACGTATCAACGCCCTTGAACTACGTGCCAAAGTTATTGGAGAAGGTGGCAATCTTGGCTTCACTCAGCGAGCACGCATCGAATTTGCTCAGGCCGGAGGTCGCTTAAATACAGACGCAATAGATAATTCAGGTGGTGTTGATCTTTCTGACCATGAGGTCAATCTTAAAATATTATTCTCAGGCATGATGCGGGACCGCAAAATTAGCCTTGAAGAACGCAACCAACTGCTTAAAGAAATGGCGCCAGAAGTAGTTGAGCTTGTGCTTAACCACAATCGAGGCCACGCGCTGTTGCTCTCGTTGGCTGTTGAACGTTCACGCCGTAACATGGACTATTTCCAATCGCTCCTCAGGGAAATGTCGAAACTTGGCTACATCAATCGTCAACTTGAGCATTTGCCCGATGATGAGGAGCTACGTAAGCGCGCACTTCATAAAGCGGCGCTTACCAGGCCGGAGCTCGCGGTATGTACCGCCGCTGTGAAGCTGTGGGTTAAAGACATTTTGTTAAACTCACCGCTTATCTCGGATTCGGCTCTGCATACCTATTTGCTCAGCTATTTCCCCCAAGTCTTACGCACCCGATTTCAAGCAGAGCTTATTGCTCACCCGCTCGCTACAAATATTGTAGCTACTCAGGTCGCTAATACGCTTGTAAATCTGATGGGCATCACGTTTGTGCATCGCATGTGCACCAACTACTCAGCACAGCCAAGTGCGGTGCTGAAATGCGCTTTGGCAGCTGAAATGCTTCTTAACGCAAGGCAAACGAGGCAGGCGCTCCAAGGATACGACTCTCCAGTGCGAGGCAAGGAGTACATTCGCGCTCACACGCTCCTCAGTCGTGCACTCATGGACACGGGCTCTTGGCTTCTCAGCTCCCCTGATTCGAGCCTGGTGCTATCAAAAATGGTGCAGCTCTATCAATCGGGCTATCGAAATTTACTGGCTCATTCAGAGACGCTACTTCAAGGCAAAGAGCTTGAAGAGTTTAATAAACGCCGAGTGGTTTTCGAGAATGCTGGATTCGATGCAAACCTTGCACATCAACTTGCGTTGTTCCCGCATATCGTCACTATCTTAGAGCTATTGTGGTGCTCAAAACATTCAAACAAAGATGTAGCCCAAGTAAGTCCAGTCTACTTTAGCTTAATCGAAGAGTTTGGTGTTCGAACCTTTATTGATCAGCAATATGCGCCTGATGCCAGCAACAAATGGGAAAGTGAAGTGTTGCTTACGAGCTCTGATGAAATTCGCCGTGCAGTAGCGCAGCTTACGTGTCGTATGCTCGACCTCGGCTGCACCACCAAGGAGAACGTGAGAGAAGTTCTTGCAAAGGCACCAAGATTTGAACAAGTGCGTGTGGTAACTGAAGAGGCTCGAACCGGAAATGTATCGGTTGCGTCGTTTGCCGTGATTGCGCGACATTTCCGAAACTTCACTCTGGCATAAGCCTCTGTGACCTTATAGAAGCATTTCGGCCCTAAAACCGTGGAATAATTGCACCTTTCGTGTGACCAACGAATTTAGTTGATTTGTAACCTCTGGCTACTTTAGCCTTAAGCAGCAATTAAAAGACTCCCTATGGCTTTGCACGTTTCAAAGTACCAGCAATCCGGGGCACCGCTTTCACTCAATGCGGCTGAACTCCTTTCGTCTCATCAACAATTTGCTCAGCTCTTAGAATGTTTGGGGGAGGGCGTCTTACTTGGAGATCGAGACGACAAAGTCATGTATGCAAATAATCGAATGGGAGAGCTTATAGGGTACTCCCCTGCCGAATTAGTAGGCAAAACGATTCATACGCTGCTCGTTCCTGCATCGGAAAGTTGGTATCTAAAAGAACGAACAGAACGACGCTTAAATGGCATTTCAGAAACGTATGAAATTAAACTACAACGCCGAGATGGCTCGAGGTTCTGGGCAAAAATTACAGCCACGCCTTTTAGAAATGCAGAGGGCGAAATTATTGGCACGGTTGGGGCTGTTTCAGACATTACGAATCAACGCAAAGCAGATGAGGCGCTACGCAAGAGCGAGGAACGCTTTCGACGCTACTTTGAGTTATCACTGATAGGCATAGCAATTACTTCCCCTCGCACCGAGTGGATCGACGTGAATGAACGTTTTTGTTCACTACTTGGCTACACACGAGAGGAGCTTTTCGAACTCCCCTGGCCGGCTCTGACACACCCCGAGGACGTCGAGCGAGATCTCTCACTTTTTCGTGATGTGCTGAGCGGCAAAAGAGAGGAGTATTCCCTCGACAAACGCTACGTGCGTAAAGATGGAAGTATTGTCCATTGCCAACTCTCGGTAGGTTGCGTACGCGGACTCGATTCGCAAATCGAATATTTTATCGCCCTCATTCAGGATATCTCTGAACGCGTAAATGCTGAGACCGAGCTTCGCTTCCAGAAAAATTTCCTACGTCAAATAATAGATACGAATCCAAGCCTCATCTTTACCAAAAATTCAGTGGGCAAGTTTACACTAGTTAACCAAGCAGTGGCTGACATCTATGCAACCACAGTGCATGATCTTATCGGCAAAAGTGACGCAGATTTTAATAACGACCATTCGCAGCTACAGCAATTTGCCGCTGAAGATAAACTCGTCCTCGATCACAGCATCGTACGTTCAATTAAAGAAGAGCCCGTTACCGATGCACGTACTGGCGAAACCCGCTGGTTCCAAACTATTAAAAAACCTCTCCCTGATCCGGCGACAGGCGGCAGCCAGGTTCTAGGAGTTGCGACTGACATTACGGAACGAAAGCGCGCTGAGGAACAGGCATTAGCGCTTCAGCAACAACTGCACCACTCGCAAAAATTAGAAGCCATTGGCCAGCTTGCATCGGGCATCGCACATGATTTGAACAACGCCCTCAGCGCGGTGGTTGGTCATTTGCAATTAATTCAGATGGAGGCCCAGCACGCAGGAATCCAACAATCAGTTTCTATTGCCCTTACTGGCTGCGAGAGAGCGAGCTCTCTCATAAACCAGCTTTTAGGATTTGCCCGGCATGGTAGAGGTGATATCAAGCCAGTTAACCTTCCAAATCTGACGCGCGAAACCTTATCGTTCCTTGAGCGGGTGGTAGGACCTGATATCTCTATTATGCTAACAGGGGCCGAAACACCGCTGATGGTGCTAGCCGACGCCGCACAAATGCAGCAAGCACTTACCAATTTAATTATTAACGCCTGCCAAGCGATGCCAAATGGAGGCAAACTCAGCATTTCTTTCAAAAAGCAATTTTGCCATCAAGGCTCGCTCAAAAACCGACTCGCTGTTGCCGGTGAATATGCTGTTATTCAGGTGAAAGACACTGGCATAGGAATGAGTAAAGCCACGCTTGAAAAAATCTTTGAGCCATTCTTTACCACAAAAGGCGAAAGCAATGGCACAGGTCTCGGCTTGTTTACCGTCTTTGGCATGGTGCAACATCTTCATGGTTGGCTCGAAGTTGAATCGGAACTAAACAAAGGCACTGAATTTTCAATTTATCTCCCGATAGCAACAGTTACGAGTGAAAGCATAGACAACGTATCCCAGCCCCTTGCACCTCAACACGTGGTACGTCCACACCGCTTAATGATTGTAGATGACGAACAGGTACTCCTCGATCTGAGTTTAGATTTTTTTAGGCGAGCTGGTTTTACTTGTCAGAACTTCAACGACCCACTCGTTGCTTTGGAGTGGTATAAAACACACTCACACGAAATAGATTATGTAATACTTGATCTAAAAATGCCCAAAATGGATGGGGCGGTACTCTTTGAAGAGCTGAAAAAAATCAATCCCTGCATTAGAGGCGTTATACTCTCAGGCTATATTCGAGAAACAACCCTTAGTGCCTTACAAGCTCTGGGTGTTTCAAAAATTTTCACCAAACCACTTAAGCTCGATGCGCTTCTACGCTGGATACAACAAGATGAACAACATTGCGTGGTCAGTCTCAAGAGCACAAATTAATTCGATGTAGGACAGGATGTCCGTAGTCGAACCAATCGATCAGTTCACGTAATAAAGTCATTTTTGCCGAAGACTCGGAACAACGGATGAATCCACCCCCCTTTCAGGGGAGCCGCGCGATGCGCGGCCAGGGTGGAAAGATTTCAAGCGCTTGAATAATTGCAATTAATTGAGCTCGAAATCGCTTTTTCCTTGCAATTATTTTGGGCTCCTCACGAGCTCAACTTCGGGCAATTTAATGCGTTTTTCGGTTTTTCCCGGCGAATTAATCAGTCTGGCCAAACCGGCCCTCTCGGGAACACAGTCCTATAACTTAACGCCGTTGCTGTGGGGGCAAAACCAGCTTTCACCTTACTTTCATACGCCGCCACCAAGTCGGTTAGGCGTTTCTCAGTCATTGCATCGATATTGGCGTAGCTAATGGCGTTTCTTGTAAATTGCAGACAATCATTCAGCGAGGCTTCGGCGTATTTCCGAGCAAGTGCATATTCTTTACCAATGTTCGTGTTCATAAGAAGCGGATTATCCGATCCTAAACAAATTGGAATGCCGGCACGATAAAAATCGGGCATGGGATGATCAGCCAGGGTTTGAAAATACTCGCGTCGCGGACGATCTACGGTTATGTGCGTATCTCCACCATCCACTTTTTGCGGAACATTTATACGCTTATTGGCCGAAAGACAAACCTCAAAACAAATTCCGGAATCTGCCATGCGCTTAAGCAGTTCAGAGCTACGATACATAAGCGTACCATGCCCAATGCGCACTTTTTGATTTTTGCCACGTGGATTTTTTAATGCCTCTTTAGGTAATGCGTCTAAAAAATCTATGGCGTTATGCAGTGATTGTTCTGCCACATGAGGGACTAACCCCAACCCAGCCTCGTTCCAGGCCAAATTAAACTGCGATTTATAATCTCGCAAACTACCAATAGCCTCATCCCCTACTAGTCCAAAGGCTACAACAAAGGGGGATTTTAGTTTCATACACGCGCGAATTGCCTCCTCAGCTACTTCAGGACCGGCATCTCGCAGCGTAGTAACCACAATACGCGCTTCAATGCCCGTATTATTGCGTGCAACCTCTATAGCCTCTGAAAGTGCTTCAATTTGGGCCTGAAAAGGGGCCTCTGGACGATAACTAAATGAAAGTTCTGCATAGATGCAGCCTTCGCGCGCAATGCGCTCAAGATACACTTGCGTCACTTCAGCCACCTCATAGGGAGTGGAAGTAATGTGACGCATGGCTTCATAGGTGTGATGAAAATCTTGCAAGGTGGGAAAGTATCGGCGTTCGCGTTCGACCAAAAAATCGAGTTTAATTGACGTGCGTTTCTTCTTCACTCGCCGAATGAACATTTCTACGCTTAGGGCTAACCCCACGTGCACATGCATTTCAGCTTTCGGAAGACTCGTTGGGACCCAAACTGGCTCTTGATTGCCCGCCCCAAATTCAGCTTGTTCATTTTTAGTATTTTTTGCCATGCACACCCGTTCCTTCAAGCTACTCTGTAAAACTGCTATAAAATGCTCTGTAAATCTTGAGCACTGAGGCCTTTCGCCAAAGAATGTGAGAGATGCGCCAGCCGCTCAAAATAATCCACCAACCACGGCAAAGAGCGCTGCACACGTTTTTCAAGATAGTCTATGTGCTGTTTACGCAAGGCAATACCACGCTGCCTTGCAAGCCCTTTGAGCAAGGCAGCCATTTCTTCTGGTAGAGGGCTGCCAATGGCTAAACCGGTTCCAGATCTCAACCTGCTCTTTACATGATCGTCACAAGGAATATCTTCAATCTGTTTAGCTGAACACAACACAACTGATGCATGTTGCGCACGCAATGCCTCTATAAAGCGCACAAACGGCCCAGAGTCACCAGGCTGTATCTGCTGAAGATACACATGAGCGTCGTCGACAATAAATACATCATCACTATGAACCGCTGTAACTGAAAGCGATTCCAGAGCGGTGACAAACTCATCAGGCTCAAAGAGGCGCGGGAAGGAACCACAGCGCGCAACTTCCTCTGCAAGGCGCAGCGCTAGATGAGTTTTTCCACTTCTCTCTTCACCATACACGAACAAGCAATGCCCACGGTCTTGGCCAAGGTGCTCGAGAGTACACTGAATAATTGTTCGAACTCCCGAATGCACCACAAAATTCTCAGATGAGTAGGCAAGCCGGGGCCTCACATTAAGCGCAAGTTGCTGACCAGTTTGAGAGTGCGACATGTTTAACAACCGGAAAAAAGCAAATCATCAGCGTCGGTATCAATGGTGCGCACCTGCGCTCCGAGGCCCTGAAGCTTTTGCTCAAGAGCTGCATAACCACGGCGCAGATGTTGAATTTCGTGAATATAAGAAACTCCTTGTGCTGAGAGAGCTGCTACCACAAGAGCCGCGCCGGCCCTTATGTCTCGGGCCTCAACCAAAGCGCCACTTAACTGTTCTCGGCCAGAAATTTCGGCAACCCTATCACTTATGCGAATATCGGCACCCATTCGACATAGCTCAGCAACATGTCCAAAGCGTCCTTCAAAAATAGTCTCTTCAAGTCGCGAAGTGCCTTGAGCAACTGTCATTCCCGCCATCCACGGGGCCTGCAGATCAGTGGCAAATCCCGGGAAAGGAGCGGTAATACAGTCAACTGCTCGCATTCGTTCATTCATGCACAACTGTACCCAGTCAGGGCCTGCTGTAACTGTGCATCCCGCACGAGTCAACAACGGCAAAAGCTGACTGAGATGACTCGGAACAACTCCGTCCACTCGTACTTTTCCCCGGGTAACGGCAGCGCCCAGCAAATAGGTGCCAGCCTCAATACGATCGCCAATTAATTTTATTTTGACTCCGCCGAGTTGAGATTGACCCCTAATTCGAATCGTCGAAGAACCAGCACCCTCAATGGCTGCACCCATTCGACTAAGCATCTCAGCAAGCGCTTCTACTTCGGGCTCGCATGCAGCCCCTTCTATGACTGTTTCGCCACGAGCCAGACTTGCGGCCATCAAAATTTGATGCGTTGCTCCAACTGAGGGAAATCGCAATTTTATCGAAGTTCCTGTAAGCCCATTTTTTGCGGTTGCGAACACCACGCCGTGCTTCACTGCTATCTCAGCACCCATTTTTTCTAGAGCTGCCAGATGCAAGTCTACTGGTCGAGCACCAATAATATCGCCCCCCGGAAGTGCAACTCTTGCTGCCCCACCGCGCGCAAGCAGCGGCCCTAATACCCAAAAAGATGCTCGAAGAGCCTTCACCAAACTGTAGCTTGCCTCTGTGGCTACCAGCGCTGGCACGGTCACGGAAACTAAATCGCCATCATAGGCGGTTTGTGCGCCAAAATGTTCAAGTAAACTAAGAGCAAGGTTAGTGTCTTCGAGGTTTGGCACATTTGATAAATCGCAGCGCTCTGCCGTAAGCAGAGTGGCCATCAACATTGGCAGGGCAGCATTTTTTGCGCCGCTTACCCGCACTACCCCTTCTAAACGTTTTTCGCCTCTAACTTCGAGTACTTCTGACACCCAACCACCTTCAATAATTCAAATGTAATAGCGAATAGACGGCCACAAGCGTAAGGTTGCTTACGCTAACATAGGGGCGGAGTATTTCCCAGGCTCAAGGCCTCAGAGGGCAAAAGCTTTTCATACCTGCCAAGGCCCCTAAACACTTGCGCCGCCTCAAGAAATCGGCAATCCTTCTACACATGCGCATACTTTGCTTTCTCCCAGCCCTTCTCACACTCTTCACAAGCTGTTCAAGTCAAACATCTATCACTCCCGTTGCAAGCTCTGAACAGATGCTTGTTGATGGTGATCGGCTCATTTCCCGGCACTTCCATGATGTAGCAATCGCCCCTCGTCTCGAAGAGTTTAAGGATGAAACTGTCTTGCATATTGGCCTTGGCGTTAAGAATGGTTCGGTGCTCGAACTGCCTCTTAAAATTAACCAAATAAGCGCCCGCTTGAACGAGCAGCCATTAGAACCAATTCCCTATCAGCGTATTCATTCAAAAATTTTGGCACTTCACAAAGAGCAACTCGATGCACTGGCTGCGCAGGAAGACAGGCTTGGCGCGAGCTATAAACATGCGTTTGGAATGAATGATTCAATCGGCGACCGCAACGACTCGGACCCAGTTTCTTACGGAATGGCGCTTGAAAAACAGCAGCGTGGTAATGAACGAAAAACAAGAGAGCTCGAAGAAGCTACAAAAAGAAAACTAAAGGCACTCGAAGAGTTTTATGTTCATGGGGTCGAAATTGGTGGCGGACAACGTTACGAGACTTTTTTCGATCTGCCCCTCCCTAGAAACTTAGAGCCGGGCGATGTCCTTGCAATAAAACTACTTCTCCCACCTGATTTGCACGAGTTTAAACTCGAGGCCAGCAAGAAGTAGACGGATGGAACCTGATCTACCCGTAAAGCCGTACCCGCGGCGGGGTCTTTCATTATTGATATCCGAAACGGGGCCTTAGTTTAATGAGCTTAAATTGAAGCAGAAGGATTTGCTGTTTAAATTCAAGATCTTACGCTTATACTGCCAGAATAACTGAAGCAGTTCAGCAGGCTGGGACGCACCACATAGGGCAAAGACTAGGGCCCCAGGCTTTGCCTTGATGGGATTTTCGCTCTAGAATCCGCCCACATGTCGTAATGCGAGCCCAGTGTGCTGAGTTAGCAGGCTGCGTAAAGAATGAGGATTTATGGATTGGGGTCTTGTCGAAAAAAGTGTCCGGTTACCAGAACAGAATAAATCTTTCGTTGCCGGCATCGACGTTGGCCCCGAGTTTAAGGGTCCAGTTTGGGTTTATAAATACACTCACAAACAGCATGGCTGGCAACTTTCCGTGGCGACCCATGCTGAGCCACAGAGCAAAAAATTCTCCCTCGGCGGATTTCGCATAGTTCCAGCTGCGCGAGCTACTCCACAATTTAATCCAGATGAAGAGGCGATTGGCCTGTGCGTGGGCATGGAGGAGAAGGTGTACTGGTCCCGACGCATTAAAGTTGGTGGGGCCTTGGGCTTGCAAAATTTAGAGCGAATTGTTGGTGGTAAATGTGTGTTGTTGCCGAAAGCAGGAGCACGGGTAGGCGAACCACTAGACAAGGAAATGCTCGATTTCGGCATAGCTTGTTTAAAAGATATTGAGTCCAGCGGGGGCATCTTCCTTACCACTGGCCAAGATTTAGGCCACGGCATGTTGTCTGATGGAACTGCCTCGTCGTTGCAATATATGTGCGATCGCTTCCATGGAAGTGTCTCTTCTGACACCTCAAAACCTACCGCTGAAGGTAATTATCTGCTCCTCAAAGGCGCACTTTCTGGCTTGGGCATTAAACCAGAAAAAGCCACCGTGGGGCTTATTGGCGTCGGAAACATTGGAGAACATATCCTTTCGCGTCTCCATGAATTAGGCGTTAAAGTATTAGCGCTTGAAGCTCTCCCTGCCAAACGTCAGGCGATTGAAGCAAAAGATATTCCTACGTTTACTCCTGATCAAAAGGCAGAATTCCTTAGCCTTCCAATGGATGCTTTAGTTGTTAACGCAAATGGTGGCACCCTGGACGCAGCTGCACTCGACCTTATTAGTAAAAATGACTCGATTGAATTCATATGTGGCTCTGAAAACCTAGCGATGCCTGTAGAACATGGTGGCACGATGCTACGCGATGCGCGAAAGATTTATGCCCCTACAGAACTTGGCGGCATGATGGGCTATTTAACTGCGGTTGAAGAATACCTCTCCAAACAGGCGGGAAAACCTTTCAGTGCTGAACAAATGTTTGTTCCCGCTCGTAAACTTGAAGAGGCAGGATTAAAAGCAACAGAGTATGTGTTAAAACATAACTTTGCATGTACTTTTGAGGATGCCATTAGGGCCTGCTATCCATAACCTGTTCGCCGGGAAAAACTGACGGCGCCCGGGGAATTTGCGAAGCAGAGGTAGAGTTCTAACTCTGCCAAACTCCACTTCGTCACAGCGCACTCTTTAATTTAATTTGATGCGGCTTTTATCAAAAAAGCTTTCGTAAAGGGCGACAGCACCAACCTTCCACTAATTTCTGCGCGCTCGGGCAAAAGCTGCTCCCAATGTTCTGTGCCTTGCCACAAAACAGCCTTGAGTTCGGCCATTGCTTCTGGGCTGCTGGCACTAAGTTTAGCGACCAACGCATCAACTGCGTTGTCTAGCTGAGCGATATCGGGAAATGTGTGGTGATACAGTCCTTTTGATTTACACCAAGCCGCGCTGCGCCAATCATAATCAATCGACATCTCGGCAAACGCACTGAGTCCAATTCGGCGCTCCACCGCTGGTCCAACTACAAACGGCCCGATTCCTAACGCCAATTCACTTAACTTTGCAGCGGAAGACTCAAGTGCCAGGGTATAATCAGCAGCAGCAGCAACGCCAACTCCCCCACCAACAGCTTTGCCCTGCACCCGTGCAATTACAAACTTTGGACAGCGCCGTATTGCCAAAATGACATGCGAAAAGCCTAAAAAGAACTCACGTCCCGTATGGGCATCACTAATGCTCTGCAACTCTGAAAATGAAGCGCCAGCACAAAAGGCTCCTTCCCCTGCGCTTTGTAACACAATTACTCGCGCAGCAGGATTGCTCCCTACTTCATCAATTATGCTGGCAATTTTTCTAAGCAAAGACCCGGGTAGCGAGTTGCTCTTAGGGTGCCCAAAAGTAATCCGCGCAACACCGTTCTCAATGGTGGAATTCACCGTGCCGTTATTTTCATCAGCTTTCATGTCGTTTTTACTCAAAATGGGTAATCATCGTATTCGTAACATATCGTATTCTTGAGTAGAATACTCCCTTATGATCACATGCTTAATCCTAGTCCATGGTTGAAAATCAGCCTTGTATCGTGTGTAATAGATTATGCGCAAACTGCTCTTATTTTGGGGGTTCCAATGGACGATGTAGCCAAAGTTCAAGCTTTTGAAAATCGAATTGAAAACGGCGAGGTAATTGAACCCAAAGATTGGATGCCTGAGCGCTATCGTAAACAGCTTATACGCATGATGGCCCAGCACGCCCACTCGGAAATTGTGGGCATGCTTCCAGAGGGCAATTGGATTACTCGAGCCCCCAGCTTGCGCCGCAAGATGATTTTATTGGCAAAAGTACAGGACGAAGCCGGGCACGGCCTATACATTTACAGCGGAGTGGAGGCACTTGGCGTACGCAGGCAAGACCTTATTGACGAGCTGATTAGTGGAAAAGCGAAGTACAGCAATATTTTTAATTATCCCTCGCTCTCCTGGGCTGATATGGGGGTAATTGGCTGGTTTGTTGATGGCGCCGCCATTGTAAACCAAACCATGCTCGCCAAGTGCTCGTTCGGCCCCTATGCCCGAGCAATGGTGAGAATCTGTAAAGAAGAAAATTTTCATAAAAAGCAGGGATATGAAATTGCCGCAACTCTAGCGAAGGGAACTCCCGCTCAAAAGCGTATGATCCAGGATGCAGTAAACCGCTGGTGGTGGCCATCATTGATGATGTTTGGCCCCTCAGATAAGGATTCACCAAACAGTGCCGAGCTTATGCGCTGGGGAGTGAAACGAAAGAGCAATGACGATCTCCGTCAGCGTTTTATCGATATGACTGTGCCACAGGCTCAGGCACTAAATTTGACCTTACCCGATCCAGAACTCAAATTTAACTCAGAGACGGGTCACTGGGACTTTGGTCCAATTAACTGGAGTGAGTTTTTTAATGTGATTAACGGCAATGGCCCATGCAACAAAGAACGCATAGCAGCTCGCCGTAAAGCACATGAAGATGGTGCTTGGGTGCGCGAAGCGGCAGCCGCCTATGCAAAGAAGCATAGTAGCTCAGAACGGCACGCTGCCTAAATTATTTCAATCTTAAGGAGTATCTCGTTATGCAACAGGAAGCGAAGGGGCAAGCCGAAGAATGGCCAATGTGGGAGGTTTTTGTTCAGCTCGAGCTTGGCGAACCGCATCAACACGCAGGCAATGTGCACGCACCAGATGCACGTATGGCATTATTGAATGCACGTGATGTGTACTCGCGCAGAGGCCTGGTTAAGAGCATGTGGGTTGTCCCTTCAGAAGAAATTACTGCCAGCAGCCCCGAAGACTCTGCCCCATTTTTTGAGCCCGGCAACGACAAAATGTTTCGCCATCCGCAATTCTATAAATCTCCCAAAGGCGTCAAAAATCTCGAGTAATAATTATGAATACCTCAGATACTCAGGCCCTTTTTGAGTTCCTCCAGCGCTGCGGAGATGATCGCTTGGTCCTTGGCCAACGCCTTTCAGAATGGTGTGGCCATGCACCAGTACTCGAAGAAGACATTGCGCTTGCCAATATGGCCCTCGACCTTATTGGACATGCGCAAGCCACGCTTGAACTTGCTGGCAAAATGGAAGGTGCAGGGCGCAACGCCGATACGTTAGCGTATCATCGTGAAACAGTAGACTTTCGTAATTGCTTACTCGTTGAACAACCAAATGGAGACTTCGCGCACACGATAGTGCGCCAATTTTTCTTCTCGGTCTTTAGTTACCTCCAATGGGGAGCGCTCGCCAAAAGCAGCCACCCAGATTTAGCTGGAATAGCAGCAAAGGCCCAAAAAGAGAGTCGCTATCACTGCACTCATAGCTCTGAGTGGATTCTTCGGCTTGGGGATGGCACTGAGGAAAGTCATCGCCGTGCTCAAGATGCAGTGAACCACCTATGGGCCTTCACTGACGATCTGTTCTTTGCTGATGATAACGAAGCCCTCTTACAAAAAGGTGGCTTCATAGGCTCCTTGGAGTCAATTCGTCCAGAATGGAACAAAATGGTGAGTGAGGTGTTAACTGAGGCAACTCTCAGCATCCCCTCCTCTGAAGTTTTTATGCACATTGGCGGACGCCGCGGAATGCACAGTGAACATCTAGGCCACATGCTCGCGACCATGCAAATTGTGCCTCGTTCTTATCCGGATGCATCTTGGTGAAAACTCCTACAAAAGCCCATATTCTTAGTTGCCTCGAGAGAGTGCGAGATCCAGAAATTCCTGTATTAAGCATTATTGATTTGGGAATTGTACGCGACATCGTCATTAACGGTGAGCAAGTGTGCGTTAAGGTCACCCCAACCTATTCTGGATGCCCAGCCCTCAAAGCCATTGAAGACAGTGTTGCAGAAGCCTTACGAGATCAAGGCGTCACCGATGTGATTGTTGAGCGCGTCTATAACCCAGCTTGGTCAACCGACTGGATTACTCCCGAGGGGAAACAAAAATTAAAAGAATATGGGATTGCCCCTCCTGGGCCAGCCTCAGATGAAGGTTTAGTCTTATTGAGTCGCCGCTCGCAGCCTTCTATTACCTGTCCATTTTGTAATTCTCCGGCAACAGAAAAGCGCAGTGAATTTGGCGCGACTGCATGCAAAGCTCTGCACTTTTGTAATGCATGCCAACAGCCCTTCGAATCGTTTAAGCCACATTAATAGAAAGTTTTTTTCTTGACTCTATGCCGGTATGACTCAGAAAACCTCTCGCTCGGTAGTTCTGGGACTTGGTAGTAATGTGGGAGATAGCTTTACCCAACTGTGCAACGCGGTGCGAGCACTCGGTGAAGGGAAAACCTCGTTACTCAAAAATGTCAAAGTAGCTCCCCTGTTTGCATCAGAGGCGCTACTCCTACCCGATGCACCTCCGGAGTGGAACTTACCGTTTTTAAACACAGCAGTTCTTGGCAATTTTTCAGGCACTCCGCTTGAGCTGCTCGCTCTTGTCAAAAAAATTGAGCACTCGCTCGGCAGACAGCAGCGAGGTCGCTGGGCACCTCGAGAGATCGACATCGACATTTTATGGTGGGATAATGAAACAATCACCGAAAACGAATCTTTACAAATTCCACATAAGTCTTTAGTTGAGCGCCCGTTTGCTTTATGGCCCCTTGCAGCCCTGGCCCCTGAAGCACAGATTGACAATTCCAGCGCTACTGCACTTCAGCTGTCTGCACAGTGGGGATTTATGCGCCAAAATATTCCTTGCAGTACGTGGAATGCAGACCCCAAGACACAACGACTCTGGGGCAACATTATAACTTCCCTTGGGTTCGCCATATGCCAAAGTCCCCTGCCTCATACTGAAATTGTCGGCATTCTTAATGTGACACCAGATTCATTCTCTGATGGTGGGGAACTTCCAAACGCAGAAGCCATCTATAAACGAGGGTTAGAGCTCTATAATGCTGGGGCTCGCATTCTCGACATTGGCGGAGAATCAACAAGGCCCCAAGCCGTCCATGTTCCCGTGGAAGTGGAGATGGACCGCGTGCGCACCGCGATTGCTGCCCTTATCCCTCTAAAGAAACAATTCTCTTTACCACCACTTTTAAGCCTCGACACCCGGCATCCAGCGGTGGCCGAACTTGGTCTTAGCTTAGGAATCGATTGGCTGAACGACGTGGAAGGATTTCAGAATAAAGATCTCGTTCAACTTGCTTGTGGAAGCACCGTTGACCTTGTTGCTATGCATAGCCTTTCAGTGCCTCCGCATAAAGACATCGTGCTTGATAACTCAAAATCTGCCACCCAACATATTCTCGAATGGGGCCAGCAAAAAGTGAGACAGCTTTCTGATGCAGGTATAAACCCCAATAGAATCATATTGGACCCAGGTATTGGCTTTGGAAAAACCCCACTTCAGTCCTTTGAACTCATTCATCATGCGCACCTTTTGGCAGGACTCGGTTACAGAACACTTTTTGGACATTCACGAAAATCATTTTTGGCCCAACTCACTGAGAATCCAGCCCCCCAGCGTGACGGAGAAACCGCCCTACTTAGCGCCCTGCTCTCAAATAAACGAATCGATTATATACGCGTGCATAACGTAGCTAAATCTGCTTTTGCACTAAGCACCCTCGGTCTGCCCTAAAGTTACGGGTGAACCCTCTTAGCAATGGACTTGTACCAGTGAAGATTGCTAAAACTCCTGCTGCTGTTTTTGGCGCCCGCCAAATCAACTTTTGTGTAGGAATACTGTGCAACTTGCTTTCCGCCACCTTTTGCAACTTATCGCACTAAGCGCATTCGCTGTTGGTCAGCCCTTACTTGATAAACTTGGCAACAATCCCGAGTTTTTTATTGCCAGACGCAGCGAACACCTCGACTTTTTTTATTTTGCATTTGCCTTACTTTTTCTTGTTCCAGGGCTTTTGTTCCTGATCGAACTTCCCTTTCTATTTGTCTGGCGTCGATTCGCACGTGTAGTTCACATCGCGCTTCTTTGCATGCTGGTGGCACTTACCGCTATGCCAGTTGCCATGCGCATTCCGAACATTGGCGCTTACGGAGCACTTTTGCTTTCTCTCTTTGTTGGTGGAGGCTTTGGACTGCTTTTTGTTCGCTACCAAGGACTGCAGCAGTTTTGTGTCGCACTCGCGTTAACAGCACTTGCGTTCCCCATATTTTTCCTCACCAGGCCAGGCATTAAAGAGCTTGCCTATCCACGAGCACTAAACTTAACCTTCGCCCAAGCAGACACAAAATCAAAAGCGCCCATAATATTTGTTCTGTTCGATGAGTTCCCGCTTCACACATTACTTGATGCAGAACTACAGATAGATGCTGCCCGATTTCCAAACTTTGCGGCGCTTGCAAAAACAGCACATTGGTTCAGAAACGCCTCAGCAAATAGCACTCACACGACGCTTGCAGTGCCTTCTATTCTTAGTGGCATGCTCCCACGCAAAGAAAATAAACTACCCACCTACGAACAGCATCCCAAAAATTTGTTCACCCTTGTTGGGGACACCCACTATTTACACAGTTGGGAAAAAATTACTCATCTTTGCCCAGACACTCTTTGCCATGAGGATGCTAAAAATATCCCGAATCTTTCAGAGCGAATGCAAAGTCTTTTCCTTGATGTCAGCGCGATATATCTCAACTTAGTGGTGCCGCAACAACTTGGTTTTAATTTGCCTACAGTAACGAGTAATTGGGGCGGATTCTGGGGCTCCAGAGCTCCCTCCCCTTCACGAGGTCCAGATTATCGCCGTAGCGATCGCGCTCGCATATTTCGATTTTGGACTAAAGGAATAGAAAATTCTTCAAAACCGGTGCTTCATTTTTCTCATCATTTGCTTCCGCATCATCCCTATCAGTTTACCGAGTCTGGTCGTGTGAATAATGCTCCTAACCCAAATAGAGGATACAAAAATGAAAGTTGGGCAGACGACGAATCTGCACGAGTTTTTGCCTTCCAGCAATTATTAACTCAAGTTGGGGCAGTTGACTCTTTGCTTGGTCAACTTATCGAACACCTTAAGGCACAGGGAATATTTGATAAAAGCTTAATCGTCATAACCGCTGACCATGGAGTCAGCTTTGTACCCGGGCTACACCGACGCGGCTACGCTAAAAGTGATACTTTTTTTGAAGACATCCTGTCAGTGCCTTTAATCATTAAGGAGCCCGGACAAACCAAGGGAACAATCAGCGACAGAAATGTGCAATCAATAGATATCTTACCCTCAATTATCGATCTCCTCGATATTGACACCACATGGACTTTTGATGGCCTTTCCGCGTTCAGCGAAGTTCCCGCCCCAGAAAACAAGCAGGTCCTTATCGGATCTAAACCAAGGGCTAACGTTTTAGAATCCGAAGATCTCACCTATACGGTGCAAACTTTTCCTGCACCTCAAAAAATTCCCGACAATACCTTACGATGGAAACTTAGGCACTTTGGCAAAGCCCCACCGAACCCAATTTTTCGCTTTTCGCCGCTATTTGGCAGAGACTTATTGGGCACAAAAGTGGAAGGGATATTGCCCTCGGAGGCAAAAGTCCAAATTATAAAACCTCCACTGGCTATTGGTCCTGAGATGAAGGTGGGACTGCAAGGGAATATAAAATCAGGGCCATTCCCCACTTTTGTGGAAGGGCTTATCCACGCACTACCCGATGAACTCAAAAATAAGACTATTTCGGTTGCAGTAGCTCTGAATGGAGAAATAGTGGCCGTTGCTCCGACCTACGCGCACGAAAGTTATCTTGGGTTTCAGTTACTGATCCCCGATGCGCTATTAAATCGAGACTTTAATGAAGCGGAATTTTATGTTTTTAGTGAACAGAGCAGACTCATTAAAGCGATCATTAACTAAGGGATCTCACCAAACTAATAGCTCTTGAGAAGCTGCTGAATTACGTCTTCCGCCTGAATAAAAAGTTGCTGCTGATCAACCTCCGGGTACTTTCCCGCCAGCTGCATGGCCAGATCTCTGCGTCCGGCGTTTAGATGATTACGCATCATTGCCATATTGAGAAACATAAGTTCACGCTGGGCTTCATGCATTGAGGCTAAAAGGCGATCACCTAATTGTGTATTTACAATCGCATCATATCTGAGCGCAGCAAACACAAGGTAAAATGAGAGCTCTTCCGTTAATGGCTCCCCAGCCTTTAAGCCCAAATCTGCCGATTTCAGCGCCAATCCAAAAGCCTGCGCCGCTAGCTTCTCGCTTAGCGTCGCATATTGCCGGCCAAGCGAAACTAAATTAGCCATAGCGCCAAAATGTCGCCATTTCGAGGGAGTTCGCTTCGTAGTCCGCAGAATTTCATCTATGCGCTTCGCTCTGTGAGATTCTGTGTGTTTTGCAAGAATTTCAGCCCTGCCTGCCTCAGCCATTCTTCTGGTGGCGGACATATTGGCTAAAGCTGCCTCAATTTTTCGAGCAGCTTCTTTCACATTGCCTTTTTCGTACGTAATTAAATGTTCATTATCTTTAAATATTTCGAACAAACCATTACCACTTCGTTCGGTCAGCAAGAGAGGACCACACATCATCGACTCAAATACCCTAAAATTTACATCTCCCTTTACCGTCTGATTAATCACCAGCTCGCTGAATGGGAATATCGTCGCCCAATCTCCCGAAGTACACAGAATTGGAACTTCCTTTTGTAAGGCATCAAAAAATGCGACTCGATCGGGGTTTAAGTTTGGATTTAAAGTTCCCACAAAAACCGCACCGTGTTTCTTCTCTGTACTGGCCTCAACTCGACGAGATGCCCAAAGCGGCATCCATTCCACTTCGGCTCCAACGCTATCGAACTCCCCCTTATAATCTGGCTGCGCAATGAGAGTTTTATCAAATACAAATGAAACTAACTTGTGAAGAGACGCATGATGATGCGTATCGACTGAATAAAAGATGGCAGGAATTTGCAATTCATCAAGACCAGCAAATCCAATCGGACAACTATTGTCGAGTACGAGAAGGACATCTGGCTTAAAATTTGGCTCGATGGTTTTAAGCAGCGTATCAATATGCAACACTGGCCCCTGTAAGCGCAGGTCCATATGATGACCCGGGCCACAGGTTAGCACTTCGTGCCCCATTTCCCGCAGATCGCGGACAAACCAATCCTGATTAAGGACGAGTACACGCATAAAGCCGCTACCCTCGAGAGCGATTAGGCAAACTGAGCTCTTACCGGCGTCCGCTGTGCCTGGGCGCCTTGGGTGGCTTCTCGTTCGTCAATCATGCGCTCAAGCTCAATTGCTCGACTATTTCCTGGCTCAAACAAAGTGATCTTCTTCACTTCTTCTCGTGCCTCTTGGAATTTACCTTGAGCAAACAAACATCCGGCAAATGCATACAAGAACTCGAAATCAAGAGGATGCATGTCTAAGTAGGCTTTTACCGCCGACTCTACATCTGAAAGTCGCTTCAATGGATAACCAAGCTCAATAATACCTAACAGAGCTCGGGCATTTTCGGGATTGGACTTGATGGCACTCATATAATAGTTCCATGCTTCCTCGTGTTGCTTAAACCACGAGCAACAAAGCCCCATGCCAGCCAAAGCAACATCATATCCCGGCTTAAAACGCAGCGCTGTTTCAAATAGTGCTTTAGCTTCCTCCCACTGCCCTCGATGCGCAGAGATTGCTCCCTTACCACATAACGCGCGGGCCGATTGGGGGTTTGCCGCAATAATTTCAGCATAAAGCTCAAGAGCTTTAGGCAAATTATCACTAAGCACCTCACACTCAGCTTGCAACGTACGAAGCCGCTCACGCTGATCAGGTGACATCTGTGCTGACTCAAGACGCTGACAACCTTGTGCAGCTTCAGGTACATTTCTGTCTCGTTTTAATTCTTCTAGTCTTAAAAGCTCCGTCTCAACGCTAGAACTTGCATTCTGGGGGACCGAATGGCTCGTTCCTGTAGACGGAGTTGCAAAGGTTGAAGCAATTGCCTCAGTCCGCATTGGCTCAACAGGCCGATTCTGATTTTGGCTAGTCAGAATGCGCTGCAATTCAAGAGCACCTTGATGTTGGGGTTTCGTGCTTAGAACCGACTGGCATATTGCAGCTGCTTCCTTCACATTTCCCGACTTAAAGCACGCTCCCGCGAGGCAAAAACGCATTTCGATATCCTCAGGGCGCACAGCCACATATTGGCGTAGGAAATGCTCCAAATCCTGATAGCGTTGCAAGGCGTACGCACACTCCATAAACTGCAATAAGCTCGTCAAATGTTTTACGTCAAGCTGTAATGCCCGTTTAAAAAATTGATACGCCCCTTCTATATTGCCGTCTCTATAGTCACACATCGCAAGTCCTGATAGAGAACGAGGGTCATTCGGATCGAGCGCTAAGGCGCGCTCAAAGTATGGGCGAGCCAATTTTTGCTGCGACTGGGCCAAAAGAATTGTTCCTTTTGCTTTATGCCCGCGGCAAGATTTTGGATTTTCATGTAAGGCCTCATCAAGAAGCTGATGAGCCTCTTCCCAGCGTTCGGCCATTGCTGCATCTTCAGCTTTTATTACCTTCTCCGACTCCTGCACCGGAGTCACTGTTGCGCTTGGCACAAGCGGAGTTGTGGTTGTGATAACAGAAGGAACAGCTCCCTTTGTTGCGCTTTGAATAATCTCTTCATAACACGCAATCGTCTGTGCAACAGTTTGCTGCCAACTATACGAACGAGCTAATTGCTGCAATTCCGCATTTTTGGGCGCATAATAGGCGGCAAGGACTGCATTGCGAATAGAACTTTCGCTCCATGGATCGCAGTAGAAAGCTGCTTGTCCAAAATAATCGACAGCAGTGCCAAGCTCAGTCACTACGACATTACAACCTTGATGGGCTGCTTCAAGCGACACCAAACCTGGCAACTCATACCAGCTTGGCAACACATGCACCTTGGCGGCAGCGTAGGCAGAGGCCAACATTTCTGGCGTTAAGCGATCTACGATTAGAGTCCTTCCCTTACGCTTAAAGTTTCGTACCGCTTGGTCGTATTCTGCGTCGTAAGAGAATCCCCCACTCGCGAGCACTAACGTAAGCTCACTTTCCTCAAGCGCTTTAAGCAACATGAGCTGATTTTTTCTAAATTCAAATCGCCCAACACAGAGCACGAAGTCTTTGACTCCGTAGGCTCTTAAGATGGCGTTTGGATCCGCTTTTGCCTCCAACTCATGTCCGAGCTTTACTTCACGTGTTTTGCATCCGGGATAATCGCGACGCAAGGCTTTCGCTTCTTCTTCGCCATTTGGAAATAAGGCGGCGGCATGCTGCGCGGTCCAAGAGTTTTCAAATTTAGCTGCCGGAGTAACCTTAGTTACATCTACAGCGTGTTGCTTCCACCAAGCACTTTGCTGCCCTTTTTCCACGTATCCAACAAGCTGCATTGCCAATGCAATAGCCTGGTTTCGATAGGCAGGGGTATCTTCATACAAAGTCGTCACTACATAAGGCACACCAGCACGCTTGGCTCGCTCAGCAAAGCCTCGCGTGAGTTCAGCGTTGGCGAAGTTGAAAAGGTGTACCAGGTCAAACCCTTTCGGATCCTGTCGCCCTTCTGGGTCCAAGACGACATCTACATTCAAAGCTCGTAGCCCCTCGGAGAGTTTGTCCATGACCACTGTATCACCCCCGCGTTGAGTGAATGCGTTGGGGCGCATTTGCATTAAAATTCTTCCTTTTGCGCGTGGAGGCTGAGAATTAGTTTGTTGTTCCACGGGTAGCTCCTTTTTTCTTATATCAACTAAAAATCCAAATTTTTGGTACAGGGCATTTAAACGCTCAACCACTCGTGGCCAAGCAAACTCTCTACAATATCTATCTGCATTCTCTTTAATGGTTCGTCGCAGAGGCTCATTCACTAAGAGCAACTCAGCCGAGACTGCCGCTGAATACCCGGAGGTTATGTGCCAAACGGCATCGCCAAATGGTATAAAGGGCGGCGCAATTGAAGCAGCCACTATGGCTCCGGCACCAATAGCTAATGAGCATGCACCAGAAGCCTCGTAGTGCTGGGAACGATAATTCATGAGCACGACGTCAGCAGCGGCAAGATAGTCGGAAACTTCAGTGTCATTAAGATAGCGATCAAGTACATCTATGCGATCTCCGACATGCAACAACTCAGCCATTCGTTTTAGCTCTTGCACGTACTCAGCACTGTACGGATCATCTTGGTTAGCTTTTCCAGCAATTACCCCGCGAGCAGCAATACCGCGATCTCGCAGGCGAGCAACCGCCTCAAGTACGCCTTCCATACCTTTGTGAGGCTGCACAAATCCAAATGCCAGAATAATTTTTTCGCCTACGGGTAGACGCAGTTTAAGGCGCAAGTTTTGCCGTCCCCGTTCATCCAGTGCAGGACGAACCTGCACACCATGCCGGAGCACCTCAACTCTTTCTGGCATCGCTCCATTGGCGATTACTTCAAGCCGGCTCTCTGGCGAATGCACAATGACAGTATCAACTGCCCGCACGAGAGCGATAATTTCTGGATCAAGCTGATACACATTGTGTAAATGCGCTATGCAGATAATGCCCCGAGATTTTTGCCGCTCAATAAACTGGGCAAACGCCGGCTGCGAGAAAAATGAGTAATGGCAATTTAAATGCAACACCCCAATTTGTTGAGCTTGGATAGCTGCTTCCAGCTTGGAGAACTCACTCTCCTTTCGCTTCCAACAGCGCACCACATAGGGCTCATCTTTTGACAGGCGTGCTCGCTCAGTGTCTTCAGCAAGCACAGTATAAGTTCCAGGCTGGAACTCGCTTAAAAGATATTGAGCATAGGTTGCCAACCCACATTCCTGGTTCCAGGTTGTAAGCACCCCTACTTTTTTGCCCATGTCTGGGGATGTCGCCATTTTGCCACTCATGTTCATGGTTCCGTCACGCTTTTTTTGCTCACTTTTTGGGCTAACTTGCTCAAAATAGTACCCTTTTGTGTTTAAGTTCCTGACGGGGCTCTTGCCACACTACAAGTGCCCCTCCCTAGATAGTGCAATCGCCGTGCACAACTTATGCGGCGCAATTACTTGAAATCACTAAGATCTATACCTAGCTCTGACTGGTATACCGTCAATCTTTCGTCACACTGCTAAAACGAGCTGCTGGAGAAGAGTGCCAGGCTCTCAAGTTCACACTGTTTGGGGTCGAACCTAACAATCAGGCAGTGGCGTCTTAACGAAGCGACGCTTTGCGCAGCTGCGGTAACCCAATATGCGTATGGGGTTAACGGATTGAGCAAGGGAGCCTTCGGTTTTAAGGTTTTGACAAGTTTTTTCGTCTTTCAGTGTCCCCTCTTGAGGTTCGAGCAGCCTCCGGACTTGAAGTGGGGACACTCGCAAAGAAGAATTGAGGTTAAAAACACCGTTTTATGGTTTGCTCATTCTTGTTTTTTTGCGTTACTTTTCCCTTGCTCTTTCCTCCTTTTTATTAATTTTGTCAATAAATTCAACAATATAAATAGCTTGAGCAAGTTCCCTAGCCGACGTACAATAGAGGAATAGAAGTCATTTCTCCTCTACTCAACTTTGTATTTCCGCGTGTAGGTGTATGTCTGATTCAGCACAGTTATCCGTGTTGTCCTTTCGGGCTCGCTATACGCTGCACGCCTACAGCTCGTCCGAACATATTAGCCTTAGACAGGCAAACGAGCTCTTTTTGAATGAGAACAAAGAACGCTTTGATCAAGATTGCCTCATTCTGCACCGTAACAACGCTGAGAAAGTTTTCGTATTCCGTTTCGGCACGGTCGTATTTTTTAATGTCACCCCAGACAACCACCATGGCTACCTGACAACTCTTGGCCTCAACCCTAAAACCAAAGCCAAAGAGGCAGACGAACTCGCAGAAGATGACTTCACGCTTACGATTGAGCCTGGCGTGACTGAAGTTGGATTTAATGCGGTAAAAATTCCAGAATTCGACATGGGGAAGCTCCAAATGGTCGCCCATGTCCTCGCCCAATCAAGTTCACTTGAGGTGATTGAATGGGAGGTCGAAGAATTCTTAGCTGAGTCCGAGACAATGACCAAGTCGCTTAAGCGTGGTGCTCTTGGCAGCAAATCGCGAGACAGACTACTTCGTTTCATCGGCGAAGGTCTGAGTGCTCGCCACCGAATTGTAAATCAGCTCTCTTTGCTTAATGAACCCGAGCGCACTTGGGAGAATCAGGAGCTGTATCAGTTGTATCGCGATCTTTTCAAAACATTCGACATGAAAGATCGTATTGAAAAACTCGAGAAAACCCTTAGCCTTTGCACCGAGGTTTCAAAGTTGTTACTCGAAGTGGCCAATGCACGCCGCGCAGAGGTTATGGAAATTGTAATTATTTTCCTGATTGCCATTGAAGTGGTGAAGTCCTTGTTTGGGACTGCATTGTAATAGCTTGTCCTTGAGCAAAAGGGGCTTTGTATCTGGCAATCCGTTCTTGGTCGGCTCGTTTTCTGTACACCCGTTAGTCCGTCACCGGAGATCTGCTTCTTCCGTTCTCCGTCGGCCCGTGAACTGTCCCGGACCCGGGCTCCCCGCACCTGAACCTGCTGGCCCTGAGCTAGGCTAGCGGGCCCAGAAAAAAAGGGCCTTTCAGCCCTGATACTTAATTAATTTGTATAAATGTGCGCCCCCACAGTCTGCTAATTCCCTTAGCTCAGTAGGAACTTCATTTGCCAATTCAAGAATTGCTGCTGTCTCGCATTGCCATTTTCGGGGTCCGGAAATCAGGGTCTGGGTCAGGTGCTGGTCACGGGAGAGAGACGGAGAAGGTTTTACACTATGGCTATGGGCAGCCTCCGCGAATCGCAGGCAATATTAAGATTGGCAGATAAAGATTCTTCTGAGATTTGGGATAAGGCAGACTGCGTCGGAGCTCACTTATATAAACTTATTAAAAGTACGGGCTGAGGCCCGTACTTTCTGAAGCGCAGTTCCAGTTTTCTGTTCCCGTTACCCCGTCCTCGGTCGGCCCGTATTCTGTCCCCGACCCAGGTTCCCCGCACCTGAGCTTGCGAGAGAATCTTGATCCTCAAGCCCCCTCAACACCCTACTGCAGCCCACCAGCAGCACTATCCCAAGAATATGTCTTACCTGAACCGGTTGCATGACTTGCAGTGCCAGTAAAATCGGCCGGTGCGGCCACAATTGCCAAAGTAACGCCGGCTGATAATTTTTTAATTCCAGGCAAAGCAGTGCAACTTGCGTTAGCGCACGAAAGATACGTTTCGCTATCAAGAAAATATGCTTCTTCTGCAATCGCCACTGAGCGTAAATCACTCACGGCACGTGCATCGAATGCCCGCGCACGATAGGCCTGATATTGGGGTAGTGCAATTGCCGAAAGCACTCCCACAATAGTAATCACCACAAGAACTTCAATCAGAGTAAATGCTTTTTCCATAAATAATCCGAATAGATACAAAATCAGGAGCTCTGTGACAGAACCCCTTTCTCTCTATTCGAAGTTTTTTGGATAAAGTTGCGTGCTGAATCGCACAAATTCACGCGCTCTTCAGTTTTCACTAATTACGAAATTATTTGGTCGGCTCTTCTTCAGTATTATCTGCCCAAAGTGGGAAGCGAGTCGAAAATCGGGAGTCATCAAAAATCGTCTGCACACCTTTACGATTTTTTAGGTTTACAAATAGTGGTGCTTTAAGATTCGCTGTTGTTTGCTTAGGATCCGGACGAACAGTCACAATTACCAAGATTGCGTAATCATCGCCTTCTTTGAAATCACATTCTTTATCACTTGCCGGTGGCTTTACGTCATAACTCGCCCCGAATTCAAATCCATCAACGACTACAAACGCGAGAGATGGATCATCCACCGAGTGCAACCATGAAAAAGGTGGCTTATGCTCAAGCATGACAAAGCGATTTGTTTTGGGAAATCCAATCAGGCCCTGCGGGAACTCGATAATGCTCGAGACGGGCACTTCAAGATCGCCAAAGCGCGAGCTTTTAAGCGTCATCATTGGGCCCTGTGGTGTCTGTTCGTTACTCATTACTCGTTCTCACCCCCCTCACGACCAGGACCGCCATCCTCTTTGCGTTTCTTCCTGCGTACCACTTGCGTTTGGGGTAGTACCTTTTCACTTGAAAAAGCAGCCAGTCCCTTTCTTCCGGGCTCAACTGTCCTTCGTCCACTCCAAGCCGAGCTAAGCGATTCAAGCCCAGCCGTACTCGTTGAAGCCGCTTCCGCAGCTTTTTTGTTCTCGTCCATGATCTGCTGGTAGATTTCTTCGCGATAAATGCGAAGCTCAGGTGGGGCATCAATTCCTACTCGAATTTGATGACCTTTAATTTCGACAATGGTGACCTTGACGTTATCTCCAATATAGAGACTTTCACCAGGTTTTCTCGTCAATATGAGCATTCGCGTCGCCTTCCTTGGCCAAAAGAAACCACCTGATCTCCAACCTTAAGCCCATGTAACCACTACCAGGCGCAGATTGAGACCACTTATCTTAATGGTTAGATTACGAAAGAATCATAAGAGATTTATAATAGTTGTGGCTTAAGCTACGAAAGCGATAAATTTTATTTTATTTACTATTCTCGCAAACATCGTTCCAAAGCCACCGTATGCTCAAATGTGGAGCACCTAGCCTAAACTCTGCCCAAGACGTATCGCAAGCCCCTTCTCCCGGGCCACAAACTTCATTTGACCTGCAAAAAAGAGGAGCACACTTGAACCAAGCAAAAATGTACCAAGTTCCTGCCCCTTTTCAACCGCCACTGCCGGTTCAAAGTTTCGAGACTGCCGAGAGCGAGTCCAACTGAGTGGATGATTTGTGCGAATTTCTTCAAAAGCTAACTGCATGCTACCAACATTCAAAGCACCAACCATGACAAGAGCCCCGCATCCAAACTCGCTCTCAAACTCCAACACCACTCGTTCATTCTTTTGAAACAACAGTGGCACTCGTGTAAGCGCCCAGGAGTTTACCGGCCACAAACAGCCAGGAATATGTATGCGGCGCTTTATGGAAAGCGTACAGGGAGCGTGGATGCGATGATAATCGCGTGGGGAAAGATACAAGTTTACAAAGCTGCCAGTTTCAAGCTTTTTAGCCAACTCAGTCTGTCCCAAAAATTCCTGCAAATCGTATTTTTGCCCCTTCACTGAGGAGTGAATAAATTGCGACGTGGGGCCAGCAGCGCGAAAGAACCCATCCACCGGACTCACCAAACCTGCTTCAAGAGGACGAGCATCTGCCCGTAAGCGCCGAGTAAATAGGTCCTGCGTCGAGCGATAATGGCTTAATGCATGTTCGGCTTCAGATACGTCAATTTTTAACAATGTGGCTACGAGGCTTACAATTGGCGCTCCAAATAATCGAGGCAATTTAATACTGGCTAGGGCGCCGAGTGTTACACTTATATACTTACCAACCAAATACCACATGAACGTCTCTTAAATTCTAGAACGCTAGTAATATCTCAAGTTCTGATTCCAAGCGACTTTTGGCTAGAAATTGAGCTTCAAGATTTTGGGTGAACGGAATGGGAGTATCAAGACTCGCACATCGTCTGACTGGCGCATCCAGATCTTGGAAACAATTTTGTCCAATCCACGCTGCAATCTCGGCACCTATGCCCGCCGTCAACGTATCCTCATGAAGTACAAGCACACGATGTGTGCGTTGCACCGATTGAGCGATAGCCTCAAAGTCAAGCGGGGCTAACGAACGAAGATCCAGAATATCCAAACTGACCTCGGGATGCTGTTTTGCATACTCAAGGGCCCAGTGCACACCTGCACCGTAGGTAATAATAGATGCATCCTTGCCAATACTCAGCGAACGAGCCTTGCCAATTGGTATTGTGTAAAAACCTTGTGGCACCTCTCCAGATACGCTGCGATACAATAGTTTATGCTCAAAAAATAGTACTGGATTTGGCTCTTCAATTGCAGCAAGCAGAAGCCCCTTTGCATCTTCTGGTGACGATGGATACAGCACTCGTAATCCGGGAGTCTTACAAAACCAAGCTTCATTTGATTGCGAGTGATACGGCCCGGCACCAGTACCGGCTCCTGTGGGCATGCGCACGACAACATCGGCAGCTTGCCCCCAGCGATAATGAGATTTGGCCAGGTTATTTACAATCTGGTTAAAACCGCAACTCACGAAGTCCGCAAATTGCATCTCAACAACAGCCTTCATACCACGAATGGAAAGCCCGAGTGCTGCACCAAGAATGGCCGATTCACATAATGGCGTATTACGAATGCGCTCGGCTCCAAATTCTTGAATAAATCCCTCGCTTACTTTAAAGACCCCGCCATATTCACCAATATCTTGCCCCATAAAAATAAGATTTTGGTGACGTTTTAATCCCTCACGCAACCCGTCCGACACTGCGTCAACAAATCGTAAGGTGGTAGTCTGTGTCGAAGCCGTTACCCCTGCCTCATGTGCGACGGGCGCATATACATCGCGCTCCTCAGTAACACGATCTGCTGCGATAGACGGCTCGGCAAAAGCTTTTTCACAAGCCTCTTCAATTTCAGCTTTTATAGCTGCTCGGATCGTTTTTTGGGTAGAGTCATCCAATGCACCTAATTTCATCAATTGCTGTTCAAACCGCGCTATCGGATCTTTTTTGGCCCATTCCTCAAGTAATTCCTTAGGAACATATTTTATTCCTGATGCCTCTTCATGCCCTCTCATGCGAAAGGTCTGGCATTCCAACAAAATTGGCTGGGGATCCTTTCGCAGCATGGTTGCCAGATCAGAGACTGTATTATACACCTCTAAAAAGTCGTTACCGTCAATTTGTAAGCCTTTCATCCCATATCCAACTGCTCGATCTGCAATGCGTGCACAGGCAAACTGCTCGCGAGTAGGAGTGGACAAGGCGTACCCATTGTTTTCCACAATAAATATGACTGGCAATTTCCACACCGCGGCTACATTAAGAGCCTCATGGAAGTCGCCCTCGCTTGTTCCGCCTTCCCCTGTAAAAGTTGCAACAATGTGATTTGTCTTCTGTAATCTTTCGGCCAACGCAATTCCATCGGCCACGCAAAGTTGGGGACCTAAGTGAGAGATCATACCAACAATGTGATGTTCATTGGTTCCGAAATGAAAGGAGCGATCACGACCTTTGGTATATCCCGACCCAGTCCCTTGCCATTGAGCCACAAGACGCCAGAGCGGAAGTTGCCGGGTGGTAAAGACTCCTAAATTTCTATGTAGTGGCAGAATGTAATCGTCCGGCTGCAACGCAGTCCCAACTCCAACCGCGATCGCCTCCTGCCCAATTCCAGAGAACCATTTACTTACCTTTCCCTGGCGCAAAAGAAGCAACATCTTCTCTTCAATCAATCGAGGACGAATGAGTTCAGTATAGAGACTCTCCAACTTAGACCTACTAAAAAGTCTTCCATTGATATTAAAGTCCTGAGATTCAAACGCTGAACTTACCGGCATGGCCCCTCCTTGTGCTCGATTAGGAAGTAATCTTAGAGCGCTTAACACAATGAAAGCTACTGCGCCAAGCGATATATGGCCTGCAACTTTGTCAGGCTACGCAAATGAATCCTCAATGTAGCCCTGCTACGGTTGCGGTTCCTTTGCTTGCCTTCCTTGTTTCAGCTCATATCTCACTCGTCTCGTGAAGCCTTTATTTTGTTCCGCGCTCTAAGCTCAAATTGTGCTCGCAACGTATATCACGTTGAAGATTGTTTTCCCATTTAACAATTGAATCCTCATGGCACTATTTCGACGAAAAGTGCCATAATATCAATTAAGGGTGAAGCATCCCTCGAGCACTGTCATCGATTGCGCTTACTATTTGATACATAATGAAACTACCAATTAAATTTAAATTCTACCTCAATCAGCTGCTTGCGCTCTTGGCAATTCCATTATTGGCTTCCTCCCAGCCAACCCCGTCCAACGTTACTAAGTCGGGCCTTCCAAAAATTGCTGACCTCGCCTTGGAAATGGCATTAAGCACCTATAAAGCTCACAAGAGCGTAAAGAATTATTCCAGTTTACTTGAAAGCTTAGAAAGCAATATTGGGGAACATTGTTTTCCACAGCTCAGCACTACGCTGACCTATTCCCCAAAACAAAAGTCAGCCAATTGTGAGAAAGCAATCGAGCTTGCCTTTAGTTTTGATGCAGAAAATCCAGTTGCTCTTTGCGCACGAGATGGCTTCGATTCTCGAAGCTGCCAAGAAAGTAGTGAAAGCCTGCAAATAGCAATTCTTTCTTCAGGAGGAGACCCATGGAACGATGGAAGCGACATCGACCTCGACGCGCGCCTTATTGAAACCGGCACCGATGTTGAAATCAGACAACTTGAGGCAAATATAACCAACGCTGATATAGCGAGTAGAGTAGGCGGCGCGGAAGGTGCTGCTATACTTGAACAGCAGGCACAGTCGATGCGCGAAGCCATTCGCTTAGCTTGCCCTATTGCCCGCCTGTCCGTGGTCGATATCAATAATCAGAATTCGCCCGATGCATTCATGAATGACCCAGGGTTCAAGGCCACGCTAGAATCTTTACCCCCTGAAGACCGCGAGAACTATACTGAACAAATGCGCAAATCATTAATGCTCCCTACCCCAACCCCGGCAACTCTCAGCCCCACAAGCCCACTCGATGAAGTTGAAGGGGCTCTGGGAACCAAAAAGTCCAGAATATCGATACCAAAGTTATACAAATACAGTCGCACGAGGTTTATCGGCTCTTCCTGCGATCGCCTCACCCAGCGCGCGATTGCTGCGAATATCGCAAAGGCACAAGGCACCTGCGCCCGTTTTGGAAAATTTCACCCCAACTGTCTAGCTGAAATGCAGATAGAGCGAAAGCGAGAGCTTGCTCTCAAAAAAATTGCAGGTTCCTCCAACAACCCAAAGAGTGGGACACCAACACCGAAGCCGAAACAGGGGTTAGGCACCTTCTAATTCTTACCTGGAATAAAATTGGTGAAGACACTGTAGTTTAATCACGATACATTTCAATCATGCGCATTGCAGTAATAGACCTTGGAACAAATTCGGTAAGATTCGATATAAGAGAAATAGCTTCTGACGGCTCAATACGTCGTCTGTATCGCGAACGGCTCATGGTGAAGCTTGGGCAAGGAGTTTTCGAAACTGGAAGGTTACACCCAGCTGCTCAAAAACGCACTGTACAAGCATTTATCACATTCCGAATGATTGGAGATCGCTACGGCGTTGAAAAGTTCATCGCCGTAGGAACCAGCGCTCTGCGGGATGCGAAAGGGGCAGCCAAATTTGTAAAAAGGGTCAAGGAGCGTACCGGGATTCTTATCAAGATTATTAGTGGGGCGGAAGAAGCACGCTATATCGCCCAAGGTTTTGTAGCCAACGACTCACGCGCTAAAAGCTCAGCCGTGCTTTTAGTGGATATTGGAGGTGGAAGCACCGAATTTACTCTAATCAAACCCAACACCGCACCCGTCAGCGTAAGTCTCAACATTGGAGCCGCGCGACTTCATCAACTATTCCTTAATCAGAAGACCCTACGCGGGAGTCCCCCCACCAGCGAAGTAATTTCAAGTTTACGAAGCTATATTCGCAGTAGCCTTGCTCGCATTCCCCTACTCCAAAAGGTGAAAGGAGTCCGCTGTATCGGTTCAAGCGGCACGATACGCGCTGTCTGTAAACTTGCCAAAAAAGGGGCCGACTCAATTACACCGGAGGCTCTGAGTCTTGTTGTACATACTCTGATTCATGCAGATCGAAAGACGCTGTATAAGATTCCACGTCTTGAGCAAAATCGGGTTGACCTGATTGTCCCTGGAGCAATTCTCCTCGAAGAAATAGTAAATCTTACCAATCCCAATAAACTTGAAACGACCGAGTATTCATTAAGAGACGGTATTATTGAGGATGTTCGCAAAACGGTATCCAGACCCTCAGTATCATACCCCCAGAATGCAATTAAGATGCGCATCGTGCACGCATGCAAAGGGATACATGTCCTTGATGATTGGACACTGTTTTCAGAAACAGTATTCGAAAAATTGATTCCAGCTCATCGACTCTCAAAGCGGTGGAAGGAGCTTTATTCAATTGCACAAACATTACATCCAATCGCGGAGATTTTAGGCGATTTTGGTCGAGATGGTCCAATGGCCAAGCTTGTGGCTGACGGAGCGCTTGTCGATCTAGATCTCCCGACTCGAAAGATACTGGCTCTGCTTTTTACCCTTCGACAAGGAGGTAAAATCCGGAGCGAGGACTTTCCTTTGGAACCCCAAAAAGTCCCCTCATTTTATAGACTACTTGCGATGACTAGACTTCTGTACGCCCTTCAAACTTCCTTCAGCACTCCCCCAAAAATCACACGTATAAAAGTGAGCTCACACGAGGCGGCAATTACTTTGAAAGCTGGAGCCGCAGTTGATGTTGCGCTGCTACGTATTGAAACAGTCCAGGAAACCTTTAGAGCTGCGTGCCGCAAATTTCTACAAGTTCGTTTTAGCTAACTTACCTTGGAAAGGTCTGACTCCGAAGTCGATATAGAACGCGCGGCTGCGGTATTTTGCTGATAGCGTTGAAATCGCTCCTTGCTCTCCTGCATCAAAAACTGCTGTGAGCTGATTGCCAAAGGATTTGCTACATCTGCACGAGTCAACCTGCGATAGGTTCCATCACTTTGCATACGCCAACCTTGCGTCACATCCGATAGACCACTATTCAGGGCTTCAAAACAACGCTCGCGCAATGCACGATCGAGAATAGGAGTAACGATTTCAACTCGACTCAGCATATTCCTATACATCCAATCTGCACTTCCTATAAGAAACTCGCCATCAAGCGGATCAGTCGCTCCATTCTGGAAATAGAATGCACGAGAATGCTCAAGAAGTCGCCCCACGATTGAGATGACCTGAATATTCTCGCTTACCCCAGCGATTCCCGGGCGCAGGCAACAAAGTCCGCGCACAATTAAATCCACTTTCACTCCAGCCTGTGAGGCTTGGTACAACGCGCTGATTATGCCGTGATCTTCAAGGCTATTCATCTTTGCCAAAATTCGCGCCGGCTTTCCAGCTTTGGCACATTCCAACTCACGATATATTAGAGCAAGGAAACGCTGCTTCATATCAAACGGAGCAACAATGAGAGTTGAATAGTCGCGCTTTAGACTGCGGCCAGTCAAAAAATTGAAAACTTCAACCAGCTCGGAGGTAATATCAGCTCGGGTGGTCAACAGCCCCAGATCTGTATAGACACCTGCATTTTGGGGATGATAATTACCAGTGCCAATGTGAGCATAACACTGTATGCCATCACTCTCGTCGCGCATTACGAGAATGCACTTTGCATGCGTCTTTAAACCAACCAAACCGTAAATAACGTGCACCCCTGCTTTTTCCATTGCTTGGGCCCAGGCAATATTACGTGCTTCATCAAAATGAGCTTTGAGCTCAATCACGCACACGACCTGTTTACCTTGCTCCGCTGCCTTCATCAGTAGCGGAACAATCGAGCTTTGTTCTCCGGTTCGATAAAGCGTCATTTTGATCGCAACTACCTTTGGATCCTCCGCAGCGCATTTTATAAAACGCTCGACTGAAGAAGCAAAACTTTCATACGGGTGATGTAATAGGTAATCTCGCTGTTTGATAGTAGAAAAAATATTACTATCTTCATCCGAGAGCTTGGCGGTCTGGGCAGGAACCCAAGGATCA
Organism: Bdellovibrionota bacterium; assembly: GCA_044347745.1. Classification (GTDB taxonomy): domain Bacteria; phylum Bdellovibrionota_C; class UBA2361; order UBA2361; family JAFLCA01; genus JAIBBV01. The sequence goes on from JBIKUD010000018.1 coordinate 57,802, forward strand.
AATTTTAGATGCGGGATATTGAGCTCAAAAATTGGCTTCAAAGCTGTGTAGTCAAGTTTTGACGGCATTTCATATAAATCATCCGATCCTAATTCAAGCTCCTCACGTAACAATGAGAGTATCCAAGGATCCGCACCGCGACTGTGTTCAAGCCGTACTACTTTTGCAAAACGACGCTGTCGAAGCTCGCTCTCGATATGATCAAGTAGATCCTCCGCGTCTAGCTCATCCAATTCTACCTCAGCGTTGCGGGTTACACGGAATGACATCGCATTCAAGATTTCCATGCCCGGGAAAAGTTCTGCAAGGTTATGAAGTATAACTTCACGCAAATTAACGAATCGGTGCTCAGATCCGCTCTCCTTGGATTCGATCCTAATCCACTGAGGTAAAATAGGAGGCACTTTCACTCGCGCAAACAAGCGCTCATCAAGCTTATCGGGATGACGCAAGGTAATGCCAAGTGAGGTAGAAAGATTCGAAAGATATGGAAAAGGATGTCCTGGATCAACAGAAAGTGGGGTTAAGATTGGAAATACCTTGGCCTTATAATAGCTACGGACAAAAGCTCTATCGGCCTCATTCAACTCCCCCCATTTGAGCAGTAAAATTCCGCTTTTACCTAAAGCGGGCAGTAGCTGTTGTTCATAAATTTGTCCCTGCTCTGCTAACAAATTGATAACCGTCGACCGAATCGCCTGCAACTCCTGTAAAGGACTCATACCGTCGGCTGTGGTATGAGCAATACCTGCCACGATCTGCTGCTTCAGACCACCAACACGCTTCATGTAGAACTCATCGAGATTCGAGGTGAAGATGCTAATAAAACGTAAACGTTCTAATAACGGGAGTCCCTCGTCTGACGCTTGTGCAAGGACTCTCCTATTGAATTCAAGCCAGCTCAGTTCACGATTTACAAAATATGATGGCGGAGTCTTGCCCGGATTAATATCAGACCGACGCGAGCGAACTTTTCTTTTTCGGTTTATTTTTGAATTGGCCATCATAACAGTACTTCACCGCAGCAGAAAAAATGACAGTGTTCGCATCCACGGAGGGACCAGTAGCTTGATTATAGTGGAATAGGTCAGATTCTCAAATTTGCCAGATTCAGACAGCGAAAATTGTTTAATTTACGTTATAATTCTGTGAAGATCTCATACTTCAAGAATTTTTGGGCAATTTACAAGGTCTTTAGCCAAGGCTTACAAAATTCTAGGAAGTTAAGTTATCCTTTTAAGCTCGCTCAAAACGATTTAAGCGGCCAGCTCTGAAAGAATTGATTGCTTTTTTGTTAGGCTTTCAGGTAGTTCCGTCACCCGAAGCTCAAAGACGCGAGCAGGCATCACAAAATTTATTCATACACATGACGCTCTTTCTCAAACTGCGCCTGAACTTCGTTAATAAGTTCTTCAATCGTAGTGTCTAAATTTGCATCGGGGAACCCGACATAACGAGCAACCTTTACGATCGCTTCAACTTGGCTCGGGTAGCCTTCTGGTGTACCGATTCCAGCTGCGTGCGCCATCATTTCACCAATCTGCACTACCGCCGTTTTCTCCTCTAATTCACTTTCAGGTTTTGCAGACTCAAGCGGATCGCGATAATGCAGGATGGTTTGGCAAGTCTCAGATGAGAAGTTCCATTTTTTTGCGACTAGGGCACCGATTAATGGGTGTGCAAATCCATACACCTGATGCTCTGCACTGGCGTAATCAAGGTGATTGTCACGCACAAGCCCCATTACCGTTTTGTAGTCAGCAGCTGTGTCTTTCTGAAATAATAATACTATCTGACCTAAGCTATGCAAAAGTCCTAATAAGAAAGCTTCTTCTATGTAACGTTTTTTCAGTTTTTTACAGACAAGAGTAGAGGCAACTGCAGTTCCAATCGAATTCTCCCAAATAAGCTTCTCGAGCTTCCCAAAACTTTTATTAATTTGGCGCAAGGTGGCAGCAACAATAATTCCCTTCAAGGCTTTAAAGCCGATAATCATGATAGCTTGGTTAAGCGTGGTAATTTCTCGCTGTCGCGAAAACATAGCCGAGTTTGCAATCTTCAGCACACGAGCAGCCAAGGCCGTATCACTTGAAAGGAGATCTGTTAATTCCTGGGCAGTAGTGTCTGGGTTCTCAACCATGCTGATAGCTCGCGATGCCACATGCGGCATCGGCGGCAGGTCTCCGACCCAAGCAACAATTTCGCGCCAGTCCTTTCCGCCACTGAGGCGACCATTAAACTCTTGGGGGGTTGTAGAATTCTCAGCCATATTGAGACCTTCATGAAAGCTGCGCGAGCTGCTCTTTTCAAGACCCGTCCTGAATAAAAGCACCCTCAGTATTCTACGTATATGTCGGCATTTAAGAAGACAAACATTACCAGTTACTCCCTGCCCTGAACTAATAATCTTAAGGGAACAGGGCACTTATCCGAACGATGTTTCGATTTATAAGAAATTCTAGGGCTTCAGTCATTTTCAGGAGCTGCCGATTAAATCTTATGGGAAGTGTGCAGTGTTCACGCTCAGTGAGGCTGCGTACCTGTGTGTATATGGAACATTCAAGAGGCGACTATGGAGTATCCAACAGAAATCGTAGGCAATAAGGGTTACATCAAAATTGAGGGAGATCTCGATTCAGAGCAATCAGGTGAAGCACTGCGCAAAGCCTTTAACCAGGTGTATGACCAAGGAAAGAGAACTGTCATTCTCGATCTTTCTGGGGTGCAGATAATTAACAGCTACGGAATTGGCAAAATTTTAATGTGTTATAAACGCCTCAAAGCCGACAATGGCCAGCTCATGGTTAAGCCACTTGGAGGATTTGTAAAAGAAACTTTTGAGCTCCTGATGCTCGACAAGTTGTTGCCGGTAGACAATTAAGTCTACCCAACCAGATGTAGAGTACTCATATGAGTATCTCTCTGAATGCTCCGCACATTCTCCTGGTGGGAGAGGATACGTACTCCCACCAGGAGTTAATGAAATCATTGCAAGCACGTGGCTGGCGTTGCCAAATAGTTACGGCGGCACAGTCGCTTGACCAGGGCCATCTCGAAAAGCCTTGCGATGTCCTTGTAACAGATTTGGAGATGCCGCAACTATCGGCAGTTGAATCGCTTCGCGCGCTACGCTCTCATAATGCGGCAGGAGCTATTATAGTTACCCGAAAATTCGAGGAGGTCAGTGATATTAGCTTACTGCTTCGGGAAGGAGCCGCTGATGTTATTACCTGCCCCGAAAATAAATTGGCGATCGAAACCGCTGTTGAACGTGTACTGTCCACAAGAAGTCAAAAATCTTTTGAACAACACCTCTACAATTTCACCACTGATGCTTCAATTACGTTAGTCTTCAAGTCGCAAGAACTAGCACAACATAAAGTTCCAATTCAATTTCTTGAGCAACTACATGCCAGTGGGCGCGTTGATCTAACCACCCGAATGAGACTTGAGCTTGCATTTCAGGAGGCGTTGGCAAATGCACTTGAACACGGCAATCTTGAACTTCCGTCCTCCTGGAGAGAAATAATTGAGCTTGATGGACGAGATAAATTTTCCAGAATGCGCCAAGAACGTCTAGCGCAGCCAGAGTTCGGATCCCGCGAAATTCGCATTCAATTTGAAGTATGCGAGCACTGGTTCTGTATTCGCATTCATGATCAGGGCAAAGGATTTATTCCGCAATCAGCCAAACAAGAGATTACAGAAGTATCTACACAACCATTTGGACGCGGCACAGCTATTATCCACGGCGCAATTGACGAAGTATCGTATAACGCGCAAGGCAACGAAATTCGAATGAAAAAGCGCATCAGCCCCGGTGCCGCTGCACAAAATAGGGGACTACGAAATGGCGCTTAAATTTAGACTAAGAGGATTAGCTGAGACCTTCATCGAGGAAATTACCTGTCCTTGTTGCCAAGCAACTGGCAATGACGATCAAGATTTTACCACTGAATTAACCAAAGTGACCTTCGATGGAATAATTGTGGTAGTGCAATGTAAGTCATGTGCCGAAATTTTTGTACCCGATCGCCAACGGCTAGGAATTATCAATCCTGATGCCCTTCGCAAGGCGGTGGAACGCGACAGCGACGAGACTGGAGAACCTCTCTTACCTGACTTTGAAGCTGTAAAATTTAGCGCAGAGCGTCTTAATGCGTTGCGCAAAGGAGACGTACATTAGCGCACCCGCGAACGTGAACCAATTGCGTGACAAAACCCGATAAAATAAAAATCGCCATCACGTCCAAACGACACTTCATCCCACGGGGAAAAAGAGTACGAGAATCGCGCGTCTAACTCTTTCCAAAGATCACTGGCAGCGCGATCCCCTTCGAGAATGTCTAGAACCTTATTCCCGGACGGGAACTTCACACGCACATCAAAGGCTCCAGACCGATCGTCTAGCGGCTCAAGATACATAAACGTACCTGCGTGCGAAATTCGTAAGGTTGAAAATGGATCAAAAAATCCGTTTAAATCACCTCTGCTTTCAGCCGTCATTTGCTCGAAAGGGCGCGCTGCATATGCGGCAGAAATTTGAGCGAGCTCCTCCTCGGCATTTATTCCTAAGCCTGCTGTCTCTTGTCGATAACTCCTCAGGGCTTCACGCTTCAGCGCGCGCCCAAGTCCCTCACCAATCGCGGGTAGGGGGTCCTCGATTATCCTCTCAACGCTGCGCAACGGCCTTAACACTGCTTTTCCGAGAGCCGACGATAAGTCTGACCAACCAGCAGAGGCACCCGCTGGCTGTACCGCCGCCACCTGGCTAAAGTCTAGATCTGGAGGACTTTTAGGATTTGAACTGGAAGTTGCAGGAGACACTTTTGGCTCGTCCACCGAAGGCGGGCTCAAGGTAGTATCAAGCGCGAATGCCGCATTCCCGGAAGCGCACGCCGAAGCTGCGACCGCCGATGCGAACAGGGCCACCTCCCTGCAAGGCAACGATAATGGCATTGGGAGAGCATAGCACGGTTGCTCGGCTTGAGTAATTGGTCATCGCTATAAAAATAATTAAATAATTTTAATAGCTTACCCAAAACTCGCCAAGCAGAAGTTGAGCAGTTAGACTCAGATATGTAAGGGCGCATGTATGTTTGATAAGCCAATTATATTCTATGACGGCGATTGCGGTTTGTGTGACCACTTTGTTCGCCAGGTGCTTAAGT
>JBIKUD010000096.1:0-5333 GCA_044347745.1 Bdellovibrionota bacterium
GGAGGAGAATATACTGCGGCGTTCAGATACGGCGGCGCCAACTCTAAGCTCTTTGCCTAAACGCTGGCTTACTAGGCTACGATAGACTTTTAATGCTTCTCGAATCGTGTCCATATTATCCCCCCCCATAGATAATGACACTTATGATCCCTTGCTCAAAATCTTACAAGATACCGATTTTCTTCGATCATTTCGATCACTTACACCCTCAGTAAGTGGCATTCGTCTCTGAGAACTGGGGTTAGCCGGAACTGGGGTTAGCCGAGAGAACTGGAAGGCAAGGCGCATTTCCCCCAACATCCGCCCACTCAATCTATCCTGCTCACGCTCAAGCAAATCAAAAACGTAACTACCCAATAGCTTAACAGCATCCACAGCATGTCGAGACTTTTCCGCCCTACAATATTCACCCAAGTGATGAACCACCGCTTGCGCCTGAATTCTGTTACGGCCCAGCGCACGCAATACATCGGGAACCAATTCTGCTTCGGTTAAATTCTGCAAAAGCCCAAATACGACCTCGTCCGTATACAACTGCGCCCTATGGAGCCCCAGAATCACATGACGCCGCACCGTAATGTCATCGTCAAAAAGCGCCATCGACAAAACATTTGTTAAAGCGTGAGCTACCACGACTGAGCCTGCTACATATTCCACTGCAGCTCTTCGAATCCCAACAAACGGATGCTCTAGAGCCACTGCAAATAATCTTGTTACTTCTGCATCAATTCCGACCAGCGAATGGAGTAAACGTAGTGCTCTCACACATAAAACCTCATGAACAGCATTCGCTTTATCCGCCAGTAATCCCCCGGTGCCCCAGCGCTCGGGACCCACGATAAACTCCTCATTAAGAAAGTGCCGCACATGGCTCAGAAGTTCTGGCGCAACGGCAGCCGCACGCTCGATGTCAGACAACACTGCGTTAACTTCTGAAAGAGTTCCTCGAAATAAAATCCGATGAACAACTGCTGGATCAAGCGCCGCATTCTCAATCAAATTAGAGGTGCTTCGGTCCAAAATGTGCATCGAAAAATTATCAGGACACAGAAGCACATCAAGCGAACACTGAGAGCCCCCTCCACACACCTCGCCATTCTTCAGGTTGATTGGAAAAGCCAACAAGCTAAATTCCGCTTGGCTTGATATCTGCAATTCTTGACTTAACACCACGTCCCTTTACAAGTTTGCGATCTCAACATTAGCTCGCGGCACCGAGACCTTTTCTCCGCTTTCAAGACGCACACGCAGCACTCGCGTCACTGCCCCCGAAGCCACCTTTTCAGGAGCTGCCGGCAATTCCTCAACTAGCCCATACGCTCCAAAATATGGCACACGAATCATTCGCACCCTTAATCCGACTTTCAATTCTTGACTCATCGGAACTTCAGCCTCCGCGCCCGCCATGGAATGCGGAATAAGAACCTCAGGACGTATTGCGCCTGCTCGCACCTGGGTAGTTCCGTTAATAGACGCATCTTTTCCGTCAAATTCCCCAAATAAAGCAAAATTATGCGGCGACATTTCAAGATCTCCAAAGCCTTCAGTAATCATAATCACCATCGGCACATTCTCATCACCAGTAAGTGCTATGCCCAAATCATACCCCAAATAGCTGGCCAACACCTTGTCATCAATCGACCCACACACAAGGCCCGTAGCACCGCGAAGCGCCGCTGCCTCAACAACTTCCAAACTTACCGATCCTTTAATGATTAAAATGGCTGAATTTAGCTGAGCGGGTAAATCACCAACTGTCACCTCTCCACCATTCTGAGAGGCAACACATAAAATTCGCCCCTGGCGCTCGCCACCAATCCCAAATATTCCCTGAATGACAGCGCCCCGCATTTCTATGCTGACGGATTTTCCTGGCTCAACTGCCACAACGGTACCTGCAGCATAGGCAGTCAACTCCACCGGTTTTACAGCTCCCCTTATACCAAAATGCCCTGACCCTTCAGAAACAAACTCTAAAATGCCCGCTTCGGGACTGAGGCAACGAGAGCGAATAAGCCCAAACAAGCCCCGATGTTCGCAAAGAATTTGGCCTTGCGTTACGTGCTCACCAATTTGGGCCCGCAGTCCCTTCATCACCTCATGTGGTTCAATGCCCAGTTGCTCAGCAGCGCGCACGATATGCAACTCACCTGGGAGATCCGCTCGTCCCACCACTTCACTGCCTCGTACTTTTTGCCCCACAGTCACCAGCACTTTACCAGGTATGGGTAACTCCCTCAGGCGTACCACTGCATGACTTCGTCTTGAAATAAGTCCCGGTGTAAAACCCTGAGCCATAGTTAAGCCAGCCCCAAACTTCTAAACTCTGCCATTCGGCGGGCAGCGCGTTGTCCTGCACTTTCATTTTTTAAAAATTCTTGAATGCGCCCATCCAACAACAATCCACAACATCCTACTTCAACGTCACGCTCTAATTTCGCCCCCACACCAGCTCCCATATCAACTCCGCTGACGGGTTCAATTAATAACTTGCCGCGACTTCCCTCGCATAATTCTACATGACGTAACTCACCGGCTCGAAGGTGCCCACACGAACGACCCTCAAAATGTAACTCGGCCAAAATATCTCCTGGCTTACATTTCTTGTGTAGCACTGGCACCACTGACAAGGCGATATTTACCAAACAATCTTCAATAAATATTTCATCTGCAGCCTGGGGATGCACGCTGGCGAAAACTCCCAAGTGTGGCATCATAAAAATCGAATCAACGGTTATTTGCGTTAAGCCTTGTAATCCAAAGCCCTCAAGCATCATCAACGCCGCACCCATGCGGCTCGGAGCATGACTAAGAACACCGCCAGATCCAATCACCACATCTAGTTTAATTAAATCAACCAATTCAGATCTATTTGCAGACTGCGAGAAGATATCGGCAATGCCTCTTGAATGTTTTATGCCACTCAACCCAACCGCGAGAGATCGATGATGCTTAAGTGACAAGCGCAAGGCCTCACGGCAGACAGCTTGCTCAAGCCACAAGTCTTCCAAAGTTTGCGGGATTGAGGTGGGGCGAATCATTTTATTTCGCAATCTATCACGTACCTCATGAGCCGAAATATCATACGGCAACCACCGCTGAATTCCCTCAACACCAGACTCAAGCAGCACATTTGCCACCGAATAACTCATGCCCAAATTCGCACTCACGGTGCGATTGAACACAAATTCATTTTTTTCATCACGAAACACGCTAAACACGTCAGTGGTAGCACCTCCTATATCAGCGCACAGCACCTGCACATCGTTGTGTCGCGCATACCGCTGCGTCATTTCTCCCACCGCTGCTGGAGTTGGCAAAACTGGCACGGGCGACCAAGACAAAAGTTTCCCGTAGCCTGGAGAATGGCTCATAACATGAGAAAGGAAAAATTCATGAATTGCCTCGCGCGCCGGCCCAAGGTTCTCCTCCTCGAGACTCGGCCTTAAATTCTCTACAACCTGCACCTGTGCTATTGGCGCCAATATTTCTAGCACTTCCTGAGCAGCTTCCTTATTTCCCGCATAAATCACCGGCAATTTTAAGGTGTCGCCAAATCGCGGCCTCGGCGATGCTGCGCGAAGCAATTCGGCCAACTCAATAACGTGAGCTTTCGACCCACCGTCAACGCCGCCCGTCATGAGTACAATATCTGGACGCAAATGCCGGATACGCTCAATTCGCTCATGTTCTGGCCGAGTATCATCGGCAGAGAGGGCATCAAGCACAATCGCGCCAGCTCCCAGCGCCGCTCGCTCTGCGGACTCAGTAGTCATTTGGCGCACAAGACCAGCAACAAGCATTTGTAGTCCACCACCGGCTGAGCTTGTGGATAAATACAAATCAATTCCCTGACCTTTATCGGCACCGGTAATCAGGAACGGAGGTTCTCCGCTCGACAAGTTCCCCATTCGTAACAAACGCCGCCCCGAAAGCTCCTCAATTTCAGTAAAAGCATTAAGAGCTCCCACCGTCACATCAGCCACTGGTTCTTCAACCGTCGTAGGCGCTTCGCCGCGACTCGTTTGTCGCCATCCACTTTCTGTCTTTTCAAAAAGCAAAGCTTTCGTCGTGGTTGAACCACAATCGGTAACCAATACCGTGCGCAGTTCCTCTCGGTTAATTCGCATTAGCTTCCAAGCCCCCAGGCCACAGCGCTAGCCCAATCACTCAACAAAAACTGAACCCGCTCAACCAAAAGCGCCATTCGTGCCATCACTGTTGAACCAAAAAAAGCTCCGAAACAAACCATCATAAGCCAGCGGCCAGTAGCTGCCGTGCCTCGCGCAAGCTTCCCCTCGTGTTTAAACGAAAAGAAAAAGTAATACATAACGCTGAGCAGAGTGACAACGAAAACTATATTTGAAAAACTTTCAAACCAATTAAGTACCCCACCCTCAAACACCACTAATGGCTTAAAGCTACTTGAAAGCTGTGGAATCATTTCATTAAAAAAGCCTTTAAATGCTATTCCACCGCTCATTCCAAGCGTAAAACCAATTACGAGCTTTGAAAGCCATCCGTATTTTCTGGAATACACAAAATAGTACAAACAGCCAAACAGTAATGGCAGGAGATAGAGTAGATTTAGTGAATTATACTCAGCCGAAAAACTTCCATCCGGATACTGCACGCGGTCGTACCCAAGCATCGGCACCAACACTTGGGGCCAGACATAATTTTTAATGGGAACTACCAATCCTAAACCAGCAGCAATACCAATATAGAGGTGCTCGACGAATCTATATATTCGATTCTCACCAAACAAAAAGCTAAAGATCGCTAAGGTTCCAAAGCCACCAACTAAAATCGTAGCTACCTGCCAACTCGAAGTAAACGCAACTGCGCTCATGCGCGCCTCCATTTAGCTACCAATACCGAAAGATTACCAAATGCAATAAGCGCAATAATAACTAAGTGGGCTACCCCTAATCCGGTATTAATCACCTGAGACCTATCGGGAACTCTGGCTGAAAATTTATTCTGCAAAAGCTTAGAATACCAAGCCGCACCGGCAATGCCCTCAAGTAGACCCTTAATCTGCCCTGAATCTAGATATACAAATGCTTCAGGAATGACTATTGAGGTGCAACCGTGCACAAAAACAGGCTTATATTCTTTCTTCTGGAAAAATTGAATGTAGGTATCTAAGGCGCCAACCAATCCGGTGAACTCAGCCAACAGTTTTACCTGCTCTAACTTTTTAAAGTTCTTACTAATGGGATAATCAGCCAAAGAGCTACCACGCGCATCTTTTTTAAATAACTCAACTAAATTTTCTGACTTGGGAATAGATTGCAAAATAAGATACCCGCCAGATCTAAACCCAATAT
>JBIKUD010000019.1:0-61037 GCA_044347745.1 Bdellovibrionota bacterium
CGTAAGGTTTGGCAAAAAGGTCACACCACTTTTATGACCAATTCTAGGTCTTTCGAACGGAACGCTCTGAATAATCCTCATCCTTCCAAGATGTTAAGGGTTAAGTAAGTGGCATTCGTCTCTGAGAATTGGGGGCCGATCCCTAGCCTGCGCAATTGCTGTGTGGACTTGGGCCTAGGAGAGCGGATAAAGCTTCAAAAGTTCAGCCAGCACTTTGGCGTAGCCTGAGTGCGAATTTTCGAGAGTATTGTGAATCACTCCTAAAAAAGTCTCTCTTGTGAGCTCCTCATTTCCGCTTACTACGTGGCGGTTGTAAATCTCGAGGGCTTCTATGGCCATGGGTTCTCCAGCATCTCTCAGCAACATGAGTTGTAAGCAAGCACTGTTTCTTAAAGCGAGATGGGCTACTTTGGCGACCCGCCCACTCACTTGTTCGTCTGCGCCCATCCTTTGCAATAAGGCTGAGGCTTGAAATAGCCCTTCTATGAACTCACTTTTTATTCCGTCTTTTTGCTCGCGGACGGGCGATTCTCCTCTCATTAAGCGTTCAAATAGTTCGTTCACCGTTTGAAAGCGAAATAATTCTACCGGGCCTTGAAGCTTAAACGTGTTTCCTTGAAATTCGCGCAGGCTTAGCTGCGCTATGGCACAAATAGCGCGCTCAAATTCTTGGGGGCTGCTGAGAGCGTATTCTTGCATAAAATTTGGCGCCTGGCGCGGAAGCACTCGGGAAGTATATGTACTGTTGGATATCGTACCAAAACAGCACTACTTAAGATAACCAACGCGGCCGGTGGATACAGGACTAAGGGGCTAATTTGCCACGAGAATTTCGACTCTGCGATTAAGCTGGCGGCCTTCTGGGCTGCTGTTTGAAGCAACGGGGCGCTGGCTGCCGTATTGTTGAGTGACGAGCTTGTCCATGCTGAGTCCCTGGCTGGCCAAATATGCGGTAACGGTACGAGCTCGGGCTTCAGCCAAACGCTCGTTATATTCTGGAGTCCCACCATCGTCAGAGTGGCCGATTACCATTATCTTTTTAGCTGCGGGATCAGTTTTGAGCGAATTTGCAATTTGCTCAAGGTCAGCCACTGCACCAGCCTTTATGCTGCTTACATCATTATCAAAGTAGACTTGGTAGAGAGAGGCGGAAGTGGTGCTCGGGCGGGCTCTATCTAATTTGGCTTGCATCTGCTCAAGTCGTGCACCGTTAATTTCATTTTGTAGCTTCATTGCATCTAGCTTTCTTTGTTGCTCAACAAGGATGCCTTCGTTTACGTCGTAGCCACCTCCAGTCAACGCTCCGGCAACAAGCCCTATGCCTGCACCAGCAGCAGCGCCGCCGCTGACGTTACCAATTTGATTGCCGACAATGGCTCCTGTTCCTGCTCCCCAGCCCGCACCAAGTACTGCCCCCGCAACAGTTTTGTCTGGCCCCGACTGTGGATGGCTACACATGGAGAGGGAGGTTAAGAGGAGAATGGAGGAAAGCAGCTTATTCATGGTTGGGTTCCAGTTGAGCACATGGCCTTAAGAGCATATTTCACTCTTAAGGCTGCCCAGGGTTAATCTTCGCTTGCTCCCAAGTTTAACGTGAAGAAAAACGTCGTCGCAACCAGAAACCAGCTATTGAAGCAAAGGCAAAAGCGAGAACACAAAGTTCAAATGAGGCACCAAAGTAGGTGTTATATGGTGAGACAGCGTTTAAGGGGTGGACGCGTTCGATGAGGAGGCCCTCTTCAAAAGTAGGCAAAGCCGCAATAGTTTGACCAGTTGGGCTGACTACGGCGGTGAGGCCCGCGTTGGTCGACCTAAGGAGATACCGTCTATTTTCTATAGCCCGCCAGGCAGCAATTAGATGGTGCTGCGCGGGGGCCACGGTGTCTCCAAACCAGGCATCGTTGGTTAGATTAACAAGTATCTGGGCTCCGGCTCTGACTGCTTGTAAAGCCATGGCTGGCACAATGTCTTCGTAACAAATAAGCGGAGCAACTCCAATTTCAGCGCCGTTTTCGCCTAGTGGATACTGAAACACTGCCTGTTTTCGCCCTGGAGTAAAATTGCCAGCCGTGTGATTAATTTCTTTAAGCCAGGGGAGCGAGTCGCTAAAGGGCGTAAATTCGCCGAATGGCATTAAGATTTGTTTGTGATAGGGAGGCAGCACAAGCCCGCTCGGCAGTACCGCAATAGCGCTATTAAAATATTCCTGCTCACTTTTATATGTCAGTCCACCAAATAAAACCCCGACTTTGGGGCCAAAATACGGTAGTCGTTTGTCATCAAGGACATTTTCAATAGAGTCTGGAACAAATTCATTGAGCACTGACTCGGGCCAGATAACTAAGGTACCCGGTTTTGCGGCTATTTCGCTTAGTTCAAGATAACGCTGCCGATTGAGCGTAAAATATTTAATATCGTGTTTTTCAGCTATTGAGACATTTCCTTGGACTAGCGCCACCTGAAGTCCGGGGCCTTCAATTTTTTCGAATTGTCTAAGACGGAGATCTCCGTACACCAAGGCCAGGGCAAAAGTAACGAATGCAATTGCTCTCGAACGTACCAATCCGCGTTGTCGTATAGAAAGTAATAGCGCGTCACTTACCCAAAAAAGCAAAAACGTTACTCCCGCAACCCCAAGTACATCGGCAAACTGGGCGAGCTCTTCAAACGCCAACTGCATGTGGCCCACTGACCATGGGAAAATGCGAATTGATATAAATTCGGCACAGACCCAGGCTATGGCGGTGGCTAATGATAAGCGATGCAGCCGCTGAGGGAGATGCTTAAAGAGCCAAAGGAAAATAAGCTGCTGGTTGGCGCTTGCGAAAACAAAAAAAAGAAATATTGGTGCTGAGAAAACGAGAGGTAATCCGCCAAAATCTTTAATGGTAGAGTGCAGCCAATAAAACCCCAAGGTGTTGCAGATACAGCCATGAAGTAGCATGGCCTTATAGGACATGCGTCCAAATTGTAAACCAGCACAGAGTAGAATGGTGCCAACCCAGCCGAGGAGTACTGACCAGTCCAGGCCAGGGAACCACCAGCCCACACTAATGGCGAGTGCACTTCCAATTGAGAGCAGATAGGAAAGCATAAAATTACGCGAACGGATTTTCGACTAACGACTCGCCTGCGAGCAAAGTTTCAATCCAGAGTAAGCGATTATATTTTGCAGTTCTTTCGCCTCGGCAGACTGATCCTGTTTTAATTTGCCCCGCTCCAACAGCAACAGCTAAATCGGCAATAGTCGAGTCCTCTGTTTCGCCAGAACGGTGAGAAATGACTGTGCGATATCCATTCGACTGCGCAAGCTGAATAGTTTGCAGTGTTTCAGTCAGAGTTCCAATTTGATTTGGCTTTATAAGAATTGCATTCCCGGCGCCCTGCTGAATCCCTTGTGAGAGGCGCACGACATTGGTTACGAATAAATCGTCTCCTACAAGCTGAACCCGAGATCCAATGCGTTCGGTCATGTATCTCCAACCATCCCAGTCGTTTTCGTCGAGGCCATCTTCTATGCTTACCAGCGGAAAGCGCTCAAGCCACTCCTCGTAAAGGCCAACAAGTTCCTCGGAAGAGTAACTCTGTCCTGAACCTTTCTTTAGAATGTAGCGGTTTTGGTCTGAGTCATAAAATTCGCTGGCGGCCACATCGAGTGCAATCGACATCTCAGTGCCTGGTTCATAACCAGCCGCTTCTATGGCTTGAACGAGAAGCTCAAGCGCTTCGTCAGGCGATTTTAGGTCTGGTGCAAAACCACCTTCGTCTCCAACTCCGGTTGAGAGTCCGCGTTTTATTAAGGTCTTTTTAAGGTGATGAAAGACCTCGGCAACAGCGCGCAAGTTTTCAAAAAAGGTGCTTGATTTGTGGGGAATAAGCATAAACTCTTGAAAATCAAGCGAATTAGTGGCGTGCGCACCACCGTTAATAACGTTAACCAGTGGCACCGGCAGTTTGCGAGCTCCAATACCACCTAAATATCGAAACAGAGGAGTGCGTGCGTGTGCAGCCCCGGCATGTGCACAGGCAAGGCTCACTCCTAAGAGAGCATTTGCGCCGAGTTTTGACTTGTTCTCGGTACCATCTAATTCTAGCAGTTTACGGTCTAAGCTTGCCTGCTCCAAAACCGATTGGCCCTTGAGGGCGGGCCCCAGCACGTTATTGATATTCTCAACTGCCTGCAAAACCCCCTTACCCAAATAACGCTGCTCGTCACCGTCTCTCAGTTCATGTGCTTCAAATTCGCCGGTGGAGGCTCCTGAGGGCACCAGGGCAACTCCGACGCTTTCATTGGCAGTTTTGACGTGTACGCCCAGCGTTGGGTAGCCACGTGAGTCGAGGCACTCATAGGCGCGAATGGAATGTATGGCTGAGGAGTCGTTCATGGTAGATTCCTTGGTTCTGGTCAATTTAAGAGACCACCAAAACTCTAAAACGGGTGGTGCCTGAATTCAATAAAGATTATGCTTAGGTTATGAAGAACTCTCGTATTATACTGGTGCTGGTCGTGGCACTAGGTGCTGCGCTTTTTTCGCTCGCTACTGACGGCAGTTTGTCGCGAATGAAGAAACTCGAGCGCAGTGTGCTTGCTCAGCAGGAGAAAAATGCCGAGCTTGAGGCCCATGTGGGCAGCCTTAAGTCAGAAATTAAAGGTTTACAAACAGACGAAAGAGCGCTTGAAAAAGCTGCTCGTAATGAACTTGGACTTGCTCGCGAAAAAGAACTTATTTTCGTCTTTGAAAAGAACCCAAACACAAGCAAATAGTATATGGCAGCGGAAACTCAAAGACATATACCGGGGTTTAAGCCAGCAAAACCACATGCCAAATTTAAAGCGCGGGCCGCAACACCGCAAAAAATTGAACAAATCTTACGCTCTGCATTACGCACCTCTGGGCTCGATAAAGAAATTACTCGCTATCAATTTGTGCTCCATTGGCCCGAAATTGTGGGGCCTGAAATTGCGAAACGCACCGCCCCAGAGTGTATTCGAGCAGGAGCCTTGGTAGTTCGAGTTGCAGATTCAGCTTGGGCTCAGGAATTAAGCTTTCAGAAAGATATAATTTTAAAGCGCCTTAAAAAATTTCTTCGCCATGATGAAGACGTACGGGACGTAATGTTTTACGTTGCTGGTACTGCCCTAGGATTTAGGTGATTTCTTTCGCAGATATCGTGCTGCACAATCCTTAATGACCTTTTCAGCTTGAGTTTTATCTTTCCAGCCTTGTACCTGCACTTTTTTGCCTTCAAGTTCTTTGTAGACTGAGAAAAAGTGCTCAATTTCTTTGAGCAAATGCGGAGGCACATCTTTTAATTTTTTTAGGTGGTTCCACTGAGGATCCTGCAAAGGCACGCTCAAGATTTTTTCGTCTTGCCCTTTATCGTCGCGCATACAAAAAACACCGATTGGGCGAGTCTCAATTAAACACCCAGGGAAGGTTGGTTCGCCAAGTAACACTAACGCATCGAGGGGGTCTCCATCTAATCCCAGTGTCTCAGGGATAAAGCCATAGTCGGTGGGATACTGCACGGACGAAAAAAGCATGCGATCAAATTTAATGACATGCCGCTCTTTGTCGTACTCATATTTATTGCGGCTTCCTTTTGGAATTTCTACAAAAACGTCGATGATCATATACGGCACGTATTAAGAAGAATTAATAATTCAAAAAATGAATCCCAAGACCATAATAAATTTTGGGGTAAAAGTCGAAGGGCCAGAGTTTGGCAACTGGAATGATTCTGGAAAGGAAGATAAAGACAAACTCACAACTTGCAAACCAATTGAAAACTAATGAGCTTAGGCAAGGCGGCATCCGGCCTGGTGTACGCTTGCGCGTTTCCCAAGCCAGCGCCGCCTTGCCCTTACTCGAACACCCCAATTGCGCGCCAGTTGGTCGACCCGATGCAGAGCTTGCCCGTGCCATACTTGAGGTAGGCAGGCTGTTCAGCACGCAGCGCTCCAGCGGTGAAGCCGAAGGTTGCTACATGTGGCAGCGATTCTACGATGTTGCACATCGGAGACGCTTTTGGAGCTTCAGGGAACCAGCGTTCACGTTGCTGCAGCATCTTTAAAAAATGATAGCAGTCAACGAGTCTGTCTTGTTGGGAAGCCGGCGCAGTAAGCCAAGGCTTGTATCCCACCAGGAATATTCCCCGCTCTCCAGCCATGTACGCGGTGTGTCCACTGCGTCCCAGCTGCCAACACAGAGTTGCGACGATGGGGGCCCAGAGCTGTTCCATGTTGTTTGCGACTTGCAGCAGCACGGCACTCGGCTTAGGGTTACAGATTTGCATCTGCCTCCCCACAGCTTCGTAGCCTTCTGTTGCGCAGTACTGCAGGACCGGCGTGAAGTCGATCGGGAGAAGGGTCCCCCGAGAGACAGTCAGGACAAGGAGTCCTTGGTGCTCAGTTGATGGCTGAGCATCGACGTTTACCTTACTCATTCTCCTCCGTTGTGATTGTGTGACCACCAGCACGCTTCACAGTAAAGCGTGTGACCCCTCCGGGGTTTCCAAAGCAGAAATTTCTGCTCTCGAAACCCCAGAAGGAATCTAGATGGCGGTTAACAATATGTTTGAAGAAGAAATAAGTAAGGCCTAGTTAGAAAATCTAAAAAACCTTTAGTTGTGAATCTGTCTTTCCGGATAAGCAGATGCCGCCAATCCGGAAAGACAGCAATAAGAGCCTACTACCCAATAAAATTTAGAATTACGTTCCACCAAAAGATCTGAAGCTTCGAGAAGAGCTAAGCTCAATTCAAGAAGACACACCTAATGCTGTTTATAATAGACTGATCGAGAAGTTAGTAAATAGAGTGCGGTGTTTGAGAGTTAGTTTAGTGGTTTTAATTAGTTAGGGGCATTTAAGGGTTCAATAAACACCAACAAAGTTTTCCCATATTTTGCCTGCCTGGTTTCGTGAAATCCAGTCAGCGCGAGTGGTTCGTATTCCATGGGATCAATCTGCGCGACAATTAAGCCGCCGGGAGCAAGTAACGCGGGCCTCTCCGCAATGGTGTGCAAAGCTTCAAGCCAAATTCCTTTAAATTGAGGAGGTGCCACATAAATAAGATCAAATTGCTCGGTGCTACGACGTAAAAAACTAAAAGCATCGGTGTTAAAGACGAGCGCTTGTTCTGATAATTTAGTGTGCTCGAGGTTTTTGCGGATAGTTTTGAACGCGTTATTGTTGATGTCCAAAAAAGTGCAGTGAGCAGCCCCTTGACTCAAAGCTTCAATGCCAACAGAACCACTGCCGCCAAAGACATCAAGCATACGAATGCCAGCAAGACGGGGCCGCAGAATATCGAATAGCGCTGTTCTGACTCTATCAAGTATCGGTCTGGTGCTGTCGCCTGGCACTGAATCCAGACGCATTCCACGAGCTTTGCCGCCAATAACTCTCATAAAATGCGTCTGGGCGCTGAAAAAGCGTCGCGTTAGTATAACGGACGGTTCATATCCCAGTTTTCGATGTACTCACGTAAGAACGCCAAATATTGGCCGCCAAGTGAGCCGTCAACAATTCGGTGATCGTAAGATAGCGTGAGATAACACATCTCGCGAATTGCAATCATGTCGTCCACAACAACAGGGCGTTTTACAATTGCACCAAGGCAAAGAATTGCTACTTGTGGTTGGTTAATAATTGGCGTGCCGATAATAGTTCCAAAGACACCCGGGTTGGTTACGGTAAAGGTGCCGCCAGATACATCATCAGGTAACAATTTTTTGTTACGAGCGCGCAAAGCTAAATCATTTAGCCCACGAGCAATACCCACCAAGTTGCGCTCTTCGGCGCGTTTGATTACTGGCACAATTAGGCCAGAGTTGCCAAGCGCAACTGCGCAGCCAAGATTTATGTGCTTGTGCAGAATTATCTTCTTTCCATCAACTGACGCGTTGATATACGGAAACTCAAGTAGTCCGCGAACGGCCGCTTCAAGAAAGAATGGCGTAAAGCTAAGTTTAAAGCCTTCTTTAGCCTCGAATTCACCTTTGTGTTTGGCGCGGTACTTCGCAATTGCAGAGCAATCAACTTCTTGCATGGAATACACATGTGGGCTCGTTTGTTTTGAGCGAACCATGTGTTCAGCAATGGCTTGACGCATATTGTCCATGACCACCACTTTGCTGCCTTCGGCACCCCAATCAACTGCGGGTTTGGTGCTGGCTGCAGGAGCAGGAGCTGGACGCGAAGCTGGGGCTGCTGCCGCTGGTGCAGATGCTCCTCGTGTCGCTACGTACTTAAGAAAATCTTCTTTATTTAGTCGTCCGCCTTGGCCACTTCCTTGCAGTTTATCAAGTTCTGCAAGCGAAACGTTATGTTTCTCGGCAAGACTGCGTACGAGTGGTGAATAAAAACGATCGGAGCCTGATGCCTGATGAGTGCCGTTTTGTTGCACTGGTGCCGGGCAGGCTGGAGCTGGTGTCGGCTTGCTTTCTACTACCGGCGCAGCTTTAGCTGCTGGAGCTGCTGGCGCAGGTGCTGAAGTTTGTGCCGCTCCGGCTTCAGTTTCAATTACCGCAATTTTGGTTTTGACCGGCACGACATCTGACTCTTTGGCGCTGATCTCAACAATTACTCCAGAGGCTGGCGAAGGTATTTCTGAATCTACTTTGTCTGTAGAAATTTCAAGAATAATTTCGTCCTTTTCAACCTTGTCACCAACATTCTTGCGCCACTTTGAAACAGTAGCTTCTGCGATTGATTCGCCCATCTGGGGCATGACCATGTCGACTCTCATAGGGACCCTTCTATAGCTTCAAAAAATTAAACGGTAAGCGCTAAAAATTAAGGACTGCGCGCGCTGCATTCAACACATCTTCATTCTGAGGCAAGATGACGTTCTCAATATATTGAGAATGGGCCACTGCCGCCACTGGCTTCATGCCAACTCGTTTTACCGGAGCATCTAAATGCATAAAGCAGCTCTCAGAAATTTGGGCAGAGATCTCCGACCCAAATCCCATAAATTGTACGTCTTCATGGGCCACGAGCACACGCCCAGTCTTTTTGACGCTCTCAAAAATCGTCTGGGTATCGAGCGGGGTGATAGTGCGAAGGTCGATGACTTCAACGGAAACACCTTCCTTCTCAAGCTCTTTGGCCGCCAGTAAGCTCTTATTAACAATAGCTCCCCAGGTGACGATGGTAAGATGCTCGCCAGAACGAACTATCTTCGCCTTACCGAGTGGCACCAGGAAGTTTTTATCGCCCTCTGGGCCCTTAGCATATACCTGTCTATAGAGGCCCTTATGCTCTAAAAACAGCACCGGGTCCGAGCTACGAATGGCTGCTTTTAGTAGGCCTTTGGCATCAGTTGCGTTTGAAGGGTACACCACATGAAGCCCAGGGAAATGAGCAAAAGTGGCTTCTATATTCTGCGAGTGATATGCCGCGCCGTGAATGTAGCCTCCAACGGGCACACGAAGTACAGCAGGGCAGGTAAAGTCGCCGCCAGAGCGATAGTGCATCATGGCAAGCTCATTACGAATCTGCATCATTGCAGTCCAAATGTAGTCGCCAAACTGAATTTCAGCTACTGGTTTGAGTCCGCGTGTGGCCATTCCTACGGCAACACCGGCAATTGAGCTTTCTGCAAGTGGAGCATTAAAAACTCTTTCGTTACCATATTTACTGGTAAGTCCTGCCGTAACGGTGAAAACCCCACCTTTGCCATGCGCAACATCTTGGCCAAAAAGATACATGTTGGGGTTGCGCTCAAGCTCTTCATCGAGAGCATGATTAAGCGCATCAACAAGGTAAATTTCTTCGCCTGTCGCTGTGCCTTCTTGCACTTCTGTCCATGGTTCAGGATTTACGTATACAAATTTTTGCGCATCTTCAGGGCTACACTCTGGCTGAGCTTCTGCCCATTCGGCGGCCTCATTAACCTCTCGCTTAATCTGTTGCTCAATTTCTTCTAACTCGGCCGATTTAAGAATTTTGTTCTTAATAAGGTCGGCTTTCAATTTTGCAATTGGGCAGCGTTTTTTTTCAGCCTCTATGTCTTCAGCGTCGCGATATTTTAAATGATTATCCGAAATAGAGTGACTTTGCAGTCTCGGTACTCGTGCTTCAATTAAAGTTGGACCGTCTCCACGACGTGCGCGATCATGCGCACGTTTAAGCACTGCAAATGAGGCGGCGTAGTCGGTGCCGTCGATGTCAAACGTATCAAGATTTTCGTAGTTTTTGGCTAATTTTGCCACACTTTGTCCGGCTAGTTGCTCGGAGATATGCACTGAAATGGCGTAGTCGTTGTTTTGAATTAAGAAAATAACGGGAAGTTTTTCACGGGCAGCCCAGTTGAGCGCTTCATGAAAATCGCCCTGCGAGCAGGTGCCTTCGCCTGCGGATACATACACAACTTCATCAAGCCCTTGCTTCTTTGCGCCGAGCGCAACGCCAACTGCTTGTAAAAATTGGGTCCCCGTTGGCGAACTTTGATTCACAATACGTAAATCTTTGTGACCGTAGTGCATAGGCATTTGGCGCCCGTGCGAATTTGGATCGTCAGCTTTGTTAAGCGCATTCAGCATAAATTCGCGCGCGGTCATGCCCAGCGCTCCGCAGTAGGCCATATCGCGGTAGTAGGGGAAGGACCAGTCGTGATTCGGTCTAAATACGTGCCCGGCAGCAACTCCCACTGCTTCATGGCCAGCGCAGCCTATTTGGAAATGACATTTATTTTGCTTGTACAGAACAATCGTTTTTTCGTCCGAGAGACGAGCGCGAAGCATTTCGGTGTAGGCGCGCAGCAGTTGATCGTTTGAAAGTTGATTGCGCCCCGCGGCATGACCGTTGCTGTGTAATTTTACAGTGGTGGCGCTTTTCTTGGACGGTTTTGGTGCAAGTTTTAAGCGGCGATTGTTTTTGGAACCAGATTCAAAGGACTCCACACGGGCCATGACTACATCTCCAATACGTTCGTAAATCTAAAACACCACAACTGGGGCAGGACCCTACTTACAACCAGCACTAGATCTGGCGATAGCCAAATAGTTCTAGGAAGTGTGGCACGAAACGGTCTTCAACGACTGATAATGCCAAGGTGCCTGCACCTTCTTCCTCCATGGAAGTTGCCGCTATATCTGTAAACCCGCAGGGGTTAATCAGGCGGAACCCCGACTGGCAATTTCTCACATTGAGAGACAGCCCATGAAGGGTGCACCAGCGCGAAATCCGAACCCCAATTGAAGCAATTTTACGGTTCGGTTCAAGAGCTAGAGGCCTAGAATCAGTAGCATTTTTCCTGTTTTCAGTCCAGACGCCGGTGCGTCCCTGCCTGCGGACCCCAACAACTTCAAAGGCTTGCAGGGTTCTTATTACCGATTCTTCTAGGGTTCGCATATACCAACCAACGTCTCGGCGACGGGAACTTAGGTTCAGTATAGGATAGGCGACTAGTTGCCCCGGCCCGTGGTAGGTGACATCGCCGCCACGTTCAACTTCAACCACCTGAACGCCGAGTGCTGCAAGTTCGGAGGGGGGAGCAATGATGTTTGCGGCTTTACCTGATCGGCCAATTGTAATTACAGGCTGGTGCTCGCAAATTAACAACACTGGGCCCTGTCTGCCGGCAATAAGCTCTTGTTGAAGTTGGCGCTGAAGGTCCCAAGCCTCTTGATATGGGATGAGCCCAAGTCGACGGACGTTAATATCCTCCACGGCAAACGAATGTGCTGTGGTGTCAGGGCGAATTGGACTCGCAGGATGCATGCCGCAGCTTACGTATTGATGGGACGTCCCAATGCAAGCGCCATAGCCTCAGCTACCGATTCTGACAAAGTAGGATGTGGATGCACAGTGTCGAGCACGCTGGCAGCAATTCCCTCATGCGAGCGGATAATAGCTGCTTCGGTAATCAACTCGGTGGCTTCGGAATGCAGAATATGCACACCAAGTACTTCACCTAACTCTTCATCAATAATTACTTTAATCATGCCCTCTGGTTCGCCAATCGCAATTGCTTTGCCGATTGCGGCAAAAGGAACTTTGCCAATTTTATATTTGAGGCCCTTTTCTTTGGCTTGCTGTTCGGTAAGTCCAACTGAAGCAACCTGAGGCTGGCAATACGTGCAGCCCGGAATGTTGTCGTAGTGCATTCCATGTTTCGCTTTGCCGCACATTGCTTCTGCTGCAACCAAACCTTCGTGGCTGGCCACATGTGCAAGCCAAGGTGCTCCGGCGACGTCGCCAATTGCATAATGGTTTGCCACATTGGTACGCATGAAATCGTCAACATCGATCCAGCCTTTGTCGGTTTTGATACCCACTTTTTCAAGGCCGATTTGGTCCGTATTTGGCAAAACGCCGATAGCCATCAAGCAGGCATCCCCGCTCCATTTTTCTTCGCCGTCTTTCGACTTAAGTGTGGCGCTGGCAATTTTTCCAGATTTTTTAAGATCTGATACTGAGGTTGCGGTTTTAATCAGCATGCCGTTTTTCTTAAGGATACGGCTAAGGCCCTCCGCAATTTCAGTATCTTCTTGCGGCAATATTTGATTCTGCATTTCAACGACAGTGACTTGAGTGCCGAGGGTTGAAAAAAAGTAGGCAAACTCAATACCGATTGCTCCCGCTCCGATGACCAACATTTTTTGTGGAAGGCGTTTTGACTCTAAAATTGTTCTGGCAGTGTGAATGACCTCACCATCTACATCAACACCTGGAATGGCGCGCGCTCTGGCGCCGGTAGCTATAATAATATCATTAAATGAATAGGTAGTGGCTTTACCGTCTTTGTCTGTTACCACCAAACGTTTGCCAGCTTCAAGCGCACCTCGTCCAGCGATTACCTCGACTTTATTTTTTTTCATCAAAAAGGCTACGCCGCCCGAAAGCTTACCGGCAACTTCACGTGAGCGCTGCACAATTTTTGGGAAATCAACTTTGATACCTGATGTTTCAAATCCGAAATCAGCAGAGCGCTTCATGTCGTGATAAAGCTGCGCGCTTTTTAGAAGGGCTTTAGATGGGATGCAACCCCAATTTAAACACACGCCACCAAGTGCTTCGCGTTCGACTATAGTTACCTTACGTCCAAGCTGAGCTGCGCGAATTGCAGCAACATAACCACCAGGGCCCGAGCCTAAAACGATTACATCACGTGCTTGAACTGACATAAAAATTCCTACAAAAGAATATGCCTAACTACTTGAGTAATATAAGAGTAAGCGGCACAACACCACCGCTATGCATGTGATGCTATAACATAGGACCCTGGGGACTTAAAGCAGGTGGCTTTGAGGGGCCCAGGCCGGGCAAAATCGCTCTGGTAACCGAATAGAGAGGGAATGGCGCCCTATAGGATGTATAAATTCGAGTTTGTAGCTCAGGAGATGTAACTGTGCTTCAGGTTTGCTTGAGTAAAACTTGTCGCCTCGAATTGCACAGCCAAGATAAGCTGCATGAACACGAATCTGGTGCGTGCGTCCAGTTTTGGGTTGCGCACGCAAAAGGGCGCTGCCATCTGGGTGTCGTTGCAACACAGTAAAATGAGTCTCTGCGTCTTGCGCGTTTTGTCCTCTAACTTTTCGGAGCACTGGATGACGAGCATCAAGGCCAATCGGTTCGACGCAGGTCTGCTCCTCCCAGGAGGGAGCTGTGTCTGTGAGCAAACAATAACTTTTACAGAGTTTGCGCTCTTCAAAGAGGCGCTGCAAAGGCTTATGCATGCGCTCCTGAGTGCTCATCACCAGTAAACCTTGGGCCGACATATCAAGTCGAGAAGGCATGTGAATGGTGCAACTGAGGTGGTGGTCAAGCTGCTGCTTCAAACTAAATTGAGCCTGGTCTCTGGCGGGCATTGACGGTAGCCCTGGTGGTTTATAGGCGGCAACGAGATCTTCATCTTGGTACACAATCTGATCGGCCCTGAACGCAGGAAAAAATGAAGATGCCTCACTAATTTGGAATCGAGGCTCGTAGTATTCAATACAGCACGGGCAGGGGAGGGGCGTATCAAGCGATTCCGGAACTCGTCCATTTAAAAAAATACCGCCAAATGTGAGGCGCTGTGCCCAAGAGCTTTCATCGATATGGGGAGCTAGTTTTTGAAGCCCCTCTTTAAGAGATTGGGGAATCTCGGATGCGGTGTACCACCGCACAACCCGATAGGTGCTCGAAAATGCGTCGCTAAGGTCGGGAGAGAGGCTGGCTTCCATCGGGTTTGGCTATTGGGGTGCTGCTCAATTGATTAGTCTTATCCCAGTTTTGTAAAGCAGAACGTATGCGAGTAAGTCGGTCAACGAGCTCAAGTGACGACAAGCTTGGGTCCAATTCTTTCTCTCTGCTGAGGCCAAAACCTTTTTCTAGTTTACGCAACTTATCCAAAAACTCGCCGCTTAGACTCGCTTGCAGTTTGTTGCGTGAAACATTACGCAATTTTGTGCGAATATCGACCAATTGATTAAGAAGTGCAACCTGGCCGGCTATTCCAATTTGTTTTAGAGGTTCCCCCTCGCAATTTGGCAACAGTGCAAGAGACTCAAGCGATTGTCCTGTTCCAAGCCCCTTCACAGGGGTAAAACTAGCCTCCCCTTGGGTTGATATGACCAATGCAGTCGCAACGGTGTCGGCAGTTATTTCTTGAGATAAGACAGTAAAGGCGACCGAGTAAGCTCCGCGTGGGCCCTTTTCAATCTTCGTGTCTAGAATTTCTTTAACTCGATTTTGCGAAATTAAGAGGACCACTGCACTTGCCGGTTCAGCGCTACTCAGGACATCAAGCTGAATTTTTTGGACCTCTTGAGCATGTGCGCTTGGGGCGGGAGCAATACATACGGTACTCAAGACACCCAGGAAAGCACAAAGGGCCGGAAGAAAATGGTACTTCATTTGCCTCCTCCTAAATTGGCCAAAAGCTCATCGACAAGTTTTTGAGCTGTTTCTTGCGTCGCAATTTCGCGAGAAAGCCCCTCGGCTGTTTTTACAAGGGCATGTAAACGTTCTTCTCCTTGACCCTTTTCAAGATCCAAACCACTTGTGTCTATTCTTGGTATGCAGGAGCGACGGAGCTGAAATCGATCTGAGACTACGTGAGATTTATCTGGATTGCTGAGTATAAATTGATAGCTGATCTCAGCGAGCGGAGAGTACAGATCGAACTCGTAGGTGGGTTGATCAAATTCATCTAAATAAGATTTAGTAGGCGCCAACTCATACAACCTGCCGTCAGCAGTGATCAGCGCTTGCAGCTTGCGCTCTGTGTCTCTGGTGTTCGTTAACTTCACTTTTAGCTGCATTGCAGAGCCTGGCGCAGGCAGTTCAGATGCAAGTATCGGATCGTGAATTATATCTGCTTTTCCAGATGAGGAACCTGTAAGATTTGTTTGGCCAATCATGGGCGAAGGCCAGGCTAAAAGGCAGAATAGGAGGCAGCAAGACAGCGCGAAGATGAGCTCGCTGATGGTTGGGGGCCTGAAATGTGAAGAGTTTAATGCGTGCATGTGTACTACTCCTTCACTACGGGATTCAGTACCCACTCGCCAGTTGTTCCTGCAGGAAGCGCGGTAATGACGCCTTTCAGACCATTTTTGTCGGCTTGGCCGCTTAGCTGGAATACGAGTCCGCCGGAGGCAATTCTAATTTCAGCAATTCCCGAACTATTGTTTTGAATCTCGTCAAGGGACACCACTGATGGTTTCCAACCAGGGAGACCTAGAATTACGATAAGCTTCTTTTGTTCTTCGAGAGAAATGACGCTTAGAGGAGTTGTTGTATCTCCTAGAATTCCTGTTGTCGCGCCGCGATACACGCCAGCCGGGAGTTGCGGAAAAGCAAGTGCGTCGCCCTGGAAGCTCGGCAAGGGCGAAATCCGTTCTTCGTTTGTGCCACCGAGGTAAGACTTAGCAATTCCGACGTTGTAGGTGCGAACTAGAAATAAATTTCCTAGAAATAGGAAAATACAGGTCAGGGTTGTGGTCGCTACGTAGCGCTGGCGTTTATCGTCGCTCCGTACTTGCGAAATAATCTTCTGAGCTATATTTCGAATGCGTAATGCGGCTTCATGTATGCCCGCTCGCAGGCGATCTTGCGGAGAGGCTGTTTGCTTCAAAGGAGCAGCGTTTTTTTCAATCTGAGGGGCTGTGTTTAACTCAGGGGTAGCCTGAGCCTCATGTGCTGCCATCGCCATAGAAGCAAGCGACTTTGTAGCGGGCTGCGGTTGCGGGGTTGGCTCGATACTAGCCTGTTTTTCAGGCTTCTCGTCAGCGAAATCGGCGCGAACGCGGGAGATGAGATCTTTGGTGATAACTTGGGTGCTCTTAAGGTAGGGGCTGTCTGGCTGCATGACTCGAGCATCAGCGGCCTCAGCGGCACTTTGGGCCTCATGGATGTGCGGTGTTGATGCTTGGGTGGCAATTGACTCAGTGCGAGGTTCTGCAGCAGCTTCGCGAGCACTCTCAGACTTTTTCTGTGCCTGGGACTCAGATTCTAAAGTTTGCTTCTGTTCGAGGGGTGCCTCGGTTTTTTGAGGGACGGGCGGAGTATATTCGACCTGTTTTGGCAAGGGCGAGGTAGTAGCTGCGCTGGCAGTTTGACTTGTTGTGGTAGGCGACTTTGGAGTTGGTGGCGACTCTTTTTTAGTTGCGCCAGATTTTGTAAGCCCCATGCTGGCCCAGGCTGCTACAAGTGCCGCTGCATTGGCGTTGGAAGTGGCCGTTTTGCTCTCTTTTGCGTTCGTCGGCGCCAATGGTGCCGCGGGAGAAGATGAGGGACGAGCAGCAGAGGTTATGGCTGCGGCACTTGGAGAATTAACTGGAGCCTGTTTGCCTGCTGCTTTTCCAAGCAATGCTCGTGCGGCTGCACGGCGGGCATCGGGTGACTCTTGTGGGGCTGAGGATGCCAACGCAGTGGGAGCGTTTTTTGGCGAGGCTACGCTGCTTGGCGTTTGTGGCTGCGATTGAATTGGTGCGATTTTTGCCGATGCTTTTTGAACTAAGAGTGCTTGCGCAAGATCTCGAGCTGAGGCAAATCGAGCAGCAGGGTCGGCGCGCATCGCTTGCGTGATTACTGCGCTTACATATTCAGGAACATGGGGAGCGATCTCTAAAATTGGAATAAACTTGTTTGCTAGTCGTGCTTCAAGCTGTTGTGCGAGTGGTAGCCCGCCAAACGGGTGCCTGCTGGTCAATAGCTCGTAGAAGCTTACTCCAAGTGAATATATATCAGATGCCGCACTGTAGGTTTTCCCCTCTAGCACTTCTGGAGCCATATAGTCCATGGTGCCCACACCGCGCTGTAAATCTTCAAGCGAGGCATTTTCACCGGGAAGGACTGCTACACCGAAGTCTCCGAGTCTGATTTCCTTCGGGCTGACCACCAACATATTGTCGGGCTTGATGTCACGGTGAACAATTCCGGCTTTATGGATAAACCCCAAAGCTTCGCAGAGCTGAAGCAAAAATAGCTCAGCCTGAAGGGGATGCAGAGCAGTGCCGAGTTTTGCCACATATTTGCGAAGATCAGACTCAGGTGCAAATTCCATGGAGAGGTAGCAGAGTTCTCCTACCGAATGGAAGTCGTCCAGCCTGATGACGTAACGATGTCGTGAAGACACCATTGCCAAAGCCTCTTTGCGTAGCCTTTCTCCAGCAGATTTTTGCTCTTTGTCATTTAAAAGAACTTTTAGCGCCACTTCATTGGTTGGTGTGTCTACGTGGCGTGCGTGATAAACAACACTCGCGGCTCCCCGTCCCACAATGGACAGGATCTCGTAGCGAGAGTCGAAAATTTTTCGTTTTTTACCTGCGAGGGCCATCGATCAAACACACCTGAAAACGAGCCGTTTCACCAATACGTAACCAGTCGCCATGTTCTACTTCAATTGGACCACTGACGGGAACCTCTTTATCCGAGCCAGCTCGAGTCAGATAGGTTCCCGCATTTGTAAAGATATCCTGTACCATGAGGCGGTGCCGAGCTGAAGCGCTGAGAGCGGCATGCGGGGTAGAGACGCTACCCTCATCGACAAAAATAACCCTGCTCTCGTCCCCGGCTTTACGTCCGGACACTAAAGATCGTCCGGTTCGAATTTCATAGGAGCTGCCGTTATTTTCTTGTGCATACGACACAAGCCAGCCAACCAGCCTATTTCCGGCGCTTTGCTTTTTGTTCCCTTGTGAACCAGATTGTTGTCCCATGGTATTTCCTCCGCATTCTGCTCAGGCCTAAACTTGCACTTATGCCAGTGCCGCTTGCATGACGGCGCTGGGCACCTTGTCTGAATCTCAATTTGAAGGGGAATAGGATGGTATAATCGCCAAGGTATAACCTGAATTATTATAAAACCTTAACGAACAACGGACCTTCCCGAGAGGCGTTGGCAACTACGATTCGCCTCAGCGAGGTACTTTGCCACCGTTTTCACATTCACCTTCTTCTCGGTACATCCGTGATACCGGCCGCTGAGAAGCAAATTCTCAACGTTGAGACTAACACGCGTTTGGGTTTTCCTTTCAACTTGAATTCGGTAGTCATCTCGGGATGATACCCATGCTTCCCCAACGCCTGTTCTAATCTTGTTATGCGTACCTTGGACCTATAAGTGGCATTAGGGTTTGATTCGAGCCTTGGGCATATTTACCTTGTGTCTTCAGGATGTTAGAAAGTAGCATCGAAGCCTAGGCTTCTTGTGATTTGTGCACCCGTAGCTCAGACGGATAGAGCACCTGCCTTCTAAGCAGGGGGTCCCGCGTTCGAATCGCGGCGGGTGCGTTTGGAGCTTAAACTACCCCATGCTCGTTCTCGTCAAATGAGGTAGGGTAAACGAACTTTCCTTTTTTGCGTGCAACTCATGAATGCTCAACTAATTACACATTCGTATGAGGGAGTCCTCGGGCTTCTCATCGTCGCATCCGGTTTCCTTATTACCATGTTGGCATTGTCGGCCATTCTTGGTCCAAAGTTTCGCTCAAAAACAAAACAGCTTCCTTTTGAGTGTGGCTCGGTCTCCGTAGGTGATGTCTCTGAGCAAAGATTTAATGTGCGGTTTTACCTCGTAGCCATGTTGTTTATTCTCTTTGATATCGAAGTTATTTTTATGTACCCCTGGGCGATGGTATTGCCAGAGCTTGGCGTATTTGCACTTATAGAAATGCTTGTTTTTATGGCAGTTTTAACCGTAGGGCTTATATACGTCTGGAAAAAAGGCGTCTTTAATTGGAATGACTAAAGTCTAAGTCTTCCGTCTGTCTCTTGTGCACGCCACGGCTTTTGAATTGAATAAACTCTGAAGCTTTATTTCTTAGAGATGCCGCGTGTGAAGCCACAACTCATTTTTTTATTGTTCCTGCTCCTACCGCATGTAACATCAAGTCTCAATTTTTTGCCTGTCCCGCCGTTGTGGTGGGAGGAAGTTAATCTTTTCTACAGCGGATATTATCTCTGTTTTCATTTATTTGCTGTAATTTCGTTTTTATGTTTTCACTTTGGCCTAAAGCCACGAGCGCGAATGGCTTTTGTGCTGTGGAGTGCAGTTCTGCTTGTGGGCTATGCGGCCCGTTTTGCCCCTTTTTTTAGCAAGCCAGAATTTCCTGCATCTATTCAATCAGAAGAGGAGCAACCAGAGGTGCTGTCGGTGCTTTTTGCCCCGCTTAACCCGCTTACGAACACCGAAAGCCTAAAAACCCTCGTGTTTCGAAAGCTACCGACGTTGGTGGCGGTGAGTGGATTAACCGAGAAGCTCGACCTGTCAAAAGCTGAGAATCTCTATCACTCCACTTATGAGGTTCCCCGAGCAGACGGATTTGGAGTTGCGCTCTATAGCCGCATTCCGATTCTTGATGCCCAGGTGCTTAATCTTGAATCAGATTTGCCTCCGGTGCTTTCGGTGACGCTTGATACCTTGGATACGCCTCTACGGGTGTTATTATTTAAAACACCAGCGCCGTTTTCTGCCGAGGCGTATCACCAAACAAAGCTATTAGTGAGAAGACTTTCGACGCCGCTAAGGCATACGAGCGATCCGTTACTCGTGTTGGCACAATTAAATGCTCCTCAAAGTTCACTTTCGTATAATCGTTTGCGTAAAGCCGCCAAGCTCAGCGATGCGATGAAAGGATACGGAATTTTAAAAACCTGGCACGAATCGGAGCCACTGCTCCATTTTACACTTTCACACGTATTGTATCGAGGAAACCTTAAGCCCCTGAATTATGTCAGCACCGAGTCAGTTGGAGGTGGGCATATTCCGATGCTTGTCGAGTTTGAATTCTTTAAGCCTTTTAATGTTCAAGATGCTGGCTAAGATGGGCGAGTTAAAAAGTGCCATGCTCCAATTGTTCGTGCTGGCGATCATTGTGGCAACGCATCTCTTGCGTCCAGAATTTATTGCCGACGATGCTTACATTCATCTGCGTATCGCCAGCAACTTTGTCTCTAGCGGAGCCCCCTACTTTAATGCTGGCGAAGCGGTAAACGCTTCATCGAGTATGCTTTGGACGCTTCTCTTAAGCGTGTTTGTGGCTTGTTTAGGTCCAAAGGAGTGGCTACTTCCTCTCCTTGCAGCTGTAAGTCTTGCTGCGTTAACGAGAGAAAGTTGGGTATTTTTGAGAACGAGAAGCTCTCAAATTTTTGCTGTCCTCGGCACCCTGGGCGTTTTGGGAGCTACGCTGAGTACTAGTTTACAAGGTATGGAGACGCCGCTTGCTTTGTTTCTGCTTGTAAGAGGGTTTAATCTTCTCTCGGCTAATAGAGCGGGCGCATGTATCTACTTAAGTCTAGCTGCATGCACACGTCTTGAGTGTCTCGTCTTTTTGTTACTCTGCGTCTCATTTCTGCCGTACGCAAAAGGTAAAAAGGTATCTGAAATACTTGCGGTATTTCTGCCGTATCTGGCTTTTCTTCTTTTTATGTTTGGCTCGCTTATCCCTCAATCGGTTGTTGCAAAGTCCGCAATTTATAAACTTTCTATATTTGATTCATTTTTTCTTTCGGTACGAGCGTATCTAGGGCCACAGGCATTTGATAATTTTCCGCTTCTTGTCTCTATTTTTTCCGTCGCGCTTTTGGTGCTCTTTTTCTTCGATGCTGTCCAGAATAGAGGCGCATGGATATCAAAGCGCCAAGAAACGATTATGCTCTGGGGAGCCATTCTTATATGGACGGCCTACCTACTGCGAACAGTTTATGTATTCCCCTGGTATTCGCCGCTTTACGTAGTTCCGTTACTCCTCGCTCTTGTGGGGAGATCGGATACTTCTTTGACTCGTTACGCAGCCTTGTTTGTCTGTGTCTGTCCTCTGCTTCTTCGCTTTTTGCTCGATGGATATGCAACTGTGGCTCAACCTGCTTTTTTTTCGCAGTACGAAGGTGGGCAGCGAGCGCTGGCCTATCGGCAGCTTGGAGCGGAACTTACGCGTGCCTGCCCAAACTGCACATTGCTTGCCGCTGAAATTGGAGGCCTGGCAGTTGGGTTTCCTGGGCGGGTGTATGATGCTGCCGGTTTGGCGAGCCCAGATGCAGTTCCGTATCAAATTCCATATCAAGCTAATAATTTTGGTGGAGTTGTTGCGCCAGATTATGTTGCCCAGGTGAAACCCGATTTTGTCGTGGGCGTAGAAGCGATGCTTAGCGCATTTAAGCAAAGTACCGAATTTAAGAATTATTCAAGGCAGGACATTTTGGTTTCGCATCAGGGGCGCGAAGGAAAACTAGAGGCGTGGCGAAGAAATAGTCAACTGTAACACCTTTTGGTTAGGCTATTTGCCTTTGAATCTCAGCTTATAATTTAATTGATTTCGAGTGGGCCCCGGGCTAAGTTTTCGGGAGGTGTTTAAGTTGTTATTGAGGCAAGCTGTATGCCGTATATCGTACCCGGTGTGAAGGGAGAGTCTGAGAGGTTATCAGGCCAAGACGAGGCACTCCAAAGAGCGCTTGATCTGCTAGATGGCGGGGCTGCGCCAGATGATCCTTTTCAGCGTTTGATAGTTGAACCTCTTCAGCGGATTGCTGACGCTTTTACGAAGTCATCTGAAATTCAAATGCAGCTTGAAGCAGATCGCGATGACGCGTTTAACGCCGTCCGCTATCGAATGGGTGAGCTGGTTGATTTGTTTTCTCCCGATCAAGGAGACACGATTTTAGAACGACTTGACGCCCGTAACATTATAGATGGGCTGCTTAGATTTTCTGGTGCGCTCGAACAAGGGATAAAACTTAGAGTTATAGTTCCGCACGCGGAAACGATTGCCCTTCAACAGGTTCTTGAATCTGGCTTGGAGAAATTATTACAGTTTTCCAAACTTCCACAGCAAGATGATACTCACTACTCTCTTCAGCGGCGGATTGATGCAATTTCGTATGATGATCTTGAAGGTGTTGCAGCGTCGGTGCTTGATGTGATTAAGAGCTGGGTAAAAAGCGATCCCCTAATTAGGACCGTATCATTCACTTTGCCATAAGACGACGAAATGGATTTCGCGTATTGATATTGGTGTTAATTCGCGGGACTCATTTCCGCTTAATTTTTTGCCATAGTTCCTCTAACTCTTGGCGCGACTTTTTGTCTAAGCCTTCAGGCGTAGCCTGCTCCATGGCTTGAAATCGCTTGGTAAATTTCGAATTGGCCGTCATTAAGCAGTTCTGGATTAAAAAAGAGTGCTTCGAGTACTTCTTTAAATTTTCCTTGTTGCTTCGCGCAGGCCGCCACCGAAGCAGCACCTGCAGCAGACGGATGCGACTCAAGGATATAGTCTTGGTACGAATACAAATATCTTAAGGCGGTATCACAGGGACGCAAATTTATTTAGGAATGCAGCTAGTAGGAAGCTGGGGTTATAAGGTCTTACCACACTATCTAGTTGTGCTATGCTCAGGGACATAAGATTAAATTAAGCGCTGGTCATTCATAAAAATAGCCCATCACAATCATTTGGGTTTCAACGCAAACAAATTTCAACTACAAACGAAAGGCTCCTCCCTATGGTTAGTAAAATTGTGCGTTACGGTCTCATCGGTTTCATTATATTGCTTGTTGTGGGTTCGCTAGGAGGTCCAACAAAGGAGGAAGAGGAAAATAAAGACCAGGAGTGGGCTAACTCTCGAAAGGCTTTTTGCGATTCCATTGGCCCTAGTTTAAAGATTGCTATGGAAAGTTACGTTGAGCGGGTCTCAAGCGATAAGAGAGAGGTCTTTGCATTGCCGTCATTTGCGCAAGCCCGCTACGCCGACAAAGAGGCGTTTATAACAGCATACGCAAAGTGCGTCGCAAAGCATGATGCAGCCGTAGTGCGGGATAATATTTCTGGGCGTGTCGTTATGGAATATGGCCCTTTCAGCGGAGTGTCGGTTCCTGACTAAATTGCGCCCCCTGGGAGCCTGCGATTTGGCAAGAAACCGAACAACTCACGCTTACTTCCAATTGGCATCAGTTTGTCTGACGCTATTGCCATTTACAAAATTCCCTCCACCATAGGGTGTAGTTGTGTTCAATAGCATCAGCGTCAGAGACATCGCCCAAAACATTTAAAGAAGACCAGTCTGCAATTTCAATCGCACCGTCTGTTCCTTTTAGTGCCAGGACCCATCTGCCCCTATCGGCCATTACCCTAGCAAGCATTCCACCTTGAACTTCAACGATATCATCTTCATGGATAAGCTTCCCGTATCTGCCTCTTTTCCCTGTCGGTCGCTTCATAAATTTCCTTTTCAATGTAATTGGGGCCTTAGTGCCCAATATTTATTATACCCCCTACCGTTGTGTTAACTTCATCGCGTGCTCTGGTGCGGGAAAATATTTCAAGTCCCAAGCACCTAATTTGCAAAACGATAGGGTGTCACAATCGCGAAAAGGACGTTTTTACTTGAGCGGAGGGTAAAGTGCGAATAAACTTACTAACTCGTTGCTTAGGTGTTGTAGACACTTTGTGTCGCGCGGGAAGAGAGGCCATGTGAACAACCTTCTTTGGATAACATATGCTTGGGTAGATAATGAACAAGGAAACTTTGATTTCCTTGTTCAAAAGCTAGGCCAGTCTGGTATCGCTACTTCATTCGACCGAATCACATTAATTCCAGGGCGACGACTTTGGACACAAATTGCCGATCGAATTTCCTCGAGTGAACTAGCAGGCTGGGCATATCTATTAACTCCCAACAGCATTAATAGTACGGCTTGTCAGGAAGAAATGAGCTACGCACTTCAGCGCGCGCTGGAAACCAAAGGGAGCGGATTCCCTCTAATCGGCCTTATGCATCAAATTAATATCCGAGACGTCCCGCTTCCATTGCGAGTGCGACTTTGCGTTAACCTTGCTGAACCTGATTGGATTGAAGAGATCAGAGCTGGGCTCATAGGAAAGCCTCCGAATAGAGTCAAAACAGAGAGAGACGAATTTTTCTGCCAGGCCCACTATGACTATTTAGGTAAGAAAGGGCATTTTGCGCTTGAAGTAGGCACTCGATTTGCAGAGTTAAAATATTGGCGTATCGCAGTTCCTCTCGATGGTCCGCCAATTATCTCATGGGGAACGGGCCCTCGAAATGCAGGAGGGTTATCAAGTTTTCAACATGATGCTGTTTCCGGAGAATATCCTGATATTGGTGGTGTTCCAATGGCTTTTGTCGGCTCAGGCGACTCAATCACTCCAGCTATTTCAGCATATGTAATCTTTGATGGGGCACTTCCAAAAAAATTTTTCTTTGGCACAACCACAGAACCATTTAGTACAGAAGTAAAAGGAAAAATTCTATTGGTAAAATGATTAGGAATATTGTTACTTAACCACAATGTCCATACACCAATATGTGGCCACCCTGGGCTGCAACCCCCAGCTCGCACATCTCCTTAGCTCCAAGTCAATTTTCAAGCAGTCCTCTCACTACTGTAGGTTTAAGTCCAAGAAGCTCGCAGCAAAAGCGAAAACTAAATTTATCGCTGTTAAGCCAAGCTGAGCTGGGAGGCGCTTTCTGGACAACTCTTCATTGATATTAAAGGTGGCGTGAATTCAATTGAGTATAACGGTAATCTCACGTTTAAAGCGGACAACCTACATATTGTGTGGCGGTCTTTCTAGCTTGCTAAGTCTAACTCTCACATCTCGGAGCTCAAGTTCCAATTCAGAAATTCGTTTTTCAAGGGGCCCATAAACCCTGTAGTTTATGAAAAACCCGAAAACGACCAAAAATGGCACTGATATAATCATAAAGGGCAATGTTGTCATCCAAGAATCAATTATATGCATCGGAAACTACCTATAGATAGTCAGTTTATTGGGATTAATTGCAACATACCCTAAGGCCTTCATATCCCTGAAGGGGCGAATCAACGACGAATGAGCGTGGCTCTTAAGAGTATTTCGTATTTTAGTGTCTTATGCGATGATCACCCGCCTAGTGTGCATAGCGCCTCTACAAATAGTCCATAACGCTACTCGAGTAAGATACTTAGACCTGATTTACATGGTAGGCGAAGCCCTGCCCAGGCCAACAACAAAGGAATAAAATGCGATCTATATTAGTAGCTACACTAATTCTCATACCAAGCCTAGCGTCGGCTGAATTTATTCCTGCAGGGTGCTACGTAGCAGACTATTATCGAACCGATCCGTGTTGGTCTTCATACTCAGCTTTCTACGAATGGAACAATTACAATAACTCATCACTCACCGTCTCCTACTACGGAGGTCCAGTAGCAACAATCATTCAGGCAGTACAGAATGAACAAACAGCAAAGAACGCCTGTTTAAATCAGCGCGATGCCTTAATCAATGCTTTCGGAGAAGAGCAGAACCGAGCAAATAATAATTATGATATCGCAGTCTATTACCAAGGCGAATATTCTAAACAAGCAAGCTATGCAAAAAAATTAAAAAAGGCTTGCGGCACGAAGTGTAAGAAGATTAAAGCACCAAAGTAGAACCGCACCTTGACCAAATGGCACAAATTTAAACTGCGGATGCCCGATCCTATTGAGCTCAATTGATCTTGAGACGCGCAACAAATAAACTTAGAGATTTGGATACCCGTCTCGCTTCAGCAAAATATAAACTAAGCCGCCAAGGTCTGTAACAATTCGGGTTGGCGATGATAACAGGCCCAGACTAAATTACACGCCCGTTTACTTCACGAACAACAAGCGGAATATCGTCTTGCATGCGAAAATAGCTGGAGTTATCAATTCTCAATGCCCCTGCTTTTACGCCAAGGGGCACAAACTCTTTTGACAACTCTTGGCTTGTAGCAAATAAAGCTACATCCACGCGATCGAAGCTGTGTGCCTCTAGCTTCTCCACCACAGCCCTCCAGCCACTCACTTTGTACATTTCGCCATCTGAATCTTCAGACGCGAGGATGGACACTTCCTCAAACGCGATATTCTTCTCGCCAATAATGTCTATCATTTCGCCGCCAATAACCCCGTGGCTCCAGCAATGGCAATGCAATTCTTTTTACGCCTAGATGTCTCCTTGGTACCAAGAAAGGGTGAGCGGTGGCTAGGACAGGGAAAAGCGCGGCTCAGGTTGCGGGGGCTCATTCCTGCTTAATCTTTTGCCAAAGCTTTTCGAGATCCTGGCGCGACTTTTTGTCTAAGCCTTCAGGCGTAGCCTGCTCCATGGCTTGAAATCGCTTGGTAAATTTCGAATTGGCTTTATTAAGCACTTCCTCAGCGTTGAGGCCCAATTTGCGAGTAAGTTGCGCCAACGTAAAAAGCAAATCGCCAAGCTCTTCTTGCATGTGGGCTTCGTGCTGCGCTTCTTTAAAAGTTGCTAAAAACTCTTGCAGTTCTTCGGTTACTTTTTGTTTTACTTCGTCAGCCGAATTCCAATCAAATCCAACTCTCGCTACTTTTTCCCCAATTCGGTGGGCTCGCAGCAGACTGGGCAATCCCTTTGGGATACCTTCGAGAAGGCTCCCATTAGGGGCTCGATTTTTAGCCTTCATCTGCTCCCAATTTTTAACGGCCGCTTCAGCGTCTTTAGCTTTTGCATCACCAAACACATGCGGATGCCTAAATACAAGCTTTTCGCTCAGCTTCTTTACAACCTCATCTATGGTAAATGTTTTGTTGTCTTTTGCCACTTGGGCATGCAAAGCCACCTGTAAGAGCACGTCGCCCAGTTCCTCTGGAAGTTTGGAAGTACTTTGATCCGAACTATGCTCGTCAATTGCATCGAGCACTTCATAGGCTTCTTCGATGAGGTAAGGCTTAAGGCTCTCGTGGGTTTGTTTTAAATCCCACGGACACCCACCATTTGGATCGCGGAGTTTTGCGACGATGTTCAAGAGTTCTTCAAAAAGCTGGCCAGAAGATGGCATAATTATTTACCTGTGAGGGTTTGAGAGATAAGGTCGGCAAAAATATCTAGCTCCTGGTCTCCTCGAACAAAAAATCCGGTTACTTCTGAGCCAGGTGCGGCACTCGGGAAAATAAAGAAAGCAGGAGTGCCCATGACGCCAATTTTTTCGCCCTCAGCCATATCAGCTTGAACTTCTGTGCTCGGAGTATTGCCCGTAGGCTGACGTTTAATCTGATACTCGGGCTTTTCGAGACATTGCGAGAGCTCTTTAGCAGAAAGTCCGGAAACTTTTGATAAAATGTCGTCGAATTGGCCGTCATTCAGGAGTTCTGGATTCAAAAAGAGTGCTTCGTGTACTTCTTTAAATTTTCCTTGCTGCTTTGCACAGGCTGCTACGGAGGCAGCATCTGCAGCATACGGATGCGATTCAAGTACGTAGTCTCGGTAAATAATTTTTACCTGACCTTTGGAAATAAAATCACGCTCAAGTTTTGGCAAAACGGCACGATGAAACCGCGCACAAAACCCGCATTGATAATCGTAAAATTCCATAATCGTAACTGGTGCGGTAGGGGACCCAAGCACAAAGTCATCGAGACTGCTTTCATCTAATTTGAGGGTGACCGGTTGTACGGGAGTGCGCTTTTGTCTGGCTTCATCAAAATTACGCTTGATGTCTAGGACCGCAGCTTTAATGTCGCTTACATCCTTTTGGATCGCATGTATCTCTTTCCGCAATGAGGCAATCTCTGATTGATTAGGTTGTTCGGCGAGAGTTGTTAACGGCAAGGTCAAAGCCAGACCAATAATAGAGCGCTGCAAAGTATTCATAACCATCAGATTAATGTAGCCGAACCAAGAGCCGGAGGCCAGTAATTCAGTTGTGGTTGAGTGGTGCTCTGTCTGGTCGAAAACTGTCCCTGTCCCGGCCCCTTAACCAGATTCTGCTCCAGCAGAAAATAGGGCCTCTCAGCCCTGATACTTAATTAATTTGTATAAATGTGCGCCCACGCAGTCTGCTAATTCCCTTAACTCAGTAGGAACCTCATTTGCCAATTCAAGAATTGCCATTGTTTTGGGAAGGCTGTCTTAAAAAACTGGAGATGACTATTTTAATTGGTGCCAGATATCCATTTTTTGTGGTCTCGGCGGTCTTTGTGGTGATTATAAAAGAATTGATACCACAAAGACCTCAAAGATCACGGAGAGCTTGAATGCAGGCCGACATTCTCCGAAGCGCTGGTCCGAGGTTTCAGTTTCCGTTGGGCTGTCTCCCGTTGGGCCGGCCCCAGTCTTCCCGATCTGGTCCTTAGGCTCCCAAACCTGCGCCTGAGCCAGAAAAAAAGGGCCATTCAGCCCTAGTGCCCAATTAATTTAATGCGCTTCTGTTCTACCCGCCAATGCCGCACGCCAGGCTTTTAGGTACGAATTATCAAGAGAGCCAATTGTGCTGTTTGATGCGGACATAATTTCTGCCTGTTGGCTCAGCCAATCAAATTGGGCCAGAGCCTTTGGTAGATCGCCATGTTTTTCAAACGCATGAGCCAAAAAGAGGCGTAAATCTGCTGCTTCTGGATACAGAGAAAGAAGTTGTTCGCCGACGGGCATGAGGAGCTCAGGGCAAGCGTCGGCTTGGGTCAAATACAGTTTAATGGTCTGCTGCCTAAAAAAACGGCGATAAACAAGGCGTTCAGATCTCAATTTTACAAGAATAAGTTCCCAAAGGTTTAACAGAGATTTTTCATCTTCCGCCCACTGTACTGCCAGCAATAAAAAACGTAGGTCCTGGCTAAACTGTTCTCGTGCTTGAGAGAGGGATTTGGGCAGCTCGGGGGAACGTAAAATACGCAACACCTTCAGCTCGGCGAGTGCCAAATCGGGAATTTTTGGATTTCGCACTCTGCCGCGCTGAATGGTGCGTAGTGCATCAGAAGGTTGCTTCAATTTAAGAAAACTTTCAGCGACGCCTAAAACCTCGGCAGTATGTGTTTTCTCTTCAATGTTACCCTTGATCTCGTGGAATCCGGCTTCGCAGGGCCAATCAAATGCCTCGCTCTCCCTGCTCATAAGACCAGTATACAGAGCCTGCCTGCGCAATTCTTGCTTTTGTGTACGTCGAGAACGAACATACTCTAAGCACAGCTTTGCTTCCTGTGCGATTCGCTCTGGCTTCAGAATATATTCCCCCAGACGCTCCTTCAGATCGTGTTGATTCTTATAGGGGCGAATGCCC
This sequence comes from Bdellovibrionota bacterium, assembly GCA_044347745.1. Lineage (GTDB taxonomy): Bacteria > Bdellovibrionota_C > UBA2361 > UBA2361 > JAFLCA01 > JAIBBV01. The sequence continues at coordinate 29,483 of JBIKUD010000019.1, forward strand.
GTAGCAGCCAAAAACTCTCGATAAGGCGGCGCATCAGGCAGCAGAGGAAGCGCCCCATGAGCGCTCATCTCAAGCGCCTTTATGTCGCTGCGACAGCGATTATACGGAGTATCGAGCAAAGGGATAATTCCGATATGCAAAGTTTTTAGAAAGGAAAAATAGTCACCGAGGGTGCTCCAGGGGATAAACAAAAAGCGCCCCTTTGGAAAGGAGGTCAGCTCCGGAATTGCCTTGTTGCCCATCACATGCAATTGCAAATTGGGAGTTTGCTCGAGCATTTCTTGGAAAAGGGACGCAGTTGATAAAAAATCGGCCATATGGGCTACGGAACCACCCCAGCCAATTTTTATAATTTCATTGCCGCGATTCCCTGGACTCTCAAAGCCTGCAAAATCTGAAGGAAAGTAGTTCTCAAGAATATGAATTTTGTCGTTACTAACTTGTTTTGAAAAAAGTTCTCTTAGAGCGCTCGAAGTAACTACAACGGCGTCTGCTTCGATCAAAAATTGCTCACACGCTGCCCAGAAAAGGGGAGAGCTGCCATGGTCAGTCCCCGGGGTCCAATTTGTGCTTTCGTAAAAATTTTCGCCAAACTCAACAATTGTCTTTTTGCCTCGGCGCTTTCTGTCCTGAATAATTGGCAAGAGCTCCAGATCGCTCGGTTGAAATAAAACGAGCAGATCAGCAGCTTCAGCCCATTCGAAGCGCTCTTTGGCGTGGGGATCGAGATTAATTATTCGCCAGCGTGATTCCCGTTTGGCCAATTCCTGAGCTGGCCAACGATTGCGGAAATAACACTCGCCTAATTCCGTGCTTCGACAAATTTGAAGTATGGTTTTAACTGGGTTCGACGTCATTGATACAGCCTATCTACTGGATTCTGCTTCGCCAGTGCCTTAGCCTCGCAAGGGGAGATTTTCACCGAATTAAAGCTATATGTAAACGCCTCTTAGGCAGCGCCAATGTCAATTTCAAGCCATTTTGAGCCTTATGTCGGAATGGCACTTATCAAAGGTGTTTGCCAACATGAAGCATGCAAAACGCCTGGATCGGCGCATGTCCCCCTTTAGAAAGCGCTTCGGCGGCAGCGCTTACCGTTGCCCCGGTCGTAATAATGTCGTCAATCACAAGGGGCCTGAGACCTTTATTCAGGTTTCGGTTTACGCTGAAGGCGTTTTTCATATTTATTTTTCGTGCTCCTGGACGTAGCAATGATTGCACTTTGGTTTTTCGGCAACGCAACAGAGCCTCTGAAAGAACGGGGATGCCAGATATTCGAGAAAGCTCGTCCGAAATTAACTCCGGGAAGTTAAACAGCCGTCTCCGAAATTGGTGGCTTGCGGCTGGAATAGGCACAAGGCAGTTCACCTCGTTGAATAGTTCATACGGAGCATATAGCGCGGTGAGGGAGGCTAGGTGCCGCGCCAATACAGCGCTTGGTCTATATTTGGCCCGAAGGATTGCCATATATAGCGATTCGTCTTGACTATACAGCGCTTGCACTGAGTGGCAATAGGCTGGTGGACTTAACAAGGGTTTATCAAGAGCAGTAGGTGGCTGTATCGAGCAGCTCACGCACAAGTAACGCTCGCATTTGCGAGCACACACGAGGCAAAATCTTGGGAATAGAACTTCTAGCGTTTTTTTGAATATAAAAGAACTTTTCAGGGGGCTGCGATGGGTGAGCAAGGGCAAATCACTTTGCCGCTTAACCGGAAGCAGATGCAGAATCGACATAATGCGGTCTCCTGCTATCTATTCGGTTATTTTCTATGAAAGTTGCGTCTCAGGACTCAAAATATGTAAGTCTTACGCATGCGAGGTGCGCTCTGCCAGAGTAAAGAAGAGGTCTAGTTAAAGACTTTCCCCGCTCATCTCTGCTGGAACCTCGAGGCCCATAAGCTTCAGCATCGTTGGTGCCACATCACATAAGGCGCCATCTTTGCGCAAAGTTGAAGAGCTGTCTGCGCCAATTAATATACAAGGCACAGGGTATGTCGTATGTGCCGTATGGGGAGCCCCTGTTTGGTAATCTATCATCTGCTCAGCATTTCCATGGTCAGCAATTACCATAGCTTTTCCCCCTGCTTTCAGCACGGCCGAAACAATTCTTCCAAGACAGGAATCAACCGTTTCAACTGCCTTAACAGCTGCTTCAAAGACCCCCGTGTGCCCAACCATGTCGCAATTGGCTAAGTTGACGACAATGAAATCATGCGAACGCTGCTCGACTGCTTGAACTACAATATCGGTGACAGCTATGGCGCTCATTTCTGGCTTTAAGTCATAGGTCTTTACGTCGCGAGGGGAGGGAATCACTTTTCTGTCTTCTCCGGCATACGGAGCTTCTATGCCGCCGTTTAAAAAATAGGTTACATGCGGATACTTCTCTGTTTCAGCCACACGAAGTTGGGTGAGTCCTAGTGAGGCAAGGTATTCACCAAGATGATTGCGAATATCAAGTGGCTCAAAAAGATAGGGCACTTTAATGTTGTGGTCATATTCAGTAAAAGTCAGCACCTGGTCGGAATGCAGAGCGGGATTTTTGCGCGTAAAGCCCTCAAAGTGAGGTTGAACCAGTGCTGCAAGTAACTGCCGCATACGATCTTCACGAAAATTCCAACAAACTAAAAGATCTTTGCTATCTATGCCCGTGTGAGAAAACACGAGGGGCTCCAAAAATTCGTCTGTAATGCCCTGTGCGTAACTTTGCTCAATCGCGTTCAGAATTGAAGCACAAGCTGTACCTTGACCTTCAGCAATCGCTCGATACGCCTTTTCAGTCCTGTCCCAGCGTTTATCTCTGTCCATTGCAAAAAAACGACCTGATACACTTGCAATCCTTGCCCGCGGACATTTTTCTAAAACGTCTAGAAGGGCTCTTAGTGATTGTGACGCAGACTGCGGAGGGCAGTCGCGGCCATCGGTGAAGAGATGGACCAAAATTTCACCTGCAAATTCCTGATGTAGCTTTTGAATAAGTAAGAAGGCGTGAGCCTCGTGTGAGTGTACACCGCCGGCTGATAGAAGTCCCAATACATGAATTTTTGAGGCAGCAGCAAAATTGCGACGGAATTTTTGGTACGCAGGAGATAGTGCAAATTCTGAGCCCTGTAAGGCGCGGTTTATGCGGAGTAGCCACTGCGGCACAACCCGGCCGGCCCCAATATTAAGATGTCCCACCTCGGAGTTCCCCATTTGCCCCTCCGGGAGCCCAACTCGTTCGCCAAAGGTGATCAGCGTGGTGTGGGGACACGTTGCCCATAGTGTATCAAAGTTTGGTTTCGAAGCTGCGGCAATTGCGTTGCCCGTAGAATTTGGATTGAGACCAAAACCATCAAGTATACAAAGAACGCTGGGGGTTTTCATATGAGTCAATCTAAAATTAGTTGTACTTTAAAGTCGCCAACTTCCATTTACTCATTATTCTTAAAGGGAGCACACTTTAGGAACGGCTCAAGGCGTTGAAAGCTGGGGAGCAGGGGCATCCTTTTTCACTCGGGGAATTGGACTTAGGGATGGCCTGTCTTGTTGGTCTTGTCCAAGGACAAGTAACTTCCAAACTTCGAGAGATGCAGTTGCCTGGTTATGTAGTGCAAAATTATATCCCCTAAGAGTCAAATATCGGGTGCGAATCTCTTCGGCTACAGAAACACCAAGCTTTTTTGCAAGTTCCTCGAATCCATCAAGTAGTTTTTGAGCATCCTCTAGTTGCTGCATCTCAATTTGAATGCGAATGAGCTCAAGCTCTGCAATGAGGCGTGCTTCGCCACTTGTTTCTTTGGTGGCAGTACGTGCGGCTGCTAAGGCTTTTTGTGGTTCTTGGTGCTGAATCCAAAATCGCGACACCTCATTCCAAAGAGCAGTTGATTGGGAAGCCTTTGCAGCTTTCACCAGTTGGTGCGCTGCCTCCTCCAAATTTCCGCCCTCTAATTCAAGTTGAGCAAGGTGCTGCAGTGCAGGAATGAAGTGGGGGTACCGTTTGCAAAAATGAGTTACAGTTTGCTTAAATTCTGGGGTCTCTGGGCTCGATATTAATGCCCGAAACTCAAGACGGATTCGAGCTGAATCAAGTTCTTCGCGTGGGCCACCGAGCTCCGTTAATGTTCGCTGATATTCAAGTGCATCATTTACTCTTCCCAAATTTTCCGCCAAGTCGCGGGCAAGCATAAGAGCGCGCTTGTTTGGTCCTTGAGAGAGAATCATATTCAAATTGTCGAGTGCCGCTGTTTTGTTGCCCTGAGCCCTCTGTAGCTCTGCGCTGCGAAAGAGTACCTCAATATTTGTCGGGTTTTTTGCGCGGACCTCTTCGAGGATTCGAATGCCTTCTTCCATATCTCCGCAGTGCTCAAGGGCGCGGGATAATTCAATTGCGGAGATGATATTTCCTAAGTCCTTTTTTCTTAAACTTTCCCACGCGGCGCGCGCGCGCTGCCACTCACCCGACGCGTTTAGCTCTCGTGCTTGAAGAAATCCTCGCGAGAAGGCGTCTACCATCTGCAATTTTGCCTTTAGTTTGCGTTCCCTTAAATAGGTTTTGAGTCCCCAAAAAAGTCCTATGAGCGCCGCGCAAAATACGCCAAAACCAAATAATGCCAAATAAATTACGCCGCTTGCGGCAGTGATGGTCCAGCTTGAAGTCAAAGTTAGGGTGGCGGGCGCTGAGTTAAGCAAGACGATGTACAAAGCCGCTCCGACGAGCAAAAAAGCAGCCAGGAGTTTATTAAAGTGCGCGATCATACATGATACAATTACACAGGTTGGAGTAATGACCAATAAGGCTTAGGCCCTCTATGGGCCATGCCTACGTGAGAGTAGTATCCTGCGATTTGGTTGGAAGGGAAACACTAAAGCCGCGTTCCGCCTATTGAGAAGCCGGAACGCGGGCTCAACGAATGGAGGCGTTTACGCAACCTTACGGTCAGCGTCAGCCACGCTAATCTGTAAATCTTTCTTAAGATCTAACTTCGGAGCTTTAAACCAAAGGCTTTCGAGGTCGAAATGCGAGCGCATTGGTTCATAAAACACATGTGCGACTACGTCTCCGCAGTCAATAAGCACCCATTGACCTTGCTCATAGCCTTCAACAGCTACTGGCGAGATTCCATGCTTATCAAGCGCCGCAAGAATTTTATTGGCGATACCCTGTACTTGGCGGTCTGATTTTCCACTCGCCATTACAAAGTAATCAGATAACGCAATGTTATGTGATACGTCTAGTGCGCGCACGTCCCTGGCCTTCGCATCTAAACAGGCAAGGATAATATCCCTTGTAATTTCTAACGAATTGTTGGCTTCTTCCATGAGAGCTGCAACCTTTGCTTTCATGCCTATTGTTGTTTCCTCCAAATATATAGTCATAAAGAACTACCGCTCCTCCGCCGCCAGCGCAACATTGATGAATGATAACCTTTGGTGGAGAAGATTTGGTTCTCGCGATGCGAGACAGACCGCCTGTGTAAGCTGCAGCAACTAAATTTCATGCGTGCAAGCTTTGCCCTCCTTGAGCCGGGACAGTGGGAGGCAAGACAATTTTAGGTAATAAACGGGAAGTTTGAGGGCAGGAAACGAGCCAAAAAGGTGGCGGTGCGCTAGGAGGAACTGGAAGTTTTGCGAACAAAATTTCTCGCGTAAGCTATTTCTCCAAAATGATCCTGTTTAGTTCCAGGATTAGCCGTTACTCCTCAAATGGCGTCCTTATGGTTTTAGATGCCTGAAGCCACCAAAAGACGCTATCACATGTTAAAATCGGGACTTGCTTAAAGGCCCTTGAACACATTTTAACAGGTCGGGAGACCTCCAGCAATTTCAAAACTTTTTACGTGCGGATTTAGCTACTTAGCTAGAACTCATCGCATAGATGCCATCCCTGGCATGTCTGAGAGTGCTCCAAGCTCGGATGGGGACCCCATAAAAGCCCCGTCCTTGCGTCACACCGGCTTCCTCGCATGCTCCGTCGCCGAGCACGCCATTTTAGGCTTCTCGGTCCTGAGCTTCTGAATCGCTGATTGGTGAGTTATTGCCAGATAGTTTTCGAGCTTCTGTAACCTTAATTGCCAACAGCTCAATTAGGTCAGGGATGCCTTGTCCCGTAACACTTGAAGCAATAAGGCACTCGAGCCCTTTTTTTTGAAAGCGCTTTTTAATCTTCTCTAACTCAGCATCTTCGGTTGCTGCATCTGATTTCGTAAGCAACACAACTTGGGGTTTTTGGGCCAATATTTCCGAGTAAGAGTGTAGCTCTTTATTAATCATTTCAAATGACTTCATTGGATCTAGCGCTTCGCCGTTTTCATCGAGCTGCCAAGGATCCACTAAATGCAAAATGAGCCCGGTGCGCTCAATGTGCTTCAAGAATTTAATTCCTAATCCCTTTCCTTCATGTGCTCCAGGAATAAGTCCGGGAATGTCGGCTACTACAAAACTTCGATCTCCCTTAGCTTTCACGACCCCCAAATTCGGCGTCAGGGTAGTGAATGGGTAGTCGGCAATTTTTGGCTTTGCAGATGATATTCGTGAGATCAGAGTTGATTTCCCGGCATTTGGAAAGCCGACGAGCCCAATGTCAGCCACTAACTTTAGAGAGAGAATAAAGGCGCCAGATTCACCTGGTTCACCGGGTTGAAATTGTTCTGGAGCACGGTTGGTAGCGCTCTTGAAAAAGGTGTTGCCTTTTCCGCCGCGTCCGCCCTTGGCAATCACAAATTCTTGGCGGTCGCTGCTGAGGTCGGCAACAAGCTCGCGGCTGCTCGCTTTAAGCACTTGGGTGCCAATCGGCACATGTACAATTAAGTCGCCTCCGGCGCGGCCGTCTTTGCAGCTTCCACCGCCTGGATCTCCATCGTCAGCCTTGAGTACAGCCTTATACTGAAAGTCGAGTAAGGTGTGTTTATTCCTATCGGCAATGAGAATAACAGAGCCGCCACGTCCGCCGTTGCCGCCATCAGGGCCGCCAAGTGGGACAAACTTTTCGCGACGAAAGCGCTTCACCCCAGAACCTCCGGCTCCGGCCTGCACTTCGATTTTACTCTCATCAATAAACTTCATAATCCCGCTAACGTTTAAGCCAGATACAAAGAGAGAGCCAATGTGGCTCTCTCTTTGTTGCGCCGCACCCCTGAATCATTTAGGGGCCGCGACGAATACGACACTTTTACGAGCTGTATTAAGCAGCTTGCAAAGGAGTGACGCTTACAATTTGGCGATCGCCTTTCTTAAAATGCACAACGCCATCAACAAGTGCGAACAAAGTAAAGTCGCGCCCTGTGCCTACGTTTAAGCCAGCAAATACTGTGCTACCGCGTTGACGAATTAAGATATTCCCTGCACGAACAACTTCGCCACCAAAGCGCTTAATGCCAAGGCGCTTGCCGCGCGAGTCACGTCCGTTTCTAGAACTTCCACCAGCTTTTTTATGTGCCATAGTCTGTTATCCCCGAGAGGCCTCTAAAGAAAAAGAAATTAACCAACGTTCTCAATTAATACATGGGTCAAGTTTTGACGATGACCCTGCTTCTTGGTGTATCCTGTGCGACGATTCTTTTTATAAATTAGAACCTTTGGTGCTCGCTTTTGGGCCAGGATTTTCCCGGTCACCTGGGCACCCTTCAACAAAGGGGCGCCAATTTTAATTCCAGTCTCAGTTCCATTGCTTGTAAGGAGGACCTCAGAGAAGGTAACTGCTGAGCCTACATCTCCCTCAAGCTTTTCGATGAGAATCTTGCTTCCGTTTGAAACTTTGTACTGTTTTCCACCAGTTTTAATTACTGCGTATGCCTGTGACATATTGATACCAAGTAAACACTAATCTTAAGGCAAGGGAACTCTTGCTTTAAGCTCGCATAAGGCGAATTTAACTAGCGGAAAATACAGGTTATGAGCTTGGAATGCAAGCGCCTGGCCGGATCCTATTTGGTGCTATAATGCATTAAACACCTTAGGTTAGCGCATTTGAAGCCAAGCAGCCCTAAAACCCTTAATTAAATCGAAATATTACGGGTGTCTATGCCTCCAGAATCTGCTACAATCCGATTCTTAGGTGTGCAAAAATTGTTTGTTCGGGAAAAGCTAAAATGACTGAAAGTGGAATTCGGGAGGTCTCCCCGAACCAGCATCGTATTGCGGTAATCGAAGACGATGAAGGTGTCAGACGAAGTCTGGTGCTCAATTTAGAGCTTGAAGGCTTTACCGTCTTGACCGCTGAGGATGGCGAAGCGGGAGTCGCTTTAGTAAACGCCGAGCAGCCAGACCTTATCCTTCTTGACGTCATGATGCCCAAAAAAGACGGGCTACAAACCTGCAAGGAATTAAGAAACGCGGGTATCTCCACTCCTCTTATTCTATTAACAGCTCGAAGTGCTGAGGTCGATAAAGTGCTCGGTCTTGAGCTTGGAGCTGACGATTATTTGGCCAAGCCATTTGGCATGCTTGAGCTCATCGCTCGGGTGAAGGCCCTACTACGCCGTGTGCAGGGAAGTAAGGTTGTTGATAAAGTTTCCTTTGACGATGTCATCATTGATTTTAAGGCATATAAAGCCGAACGTGCGCAGAGTCCTCTAGAGCTCTCGGCCCGTGAATATCGCTTGCTTCAATATCTCATTGCGAAATCCGGAGTGGTAGTAACCCGTGACGAGCTTCTGGATGAGGTTTGGGGCTATAATTCGTATCCTTCAACACGTACGGTTGATAATCACATTGCGCGCTTAAGGCAAAAAATTGAGCCCAACGCCGAAGAGCCAACACATATTTTGACGGTGCATGGAGTTGGCTACAAGTTTGTAGCTTAGGGTCTTTTCAGCTTGCCTCTTAGTTCTTCCATCCGCTGCGTAGTGCGGCGCCTATATGTGTCCCCTGTGCGAGCCCTATTACAAAAGCCTCAAGGAGCCGAGGATGGTTAAAGTGACGAAAAAATAAAGGTTCCTCGCCACTGCCATTCAACACAGCTACGCGCATGGGATAGGAGCCGCTTACAAAAGAGCCCACAATATGAGCGTGGGATTTTGGCCTCCAGCTGGTGTTTGCATCTACGAGGTTCCAATGTAGCTTGGTTTCGCCGTCTACAAGTATATTTCGCTCGGTTTTGAATTTCGTCACGGAGAGCGCATCACGCAGCGCGCGTTCAAGGGTAGGCAGCTCCCGATTGAGGGGATGTGAAAGAAACTGAAGATCGGAAGAAATTTGTAAATCATTACTCACGCGCTGCGGTTGAGGTCTTTTGCTTGAGCCTACCGTGTATCCGCGAGCAAGCCCCTCGGTGTAGAGGGCCGGCAAAAGCAAAGTCAGCAACTTGCAATGTTGTCTTACTTCATGTTCTGACGTGCCCTCCGGCAATTTTAGCTCGTTACTTTTGAGAAATAGGGGGGCGAAAGTGGTTAGGGGGCGCAGCAGCATAGGTTGTGGATCTAGGATTTCTCCTTTGGCTGAGCGCACGTATACATGCAGGTTATTTTCAAGTTGCAGTACGCCGTCTTTGCCCCCAGTGGTTTGTAATTCCAAATCGATATAGCGCTTGTTTTTGTTGGCAAAAATGCCCGGATCTTGCTCAGGAAAAACTCTTAGAGCGTACTCTAACTTATAGTGTTCTCCTGTTACATATTTCAGTCCTGGAGAGTTGGCGTATTCAAGGCGGGTAGGCTCTCGATGCCAGCGCGCATTTGGAGTAAGTGATACGGGCAAATCTGCCGACCACTCCCGCACGGATTCAGCAACTTTTCTTAACCAGGAGTGGGGATTATAAATTGCGGGGTCTACTATAACCTCATGTTCTTTGGGTTTCCCCATGCTCATGCCGGCGTCTTGTAGCTTTGGAGCTGGTGCTTCGGGCCCTGGGTTAAGTTGAATGTGAGAGGCGTAGCCCTGAGGAGTTAGCTCAGGCCTTAAGATTTTTTCAAACATAAGCATACAACAAAAATTCAGAAGTTTTCACACACGTATATTATGCGAAGTCCTCAATAAATTGAGCTGTAAGCCTGCTTAAAAATATTATAGTTTGTAGGTGCTTGAAACTCCTGGGAATATATCCCAGCCCTTTCAGCTGACGACGTCTGCCGGCGAATGTCGCAGAGTGCTTTCAAAATGTTATCCACTAGATGCCCGTCCATAGGGACTGATAGACCGGCATAGGTAAGTCTTACGGGGACTGAGCTCCAAGGGCTTCCAGCGTTTTCTTTAAGCCCTTACAGGCTTAGTAGACGCCTGGTCAAACTTACCCATTCTGAGGGGGCTTCTGGACCGACACATCTCTACCATCAATCGAGTCGGGGGCGCCTTCCGGTAAGAAAGCCGACCAATCCGATAACGAGAAAAACCAGAAATAGAATTTTTGCTATATTCGCTGATTCGGCGGCAAGGCCTCCAAATCCGAGAACCGCTGCAATTACTGCCAGAATTAAAAATGTAAGCGACCAATTAAGCATATATTGTTCTCCTGCTATCAAGGCGTGGTTCGGGGGTCACCCTAAAGTCTTTGTCCCTGAATATAGAAATCAGTAGAGCCGTTTAAATTCGAATCTTGTATGATCAAAAACAGGGTGCGGGAAACAAAGTTTCTAATCGGCAGCGGCTCCGCACGACGTCCCCCAAAAGTGAGAGGCGAGGTTGTTTACTGTGCGAAATGTGCTTTCGATTCAGCAGCGTGCCCAGGGGCTACAATATAAATCCCGGTAGTCTGTCCTAGAATAAGGTCGCAAATTTGCTGAGGAATAGAAAATTTCCTCTGTAAATCGGCGATATCGAATGCATTGTAATATGGGAAGGCGTTGCGAAGTCCCCCGCCAAATTCAACTGCTAGTTCAGCTAGAGTGCCTCTCAGTGGAAGCCAGCGAGCATCGCCTTCAACTGCCATTCCAGGACGTACTGATCCGTCCTCATATATTCTTGCCCATTTAGATGCTTCGCCATGATACCAAACATGTTGTTTCCCATCGATGGAGCGCTTTAATCCACCACTTTCTTCGCAGCGCGCCGCGAGATTGCCAATCATTGCAGCCTGAGCACCAAGAGCCAACGCGACGAGGACGTCTGCGGAGCTTTTAATGCCCCCGTCAGCAATAAAGCTAGGAGCCTCCGGTCCCATTATAAATTGGGCTTTCGCCACACTCATGAGAGCACTCCCCTGGCCTGCTCCAGCTCGCGTTACGCCCCGAGTGGTACAAGCTGATCCTGGTCCAATTCCAACTTTAATGACGTCAGCCCCAGCGAGAGCGAGAAGGAAATATCCTTCTTCAGTATCCACATTTCCTGCCATCAGACGGGTATTCAAACCATGATCTTTCTTAAATTGTGAAAGCTCTAACAGAGTCGCGGCGCACGATGATGAGTTTCCGAGTGCCACATCTACACAAATTCCCCCTGCACCGCGAAGCATCAATTGTTTGGCAAATTCGATGCTTGGCCAGCTTGTGCCGCAAGACATAAAAACAGCTGAGCCAAATCGATCGACGAGATGCAATTTATGCCGAGTTGCCTCCTCTTTTCCCTCCACCGTGGGTTTTTCCGTATCCACATTCTGCGGGTCTAATGCCCTGCGGAATCGATGCATGACCGGCGTAATACCCTCACGAATTGCCGATTCAATCATGGGTTCATCTATCGCAGATCGCATAGGGGCGATCACCAGAGGAAGCTTCTGATGAAAGCCTCCTCCTCGAATAAGCTCAGACTCAAGAGAGACTTGGGTTCTCGAAGGTACCGTTGAATATCGGTCGGTAAGAACAATTTCTGATTGGGGGATGGAGTTATGTGTGCCGAGGCCCGGGAAGGCGGTAAGTAAGCAGGGCGTGGAGCCGAGGAGAGCCTCCAAAGCTTTTGGGGCATGCAAATTTCTCTGAACGCCTGAACCTGAAAATATATAATCTACGTGTTCCCGAATTGTTTGAAGAGCCTTAGGTGCGTTGGCATAGTACGTAGCTGCATAATTGAGGACAGATGCTTGCATTACATCTAGTTGGCGTGAGCGATCCTGAAGTTCGAATATACGTTGTCTAATCTCTTGCAACTGTTCCGTATGTTTTTCTACTACGGTCGGTTGATGTGAGGGCTGTTGATGACCAAGGGCGTTAGACTGGTTGGGCATAATTCTCATTCCGAACAACAAAAACCCGACAAGCAGAGGAATTTAGGCGCGAATGCACAATTTCCCCGGCCCAAATTAGAGCTTGCGAACTATAACGCAGTGAGGCGTGGTACTCAAACTTATTCGCTTGAAGTTAGATCCCTAGCAAGTTTAGTGTTTCCCCCCAAAGGAAGTCGGTAACATTAATATTATAAAAAATTTTCCAGGGCTGAGATGTACCGCGGAGCAGGAGATAAGCACTCAAATCCGAGGGGTATTCGGAAAAGGCTATTAATTGCGGACAGCCGTGTAAGAATAACAGTTAGGCTCTTGGAGGTATAATCCAAAGTCAGGGAATTGAGAGGGATGCCCAGCTTGAATAGGCAAAGCCGGGCATCCCTTAAAGATTATCTATCTAAGATACTGAGCTCTACTCCGTAGTATGCTTCATGAGAGCTTTGAGAATTTTCGTTGCTGAAAACCAAGTGGGTTTCTTCAGCTCCAACAAACGATGGCCGGTCTGCTCCGCCTGTTCCAGGGCAAGTGCCACAGACGTAGTTGCGATTTTTACGGGCATAAATACTGATAGAGGTGCCGTAAGTTCAGGCAAAATGTCGCGTTGATTTGTTGGGTTACTCTTGGAGTCCAACCCTTCAAGGGTACACTAGATGTTTGAATTGGGCGCGCTGATATGTTTGAATCCTGCAGGTTATATATTTAAATCACCCCTTTATTTCCGGCTAAGTGCCACCCAGGAGTCATATGGCAAATACAGAAAGCATGGACAACCAAGACTCCAGGCGAGCGCTAGACTTGCCAGACCCTGGCGTCGGCCCTCAAGGTTCACTTAGTGTGCCAGGGGAGACTGCGAAGGTTGCGAAAATTTTACTTGAGAAGTATCCAGCTGTCCCTTTGGAACAACTTGAAGATCGTTACCCCCCTCGTGACCATAGCAGCCCTGTCACCCGCGTCGCACCTAGCCCCACCGGGCAGATGCACGTTGGGGGAGTCTACATGGCTCTGATAAACTACTTGTTTGCCAAACAGCAAGATGGCCGATTTTTCCTAAGGATTGAGGACACCGATCAGGTGAGACAGGTTGACGGTGCATCAGATGGAATCAGCAGTGCTCTCACGAGATTCCAAATTGTCCCGGATGAGGGTCCATCCACAGATGGAAGGGTGAATGGAGATCGAGGAATGTATGGTCCTTATATGCAGAGTCGTAGGCTGGACATATATTGGGCTGCAGCACTTGATTTATTGATAAAGGGCAAAGCATATCTCTGTTTCGCTACAGCGGAGGAGCTGGACAAGAGTCGTCTCGAGCAACAGAAGTCTGGCGCCGCTCCCGGTTATTACGGTAGGTGGGCGCTTTGGCGCGATGCTGACCCCGAATTAGTCAGGCAGAAATTGCTTACGGATGCGCCATTCGTGGTACGCTTAAGGAGTGAACATCAAGCTGGAGAAACGATAAAGTGGACAGATCTCATTAAAGGTGAGATTACTCAAGCGGCTAACTTCCTGGATATTGTGCTTATCAAGCCTGATAGGTATCCGACCTACCACTTCGCACATGCGGTTGACGACCATTTCATGCGCACAACCCATGTTCTTCGTGGCGAAGAATGGGTTTCATCTGTGCCTGTGCATCTTCAGTTATTTGGCGCTTTCAATTGGGCAGCGCCACAATACGGTCATGCGCCTTTGCTGCAGAAAATTGAAGTGAAAGAACAGATCGATCCTGAGACTGGCGAGGCGAGACAGGTTGTATCACGACGAAAGATATCTAAGCGACATGATCCAGAAGCTGCGGTTGATCACTATTTCCAAGAAGGATATTGCCACAAGGCAATCACCGATTATCTCCTCAATATTGCAAATTCCGATTTTGAGCAGTGGCGGATGGCTTACCCCAATCGTTCATGGACAGAGTTCCCGCTTCGATTGAGTAATTTTGGCGTGGGGGCGCTGCTTGATTCCCAAAAACTCGAAAGTATAAATCGTGATTGGATTGCAAAAATGACCATCGATGAGATGTATGAATCCTGCATCGCTTGGGCGCAGCAAAACGCCCCTGACTTGGGTGATGAGCTTTCTAAGGATCCAGTTTATGCTAAACAGGTGCTCGACATTGAACGCGGCGCCAAAAGAATGAAGACTTGGCGCGATCTTCGGGCGCACATTGAGCCGTTTTACGATAAATTTTATCTAGCGCGGCAAGCCCTTCCGCTGCCACCACGAGTATCTGTTGAAGATGCCAAACACTTTCTGCAACTAGTAGGAGAATCCCGTGAGAATGGTGTGCCGCGAGAGGTGTGGTTCAATAGCTTACGGGAGCTTGGGGTTCAAATGGGTTTTGCGGGTGACGCAAAACAGTATAAAGCCGCCCCTCAAACTTATAAAGGGATCGTTGGTGATCTGATGATGTTGCTACGACACGCCTATTGCCGTTCAGACCGTTCTCCAGACCTCTATCAGGTCGAGCAAGCGTTGGGCCATGATATCGCGCGCGGTAGGTTAGCTGGATATGCAGATCTTCTAGCATAGCTAAGCTAAACTAGATTCATCTCCGAAGATCACTCCGCCCTGATTGTCGCTGTAAAATCCTAAAGGATTGCGTGAGGGAGGATATATGGCAATACGACAGGTTTGTAACCCTATGTCTTCGGCCATTTTCTGGATCTCAAAGTTTGCAGCGGAATTGATAGCTTCTGCCGCAACGTGTCCCTGCGCATAAGGACGTTCTCGGCAAATTACTGGAGTCGAGTCATGCGTTCGTCCTAGTCTGAGCAATTCACGCCTAGTTGCAAACTCAAGTTCGATTGTAGTGTCGTTATCGATGCAAATTCGACGATTGTCAAAGTCAACATGGAATGGAAGCTGCTCATTAGCAACTTGGAGAAGGCGATTGAATTGATTACTAGAAACCAGACTTCCAGGGCGGATTGTGAAGGATAAAACCATTTTGACATTATCGTCGAGCGCATTGCTCGCCATGACCTGTATATCTCTTCCACACAGGGGATCTAAACAAGAGAATGCATCAACCCAGCGTCCGCACTGCAGTAAAGCGAACGGATGGCTAGTAACTGCGGTTACAATTATGAAAGGAACTTTTTTAGGACCCACAACTTTAAATTCATCAGTTAAATCGCGTATAGCTTGCGGAGGAAGACCGATTATATCACGGAGAGAGCGCATTTTTCTCGTAATATTGAGCACTTCAGTCATATCTTGGACTCGGTCAAGGCACTGCAATAGAAGTTGCCCGCGAGACACAAAATCACCGGGGAATCTTTGTTTTAAATAGTGGACGACCTCTGGTTCTCCAAGTGTAGCAATGCTCTCAAATGTTTCATCGTCGCATGTAGTATTGCTATTTTGTCTGTATCGCTGACAAAAACTATGTAAGTAATTTTTGCAATCGACCCAATCCATCACCGTTGAATTGGTTCCGGTCACCAAATCCCACACAGCGATTGAAGCTCGGTCCTTCTGCCATTTACTAAATTGCTCTTCACTCAACCCGACTCTTTGCTGTAAACGTATATATTCGTCGCGAGCGTGTTCGGTTTCGGACGATCCAAGTTTTTTGGGGCGCCCCTCTCTAAGAATATCCCTGAAAATCGCAATTTGTGATGACCAAGCTTCGTGTCCCCCAAGCCTGCAGAGCGCGCAGAGGAAAAGATGCGCCCCATCCACCTCTAGTCTCAGATCGCTATCTGGGAAGAATACTCGGCGCGCTACGCTCTCCACGCGATAAAATAATTCTTGTGCTATGCGTCCGAGCTCTTTGGAGGTTACGATAGTTTTTTCGCCCTGAGATCTAGCCCCGCAGCTTCTTAAAAGCAGGTGAAAATCTGAATTACTTTTCGCCTCGCCTACCTGATAAAGAGCATTGAGCGCTGCCCAGCATTCAACCGCCGCCTGTCCGCTCTGCCCTTCGAGGACTATGTTGCTTAAAAGCTTGCTCGGATATTTGCGGTGAATTTCAAGAGCCAGGTCGTAAATATCATACCGTGCTCGTTCTGAGACATTTGCGAGCCAGGAGCTATCGATTCCAGTGATATGGTGCAACGCTAGACGAGATTTTAAGCGCGTATCGCCTTGTTCCCATGTTTCCAATGTAGTGCCGATTATTCCTGCCACTAATTGAAGTGCAGCGCGACGTCTAACAGTATCGGCAAAAACTATGTCTGCGGTAGCTTGCGCAAAAAGCCCTGGCCTAGCGCTATCAACCATAGCTCTTATGCCGGCTTTCACTTCAGCAGGATCGAGCGACAGCAGTTCAGGGCCACACTTCAGCTCTGGAAACAGCGCGCAAAGCGCAATTGCAGATTGGGAATCATTTAATAAGCGGATGCGTGCTTGTTCAACTAAATATGCTAATTCGATAGGCTGTGGCGTGCTTTTTGCCTGCCCACCCTCTGATTGATCTAAATGCATCTTTCAAATTATCCCCCCCCGGTATGGAGGTGAAACATCTACGAAATCGATTGGCTTGCCAACTTCTGCAGATCGATACAGCGCCTGAACCACTGCCAGAGTGCGAAGGGCCTCCGTGGGCGGCATTTGGAGCGACCCGTTACGTTGTTTGGCATTAAAAAAATCTTTGAGTTGTTCAACGTGTGACGTGCCGTAGTACGACATTGTTGGAGGGGTTCGAGACTGGGCGGACTTTTCGATCTCTTGTAAGTTAGATAAAACCTGCCCCTCGGCGTCGTTTTGGCTTGTAAAAGATTCAACTTTGACCGGGTGTCCGGTAGAAAAGGAAATCGACCCATCAGAACCGACTAATGAAATTCGGCTATTCCAGTGTGCTGTGGAGCAATTGGTGCTTGCTAGAGTCACCATTAGATTATTCTTGAATTCAATCCAGCCACAGAAAGTATCTTCGGTTTCGATGAGATGACTAAAGCGTGTAGTACGGCCCGCGCCAAATACTTGAGTCGGAGCGCCAAATGTCCAAATGAGGAGGTCAAGCGTATGGATAAACTGATTTATGAGTGTTGAGCCCCCCTCATGTTCCCTAGTTCCGCGCCACGTGCTGTCACGATAGTAGTTGTCACTCTTATGGCATTCCAGAGTTGCAATTCCTTGAACGATTTGGCCAAAAACCCCGTCTTGAATTTTACGACGTAATTCGCGCACAAGCGGATTGTATCGATGTTGACTAATTACTGCTAAGGTCATACCGGTCGCATCTGCAACCTCAAGCATCGAAAGCGCATCGGGCACGCTAATTGCCATGGGCTTCTCTACAACTACATTTTTGCCTTGTTGGAGCGCCTGTATCGAAAGCGCAGCATGGCTCCCGTGGTCTGTGCAAATTGAAACTGACTCTATAGATGGTGTATCCAAAACCTCCGCTAGCGAGTGGGCGACAGTAGGAATTGAATATGATTCGGCAAGTGCTGAGGATTTCGAAAATTCGATATCATAGCAGATACTGACTTGAACTCCTAAAGTTTGCGCTGCATAAGCATGATTTCCCGCAACCCTTCCGCATCCGACAATGGCGTGTGACATTCTCCGAACCTAACATTTTCGCGGGCCGAATGTCGATCGTTTTAGTCCTTCCGCGCTACCTAAACTTAGAATAGAGGCATGCTTTAAGTGGTATCCAAATTCAGCCAAGTGTTTGTATTGATTCCGCATGCTTGTAAGATAACACTTTCGATACGAGCTAGAATTAGCAGTTGGTTAAGTGCTGTCTTTTTTAATTGGGCATGTTAGACTGCGCCATACATTTCTTATGCTCTTCAGTAATTGTTCACGCAGTTCTTGTGTGTCACATATCTTGTGTGTCACATATCGTACAAACCCGACCATCAAGAATGCTGCCGTGTTTGTTTGTGGTTGGGGTGTTGCTGTCGAAGCAACTTAGAGGCTAGGGAGATTCTAGTTTATGGGTTCAATTCGAGTCGCTATTGTTGGGGTGGGTAATTGCGCTTCAGCTCTTGTTCAAGGCCTGGTGTACTACCGTGAGCGTTCGAAACAGAAGAGCGGAACGGATGATGTAGATGGCTTAATTTCGACTCTTATCGGCGGATATTCGGTAGGTGATATAGAGGTTGTTGCTGCTTTTGATGTCGATAGCCGGAAGGTGGGCCGCGATGTCGCTGAGGCAATTTTCGCCAAACCCAATTGCTGTCGCCAGTTTGCTCATGAAATCGCGACGCTCGGAGTCACTGTCCAAAAGGGGGCCGTGTTAGATGGCGTTGCTGAGCATTCACGAAATGGGAGAGATAAGTCGGCAGTGCATTTGGACGATTCCCCTGAAGCAAGCCAAGCGGACGTAGTACGTATTTTACGTGAAACTGGATGTGAAATTCTGGTGAATTATCTTCCGGTTGGCTCGCAGCGCGCCACCGAGTTCTATCTTAATGCGGCGTTGGAGGCAGGAGTGGGTGTCGTTAATGCTATCCCAGTATTTGCGGCAAGCTCGCGAGAATGGTCGATGCGCTTCAAAGAAAAAAACCTTCCCATTGTTGGGGACGATGTCAAGTCACAGGTTGGTGCTACCATAACACATCGCGTACTCACGGAACTGTGTTTTGCTCGTGGTGTCGAGGTGAAGAGAACCTACCAGCTCAATGTTGGTGGTAATAGCGATTTCTATAACATGCTCGACAGGCAACGGCTCGAAAGCAAAAGAATCTCAAAAACTGAAGCGGTCCAATCGGTGGCAACTCAACGGCTTGAGAATGATAATATCAAGATAGGGCCTAGTGATTATGTTCCTTGGTTGGATGATACTAAAGTCGCATTTATTCGGCTTGAAGCATCGGGATTCGGCGGTTCGCCAATTGATGTTGAGGTGAAGCTCAATGTGCAGGACTCGCCGAACTCCGCGGCCGTCATAGTCGATGCTATTCGTTGTTGTCGTGTTGCGCTCGATCGCAAGATTGGTGGAGCTCTTGAGGTGCCTAGCTCATTTCTCATGAAGAGTCCTCCAACGCAGGTTGGGGATATGGAGGCATTTGCGGCCTATAAAGAGTTCATCTCCTAGCTGCTGTCAGGACATAAAGATTGCGAAGTCGTAAGGCCGTTATGGGAAAAGAGTTAGCCTATTTTGGTTCCAGCCCAGCGTTCAAAAGTGAACCCTCTGATCCGTTTGAGGCGGTCTCTCCGTATGTCTTTGAACACGTCAGTCGCCGTTTGGCTGAAGGGCGAATCTCGACTATAGATGGGGATGAGCTGGATTTATTTGAGCGACGAGGGGCGGAATTTTTTGGAGCAAAGTACGGAGCCGCAATGTGCACTGGCACTGCAGCCATCCACGCTGTTTTGGTAGCTCTCGGAATTGGTCCTGGTGATGAGGTGATTGTTGCTACCTATGCTTATCATGCGACCGTTCTGCCAATATGTGTTGTCGGGGCTAAGCCTGTTTTCGCTGATATCAATCGACACACCCTCACTATAGATCCTGCCGATGTGGAGCATCGTATCACTTCGCGTACAAAAGCGATTATGGTTCTCCATCCATGGGGAAATCTCGCAGATGTTGATTCGTTTGTTAAGATTAGGGAGCATTACCGGGTTCCGATTATTGCAGATGCGTCTCATGCTCATGGAGCTACTTGGGATGGTAAGCCGTTGGGCGCATTTTTTGATGTTGTAGTCGCATCATTTGGTAAGGGTAAGTTGATATCTGGCGGTGAGCTTGGACTGCTCGCATGCAACGACCGCCGTATCCAACAGACAGCAATTGCTTACTTTCATCCAAATCGGGTTCCGAAGGCTCTCGTTGATCCAGAGCTAAAACACTTCTCAAATGCCTTTTCGATTAAGTACCGCCCACATGCCCTAGCCACTTCGATTGCACTGCGTCGATTAGATGAATATCCGAGCCTATTCTCTCGTTTAGTTCAGCAGGGGGATCTTTTCAGTAAACAAGTGGCTGAGTTACCAGGGTTTCGGGCGGTCAGCTCGTATAAAAAAGCGCGACGGGCTTACTGGAAAATGTGTGTTTGCATTGACACCGAGTACTTTCACGGTATTCCTATTCAGATGATTGTAGACTTGCTAAGTGCCGAAGGAATTCCAGCACGCTTAAGTTATTACTTTCCACTTATGCATGAAATGAATGTGGTAACGGAGCACTACGGGTTGGTGTGCGAGGAGAACTTTCCCGCCTCTAATGCCGTGCGTCAAGAAATGGTTCAATTTTATCACCACTTCCTTCTAGAAGACGATTCTTTCTCAAAGGTATTAAATGTCTTTGCGGCAATATCTGATTCACGAGAAGTAATTAGGCATGCAGTCGACGCTAGGAGTTTATGAAAACGGCTGTACATACCGTCTTATTGTGTGGCGGAAGTTTGACTAGTGCTATTAGGAATCCACAGAATAGAGCAGTTTTTACGAATTACCTGTCTGGTAGGAAAGTCTTAGTGTATTTGTTCGCACGGACGAGTGAAAAGTGGTCGGCGGCAATGTACGAATTGGAACTAGCGGTAGCTTCTCTAGAATTAAAAATTGAGTTGCAAATGGCTCGAACTGATAAAAAAGTGCGTGATGGGCAGCTTGAGGGTGCAGATGCGGTGCTCGTGTTAGGCGGGGACGAGATGCAATTTTTCGAAGAAGTTAGTCACAATGAACTGGCTAGAGTTCTCGAGAAGCCCTTTGTTGGTGCCGCTTCCGCCGGTGTGAATGTATTTTCATCCTACTTTTATTCAAATGATCATGGTCAAGTCCGCAAGGGAGCTGGATTGCTTCCGGTAAAGACGATCTGTCATTTTAACAATAACAGTCTTGGAAAACTTTCAGAATTAGAGAAATTTTCACCGAATGATCGGCTACTTCCGCTTCGCGAAGATCAAATTGAGATTTTGGAGATTGAATAGGTGGACCCATCTTCTGGGATTGAAGGACAATTTGCAGAACTGGACTTCTCCACATTACGGCTACCACCGCGTGGAGAGATTACGCCCCCTTTAGCTGAGTTGGCAAATAGTTATGATGCGATCGTTTGGCCCGGGGGTCGGCCCCAGAATCCACTGAAGGCATGGTTTGGTGAATTATACTATTCTTTTGTATTGAAAGGGGCGCCCGAGCAGGATTACATCCTCGTCGTCTGCTCGATGCGCTCTGGTTCTACTCTGCTGAAGGCACTACTCGCTAACCATCCAGAAGTATCGCATTTACCGGAAACAGATTTCCAGCGCTTTGCTCCGCTTCCTCATCGCTGGGAGTATGAAATGCGGAAACTTGCAGACGATAGGCACTTAGTTCTTAAGCAGCCTTGTTCCTTTAGAGACTGCAATACCTACCCAATTCTTCCCGCACGGCCTGCGCTTCGTGAACTGGTGCTTTTTCGAGACCCAGCTCAAACCGTTTTGTCGTTGCGAGCGATGAACCAAGTTAAATCGCAATACACTGATCTGGACGCGTCCGATTTGGTTAGCTACTGGTGCAATACATACGAACGAATCGTTGATAGAATTGATCCGCGGCGTGGAGCCTTATACGTCAGCTACGATTCGATTGTCACTGAACCTCAATCTGCGAGTCAGCGTATCCTTCGCTGGATGGGACTTGAAAGTGATGGATATATCTCCTATTCGAAACCAGAGGGTTTCGAATGGAAGTGGAATATTGATGACGGCGGCCCAGTGATAAAGACATTAAAAGTTCAGCGACGCGATTTAGACCCTAGAGCCGATGCACTTCGGGAGATTTTATTTAAAGTGCCGAGGGTCCGAGAGATATACGAGGCTTTGCTTGAGCGGGAGGCAATGACTCGTGCAGATACATGATAGTCAAAGAGCCATACGCTTAATTGTTAATGTAGTTGCTGAAATATCCAGCCGTTTTATCTCTCTGTCCCAAAGTAACACAAGTATTCAAAGAAAGAATGATGGTTCTGTAGTCACTGAGCTAGACACCTGGGCAGAGGATCTCCTCTATTCAGAAGTCCGTCAGCACTTTCCTGAGGCGCTTGTAGTTTGCGAGGAGCGGCAGTCAATGGGAAACTCTTGTCCTCTAAATTTCAAGGATAAGCCACATTCTGTGATTGCTATTGATCCGCTTGATGGGACTGAGAACTATGTGCAGGGATTGCCATTTTATGGAATATCGATAGGGGCGATGTCGACGGAATCTAAAGTTTCCGATCCGGCTTGGGGTATCCTTGCATTACCTGCGTTGGGAAAAATTATTTTTAATTGTTCTGAGTCCTTTTTCGTTTACGACATGCATTCGAAGGTTGAAAGTCGACTGACATTCGCAGAGAGCTCCTCCGCCTGGCTTGTGCCGCGGTGGTTTTACGGTGACTGGGGGACCGATCCCCAGGCTCTACGGACGACAGGTTCATCGGTATTTGATTTGTATCACGTTGTGAGAGGGGCTGCTGCCTGCACCTTTTCCCGAGCCTGTCTTTGGGACCTGCTGGGTGGTCTTGCCATGGGTGCATCGCTTGAGATCGGCCTTTTCTGTATGGAAAGTGGCGAAGAGCTATCCTTGTTTTCTACTACTACTTTCTCCAATGAAAATTATCGATTAACGTGTCCCGCAATTATTTGTCGCAAAAGAAACACAGCCCAAATTTTGGCCCAATTGAAATCAAGGCGAGATGCGAATAGCAATATTTCGTAATATTTCGCACCAGATTCCACCGACAAATGGATATGGTGGCACTGACCGTGGCGTTTTTGAGCTGTGCCGAGAATTGGGGAAGCGGGGCCATGAATGTCATGTTTTTTGCGCAATAAGCCCTAAGCTGTCGGAGTTACCAAATGTATTTGTTTCTTCCTGTCTTGAAGCTGCTGGTAGACCAAATACCGAGTCGGAAAGGCAAAAATACGATGCGTTAACCCGTGAGCATTTTGATTATGCATTGAAACATTTCCATGCATTAGATAGCTTATCGCCGTTCCACATTGTTAATGTCCGGGTGGATAGTAGCTATTTACTCGATCAGCTTGTTGCATCGATCGGTTACTCAAGAATTATTTATAGTTTGCATAATGTCCGGTCTAAATCGGTGGCGAAGTATTATCTCGACGAGCGTTTAACCTGTACGACCCACACTCTTAGTCAGAAGCGTTCGCATGGAGATGGATTGAATCTTCATGTTGTGCCATACGGGGTAGATATCATCGAGGGTCAGCGCGCTTGCAGCCCCGCTCGTCGGTTTCCATTCAGATACATTTTATCAATTGGCGCTATTGGACCACATAAAGGTGTGCGGAGCGCGATTCGTATTGCAGGTGGAGTTGCTCTACCAATTGTGGTTGCTGGGGTTCCCTTTGACCCGCGTGGGAGAGACGTGGGTTCTTACCTCTCAACCGTGATAGATGAGTGCCGATTAACAGGCGGAGAGTTCGTTGGAGAAGTTAACGAAGCGGAAAAAGTTCGCCTAATACGTGATGCTGAGGTTGTGCTATTTTGTTCTGGTATGGAGGATCTTTCCTGGGAAGAACCGTTCGGCCGTGTAATTGCGGAGGCGGGCTTGATTGGTACGCCTGTTGCTGCATTTGACTGCAAATCAACACGAGATTTAATCACCGCTGGATTGACAGGGGAGTTTTTTGACTCCATTGAAAATGCTCCTGCAGCGGTCAATAATTGTGTAAGGTTGTCTCGGCCAGATATTCGTCTTCAGAGCTCGATGCGATTTAGCACTGGCCGTTTCGCGGAAGAATTTTTGTCTGTATGCATGAAGGTAATTGGCAGCAATTCAGGCAGTCACGGAGATTAGATGATACGGAAAAAGCTTGTCACCATTGATAGGCCCTACATCCTTGGACTTCATCTTGGACATGATGCAGCAATTGCCCTGTGTTCTAGTTCGGGCGTAGTCTTTTCAATCGCTGAGGAAAGGCTCAGTCGGATCAAGCATTGCTCTGGCTTCCCAGAAAATGCCCTTAATTACCTTTTCAATAAGTTGGGTGTTCGCTCGGAAGAGATCGCTGGGGTAGCCTTCGGAGCCTCTCACCCCTATTTCCCTGCACATTCTAATATATTGCGGATTGATTATGATGGTGCCGTAACTGAACTTCGTGCATCGCATCAAAAATTTGAATTACCACCGCATTGGCGCGCCTTCACTCAGAGGCATTGGAGCCGTCATCAGGAAAGCCTCGCGCGACTGGGTCTAGCAGATTCTCGTCTACCTCATTATTACGTGCATCATCACCGAGCTCATGCATCATCGGCCTTTCGTCTTAGTGGCATGTCCAGTGCAGCTATTCTCACCATGGATGGAAGAGGGGACGGGTTGTGCTCGTTGATTGCTCGCGGCAACAGCGATGGCTCGATGCAGGTTCTCAGGCGTTCGGATGAGAAAGATAGCATTGGTTCTTTATTTCAGGCCGTGACCGAGGCACTGGGGTTTGTACCGGTAGACGGTGAATATAAGACGATGGGGCTGGCAGCGCTTGGAGAAGGCCGATCTATTCATCGCCTAGCTGATTATATTGATGTTGACGATGGAGTACTTCGATCGAAGCTTTCTTGGTCCTATCGTGATTACAATGCTCAGCCATCTGCTCGTCGTGTGCCAAATCCTTTGGAGTCGGTAAGCGAAGCAGACCATTTCCGATCTCTATTGGGCAATATGAGTGCCATCGAACTGGCTGAGGCTGCACAATCCCTTGCTGAAAGAATAATTACTGAGATGGCTAGTGCGGCGATTTCACTGAGTGGTGAGTCAAGGCTTGTCGCCGCCGGTGGTGTTATGCTCAATGTCAAAGCCAATTATCAAATTTGCAAGAAGCTCGGGTTAAGTCCATCAGACTTTTTTGTTTTTCCGGATGCAGCAGATAGTGGCCTCGCCGTGGGAGCTGCTCTGGAGGTGTTGCATCATGATGGTGCAATACGTGCTCCTCTGAGTTTAACCACCCCTTTTTTGGGCCCTTCATTCGAAGAGGGCGAGATTGAATCAGCATTTGCTCCTTTTGAGGATCGCCTAGCTATTTCGCGGCCCGGGTCAATAGCGAGAGAAGTCGCCCTTTTATTGGCGCAAGGTCAGGTCATTGGCTCCTTCCAGGGGCGCATGGAGATTGGCCCACGAGCACTAGGAAATAGATCTGTACTCGCCGACCCACGAGATCCAAAGGTAAAGGACCGGATAAATCTGCTCCTTAAAGGCCGCGAACCCTTCGTGCCATTCGCGCCTGTAATTCTTGACGATGAAGCTGATAAGTATTTTATCGCAAACCCAAGCTACAAATATATGACGGTTGCCGTCCCTGCAACCCAGCATGCAAAGGTGGTAGTTCCAGGAGTAGTTCATGTCGATGGCTCGATGCGACCAGAGATTGTGTCTATAGAGTTGAACCCCTATTTGCATGGTGTTCTAACGGAGTTTCGCTCGATAACAGGTATCGGCGTTCTTATAAATACATCCTTTAATCGTCATGGACTTCCAATGGTCGGCCGGCCAGTTGACGCAATCGAGCATCTATTGCAGGGATGGGTCGACAAGCTTGCGATTGGGGGGTTTTTAGTCGAAAGACGCTTTAAGTAGTAGAATTTGTGAGCAACGCTAAATATCGCCTCAATGATATTCGCATAATTTGTAGCTGCTTACTTAATTCTGTCTACAAATCGACTAACCAATCCGCATTAAGTGCTGCAAAAATTTCCCTAAAGATAGCGAAGATATTTTAGATGTGGATTCATAGAAACTCCGGGTCTGTCCCTTCGTGGAAATATATGAGTTGGTTCGCAGATCACAAAAGAGTGATATTGAATGCAAGCACACGCTTAAAAAGAATACGGATGTGAGCGAATATACATCGGTAGCGTCGCCTCACAATATTAGATATGAGAGCTTCGGTAGACGGAGAAAACTGAAAAAGGGGCTAACCTTATAAAATTGTAGCTTTCCGAAAGCACTAAATAATTCGGAGGGAAACGACACTCAAGCTTAACTTGCTTTCAAGTTGTAGAAGGTGTTTTGACAGATTTTATAGTCTCTAGAGCAAGAAGCCGTTCATAAAGGCTTCGCCGCGAGAAGGTTGAGGCTTAAAGCGAGTTGATGAGTGCAATAGAAAAATCTGGGAGATCGCAGCTATGCGCCAAAGCTTTGGAGCACAGGAGGAGCTTATTTAGCGCCTCCCCACCCTAACGAGATAGGTTGCGCCTCACTTCAGTTGTGCCCAAAGCAATACACTACACCTCAGTCAGTTCTGCTGCTGCCGCCGGTGCGCAGGGCGAAAAGTGAAGATTATAGATTTATAGACGATATTCCGCGCGCTAACCTCGAACGAATTCCAAATGATGCTGGCAAGATACTGGTTGCACTGCTGCTCCAACCAGCGTGCACCATCGGCACTCTTATGGCTCTCACGCGTATGACGGGTACGAGGCTTAATCGAGCTTTTTCGGTGCTTGCTCAAGATTATGGAGATCATATCCAAGTCATAAAACCCGAGGGGCTTTCAATCACGCTTCGTGAAGCAGTCAGTGAGGAGGGCGGGGAAAACTTTTATTTCGTAATTCTTAACAGGCCTAAAAATTCGCCTGAATTTCAACAGCTCCTTGATGAATATAAAATTAAGCCACAGTTGATTGAACCGGCTAGGGAAGCCATGGCGGTTCACCTCAAACGAGTGATTCGTAACGGATTCGGCGCCCTCAGAAATATTGCTGGTGCTATTCCTTATGTCGACAATGACTACTTGCGAGAGTTGGCTGTAAGTTTTGAGCCTCTTCGGATTAACGATTGTGCCTCTTTACGTCTGCGAATTCAGGTGCCGAAAACAGAGAGTGTAGAAAAGGTGAAGGCGATTGTGCGAGTGGCACTGGCTCAGGGGTTTAATCACTCAAAAATGAGGTTGCCTCCATTGGCTGCACAGAAAGACGTAACCCAAATTGCTCTCTATCCAGAAAAGATAGGTGACGCAGTAAGCCTATCTCTTGAGTTTGGGGGTTGTGGCCCAGAGGAGATTCAAAGAACTTTGTACGTCTGTCTTGGGGGCATGTTGCACGAGCGCGCGCTAAAATTATTCAAAAAGTAATTGGGCGCTGTAGTGCCTTCTGTGAGTAGGACACTCAATCTATAATTTTTTCAGTTTAGCATTACCTAATGCTAAATTAATTAGCTTGATTCTGATCTAGATGGGGAACAGCCAAGTTCAATTGTATTCTATTGGGGTTGTAGGCCTTTGCCTCGCCTCTTGATATACTTCGAATTTTAGCTTAAAATTCGAAGTATGTATAAACGAACGCTTAACCCACTAGAAACAAACAGCTTTTTTATATTTGGGGCACGTGGGGTTGGAAAAAGTACCCTGATTCGGTCCAAATTTAAACAAGATGAAGTTTTTGAAGTTGACTTGTTAAATGCAAGCACATTCGAGCAAGCATCTTTTGCTTTGACAGAACTAATCGCCCGAGTCGAATTGGCAATCAGCAAGGGGAATTGGATATTCATTGACGAGGTACAAAAATTACCGAAACTACTCGATGTCGTTCAGGGGCTGATTGATAAAAAATCAGCACGATTTATCCTTAGTGGATCCAGTGCGCGAAAGCTGAAACGTGGTGGCGCAAATTTACTTGCGGGACGGGCATATACCTACAACTTATACCCATTAACAAGTAGAGAGCTTGCCGAAGATTTTAGCCTTAACCAGTACTTGGCATATGGTGGATTGCCTAGGTCATGGCTTATTCAAGACGGAGCTGAGCGCGTTCTGTTTTTACGCAGCTATGTTACCACCTATTTAAAAGAAGAAATCGCCGAAGAGCAGGCAGTTCGTAAGCTGGAGCCATTTACTAAATTTTTGCAAGTTGCGGCCCAGTCGAGTGGAACAGTGATTAATTATTCAAAAATTGCACGAGATGTGGGTGTTTCAGATCAAACGGTGAAAACGTATTTTCAAATTCTTGAGGACACTTTGGTCGGGTTCACCTTGCCTGCATTTGATCAATCAGTCCGCAAAGCACAAGGTAAATCTCCCAAGTTTTATCTATTTGACACCGGAGTAGTCAGAACGCTGCGTCGAACTGTTGACCAACCCCTTACAGATTCCAATTATGAATATGGCCACCTTTTTGAGCACTTCATTATCAACGAAATTAGACGCTGCGCTGAGTATGCTGGTAGGGATTTTCACTATTCGTTCCTTCGGACTGCTGATGATCAGGAAATAGATCTTATTATCGATCGTCCCGGAATGCCGCGGGCAGTCGTGGAAATAAAATCGACGGAACGGGTACGAGAGGAGCACTCCAAGGTAATACTGCGATTAGCCGCTGATATCGACAATTGTGAGCTTTATTTGCTGTCTCGAGATCCAGAGCCAAAAAAATTTGGTGACTTGCTCTGCTTGCCCTGGGCAGACGGTATTAGAAGTATCTTGCGCAAATAGAGCGGGTTAGGCAGTCAACAAGAGCCCAACGAACATTGAGAGAGTGTAAATCTTCAGCCGTCGTTCTCAGTTGCGAAAGGATGCTCGACATTATGCTTCCGAATTTGGCGAATTATTTGGGACAAAATGTGTCGGTTGTTCACTAAGCCAGCGACGAAGTTCCTTCGATACTTCTTCAGGTGTTGAACCGGGGAAGTTGCCGCGCAATATCTTGGCGCATAAGAGCTACAGAGAAATCCATAAGCTCGACGGCCGCAATAAGTCGGGCCGACTAGCGGCTCTTGCACTATCAACTTTTGGCGCGGATTTTTGTGACATATGGGCTTCGTTGTAGCGTGTTTTTCGCCTCTTGTCTTCCTGATGCTTAGTTGAGCTACCTGTTAGGTAGCAAGTTTTAGCTATTTGCCAAGAAACTTTGGGTCTTGCAGTTTAATTCCGCTGGCTCGTAACTCGTCGAGGAGGGTCATTGTGGGAGTTGTGGGAGTTGTTTTGTGCCGCTCACGCAAGAGAAGCTGCACAGGACCAACGCCATAGTGGTGAGAAATTAGCCGGGCAATAGGTAAATAATCGCGAGTTTCAGGACGAAGTCCAAGTAATGCGGCTGCCTCAACAGCATTTGCTGCCAACCTGCGCTGAACTAGTTGCTGTTCTAGAAAGACTGAAGAAAATCCGTTGCCTCGACCATCCTCAGGATACAAAAGCACCATGCCACGTCCACGTTCCAAAATTTGATTAATTGCGGCATCGTAGCTTCGGGCCCTGTCTTTTACAGGGAATCGTTGAAAAATATTCTCTGATTGTACTCTTACCAACGGAACAATCGAATTTCTAACCTCTTCTGGCAAATGTCGTCCGTATTCGAGCGCAACGTAATTTAATCCGGAGGCAACATCATGATACACATGTGCTTCAAACCAGTTCGGGCTGCGCTGTAAGAGCGTTGCTGCGTCTTTGCCTTCGGTAGTTTTCGCAAAAGCTTCAAGCTTGGCATGATTAAGCTTGACCTTCACTTCGCCAGTTGAAAGCTCCACCTGTGATTCAAGAATATCCTGTCGTTGGGCGCGAGCAAGAAGTGTGCGTAGCTCGTCAGCTGCAGAGAGCCCCAGCACATAGGTTCCATTAAAGGCTCTCACGGGTAGGGGGTAACTTGCATCATGTGAGAAGCGCATCGCTTCAGGAACGAGTCCCGGCCTAAAAGGCTGCACTTTCCAGGGGTAAAGTGAACTTTCTACGTTCCCCTGTGCGAGGAGATGACCACCCGTAGAACTTTTTGCCGTAAGGTAGGCGGCATTAAATGGGTTTGGGGGCACCTCAAGCGGAACGCGGCCTGCAAACTGAAGTCCCAAGCCTTCAACTGCTTGGAGTTTTGCAGGATTATTGGTCATCAAATTAATGGGAGCTTTAATTCCCATAAGGTAGGCGCATTCGCCGAGCATGCCATAGCCACGAGGATCATGTGGCAATCCCAAAGCTTCATAAAGCTGAAAGGTATCAAGCTGATTATCTGAGGCGGCCACGCCCATGCGGTCACGGGCCTTTTGGTGGTATCCAGCACCGCGTCCTTCCTGGCGCAAATAGAAAACTATACCGCGTCCTTCTTTTTCAATTTTCTCAAGCGCTGCATTAAGCTGCTCAACACAATCACAGTCGCAGCCTCCAAGCCCTTCACTAGTTATACACTCTGAATGAAAACGTACGAGCAAAGGCTCTTCAGAACTAATGTCACCTTTGGTTAGCGCGATAACGTGGCGTCCGGTTGCGGCTGTTTCAAAGGCATATACCTTGAATGTTCCGTATCTCAGTTCAACATTCAGCTCGCCCAACGAACGAGTTTGTCCATACACAGGCGAATCGTGTTGCCGTTGGGTAAGGGCTGCGCCAGGCGGATGAACAAGAGCCTGAAGAATCTCTCTGTGGTTTAATGGCAGTTCAAGACGAGCTGGAGGCTGAAGCTCCTTGCTACTACTTTGGGGCAGAATCGGGTCGAACTTGGGCTCAGAATGACTAGCCAGGCCGCTGAGTAGCACGCCGCTAGTTACGGCGGGAATTCGAGGTTGACCAGTGGTACCGAGTCCCTCTGTCGACATACAGCTTGCGTTACACTCCTGAAGCGGGCTGCCTGCTAAGCTACTGAAGACACGAAGATTGTTTGGAAACCCCTGCCTTCAGGCGATTGGCTGGCAAAGAGATACCATAACTATATTTCTTAAGCTAACAATTGCGTTAACTTTTAGGCTGAAATTTGGCCCTTAGCCTATTTAATATTGGAATATCTCGGTATTGCTCGGGCAGTACCTTGTCCCAGTCCACTCCACCCGGCTGACGTAAGTCGCCGCTAGTCTTGATGCTTTGGCTGGGCGTAAAAATAGCGGTCATTTTGGAGTCATGGGGCTCAAGAGGCACTTCATGGTCTGCTACGAGCTGTAGGTCATGCACACAAGTGACAATCGGCGTATTTGCACCAACTATCTTCATTTCTCTAAAGATTCCAAGCTCTAGGTCTCCAAAACCTCCGCCTTTTCCGGCTCTGCCACCCGCACGAGAGGCAGCCACGCAGCCTACATGTACCAGATCAAGAGGTTTCATTTCCTCAAAATCTATGGGTTGTCCATGAGCTACGGCTCCATCTTTATCGGAGACTGCTTCAAAAGGAATGCCCGCTTTTAATAGCTTAGCTGGGTCTAAACAAAGGTACGGTTTTTCAGATTTTAATTCAGGAACCGGAACGTACAGCAGTTTGCCTTCGCGTAGTGCCTGAAGCCGCACGGCTATATGTGCTGTATCTGGATTGCATTTTACTATTTTTGCAGATTTCCACTCGGCGGTGGCTGCGAGCCGCTGCGCAGCAAGCTCGGCACCAACAAACTGCGGGATGCGGTCATACACATCGCCAATCCCCGCTTTTGCATCTACCAAAGATTTCCAAATGCGCGCACGCACCTGGTCTTTATCACTGTTTCTTCCTGCCCATTTTAGTTTGTGTTCGGTCATTGTTTTTGCTCTCGTGGAGACTGCTTAAACTAGCAGAAACCAGGCCACAAATCTATGTAAGAGCGCGTAACAAAATGAAGGCGTTACGAGACGAGTGAGATATGAGCCGAAACAAGGAAGGCAAGCAAAGGAACCGCAAACGTAGCAGGGCTACATTGAGGATTCCTTGGCGTAGCCTGACGAT
>JBIKUD010000049.1:0-18014 GCA_044347745.1 Bdellovibrionota bacterium
CTGATTTTGTACCTGGGATTAACTGCTCTCGCTCCAAGGGGCGCTTTTTACCGCAATTAATACTACGTCAGCGCCTCACCTGACGCCGCACCCTCTACTCAAACCCGTTCAATACTCCCTTAACTCCTCCCATATGAACTGACCCTGCAGGGGTTGGGACGGACCAGGGGGGAAGGAGTTGGCGACTAAGGGGAAGGGCGATAAGGTATTAGGATGAATATATTTCTATGCATGCCACACCAACTGTACGCGGAACTATCGCTTGGCTCAGCGATTGAAGTGTGGGTTATTGAACATCCGTTACTGTTAGAAAACTATGCGTTTCATCGAAATAAGCTCATTTTGCATCGTGCAAGTATCAGTGCGTATCTTGAGCGGCTGCATAAACTTGGGGTACGGACACGTCGGGTTGAATGTGGGCAAGTGGGTTGGGACGGACCAGTTAAGGGGGTGATGCAGAAGGGTGCGGGTGTGGGCTGGGACGGACCAGGGAGGGGGCTGGCGGCGTTGCTGCGTAGCAGTGGGGTAAAAAATGTTTCTGTATACAATCCAAATGACGACTGGCTCTTGGGTGACCTACAAAAGCAGACCAATGAGGCTGGCTGCCAGCTTCGGGTTCTAGATGACCCTCATTTTCTAACCTCCAAGGACGAGATTGACGCATTTAGCGCAAAAAAGAAAAAATTATTCTTCACTGAATTTTATGTCGCCCAGCGCAAGCGCTTAAATATTCTGCTCGATGCAAACGGCCCCCTCTGGGGCAAATGGAGCTTCGATTCAGAAAATCGAAAAAAATTACCCAAAGGCCTCAATGTTGCCGCCCTACCTGCGTTAAAAACGAATGCCCATGTAAGCAATGCTATTATTTGGCTTAACCAAAATTTTCCAAATGCGCCTGGAACCAGCTCAGAGTTTATGTATCCCGTAACGCATGAAGACGCCCAAATTTGGCTCGAGAGATTTATTGAAGATCGCCTCCTGCACTTTGGCCCTTATGAGGACGCAATCAGCGAGCAGGAAACTTTTTTATTTCATAGCGTACTCACGCCCGCCCTCAATATTGGGCTGCTTACTCCCCAACAAATCCTGAAGTCAGTCCTTAGCAAATCAAACCAAATTCCTCCTGCCTCGCTCGAGGGCTTTATAAGACAAGTAATTGGCTGGCGCGAGTTTGTTCGCCTTGTCTACCTCACCAATGGACGCAAGCAGAGAAGTTCAAATTTTTGGAAACACACAAGAGCAATTCCACGCTCCTTTTATTCTGGAGAAACCGGAGTGCTCCCTTTCGACCACACCGTAAAGCGAGTGTTACAACACGGCTACTGCCACCATATAGAGAGACTCATGATTTTGGGAAATTTTATGCTACTTTGCGAAATTGAGCCCAATGAGGTTTACCGCTGGTTTATGGAGCTGTTTATTGACTCTTATGACTGGGTGATGGTGCCAAATGTATATGGCATGAGTCAGTATGCAGATGGAGGCTTTATCACAACTAAGCCCTATATCAGCGGCTCAAATTATATTCTAAAAATGAGCAACTATAAGCGTGGTCCTTGGTGTGAAACATGGGACGCCCTTTACTGGCGATTTATATGGAAGCATCAAGATTTCTTTTCAAAAAATCCGCGTCTCTCCGTAATGACTTTGGCGCTCAAAAAAATGGGAAGCAAAATAGATACGCATCTGGCAAAGGCAGACAACTTTCTTGCGTCGCTCGAATAAATTTAGCAGTTGGCTTCGTTCGGAATTACGAAGTTATATCCGTAAATACCAAAACCTTTCGAATCGCTGCATGTGGCTTGTCTGGATTCGCAAAATGAAACTGAGCGGAACCTTGATCTATGAGATTATCTCGATGCCACACAATCACTGCGCTCCCTTGGGGCCCAGAATTCTGACCAATGTAGGTCCAGAGCGAGTAGCGTGTGGCTGGCTCGCCGCCGTCTCCCACTTGAGTAATATGCCTTGCTCCTTCGTGTTGCGTAAACTCACAACAATACACAGCCAGCTCAGGTCGCCCATCAGTTCCTAATCGATAGGTGCCATGCTCTCTAAGCATGGGAAGATCAACTGGATTTGCTGCTGTATATAAGAACTGATCGCCAAGAAGCTTTAGTTTTTCAAGACGCTCAATCACCGCACCAATCTCAGCCCAATCCCCAAGGGTTTCAATTCGAATTTTTCGTCTAAGTCCGTTTTCTTTCCAGGCGGATAATTCAGCCTGCAAATCAAAATCGCTATTTAAAAGACGATCTCCGAAATTAAGGTCATCAAACAGCCTCTCATCTTGGACACGAAAGGAACTTTCAAGGCCAGCCTTGATTAGTGCCTCCAATTCCCCATTAGCGCCATTTCCTTCACCAGAAGGTTTAGCCTTTGTTGAGTTGGCTTGCTTGCCCATAGAAACGCCTCGAAAATAAGCTTTACTTTATTATGACGCAGCGCCAACGCTACGCAACTTTCGTAGCGGCAAAATAAACTGAGAGTTTTTATTAGCTTACAAGAATTACTCTATTCTTGCCATTCGGTATGAAACACCCCAGGCTTATCAATACGCTCATAGGTGTGGGCACCGAAGAAATCTCGCTGAGCCTGAGTTAAATTTTGAGGCAATTCGGCCAAGCGATATGAATCAAAGTAAGAAAGTGAAGCAGCAAAAGCTAAGGTAGGAACGCCACATTCTGCTGCCGTTGCCACCACTGAGCGCAAATTTTGTACTGTTCTTTGAACTTCCTTTTGCAAAGCAGGATCAAGGATAAGATTCGCAAGCCCAGGATTAGCTTCATAGGCCTTTCTAATTTCATCTAGGAAGCGCGCACGAATAATACATCCGCCTTTCCAAAGTGAGGCAATTTCATGCAGCTTCAATTCCCATTTCCATTCTTTTGATGCGGCTGAAAGTAAGGCCATGCCCTGGGCGTAGGACATAATCTTAGAGCAATACAAGGCATCGTGCACTGCGGCGATAAATTTTTGTTTATCTCCAGCAAACGGCTTGACCGCTGGACCTGAAAACTGAGTTGCGGCCTTTGTACGCTCTGCTTTCAGCGAGCTCAATATTCTCGCATCTACTGCAGCCGCAAGTGCCGGTATAGCCACACCCAAATCTAAAGCAACTTGGGCTGTCCAACGCCCAGTCCCTTTTTGTCCGGCTGAATCCAATATTTTATCAACAAGAAAATCTGCGCCATCTTTCTTCTTGAAAATTTTAGCAGTTATCTCAATAAGGAATGAACTCAGTACGCCGTCGTTCCACTTGGCGAAGATCTCTTCAAGCTCAGCTGGCTTACAGCCAGCGACACGCCTTAGAAGATCATAGGCTTCGGCAATAAGCTGCATATCTCCATATTCAATTCCATTGTGCACCATTTTTACAAAATGTCCTGAGCCATCTGGCCCGATGTAGGCTGTGCATGGATCTGGCGCTTTTGCAGAAATCTTCTCAAGTAACGGAGCCACAATACGCCAGGCATCCTTGGGCCCGCCCGGCATAAGACTTGCCCCCATCAAAGCCCCTTCTTCTCCGCCTGAGATACCAATGCCCAAAAAATGAAGTCCTGCTTCCTTGCAGCGCTTTTCACGGCGTACGGTGTCTGGGAAATAAGAATTGCCACCATCAATAATAATGTCACCCGGTGCCAAAAGTGGGACCAAGCTATCGATTACCGCATCTACCGGCGCCCCTGCCTTAACCATAATAAAAATTTGACGCGGGCTCTGCATACTCTGCACAAACTCTTCAAGCGTTCTGGAGGCAACAAACTTTTTGCCCTTCACTTTCTGCATAAACTGATCGGTCACATCGCCACTGCGGTTATACACGGCCACTGTGTATCCATTGCGCTCCATATTTTGCGCCAGGTTTGAACCCATAACCGCCAATCCAATCATCCCCACTTGTGGCTTTTGCATAACGCTTCCTTCACCTAATGTAGTAATCTCTATGCTCGTCCCATTAAATGCCTGCCTAACCCAAGATTGGGTGCTTGTGGCACTCAGCTTCCGAGCTTAAAATCCCGAAATGATTCGTACTTCTCTTTATAGCTTCTTTTTAACCTTCCTATCAACCTTGCTTCTCCCGGGCTCGCTATGGGCTCAAAACAACCCTGTGAAACCAGTCCTCCTACTGTCGTCAGAAAACGGCACGTGCGCGAGCGGCTTTTTTATCGACTCTCACAGAATAATAACGAACTCTCATGTAGTAAAACTACTCTGTCCATTCAATGAATGCCGCGACGCAAAAGCATTTATATCGAACGCGGGGCGGGTTACCCCCCTCGAAGTCGGAACCATGCATATCGAGCAACAAATCGAACACTTCGATCTTGCAGTAATATTTGTTTCAACCGCCCAAGCTGACGTCGGCCAATTCTCATTCCGGGCACCCAGAGTGGGCGAAGCCGTATTTAGCCTTGGATTCCCTCGCTGTGGCGACCTCACCAAAAGCGCTGGAGCTGTGCTCGAAGAAAATTCAATTCACGCTCTATCAAGTGTCCAAAGTTTACATGGCAGCAGCGGCAGCGCAGTTCTTGGTGAGGATGGGGCAGTTGTTGGTGTAGTTGATGAGTCTGCCTCCCTTTTCGATGGAGCTACTTCTCTAATTGCCGGCAATAGATTTAACAGCCGTTTAGTTCGCGCCGATCTTGTGCATGCAGTACTGGATGCTCCCGCCAACCAAAAGATCCAATTAAGCCTCGAAACTCTGGTGAGCTATTATGACTCGGCAGTCGCTCCAAAAACTGGATTTGAGCGAGTCAGAAGCAGTATGCATTTTGTGGCCTTACTGGAAGGCTTGTCTTTGTTCTTAAGTCGAAATGAATTAAGCAGTGTCCCCATGCTTCGGATGCTCAGTCAATTTAAATCCTATCCCCATCAGGTCTTATCGCTTTCAAATCCGCTACAATATTCAGCAGAAGAAGAACTGCTTGAATATTTAATATTTACGGGGAATCTGGAATATAAAGGAGCAAAATTTGACCTGCTTCGCCCGCTTAGTGCCGAGAGAGTCGAAGCTGCCTTCGGCCCCTCAACCAGACCTGAATCGCATCAATCCAAATTCCTGCGTTCGCTCAACGCATTCAATACAAGTGGATACAAGGGACTAGAACTCACCATCGCCTTATACTCATCTCTCATTGCGATTTGTTTTGGCCTGCTCGCGGCATTCTGGAGTTCTCTTGCTGGATTTTATATCGGCAAAACCACGGGGCCGCTCCTTTTCCGAATTATTAAGGCCTGCGCTTTTGCTCTTTTGTTCCCCGCCAGCTTCCTCATTATGCGAAGCAAAAAGAACTAACCACGTGCCTGGGCCTTTTGTACATCAGCAAATGTACGCCTATTCACTCGCCGACCCCCCGCACGGATTTGCAACACAATTTGCTCCGTTAGTTCCAAACAGGTGAGTGCATTTCCGTACACCAAACCGGTATCAATTCCAATTTTATAGGGAAAATGAAAAAGCACGTCCTCAAACGGGGTATGGCCAAAAATGACCGTTTTATCCAGCTTATGAATATTCTGAATAAAAACATCCCGAATCCAAAAAATGTCTTCTTCAACCTGGGACTCCATTTCTCGCAGTGGATTAATTCCCGCATGCACAAAAAGGTACTTATCTGACAGCACCATGGCTTCAGTCGCACGATAAAAATCCACATGCTCGGGAGGAATTACCTTCAGCGCCTCTTCA
Source organism: Bdellovibrionota bacterium (assembly GCA_044347745.1). Taxonomy (GTDB): domain Bacteria; phylum Bdellovibrionota_C; class UBA2361; order UBA2361; family JAFLCA01; genus JAIBBV01. The sequence continues at coordinate 5,693 of JBIKUD010000049.1, forward strand.
GCGTTAAGCACACCCTCGGCACCATAACTTGCCAAAGTTATGCCGCCACCATTTGCAAAATATGGGGCCACATAGGGTCCCAAACCTAAAAACCCCAGCAACATCTGCTCATGGTTTCCTCGCAAAAAGACCGTATCGGGAAAGTCCATTTGGAATTGCAAAAGTACATCTACTACTTGCGCACTTTGAGGACCGCGATCAATGTAGTCGCCGATAAAAATGAGTTGATCCTCGGCGTTGATTTTTTCTTTCTTGCGCAAATCTTGCAAAAGCAGCTCAAGCTCGCTCACACAACCGTGAATGTCGCCGACTACATAAAGCCGGCCACCTTTAGCTTCTAGCTCTCGATATAATTTTGATGGAGGCACAGACAAGGCTCCACTCACTAATCAGATATCTTTAAGACTGCCAAGAAGGCTTCCTGCGGGATACTTACTTTGCCTACTTGCTTCATGCGTTTTTTACCTTCTTTCTGCTTTTCCAGCAGTTTGCGCTTTCGGGTAATGTCGCCACCATAACATTTTGCAGTTACGTTTTTTCTTAAAGCTTTTACGGTCGAACGGGCTACTACTTTTGCGCCAATCGCAGCTTGGATGGCAATTTCGAACATTTGCCGATCAATCAGGTCCTTTAGCTTTTCTGTGAGCTCTTTGCCTTTATGGAAAGCTTTTTCGCGATGCACCACAATACTCAGGGCATCAACGTTCTCACCGTTTAGTTTAATGTCTAACTTGACCAAGTCAGAAGTCTGATAACCAACAACCTCATAATCAAACGAGGCATAACCTTTGGTAAGGCTTTTTAATTTATCGTGGAAATCGAGCACAATTTCATTCAGCGGAAGCTCATACTCAATTAAGGCCCGCGACCCGTGCACCGTCATAGTTTTTTGCACGCCACGTTTATCTTCACAGAGCTTAAGCACATTCCCCACATATTCTACGGGACAGTGCATGGTGGCCTTCACAATAGGCTCTTCAATAAATTCAATTTGGCCAACCGGAGGAAGTTTTGAGGGATTATCGACTAATACTTCCTCTTTATTCAGCAAGTGCACTTTAAACACTACACTTGGCGCGGTGGTAATAAGATTGAGCTGAAACTCACGTTCAAGTCGCTCTTGGATAATTTCCATATGCAGCAACCCGAGATACCCACAGCGAAATCCGTAGCCAAGCGCCGCCGATGTTTCAGCTTCAAAAGTAAAGGAGGCGTCATTTAAACTGAGCTTTTCAAGTGCGTTTCGAAGCTCAAGAAAATCATCAGAATCAACGGGAAACAAGCCACCAAAAACGACTGGCCGTACTTCCTTGAAACCGGGCAACAATTCTGCATGCTCATCTTTTTGAGATGCAACGGTGTCCCCGGTTTTAACATCGTGCAAATTTTTTATCGCCGCAGAAAAATATCCAGTCTGTCCTGAGGTAAGCGATTCAACTTCTAGCGGATGAGGCGTAAACACACCGGTTTTATAAACTTCATACTCAGCTCCGGTGCTTATGAACCGAATTTTATCGCCGCTTTTGATACTTCCATCAATGACGCGTACCTGTACGACAACACCCAAATAAGAGTCGAACCAAGAGTCATAGACGAGGGCCCTAAGGGGATTATTTTCAGATCCTCTAGACGGAGGCGGAACTCGTTTGACTATTTCTTCAATAACCGCGGCAACCCCCTCGCCAGTTTTAGCGCTAATGTGCAAAGCGTTACTGGTATCAAGCCCAATAACCTCTTCAATTTCGCGTTTCACGCGCTCGGGGTCAGAACTTGGAAGATCAATTTTATTGAGAACAGGAATAATTTCGAGATTATTCTCTAGAGCCACGTACACATTAGCCAGTGTTTGTGCTTCAACCCCCTGCGTCGCATCAACCACTAACAAGGCCCCTTCACACGCCGCCATGCTACGAGACACTTCGTAGTGAAAATCTACATGTCCAGGCGTATCAATAAGGTGCAGCTGATACTCTTGCCCATCTTTAGCTTTATACTTAAGCCTTACGGTCTGTGCTTTAATGGTAATTCCACGCTCACGCTCAAGATCGAGTTTATCAAGAAACTGAGCCTGCATTTCACGAGCCTCGAGGGCCCCTGTCAGCTCCAAAATACGATCGGCCAGGGTCGACTTCCCATGGTCAATATGGGCAATTATGCTAAAATTTCGAATTCGATCTCGCGACATGCTCTACATCCAACCGAGCGAGTGTCACGCTCGAAAAACTTATACGGACTTTATCTCTTCGCAAACCAATCGGCAGTTGCTTTAATTCCATGCTCCAAAGCCATTTCAGGCTTCCAGCCCAAGGCAACCCCAGCAGCTTTAGCATCAATAGAACTTCGCATTTGCTCACCTTCTTTTGCTGGGCCGTACTCGGCTTTTACCTTAGAACCAAGCGCTGCCGTGATGTGGGTATACAGTTCATTCACATCGGTTTCCCGCCCGGTTCCTATGTTGTAAATGCCTGTCACTCCCTTGTCACACACAAGCTTAATTGCACGTGCAACGTCACCGACGTAAACAAAATCTCTGGTTTGCTTTCCTGTTCCGTTAATCGTTGGTGTCTGACCTCTCAGAAGCTTCTGGCAGAAGATTGCCACAACCCCCGCTTCTCCATGCGGATTTTGACGAGGTCCATAGACGTTTGCCAATCTGAGCGCGGTACTTTTCATTTTGTACTCACGAGCCCAGAACTCTAAATATAGTTCTCCAACTTTTTTAGCTAAGCCGTACACGGAAGTTGGACGATTGGGGTGCGACTCATTAGCAGGATGCACATCTTGCTCGCCGTAAATTGCTCCGCCGGTAGAAGTAAAAATGACATGGGGAAGTTTTTTGCCACGAAACGCATGCAAACAGTTCACGAGTCCCACCACATTCACATCAGCATCGAACACGGGATCTTCCATGCTGAGCCGCACCGACATTTGAGCAGCAGTATGCACCAAAAAATCTGGCTGAAGCTGTGCCAGCAGTTCACGGCACTCAGTTGAGCGAATATCGAGCTTATGCAGTTTGACTGACTTCGGAATATTGTCCTCGCTGCCGGAAGACAAATTATCGATCACCTCTACATGATGCCCCGCTGCAAGCAAGGCATCAACGACATGTGACCCAACAAACCCCGCACCACCTGTAATTACTACTTTCGCCATACCTTTGCTCCTAACGCTCGCCATCAGCTAGGCGTTTTTTAAAATCTTCAATTGTGTGTTGCAAACCAACTTTTACGTCTACCTTTGGCTTCCATCCTAATTCGCGTTCAGCCACGCTAATGTCGGGTTTACGCCGGGTAGGATCATCCTTTGGCAATTTTTCAAAGCGAAGTTTGGAACGTGAGCCAGTCATATGAATGACAAGTTCAGCAAGCTCCGCGATGGTCATCTCGTGAGGATTGCCTAGGTTCACGGGACCATGGAAGCCGTCCTTATTCATTGTCGCCATTATTCCGGCAACCAAATCGGATACAAAACAGAAAGAGCGGGTTTGGCTCCCGTCACCATACACCGTAATGTCTTCGCCTTTCAGCGCTTGCACAATAAAGTTTGATACTACACGCCCATCGTTAAACAACATACGCGGGCCATAGGTGTTAAATATACGAATGATTCGGGTATTCACCTTATTCTGCGTGCGGTAATTTTCAGTCAGGGTCTCCGCCACTCGCTTGCCTTCATCATAGCAGCTACGCGGCCCAATTGGGTTAACATGCCCCCAATAGCTTTCCTTTTGTGGATGCTCAAGTGGGTCGCCGTACACTTCAGAGGTGGAGGCCAGTAGGAATCGTGCTCCTACCCGTTTACACAACCCCAACATGTTGATGGTCCCCATTACATTCGTCTTCACGGTTTTAACCGGATTAGATTGGTAATGCACAGGCGATGCTGGACAGGCCAAATGATAAACCATGTCAGCTTCAAGCAATATCGGCTCAATCACGTCATGACGAATAAATTCAAAACGTGGATTGAGATGATGCGCTAGAAAGTTACTGCGACGCCCCGTATACAGATTATCAATTACAGTCACCTCGTGCCCCTCTTTAAGAAGCACGTCAGTTAAATGCGAGCCAATAAAACCAGCTCCGCCGGTTACAACTATTCGGGCCATATACTTCCCCCTCTTTTACGCTATTACAGCCCTACCCGTGGACGGCCAATCGAGTGATAAATGAACCCCTGCTCTTTCATCTCAGCTAAGCTGAAGATATTTCTACCGTCAAAGATGACTGGGCTCTTCAGCGACTCTTTGATGCGATCAAAGTTTGGACGCCTAAATTCATTCCACTCAGTTGCAATAATTAAGGCATCAGCGCTCACTAAGGCGTCATAGTTAGTGGTCACATACGAAACACCGGGGTTATCGCCAAGTTTCTCAGCGAAGGTTTTATTGGCTTCCGGATCAAATGCTTGAATGCGAGCGCCGCGCTTAATGAGTTCTTGGCACAAAACAAGCGCAGGAGCCTCACGCACGTCGTCGGTCTTCGGCTTAAAGGCCAAGCCCCAAAGCGCAAACACTTTGCCCTTTAAATTCTCAGTGCCATAGTGCGCGCATATCTTTTTATGCATCACCTGCTTCTGAGCTGCATTTACTTCCTCAACTGATCTTGAAAGTTTTAAGTCGAGGCCAAAGTCTTTGCCAGTGCGAATAAGCGCCTGCACATCCTTCGGGAAACAAGAACCGCCGTAACCGATGCCCGGAAATAAGAAGCTCATGCCAATTCGTGAATCCGTGCCCATTCCCACGCGCACCTGATCAACATCGGCGCCGCAGCGTTCACACAAGGCAGAGACCTCATTCATAAACGAGATGCGTGTTGCAAGCATCGTATTGGCCGCATATTTTGTCATCTCAGCCGAGACCACATCCATGACCAAAATGGGAGCTCCTGTACGCACAAACGGAGCATACAGTTCTTTCATTACCCGAGCAGATTTTTCGCTGGGCACACCCACGACCACGCGGTCGGGCTTCATAAAATCTTCAATGGCAGCACCTTCCTTAAGAAACTCAGGATTACTTACCACTTCGAATTCAAATTTAGTTTGTTCTGAAATCGCTTTTCGTACACGTTCGGCCGTACCAACTGGAACGGTAGACTTGTCTACAATAGTCTTAGGGCCATTCATAAATTGGCCAATCCCACGTGCAACGGTAAGCACATGAGTCAAATCTGCCGAACCATCTTCATCTTGCGGGGTACCCACAGCAATAAAAATAATTTCTGATTTTTCAACACCGTCTTTTAATGAGGTGGTAAAGGTCAACCGGCCGTTTTTGTGGTTACGAACCACTAAATCTTCGAGGCCCGGCTCATAAATTGGGATTTCGCCATTTTTCAGACGCTCAATTTTACGCGCATCTACGTCAACACAAATAACTTCATTACCTGATTCAGCGAAACAAGCGCCAGCTACCAAGCCCACATAGCCTGATCCAACTATTGCAATATTCATAGGTCCTCGACTCCTCGTAGCAAAAACAAAATCTCAACAAAAAACTGAGCCTACGCTAATAGGCGTTACGATTACTAATTCCTTTTACTAGCGTAAGAAAAAGAATCTTTATGTCGAGAAGCAAAGACCAATTCTCGATATAATAGAGGTCATATTCTATGCGCTTGTCGATCGAAGTGTCCCCACGCCAACCATTCACCTGTGCCCACCCGGTCATACCGGCAGGAACCTTGTGACGTAGCATATATCGTGGAATACGCTGACGGAATTCGGCGATAAACACCGGACGCTCCGGTCTTGGTCCCACAATCGACATGTCACCACGCAGCACATTAAAGAGCTGCGGCAACTCATCAAGGCTACATTGCCTCAAGAAGCGACCAAGTGCCGTCACACGAGCGTCTGCAGGCTTGGTCCATCCAGGCCCCGACTGCTCAGCGTCCACACTCATGGTCCTAAACTTATAAATGGTAAAACGACTTCCGTCAAAACTGACCCGCTCTTGGGCGTATAAAACTGGACCGCGAGACCCAAGTTTCACCGCCAAAGCAATAATCAGCATTAAGGGGGCAAGCAGCACAATTAATATGCAAGATAGAGCCAAGTCCAAAGCCCGTTTGACCATTAAATTGGGGCCATCCAGCGGACAGCTCTGCACGCTAATAACCGGCAATCCCTCAAACTCCTCCACGCTGCCGCCGATACTCACAAACTGATAAATGTCAGGCACAATGCGCACGTCAACCAGCGAATCTCCGATTTGACTCATCACTTCTGGCAGAAGGTGGTTATCCTCCAAGGGCAAAGCCACGATTAATTGATCGATATCGCTGGTGCTTAAGAGTGTGGCTAAATCGCTATATTTCCCCACAACTGGAATGCCTTTTGGCCCACGTTTATCCAAGCCATCTTTAGAAAGGCATCCTATGACTTGAATTCCAAGTTCCTGATGCAGGCGAATACGGCTGACGATATCTCCGGCAACTTTTCCAGCACCTACGACTAGTAGGTATCGTACGTTATAGCCGCGCCGGCGCACTTCACGCAAAAAACTACGCACAAAACTGCGCTGAAGAATGGTGAAGACTGTGGCCAACACTCCAAAGTAAACGAATACCAAACGTGAAAAGGGAGCGCTTTTTTCGCGGAAAAGGTAAGTTACCGCAATAAAGAAAACCAGCGCCAACGCGTTGGCATTTATAAGGCTCCAAATTTCTCTAATGGCTCGCACCCCGCGCATGGGTCTGTAGAGCCCCATACGCCGAAACACGAAGGCCCAGATAAGCCAGATAAAAAGAAGCATCGAAAGGTAATTGCCAAAAGGCGGCACACCTTTATCTATGCTAATCAGGTCAGTTTGAAACCGAAGCCAATATGCAATTATCCAAGCTAAGCTGACCACAAAAAGGTCAACCGCCATAAATAAAAATTCAAATAATTGCCGCTTCTGCTTTAACATATTCTTTTAATTGGAACTCGGCGCTGTGTTCAACACAAGCCCGCCAGCCACCAAAAAACCGTGCTGGCGAAAACTCCTGGGCCCGAGCCACACAGCTTTCAACTGGAAAACTTCCCTCGTTATCTAAGAAAAACCGAATGCTCGCCTTCAAAGATTCAAGCTCATCAGCCCTATTGTGACCAGTTCCGCCTCGAAAGAATACCCCACCTCGCTCATGCGGCTCAATACCTAGAGATCTCCATGGTTTAGCCCCATTTAGGGTTTCGCGAAGCGCCCCATCATACACGCCAATCACCGGCCGACCAGCCGCCATAGCCTCAAGCGGAATAATGCCAAAATCTTCAACGGCCGGAAAAAGGAGAGCCTTACTGCGTCTATAGAAGCTCGCCAGCTCGTGATCGGGCACCCAACCAATAAATTCTATGGTTTTTCCGGCTATACGCTTCAGTTTTTCAAGTTCAGGGCCTTCACCGACAACCCACAGCTTTTCGCCAATGTCTGAGCAGGCCTGCACCAAAAGATCAACGCGCTTATACGGCACCAGCGCACCGGCATATAAAAATGCTTCCCCTGGGGTGCCAGACTTCGCTGGCTCTATCCAACTCGAGTCCACTGGCGGATATACCACCTGAGCTTCACGCCCGTAAAAACATCGAATACGGGCGGCAACAAACTTACTTATCGCCACAAAGTCACTTACTCGTTGGGCGCCAGCTTTATCCCAATTACGCAAATAGGAAATAAGCGGCCATGCCAAGGGGGTAGCTCTCCCAAGATACGCTTCAGCTTGGTCCCAAATATAACGCATGGGGGTGAAGCAATAACTCATGTGGCGCACCCCAGAAGGCACCCAAATATTTTTTGCCGCAGCGTGACTAAGGGAAACCACAAGATCGTAGCCTTCAAAATTAAATCCACGCACTGCCTGAGGATAAAAAGGCAAGGCTGCTTTGTAGAGTTTTTGCGCATTGGGGAGTCGCTGAATAAAAGAGGTTCCCTTTACTCTTGCATCAATCGAGGGATGCGTACTGCCCGGCACATGCAGCAGGGTGTAGATGTCTGCTTCAGGATAGATGCTTAAAAATGCCTTAAGACAACGCTCGCCTCCGCGCATTCCCGTAAGCCAGTCATGTACCAGGGCCACTCGCATCACATTAATTCCTAAATTGGCTGCTGAGTTTGCAAGCGATACAGAGCGGCAACTTGCTTCGCAAGACTCCGGTGATTATAGCGCTGTATAATTTCACCGGATGCTCCCCTCGGTAGACGACCACCACATTCTTCGGCTCGAGCTACTAATTTCCAGAAACCCAGCTCAATTTCAGCAGCTCCAAAATGTGAGCACACTATATCTTGAGGACCAATTAACTCAAGCACTGCTGGAGCAGGAGTGGTCAACACCGGGGTTCCGCACGCTTTGGCTTCAAGCACGGGCAAGCAAAACCCTTCTATGCGTGAGGCAACCACCAGCGACTCTGCATCACAATATAAAGCACACAGCTCTTCTCGGGAAACCACACCACAACAAACAATATCGGCATGCACGGCCTGAGCCTCCTCACTCCCAGCGCCGACAAGCACCAGCTTGAGTCGATCGGCATACGACCCTTCTGCCATCCTGCCTTTCTGCTCTTTAAAAGCAGTAAACGCTTTAAGTAGCTCGGTTAAACCTTTATGCGGCTTGCTGTTTGAAAAAACTCCCAGCAAATAGGGCTCTTCAGATTCCCTTCTATACTCGCGCATTTGTTGTTCGATATCTGGGTTTAACGCATTTGGGATCACGCTTATTTTTGATTCAAATCCAGGCATGCCACGCATAAACGCTTCAACATCTTGGCGCGTGGTATCGCTCACGGCAATTACTGCATGAGCACGGGTCAACGCTGAGCGAATCAGCGGTCTGGCAATAAGTGGATACCAAAAGTGCTCAGGGCACCGTAGATGAATGAGGTCGTGAATAGTGACCACCGAGGGGCAATGTAGTCCAAACGGCAAAGTGAAATGAGGACTGTGAAAGAGATCAAATTGCTCACGTCGGAGTCGAGGTCCTAATCCAAAAAGTTCGTCCAAACTATACGGCTTCGCATTTTCAATAATTGCACTTGCTTGATACTGCGTAGGGAGCGCCTCTCGTTTTTGGCTGCTACACAAGGCTCTCACCTGCACGTCAGTGCACTCAAGAAGACCTATAAGCAAATTATGGATGTAGGTACCTATCCCGCCATCGGTTATCTTCCGGGCATCAATTACAACTCTGGGGGCAGCGGGGTTTTGCACTTCCATACAGTAATTAGGTCGCGGAGTAATAAAGAACAACGGTAAAGAACAAAAAGCAGATAAGAGCGAACGATCGCAAACTCTCAAAAGCAAAAGCTACGAAACTCAACGATCTCCAACGGCCAGGCGAGGCGGCCCCTGGCTTTCTTCGTTCTTAATGAGACGCCGCACAGAATATATTTTTTTATGTTGAGATTCGTAATAAGTGCGGGCAAGCACTTCAGCTAAAAGTCCAAACACCAGAAATTGCAGTCCAATGATAATCAGCATCACCCCTAAGGTCATCAGCGGACGATTGCCCATGGGCACCGAAAGAAACATGCGTTCATAGGTAAGGCGCAGCAGAAGAAAAAATCCCAAAAGTCCGGAGCCAACGCCCACTGTTCCAAACAAATGAATTGGGCGTTTTGAATACCCCAGCAAAAATTTGACGGTAATTAAATCAAGCACCACGCGAATGGTTCTCGAAATTCCGTACTTTGAAGTGCCATAGCGCCGCGCACGGTGATTTACCGGAACTTCAGCAATTTTAGCTCCTAACTCAGCAGCTAATGCCGGGATAAATCTGTGCATTTCGCCGTAAAGACGAATTCCCTTAGCCACTTCATTTTTCATTACTTTCAGAGTACAGCCATAGTCATGAAGCGCTACACCAGTGGCCCATGAAATAAGCCAGTTCGCAATTTTGCTCGGAATTTTTCGACTGACTAGCCTGTCTTGCCGGTGTTTGCGCCACCCAGCCACCAAATCAAATCCGTCCTCTAGCTTTTGAACCATTTTGGGAATTTCGGCCGGGTCATTCTGCAGGTCCCCGTCTAACGTGACTACAATATCGTTCTGGGCAAAATCTAAGCCGGCTGCCATTGCAGCGGTCTGTCCAAAGTTGCGTCGAAACTCAACTATGCGAACGTGTGAGTCGCCCCCGGTGACAGAGACTAAGCGCGAGAGGGTCTCATCTCGTGAGCCGTCGTCAACAAAGATAATTTCATAAGGCCTGCCGAATGCGCGCAGCACACTCGATATCTCCGCATAACTCTCTGCGACGTTATCTTCTTCGTTATATACAGGCACAATAATTGACAAAGAGTTCATGCGTTCCTCTTATATACAGTAGGCGCCGGGGTCACAGTGGTTACGGCGCGCGACATCCTAACACAGCTTAAAAGCTTACGCCTCACTGCTAATTAGCAGTTAATTCTCAATGCGAAGCGGCACGAATAGATAATATTTACAACGAGTTACAACCAGCCAGCGTTAAGAGTTGTTCTCTAAGCGTTTTTGCACTTTTTGGTCTGTAACCATTTCCAACGCCCATCTGGCAGCTTCTCTCACCGTTCTATCAGTATCAAAACTAACTAACTCAAAAAGTTTTTCTATTACTTTTGGTTGGCGGCAGCCTGCCAGAGCCCTTGCCGAAAGAGCACGCACTTCAGAGGCTTCATCGTTTAACCCAAGATTACATAGCGCATCTTGAGCCTCTCTACTCTGGGTTAAATGAAGCGCCATAGCTGCAGCTGGACGTACACTTTTCTCTGGGTCAGAGAGTGTAATTGTGGCTAATTTTAAAACGGCGGGAGCATACTGAGTGCCTTCCAGTGCTAAGGCTGCCGACTGACGTACGCTTGCATGGGGCGATTCAAGCCCTTCCTCAGTTAACCATTTTAAAGTCGCTACATTTTTGGTGCCTTTTAGGGCCTCAACTACACTCTTTGCAAGCGGTTGGCTAACAGGCTTCGTAAGCCCGGCTTGGCAAATTGCCAACAGCGCCTTCTCGTTTTCAGTCCCCTTCAATATCTGGGCAGTAACTATTTGCTGAATTGTATCACTACTGAAAATACATTGAGTCCAAAGCACACTGGCTTCTTTTAGGTGCAATCCATTTCGTACAGAGTTTATTGCTTCACAGCGCAACGTGGAGTCCTCTTCTTCGGCCAGCAGTAGAAACAAAAGCTTCAATACTGCTTCATCGCGTGTACCTGCAAGCGCCTGGAGAGCAAGAGATCTGGTTAAAGGAGAGTATTCCTGTGAGATTGCGGTAGCCATCAGTCTCATAGCTACTTTAGGACTTTGCGACTGTCTTAAAGCACGCATGGCGTGGTTCGCCAAGGAGACACCTTGCTCGCCCTTAGGCTTTCCAAGAATGCTAAATAAGTATTCTAAAGCTTCGTTATTCTGAGTTCCGGCTAAGGCTCGAATAGCCGCAGAAGATCCACTACCACAAGACTTAAGAATGGCTGCGATAACTTTGGGATTGTCAACTCCGCAAAGCACCTCGACGGCAGCATCAACCCGCGGCGCATTCATGCTCGTGAGGTATTTATTACATATAAGCAGGAGTACTTCTGAATCGGCGCAGCCCTTTAGCGCCAAAATTGCTTTGGCAGAGTCTTGTGATTCACGACATTTTTCAGCGCTCTGTATTATGGCCCGAATAGCCACCGGATGTTTTGGCTCCCCAAGGGCATAAAGCAACGCGCTCCAGGTTCTAGGTGCCTTAAGTTCAAGAGCAGGTTCTCGCAGTTTATTTGCAAGTTTCAATATAATAGGTTCATAAGTAGTGCCACGCAGGACTTTGGCTGCTGTCATGGCATGTTCGCCCCGCCCCTCAAAGAGCATACTTTCCAATTTTTGGAGAACAGCAGGGTCTTGAATACCCCGCAAAGCTGCTATAGCAGCATCAACGACGCGAGCATCTCTATCGAAAAGCCCAGCCTCACAAAGCAGCATGGCGGAGGCTGTATTTAAATTCTGCCCAAGTACTTCGCAAGCTTTTACTCGATCTGCGGCGGTTTCGCCCCGACGCAAATCAAGCATAGCAGTTTCAATTTGCGTTTTGTCAGGGACACCAGGAGGAAGGACTAACTCTCCTAAAGGCTGCGTTCCTTTTTGACTTTGAGGCTGGGCGGAAAAAGGACCCTGGCTTGGTTGTGCTGTCATAACTACTGGCCTACACAAAAATCGGTTAAGGCCAAAATGTTACCTTTTCACATTTTATTAATCCACCACAGAAACGCCTAAGACCAAAGCAGGCAAATGGCATCAAGCGCGGCAAGTTGGTCCGGCGATCAACACTCAGGAGTAGTCGAATATTCGTGATTAGTTTCAGACACCTACGGCTATAGCCTAAGC
>JBIKUD010000097.1:0-5183 GCA_044347745.1 Bdellovibrionota bacterium
CGTCCAGGCTGGCAGGAGACCAAGCTCCAAGCGGCCACCAGCCGAACCCATGTCAATCAAGTACTGACCACGGTCTCCCAGATTCTTTGGAGCGTTAAGCCAGTTGTTACACTGCTGAATCGCACGGCTGGTGTCGACGCTAATGTTTGGATTGTAATTTGGTAGCATTTTTGTGGCTGACAAGTACGGAAGGTTCTGTTTTATGGCAATGCGCGGCGGGCGATTGCCTAGCCAAAACTCCTTGGTCCACACGGTTCGCGCATACTGCATGTGCTGTGATTTCTGGTAAACAGTTTGAGTAGGCGCAGCCCCTAACTGAAGCGAAAGATCGTAGTTTAAATCTCCGAGTGCTTGGCTGTTCGTAGTTTCGCCGGTGAAGCGCACTTTGGCCGCGCCAATTATTGGGTAGAACGTCACGTACCACATCGGTTTGACCGGACGTGCTCCGCCGACGCCAAGGTCATAGTCGGCGCTTTGGCGGTCACCTATCACCACCGAGGTGGCTGCTAGACCGCTTATCCAGGTTTGATAATCGCCAGCTTGTAATGCGGAGCGAGCTGAAGCAGTTGAACCTCCGGTGCTGGCGCTAATGCTCGTTCTTGCATCAAAGTTCCAAGCGGGGGCCAGCATGTCATTTTGAGTCAAGCCACCAGTGGTGTAATTTTGGTTTTGGTTGCCAAAGCAGATAGTTTTGGTTTGGCCCTGCTGAAGCGAAATATAAAAGACCAAAATGGCGTGTTTGACGCTGCCATCATTCCAGCGGCTTTGCACATTTGCTTGTGTGGGCACTATTTGGCCATTTTCCAGCGCGGTAGGGTATTCCGGGATCTCTCCCTGAATAAATGGGCGTGCGAGGTGCACAGGCACCAAACTTGTGGTGTAGCTATCGGCGTGCATAACCGCGATGCAGTTACCAGTTAGGCTGGTAGTAGGCCATGAACCCGGAGGCGGTATGGCAGTAGGAGTAGCAGTTGCAACTGGTGTGGGGGTAAATCCTGAAGTTGGGGTGCTGCTGGGTGTAATAGTCGGAGTTGGGAGCCCAGGACCTGGTTGCCCACCACCTGGCGGAGTTGGATCAATTCCCACCACGCCGCCGTCCGGAGTTGGAGTAGGGGTGGGGGTAAGTGGGTTATTCGAAGCCGAACAACCTTGGCCAACGCGCTGAATCAGGTTTCTCAGTTTCTGAATTTTTTGCTCAGGCGCCCCCGAAGTCTGCAGAGCCTTGAGTTTGCCCCTTAAAAATAAAATCTCAGGGCGTAGCTGTTTTCTAAGCAAAGCTGCACGAACCCTTTTGCCGCTTCCAAGTCTCAGCACATACCACTTGTTATTTTTGTCTTTGCCGCAGCCGTAGCGGTATTCCCGAGTTGATTCAGACCAAACGCCTCGTACTTTTAGGCCAGGGGGTAAGGCATGGGCAGGAATAATGAGCCCAAGCGCCAAAAGGACAAGAAATAGAATTGCACAGTATTGAAATGCGCTGTGTAGAAATACACAGTGCAGCCGTAGCTGATGTCGTCCCGAGAACACCACAAAGAACCCCACAATCACAAACCCTATCCCCCTTCCTGCAATCAGGGGGCCACATGAGTCCTATCGGCTAAGGTCTTGAATTTCCTTAAGGGGGACTAGAGGTAGTGGGAATTTGGTTACTTAGGGTGTATTTGCAGCGTCCTTCTGCCCCTGAGCTCCTAACGGAAACCCTAATAAAATTGCGTAGCTCAGCCCCTCTGTTATGCTGTTGCCGCTGCATTTTCGGGGTTTCTCAGTAAACCCACTCGGTGCTGAGGTTTAATTTGATCTGTTGGTTTGTGGTTTTAGTCGGGGACTACATTCGGAGGCCGCAACAGTGTTTAGAGCCCATACAAGTATTGAGCTAGGCTGGAGCACGGGAGCTGTGAGCGACCCAGAGCGGGTCTGTGCTGAGAATGCGACTATTGTTATTCCTACCTATAACCAAGCAGCTCGTATCGTTCCTCTTTTAGAACGCCTCTCGGTGGCTTTGCCGCAGACACATGTATTAGTGGTTGATAATTGTAGCCAGGACGGAACCCAAGTGCGGGTGTCTCAATATGTGAAGCTAAAACGCGCCAAAGTAGATTTGCTCGAACGTAGGGGACTCACTGAAAGAAGTTTATGCGCAACTCTTGCTGACGCGGCCCAGCACTGCGGCACCGCAGCTCTCGTTTTGCTTCCTCCTCAAATAGAAAAGCCGCACACCCTGACAAATAAGCTTCTACAAGGGCTGGCTACAGGCGCTGCATTGTCAATTCCACAGAGAGCAAGTGCAGAGCTAAGCCCCCAGTTTGATCGAATATTTCGCCGACTTTTTAAGATGAAGTATCAAAAATTTGGCCTTGGTCAATTTGATCCTTTCGCGATGGCTCTGGGTTTTAACACCAACAAAACGAGGGTGCTCCTGCGTAGCTTAAAGGCACTACAGCCCCAAGATGATTTTGTGCTCCTTCATCTCTTGAGCCTTTTAGAGCCAGGGACCGAAATTTCTGTTGTAGAACATTCAGAGCGCCTCAAAGAGTTGCCACGATTTAGTCAGCAGTTTGAAGCGTTTCCCAAGACTGCTATTGGTCTATGTAAGCTCCTGGCGCGGAGCTAATCTATTTCGCGCTTTTGGGCACAATAAAAGCAGTTCCCTCTTCAGGTTCAAATACAATTTTTGCTTTGCCCGATTTTAGTTGTGCTTCAACCGCTGCGACTTTCTCTTCAAGCGAAAATGCTCCTTCCCCGTAATCAGTGCCTTCACTCATTACAAAATGTTCTATGAGGCCCCGTAGTGCTTCGGGGCTTAAGTCAGTATAGGGCACTTCGAGACCATTCATAAGGAAATCTCCATCACTTCTCCGCTCGAAACAAATGCAAGCGAGGCCTTAATTTGAGTTCTTTCGACATTAAATATTCTGTGGACCGCATCGGCATAAAAAGACAGTTGGCGGGCATACATTTGAATTTTTTCGGACTTATCGGACGCAGAAAGTGAAGCCAAGGTGTCCGTTTTAAAATCGATAATTTCGGCAGATTCTGGCTTGTTGTCAGAAATGCCGAGTACAAGTCTGTCGATAACTCCGTTGTGGATACTGTCTCCGCTGCGATAGGCAAAAGGAAGTTCTTGAAACACCTGAACGCTCTCGGCTGTGGCATAGCGTCTCTGATCAAAAAGTGAGAGCAGTTCAGGGCTGCGAGTAAGAAGCTCTTTTATTTCCTCGGTTTCATGAGAAGTGTACCACTTAATTTGCTGCAACAAATGATGCAAATAGGTGCCGCGCTCTCGTGCTCGTCTTGTGTTTGGGGAAAGGCGACTAATTTTTTCCAATAGCTGTTCTTTGGTTTGGGTCGTAATGAAATCAGCTGCGTGCTGCCTCGGGAAAATGCGATCTCTGGCTTGCGGTGCTGGAAGAATAAATTCAGTGCGGTGATCTAGCTGCATCGTTTTAGGGGATGGAGTATCAACTGAGGCAGCGAAGAGGCAATCAAGTTCTGAGTCTCCGTTCTGATACTCAATAGTATATGCACCAGGTCCTTCTGATTGGTTTTCTGCCGAGGGGGTCTCAGGAGAACGCAAAGTTTCAAGGAGGAGGTTGCTGGCACTTAAGCCACTACCCTTGCGGGCTGTTTTCCAGTGCAAAAGATACAAGGCGTGCCGGGCTCGTGTGAGAGCCACATACAAAAGACTTAGGCCCTCGTTTACGATACGGGACCTTTCGTTCTGGTACATTTGATCAAGGAGAGGCTCAGCCTTTCGAATCTCGGCATTAGGATATAACGCTACTTTATGTATGGGAGCAAAAGCAGAAGCGCGTTCAGTGAGCAGTGTGCCCGGAAGTAATTTAGATAAATCTTCTTCAAGCTCGGGCAAAAGCACTATGTCAAACTCGAGTCCCTTACTTTGATGAATAGTCATGATGCGCACGGAAGCTTGCTCTTTGTCTTCGCGCTTAGTGCTGCGAGCTTTTATCACAAACTCCTTTAGTCGCAGTGCGGGGGCGCTTGTAGCCTGATAGGCAAGTTCTGTAACTTGCTTAAGCCGGCGCGCATCTCTCAGGCTGTAATAAGGGGTAAGTGCCTCCGCCAATTGTCGTACACAGCTGCCAAGGCCCTCAGCAGAAACGAGTTCTCTTAGCTTTTGCAGCCAAAGAGGCAGGGACTGCGGCGAGGCATTTAATCCAAACTGATTCGCAAGAGGGGAATGAAGCACTACATACGCACATTCAGAATGCCCAGGGTGGTCGCAGAGTTCAAGCGCGCTTAAGAGTACAACCACGGCTGGTGAATCGACTAAGGGTGTGCCGCCTTCTCCACTCGCACGAATAAACGTTTCTGAGCGGGCACATTGAGCCAAAAGTTCCTCAATAGTGCTATTTTTTCTAACCAAGATACCGATGCTCGCTTGAGGATGTTTTTCATGAAGCTCTTTGACTAGTAAAATGGTTTCACGGCTGCGCAGCTCTGCATCCTCCTCGGTTTCGGGATAACTGCGTAATTCTACATATCCAGGCGCTGTTGTGCGGGTAGTTTCATGTGCCTCAAACCGCTTGCTCCAGGCGTTCACTACACTAGGATAGGCTTGCATTGACTCGCTTTGAGCTAAATTGCCAAATACTTTGTTTACTGCCTCAATTACGGGGATGGATGAACGCCTACTCGTATTAAAAGCAACTGAGCGTCCTTCAAGAATGGGGAAAGCCTCTTCAAGTCGTTCGAAGATCTCGGCTGAACCACCGCGCCAACCGTAAATTGCTTGTTTGGTGTCGCCTACGCAAAAAAATGAGCGGGGCTCGGCCGGCGCTGAGAGAATTTCTAGGCACAGTGGTGCAACAACCTGCCATTGAGAAAGCGAAGTGTCTTGAAACTCATCCAACAACAAGTGATCTATACGCGAACTTAAGCGATAATAAATTTCTTCGAGGTTTCCGAGTACGCTGGCGCGAGCAAGACGAAATTTTATATCACTAAAATGCAACAATCCGGTTTCGTCGCGTAACGATTCAATGATTTCGCCGTATCGTAATAAAAGCTTGTGACAAGCCTTCTGGCGTTGGATTAGGCGATTGTAGCGCAGGTAAAGGGCGTGGTTGCCTAATTTCAAAAGAGCATCACTCAAATCATTAGGAATTTGATGGTGGCTAAATTTTTGTTTATTTTCGAGTACCGATTTTACCAGACCAGTAGAA
>JBIKUD010000050.1:0-17872 GCA_044347745.1 Bdellovibrionota bacterium
GAATACCCACTTCCAGGGCCAGGCACAGCAGGGCCAGGCAGTCCGTTACAGCCTTGTGCCGCCTGACAACTATTGGGCTGGTCCAAAAGTGAAAGCTGCGGCAAAGAGGGATAGCTAACGTTTTTTACAGGGCTTTCAGAAGATTTACTTGGCCGGGATTTATATGAGGCACGGACCTCAGGGGCTGGAGCAAGCGTCACTCTTTTTAGCTCTTCAAGCTTAAGCCTTTGAGGCTTCAAGTCTAAAGGCATATTCGTTCGAGCGTCAGAGATTTTAACTTCTGAGCGCGCAACTTCACTTTGAGCCAGAGATGATTCTGAAACAATTGAAACTGTGTAGGTTGTTGGCGATCCCCCGCCACCTGCCAAGCTAATATCTGGCCCTGAGGAGCTGACAAAGCTATACACGCCCACTGCGACAGCACCATGGAGCGCGGCCGAGAGGCCAAACGACAATATAAAGTTTGATCGGGCAAACATATGATACGAAAAGCGTTTCTAAAGAGTTTAGCGGCACTAAGCTTCAGCAGGCAAGCTAAGTGCATGAATTGTCATACATTTGTCATTCTAAAGCCTTTGTGGGGGAAGTGGCATTCGCCCTCTCATGCGTGTAAACTAACGGCATGATTGAAATTATTACCCTTGAAGTGTCCCCGTTTCAGCAGAACTGTCGCCTTCTTATTGATAAGGCTACCAGTCAGGCCGTAGTTGTGGACCCAGGTGGAGATGGAGAGCGCATTATCTCTGAATTGAAGAAACGGGCCCTGCGCTGCACCGAGGTATGGCTAACCCATTCTCATCTTGATCATTGCGGCGCGGTAGTTGATCTCAAGGAAGAATATAACTGTATGCTTCGGGCCCATCCCGCCGAACAGATAATGCGAGCGAAGGTGGAAGAAATTGCCGCAATGTATGGGCTGCCCGTTGGAACCTTCAAAAATTGCCCTGAACCAGACAGCACATTTGAAGGCGGCGAGGTGCTGCACTTTGCCGGATTAGATTTTGAAGTGCGCTTTACTCCAGGGCATTCTCCTGGGCACGTTGTTTTTTATTGTAAAAAAGAAAACGTATTACTCGCAGGGGACACCCTATTTGCGGGTTCAATCGGGCGCACAGATTTGCCGGGCGGAAATCATCGCCAGCTCATGGAGAGCATAAAAAAAGAGATTCTTTGTTTGCCAGAGTCAGTTCGAGTGCTTCCGGGACATGGCCCAGACACAGACATTGGAACTGAAACCAGCACCAACCCATTTTTAAACTAGGGCATTGATTACATTCTGATGACGCAGCAGCAGATAAAAAAGAGAATTGTACTCGGGATTACGGGCTCGATTGCTGCCTATAAAGCCGCCGAGCTCTGTCGTTTGTATGTTACCCGTGGATATGAAGTTCGGGTGGTGATGACGCAGAGCGCGCAGCGTTTTATTACGCCCATTACCATGCAGGCGCTTAGTGGACAGCCAGTCTCTACGGAATTTTGGAATGAAACCGAGCAGCACGGAATTGGGCATATTCAACTGGCTGACTGGGCTGATGTGCTGGTGGTGGCCCCCGCAACCGCCGACTTTATAGCCAAAGCAGCCTATGGATTTGCCGAATCGCCGCTTTTGGCAATCACTTTGGCTACAAAAGCGCCTTTGGTACTCGCTCCTGCTATGAACGTAAATATGCTCACGCATGTGCAGACCCAGGAGAATATCAAAAAGCTACAGGCTCGTGGTGTGCAGATAGTTGAACCAGAAGAAGGCGCGCTTGCCTGTGGATGGAACGGCTCTGGGCGCTTAGCCCACATTGAAGAAATTTTTGCGGTAACCCAAAAAGCGCTTACCAAGCAAGACTTCGCAGGCTGCCGGGTATTAATCACTACCGGCCCAACGCGAGAAGCTGTAGACCCCGTCCGATTTTTAACTAATCGTTCCTCCGGTAAAATGGGGGTAGCGCTCGCTTACGAGGCATACCGCAGAGGCGCTGAAGTTGTACTCGTGCATGGGCCCGTTCCGGTTTCTGTTCCGCTTGCAGTTCGTTGTCTTCCCGTGACATCGGCAGAAGAAATGCATCAGGTAGTTAGCCAAGAGATTAAAACTAATTCCATAGATATAGCCATTATGGCCGCGGCGGTAGCCGATTACCGGCCCGAACAAGCCGCTGATCAAAAACTCAAAAAACATGGGCAAAATCTAGTTCTCTCGCTTCAGCAGAATCCAGATATTTTGGCCAGCGTCGGAGCTGGGCGCTCGGCCACAGGGAAGCCGATTTTAGTGGGATTTGCAGTTGAAACAGGCGATAAAGAGAACTTGCTCTCAGAGGCACGGCGCAAGCTTGAAAAGAAAAACGCAGATTTAATAGTGGCAAACTTCGCGGTTGATGCTTTCGACAAGGACACCAACCGAGTGTGGATAGTAGATAAGCAGGGGCGGCAGGAGGAAATTTCGACCGCAAGAAAATCGGCAATCGCCGAAACCATTTTGGATGCGGTGGCGAGGCTTACATAATATGGAAGTTCAATTACAGACCGCTGAAGAGATAATTGTTGCCGTACTGCGCAAACTTGAAACCTTACAAGCGCAGTACCCCTATGGCATTTTGCGCCCGAAAAATAACCTGAAGGTTTCTGATGTAAGCAGAAATTCAAAGCTTGAATTAGTGCAGGGGGGAGCAGCCAAAGCGCCTGGGTTAACTATTCTTGCCATCACCCAAGAAGCTAGCGCCGAAGATAAAGCGCTTTTTGATTCGATTATTTCCCAGGGCCTTAAAATAGATAACCAGCTCGCTCGGCTTGAAGTTACAGAATTGTCTTTGCAGACCCTCAAGGTTTTAGTTGAGAAATATCCCACATTGCTTATGGTGGTTTTTGGCGCGACGCAGATTAACTTAGAAGCAAAACAGTTTCCTTGCGCTGTAATGAGTGCGCCAAGCTTGCAAGAAATTAGAACTCATGCGCAAATAAAAAAGCAGTTTTGGAAAGATCTGCAAGCAAGCGTGCCCACAAGGACAATAAAATTTTAAAAGGTTTATCATGCCAAGAATCTATTTTGCCCTGGCAATTCTTCTGTGCTCACTTGTTGGCGTTCGCCCTGCTGCGGCGTCTCCGTCACCCGTGCTTATTTCAGGACAAGAGCCCTATGTGGCTATTGTCGACATGCAAATGATGATTTTGCCTGGTACATCGGCTTACCTTGAGAAGGCTATACAAGATTCTGCATCGAATGGTGCAAAGGCATTAGTTGTAAAACTAAGTACACCTGGCGGGCTGCTGACAAGCTCTCAAGAAATGATTCAACATATTTTTCAGTCGCCTATTCCTGTGTTTGTGTACGTAACGCCTGCAGGTGGAAGCGCCACTTCGGCTGGAGTGTTTATTACCCTGGCTGGACACATTGCTGCCATGGCCCCAGGCACCAGTATGGGGGCTGCTCACCCAGTTCAGGGAGACGGCAAAGATATTGAAGGCGATATGCGCACCAAAGCCGAGCAAATGACCATTGCGATGGTAAAATCGATTGCGGAGAATCGCGGTCGCAATGTGCAGTGGGCAGAAAAATCGGTAAAGGACAGCAGCTCGATTACAGAAAAAGAGGCGCTGGCGCAGGGAGTAGTAGATATTATTGCTGGAGATATTCCTGATTTATTGAAGCAGAGCAAAGGGAAAAAAGTAAAAATAGGGAATGCACTAATTCCGCTTGAAGATTTTTCGCAGTTACCGCTTCGCGACGTTGAAATGCACTACCAGCACCGTTTTTTGAATGTGCTTTCGAATCCAAGCGTGGCGGCGCTTCTCTGGCTCGGTGCAACCACCGGCCTTTCTTTAGAGCTCTATAATCCGGGAGCCATTTTGCCCGGTGTAGTTGGAGTAATCTGCTTGGCGCTTGCGCTGTTGGTAAGCCAGGTTATTCCTCTGAGTCAGGCGGGTATTTTGCTGTTGGTGGTCGGCGGCATGCTTATTGGTCTCGAATTTGTAGTGCCCAGTGGCATTTTGGGCATAGGCGGAATTGTGGCCCTAGTATTGGGCGCCATCTATTTAGTCGATGTCGAGGCAGCACCAGGACTGGTGGTAAACTATCAACTGATTGTGCCTTTGGCCCTGGTTTTGGGGCTATTTATGCTTGGAATCGTCAGCGTAGCGGTTAAGGCCTTAAAGCGTCGAGTGACCACCGGCGCAGAAGGTTTAGTTGGAGAGATTGGGCAGGTGGTTGAAACGGTAAGTTCGCGAGGAAAGATTGCGCTTCATGGAGAACTTTGGAATGCTTACACCGCCCACGGCGTAATTGAGCCAGGTGCGAAGGTGCGGATTAAAGGGATGAAAGATCTGACTTTAGAAGTGGAAAAAGAGTAGCAGATAACCCAAGAGATTTTTGGAGAATATTTTATGTTGTCAGGACCACTACTAGTAGCGCTGGTGTTTGCCGGCATTGTGCTAAAAAAAGCCGTTTACATTCTTCAAGAATACGAACGTGGCGTCGTGTTTTTTCTTGGCCGATTAACTGGAGTGCGAGGCCCCGGAGTCGTTTTTGTTATTCCATTTATTGAGGAACTACGCCGAGTGGATCAGCGCGTAGTCACTATGGATATTCCAACTCAAGATGTTATCACCAAAGATAACGTCTCAATCAAAGTGAACGCGGTTCTCTATTTCCGAGTTGTGGAGCCTTCAAAAGCTCTCGTGCAGGTAGAAAATTATTTGTACGCCACAAGCCAGCTTGCGCAAACCACTTTACGAAGTGTGTGCGGCGAAGCTGAGCTTGATGATTTGTTGTCGAAACGCGAAGAAATTAACGCGCGTATTCAAGAAATTATTGATCATCGCACCGAACCTTGGGGCATTAAAGTGACCACCGTTGAAGTGAAGCATATTGACCTGCCACAAGAAATGCAGCGTGCAATGGCGAAACAAGCTGAGGCAGAGCGCGAGCGTCGAGCAAAAATTATTCAAGCAGAAGGCGAGTTCCAAGCTGCTGAAAAACTTACCTCAGCTGCTCAGATTATGTCGCAGAGTCCAGCAACGATGCAGCTTCGGTATCTTGAAACCCTCAGGCATATTGCTACAGAGCATAATTCAACTATTTTGTTTCCAATCCCCATTGAGTTATTGCAGGCCTTTGGAATTAAGAAGTGACCGAGCCCTTTAGTTACCATCTGCCTGATGAACGCATCGCGCAGCGTCCTGTATATCCATACGACGCTGCGCGTTTGCTTGTGATTCACCGAGAGGAACAGTGGCTGACTGATTCTAACTTTGCCACGCTACCACAGCACTTAGATGCTTCCCACCTTTTGGTGTTTAATAACACCTCAGTGCTGCGCGCCAGGCTTTTTGGTCAGGAAGTACAGTCAGAAAAGCCAGTTGAAATTCTGCTACTCGAAGAACGTTCCAAAGGCGAGTGGGCATGTTTGGGAAAGCCTGCCAAGCGCTTAGAAGATGGAGCTACGCTACGGTTTTCAGAGAGTCTACGTGCTACCGTGCACACAAGACTTCCCGACGGCAGGTTAATTGTCAGTTTTGCCCATAATAATTGCGCCGCATCTCTTGATGAAATTCAAGCCCACGCCGTTATGCCAATTCCTCCGTATATTCGCGATGGAAAGGCAGACACTGAAGATGATGTAGACTACCAAACACCCTTCGCTGAAATTCCAGGCTCAGTAGCAGCACCCACCGCAAGCCTGCATTTTACGCCTACTTTGCGGCAGGCATTGAGTGCCAAAAGAATTCAATCTGAAACGATTACACTTCATTTGGGAGCTGCCAGCTTCCGTCCTTTGTATCGGGAAAACGAAACCTTCGACCCGACTCAGCACCGACCAAGCACCGAGCGGCTTCTCGCAACACCAGAACTGCTGCCACGCCTTCAAGCCCACAGAGCCAAGGGCGGAAAAATTGTGGCAGTGGGGACTTCAGTGGTGCGCGCTCTTGAAAGCCTGGCGCGGGCCAATGCCGATCCGCAGCTTTACGAACGTGGCATACCGACGGATCTATTTATCGAGCCGGGCTTTAAATTTCAGCTGGTCGATAAGTTAATTACAAATTTTCATCAGCCGCGTACTACCCATTTGCTTCTCGTTGAAGCGCTGCTAGGGCGCACACTTCTGAATAGTTCCTATCAGCATGCGCTTGATGCTGGGTATCGCTTTCTAAGTTATGGGGATGGGATGTTGATTGGGTAGCTAAGCTTTAGATTCTAATTAACTATAAGATATAGCCCACTTAGTGGTGCCCAGACTTGAACTCGCTTCCTCACTGCTTACTATCAGAATATTAATTCATTAGTATCCTGAATTTCAGTATATTGATAAAAGACCGACATTTTTTCTGAGGCCCCAAATCTTAGAGCTCTCGTTATGTTTGATAGCGTAATCAAATTTTTCCTAGAAAATAGGGTGCCTGAAAATGTAGCGGTGCCCTTGATAGCGATTTTTGCGTTGCTAGCTCCTCCATTAGTTTTTTTATGTGTGTATTGGTTGAATAGCCAGAAATCTCTGCCTCAACCTCTAAAAGCATTCGAAGAAAAACTTGGTTCCAATAAGAAAATTCAGAGCAATATAGTATCACTAAATCAATTAGGTCATTTTAAAGAGTGGAGGGTTATCCACCCACCAGCTCTTAGAATTTGGGGCAAGTTGCCAGATAAAACGAGGATATACCTTTCGATTGAATTCACTCCGCTCGCAAGTCTGTGGTACTGGCTTTTCCCAGTTAATTTTGCAGCGGAACTAGATTCTTCATTTAAGAAAAGATTCTTTGTTGATAGCAACTACCCACAGGTAATATCAAACATTTTAACTGACGATATACAAAACGCGATTAATAAATATAAATCTTTTCGCTATATGACGGGTTCCCTTATTTCTCTATTGCCTCCCGATTATTTTAATTACAAAGACCCGCAGTCCAAAATTCGCCAGTATTATTTTGCATTTGCAAGTACAGAATTTGAAACGCAAACAGAAGAAAATGCCCTCTTGCAACTCCTAGAAGCGATCAATGGGCGTATAGCGGCGGCTGAAAAACAAATAGAAAAACAAATATCAATTGAAAGTAAAAGTGAAAGCAGCACCGAAAGCTTTAACGCAGGCCGAGCATCTTATGGGTCGCGTTTCGATAAAATGTATTCTTGGTCACTGTACGCAATTGCGATTGCGTATTACCTCTTTGTTTTGTTTTTCATAATAAGCTACTTAGCTACAATTTAAAATTAGCATGTCTCGTAAACACTATTTTTAATCGCTCCTGATAATTAGGAAGGATTTCCGAGTTCAGTGCTTATATTCTGGAAGTAGTCGAGCAATTGCAGGTGTAAAAATCCGGGAGCGACAATTAACACTGGGCCAGAAGCATTGCGTAACTTCGTATTAAGTGCATCTTTACATGCGATCCAACAGGCATTGCCAATTTTGGAGTTTAGCGTGGTAGAGGTTTCTCGTTGTTCGATGGGTGCTCGCGCCGCGGTTAGAAGCTGATCTGCAAGTGATGCCACGTCTTCCCCGAGGGTCTTCGACATCATGATAAGCGCTAGATGTAAATCTGAGCAGGCTACATTTAATCCAGAAATATCCGTAGTTGCAGGAAGGATATGTATGAGAAAATCCTCAACTGACAGGTAAACATCCTTTTGCGTAAGTCGTTCTAAAATAAGTTCGGCATCTTGCTGCTCGCCTAAGTTTAAGCGCCGTCCAAACTCTTTTGAAAGTTCGAATATAGTCTCTATCACTAAGGGATGCACTCGTTGTGTCTCATCCAGCTCTACGCGGTCCACAAAAAAATCTCTTAACCTCGAGAGTAGCTTGTTTTTGTCGATCTCAAAATTCGCGCCTTTCACCAGATACTCGTACAATCCAAGCACATCAAAAGCAGATTGCGGAAGCCCAGCGGCGACTCCCTCTGCCAGAAAGTGCAAAAGCTGCCCTTTCGGATGGGGAGTCTTGATGGTTTTTTCAGCGATGACCAGAACAGCTGGGTGAGAATAATCAAAATAAGGGTCGAAAGTTGCAACGCCAGCTTTTTCAGCAGCAGAGCCAACAACGTTTGGAAGCCAGAAAAAACCCTCTCTGCTTTGAGGATTAGCCTTGACTAAAATCAAAGGTGAGCCCCCAGCTGCTAACTCTTTTGCAATTTCACTGCAAACTCTTAGCCCTCTCGGGTCTTGATAGTGAACAAGCGCTAGGCCGATATCGTTGCCGTTCACCCTAAACCGATGACTTTCCGGCTCTCCTTTCACAGCCGGAGTAGCTGGATGC
The DNA here is from genome assembly GCA_044347745.1 of Bdellovibrionota bacterium. GTDB lineage: Bacteria > Bdellovibrionota_C > UBA2361 > UBA2361 > JAFLCA01 > JAIBBV01. The sequence continues at coordinate 8,232 of JBIKUD010000050.1, forward strand.
GAAGTTTGGGCATCAAGCTCTCGTGCAAACGAGATAAGTCGTGCATCATGTCGCGAGGGCGTCGGTAGTTCTGTCATTCGGGTTCCGTGGTTGGCCAAATTAACTTGTTCAGAATTTTTATTGCCAAGTACAAGTGACGCGCTACAACTTCGTCACGCACTCTTGGGGCAAGTCTAAGCCAAACCTTCTTTTGTTATGCAGCGGATAGGCAAGAGCGCAACATTTTCGTGCCCTTTTAACTGTCAAACTTTACTAGTAACAGGTGCAGTAAAATTGAGCAGTTATACAGCCGTAGCGGCAAGGAAGAGTGGGAAGCCAAGCCCCAGCTGCGTTCTAAAAAAGGAACTAGTTTTTACCCAGCCATGACGATTTGGACTATCAAGCTACCTTTGCTGGGATTTGTTGGGGCATGAGGGATGGGAGTATTCGTTTGTCCGGTTGTAGGCCGGGTGATTTTTGGAAGTGATCGGCAGAACCAGCGGCGGGCGATACTTTTGTCACTTTTGGTTAGCGCGGCGAGTTATATCTTTTTAGAGATTAGGTCAGATATTTTTATTGGGGCAGCGTGTCTTGTATTCGGGCATCTCGGGTTTTCTATTATTTATGTGTTCTCCTCCAGCTTGGGGGCGAGCCTCAAGTGCGGGGGATCGCTTGATGGCATTTGATTTTGAGATGTTCAACCTGGCTATCTGCGCATCCACAGTTCTGCCTGGTGTACTGATCGACCAGGAAGTGCGCACTGTACGCGTAACATCGGTGTTTCTAGGGGCCGCGTGGAAGTTCCGGTAATCCTTTCGATACGGGGTCCTCTTTTTTGAGGGGCGAGGGGCTAGATAGAACTTGTTTTTTTAGTGTGGGCCTGATCTTCGGGGATATTATATTTCGATATAATGTGCTGTCCCAACAATTAATCTTCGCAGCACTTGCATTGGCCTTTACCCACGACTAAACGCAACACCCGAACACGGCAAATTGGGGTGGTGTAATTAGTTATGGAACCCGGCGGTTTGAGCGCTGTAGCCACTGCTATTTTTTAAAAGATGCCTGCCGCCATCTGGCAGGTCCTTAAAGTCTGTGAGCGGTATATTTGTTGCTGGCTCCGGCTCCGGCTTCGCGTTCGCATTATACTTCGCGACGAAAAGGGCTTGCCGCACACCCAATCCGTGGCACCCCAGATACGTGTTAATACTCTTAAAAACTCAGGGTCCTGATACCTTGAAACTCTGCCAGGGCGTTTACAGTTACGCTTATACCCTCGATTTAACAGCCTTATCGCGTAACTCCGGTTTAGCTCACATACCTGACAGAACTCGTCTAGGATTTTACTCTTCGCCTTGCGTCCACGATGGTGATACCGCCGGATAATCGCTTGATAGTACTCTCTTTTTGAACCCTTCGTTATAGGTCAGTCTCCTCTTTCACTGACCTTCGATGTGCGGCATCGACTACTTTCTTCCCCTAAAACTCCGTCCCTATAATTACCTTTTTAGTGAGGCATATCGCCTGTGTAATTTTCCCGGTTTTATGCTACATCTTCCGATTAATCGCTCATAACTGATGCTGCAGATATAGGATGCCCTTACGGTGATTTGAGTAAGAATTGGAGTCGCGGGAAAATGGGGTGCAAGGAAAACGAAAGCGAAAAGCAAAGAGAGATTGCGGAGATTCAACGAAGAATTGAGTATCTCATCGACACGGATCAGATCTCTAACGCTGAGAAGTCGGTCATCGTAGCGAAAGCGCTAAGAATTATTGAACAGAGCCAAAGAAAAGAGGGAGAACTATGAACGTGCAACAACAGACAGTTCTGACAGGCGTTAACGCCTTACTTGGCACCTTACCGGAGACAGATAAGGCCGTAGTGCTCAAAGCTTTATTTGCCAAATATAGTGAGGGTCTTTCAGCTCAAGACCGTCAAGCACTGATCCAAGTTTTGCCAGAAGAAAGCATTGGTCGAGACACTACTCTTAAGGATGGCTCGCATGCTATCGAGATGCAAGTTACTGTGAAAGGGCGAATAATTCGCGCAGTGTTATCAGACTCCTCGTTTAATAAGAGACACGATGATCTAGCCCCTTACGCTCAAGAATTAGGGGGACTACTGGCGACGCGGGAGGAGAACCGTGCTGTTGCTCGTGCTCTTTTAGGGAAAGAGGAGAACGGAACTCTCAATCCCGCAGAAAAAAAACTGCTAACAACCTACCGCGAGAAATTCGTGAGAGATTGGAAAGGTGCGCTCGGCGTTGATGGTCGTCGCGTTCGCGACGGTGCCGACCTGAACGACGACGACAATCCGTGCGACGGTGCGTTGTTCGTTTTCCCCCTCGCGGAATCAAAAACTTGATCGTTGGTACCCACCTGTGCTGAAGCTTCGGCGGACAGGCTTGGAGTCTTGATCTAATTTTTGAAAAATTAAAAATTAGATTTTTATTCTTGGTATTCCGAAAATTTTTACTTTGAACTGACTCCTTTTGTTAGTATAGGCTTAGCCAATCTAGGGTATATACTGAGCGCAGTTTGAATTTCCATTCTGTCACCGACTTTTCATCGCGAAGTATATCGCGAGCCGGTTTTATCTCATTGCGCTCGCTGCTCTCATTGTTAAATTTTCTTTAAAGGTCAAACAAAGACGCTCTTTGATGCAAATACCGAGCGCATTTTTATTATTTGGGCTGCAATATTCACAATGAGTGTATGAGATTAGTGAGGGGCAAATATACTGAGCGCAAAAGATAGCAAAAAAGGGGAAATTCATTCTGCGCTCAGTATATACTTCTAATTTATCGCCAATTTTAGACCCACATGCCTTGTTTTTGCGCTCGGGCATAGCTTCGGCAACAGAAAATAGTCTCTTAATAGTCGTCAGGGCCCCACCCAGCCATGGTGCTTGAAGAATAAACCCGAGAGGCATACCATCTTGCATGGCCCAAACATCAACGGTGCATAACTTCGACGTCACGCTTTCGCATGTAGACCGTAACATCTATGAAAATTTAAAACTGCAGGTCGCAAGGCATCCGTCAGAGACGATGGCGTATCTTTTAACCCGCGTGATTGCCTACTGCGCTGAGTTTCAAGAAGGGATTTCCTATTCCAAAGGGCTATCTGACGCTGACGAACCGGCTGTTTGGGCGCACGATCTTACCGGGCAGCTAACCGCCTGGATCGAAGTAGGCGCCCCAGCTGCAGCGCGCTTGCATAAAGCTAGCAAGCTTGGGGTCAGTGTTGCGGTGTACGCGCACAAAGACCCGAAGGTACTAATCTCGCAGCTAGCGGGCGAAGAGATCTTTCAGGCTGAGAAGATCCGAATTTTTGGATTTGCCCCAGGGTTTATTGAGCAGGTCGCAGCGCTGATTGAAAAGCGCACAACAATGGTGATTTCTATTTCAGAAGGGCATTTATATCTTAGTGTTGCCGGTAAAGATTTTGAGTCTGTGCTTGAATTTTTTCAAGTTGAGCTTAAGCAACCCTAAGCCCCCAAGCTAAAGTTCTATTCTGCGCCGCTTCGAGCTCTACTCGCCCTCCTGTGCTTCTTCCGTATCAGTATCATGCCCCTCTCACTTAAAACTAAACTTCCGACCACTCCAGTTTTTGGGGTCCACCTCAATCACGCGAAAAATAGAATTAAAATTAATAGGCGCTGAGCCCCGTTAAAAAAAGTGGAGTGCGCTCCGGCACTTAAAAGCCTGATACAATTTAACCCCAGCTCTGCACGTTGCTTAAGAATTGCCCCAGGGCTAGGCTCTGCCAGGTGGAAATCTAGGGGTTTGTGTATGGAAATGAGAACGTTCATTAAGTGTCTCTTTGTTGCATATTTGTTTGTTGGCTGGGGCTCTACTGCGCAGGCGCAAACAACGATGTTTAATTTTACCTCGGTGAAAGCGGTTGCCCCCTTAGGAGACATAGACGGTGACGGTTTTCCGGAATTTATTCTCGGTAAATCTCCAACCCTCATAGTTTCCTCATACGATCAACACATCGTTGCTCAGCTTTTTGATCCAACCCCAGCCACAAATGGATACGGTTCTGCTGTCGCAAGAATTCCTGATGTAAATGGAGATCTCTTGCCGGATGTTGCGGTTGGGGAGTTCACTGAAGCGGCGCCAAATGGTGGCTACGGGGTCGTGCATGTTTTCTCATCTTTGGGTGCCTATTTGTACTCAGTTCATGGAAACCCCGGCTCCATGTATTTCGGACAAGCAATTGTAGGTTTAGATGGTTCCTCTGCTGCCTTCATTACTGGCTCGAAGCAAGAGCATGTGCAGGGAACTCCGACCTGCCCCAATTGCACAGTGTTGTATGCCGGAGCTGCCTATAGATTTGCTACCAACGGCACCCTCATTCAAAGACATGTTTCCCCACTTCCTCAGCAGCTTTTAAATTTTGGTAGTGCTTTCGGTGCCGCTGGTGATACGGACGGAGATGGGGTGCAGGATTTTTTGATTGGTGAGCCGAACCAGCCGGCTCTTGGGCGTTACGGTAAAGTACACTTGTACTCTGGCGCGTCAGGAAATTTAATTCGTACCCACAACGAAGCGAGTGGAGGCAGCTATTTTGGAAATCTGGCTGGTAAAATTGGTGATTTAAATGGAGATGGAAGGAGCGAGTATATAATGGGTGGAGCGGCGTTCTACCCTAGCCTAACTCCTGAAGTTCATGTGGTGGATGGAGCTACGGGCGCTTACATCTACTCATACACCAGCATTCCTCAACCTTTTACTCACTGGTCTTTTGGTTCGGGTGGAAGTGGTATTGGTGACGTGACTGGTGATGGAATTATTGATTTTGCAATTGGTGACAATTTCTCTGATGTAATTTTTTCGGGGGCCACAGGCGCTCCAGCTATTCAATTGTCTGGCCAAGCGCTTGAGAATGTTCCCTTGGGCGACGTGAACCTAGACGGTACTCCAGACATCTTGATACGTGATTCAGTCAGCGCTCGTGTTGTTTCGCCAGTAACTTTGTTGACGCGCTCCTCGTCCATTAATGGCAACTCTTGTGGGGGGTTTGGAAGCTCACCTGCTTTAACTATTGGCAATCCCACTGTATTCGGCATCTTAGGTTCCCCGCTGTCTTTTAGAATTGGTCAGCGAGCTGGCGTTATACAAACCTTACTCGTTATTTCTGAAGGCAGCTCACTAAACGCTCCGTTAGGCAACGGCTGCACTCTTTCGGTAAATCCGGGTTCTGTGGTTCTGTCTCAGCTTGGTGGGTCAGTTTCAACGGTTGCAGTAACTTTAAATTTGCCTGTGCCTCGCGTTCCATCTGCGGCTGGTGCTACTTTTACAGCGCAGGTTCTTGGAATTGATGCTAATGGCGTTATTTCTTATTCGAATGGACTTACTTTTACGCTTGGCTTCTAAACTAAAAAGCGCATGTCAGAAGTGAGTTTGTAGTCTACTGCGTTGGCCAAAAACTTGAACCGGAGCTCTGTCAACGCTGTAGTAACGATATAGTCTCTTTAAATGCAATTCTGTGACGACCTGCTGGACAAAGAGGTCATGCCTCTGCTTTAGTGAGGGGTATCTTTATAATTTGCTGGTCTAAGCATTCGGTGCTCATCCAAAAAGAATTGAGCGCAAAAAGGGAGCGTGATGTACGGTAGAGCTCCCTCATAAAAGGCGTATTTAGTGAAAACCCGAAAAGTTGCCCTCGATATATTGTTGCAAATTGAAAGTCGTCGCGGATATCCCGCCGCGCTCTTGCGTCCGTTTTCCCAGGACCAACAAATTCATTTTCCACTTTTGCAAAGTCTTGTGAAGGGCAGCTTACAGCATCAGGCCCAAGTTGACGCGCTGCTTTCCAAACACTGTCAGGTACAAGCGGATAAATTAGCTCCATGGTATCGAGCAGCCTTGCGTGTGGCGGCTTATCAATTTTTCTTTTTAAAAGATGTTCCAAAAAAATTGGTCATTCGTGAGACTTTGGCGCTACACAAAAAAACTCAGCATCAAGCAGAAGATAGTGTGCGAGCCAAAAAGGACCAGGGTAAACAGAAGCTTGTTCCGCTTAAAGAGTATCTAGAGAACCTGTCAGCGATTTCAGAAACGGGCGAGGCTGTTGAAGTTTTTACGTTGCCTGCTTGGATTGAGGGAATAATTAAACCCGTTCTTGGCTCTGAATTTACGCGATTTGAAGCTGCCTGTGCGAAGCCCTGGATTGTAAGTGTGCGGGTCAACACCGCCAAAATTGGACCAGGCAAGCTCACGCAATTTCTCAAAAGAGATCGGGTAAAAGTTGTTCCAGGAAAACTTTTGGATAATGCGCTTCGATTTGAAAAATTGCCTGGCAAGCAGCGTTTGACTGACTTGCTTTCTTTTTCTAAGGGGTTTTTCCAAGTCCAAGACGAAAGCGCCCAGTTGCCAGCTTTGCTTTTAGCTCCCGAGCCTGGAGAGCGAGTGCTTGATATGTGCGCGGCACCAGGCGGCAAAGCAGTGCAGCTTGCAGAGCTGATGAAGCAACGAGGGGTTGTGGAGGCTTACGATTTACACGAGCACCGCGTGCGGCTGATTCGGGAAAATGCCGATCGCATGGGAGCCCAGATTATTAAGGCCAAAGAAGGCGATGTGCGTAAGGCTCCGGAGGACAAAAAATTTGATCGCATATTATTGGATGCTCCGTGTTCGGGACTTGGTACCCTTGGTCGCCGAGTAGATATTCAGTGGGCCAAAGGACTAGGCGAAGTCCGTGAACTTTGTCAGCTTCAAGCCGAGCTTTTAGAAAAAGCATATCGTTTGCTTAAGCCCGGTGGATTTTTGGTGTACAGCACCTGCACCGTAACTTTAGAAGAAAATGAGCATATAGTGCAGCGATTCTTAAAAAATCATAAAGACTGTACATTAGAGTCGCCTAATCTTAAGACCAAAAAGCCAGTAGTAACCGTAGAAGGGTATGTTCGTACCTGGCCCCAGCAGCATGGGGTAGGGGGAAGTTTCGCGGCCTTAATTAGAAAGGCATAACTGAAGGCTCGCGTTGCCGGCTATTTTGCGCCGCCGCCCATTTCAATTTCGAGCAGGTCTTTTACTTCCGGAGACAAACTAGAAACCAAGCTAAATGGCTCTGCCACAGGCGCTGTGCTGCTGCCTTCAGCAAGTACTCCAAAAGCAATATAGCTTTCGTAGCCAGCATCAAAAACTTTCCTGTTGGCATCGGCAATGCGCCATACGCGACCATCATAAAATTCGGCCCAATTGTGAAACTCACCTGGCTTAAGAACCTTGTCCTTTTCGGCTACAAAGCCTGCTATAATACGAGCTGGAACCTTATTGGATCGAGCAAGGGCTGCAAAAAGATAGGCAAACTCGGTGCAATCACCTTGGCGGGTGCTCAGCGCGGTCAGCGCACCAAGGTGCTCGCGAGTAAAATGAGATGCAGCGAGCGATTCTAGCTGCCAATCAAATATTCTTTTTGCGGTTTCCGTCGGCGTTTTCCCCATAAGCTGGGACGCGAGAGTTCTAATTTCAAGTGCGTCACTTTGTACAAACTGCGACGAGGCTAGTGTTTCTGGTAAAACAGCCGCATTTAAGAAGCGGGGCTCACTAAATGTGCCCACTTCTGCAGCTATTGAAAAACTACGTTTCCCGTATGGAGGAAGTGATAAAGTAAGCGCCGTCGAGTTGGCGCCTGCCATGGAATGTAGTTGCTCGTTTTGGAGACTCAGTTTTATGCGTTTTTGCGATGTAAAGCTTTCCAGGGGGGTGGCTATTTTTATTTTGAAATCATTTAGTGGGCGATTGCCTAAGTTACTTACCAAAAACGTGTAGCGAAGTTGCCGAAGCTGGGCGGGGGCGGCCTCCTTAGAGTGCGAGTAGAAGTAGAAAGCCAAGCCGCTAGCCAGAAGAATAATTAAGAGGCGAATAGTAAATTTAGTGCAAGTCATTGGCATCGAAGCTTAGGTTTTGAGAATGCAGAAACTATTTGTTCATGTGTATGCGCAAATTGTTCAAGTGCCGTATGGCCAACTTTTAAAATGTAAAGATTAGGCGTATTGGTTTTCTGCTTTGACTCCTCTAAAAGCCTAAGAAGTGGAGAGTATTTGTTTTCTGGAATAAATAGAATGGGCCTTAGGTCTAAAGTACGTCTGCTAGAGTTGATTTCGGCTACTAACAATTCAAATTGAACTTGCACAGAACGACCTTGGGGTAGTTCTTGGATTTGGCCAGGAAGTTTAAGTCTAAGATTGGGGGCAACTGGTTTCTCAAAAATAATAACCGGCTGGCTTTTAGAGAATTCAGAGAAAAGTGAAAGCGGATCTTTAATTTCAATTGGGCCCTCAAATTCTGAAGTGGGTTTAACCAAAGTAAGTCCCGAAGCCTGGGCGCTGTAGAGTCCACCTTGTAAAATGGAAACTGAGGTAAACCCCGCAGAAGCCAGATCTTCGCAAAGTGTTTGTAGCGAATCGAAGGCATCACTTTGGGGAATAATCAGCAATTTTTTGTCTTTTAAATCTGTTCTAAATTTTAAGTTTCTGGCCAAGGCATGCTGCGCGTTGCCTACAGAATTTTGGTTAAAATCGTTGACTGAGCGAGTATCAAAAATGTGGTACTCTGTTTGTTTTAAGGCAGAGGATGTTTGTCTGTAAAAAATAGTGCAGGCACTTCTTGTGAGGGCGGCGCAGGATTCAGATGGTGGGTTTAGGTTCTCGCCCAAAAGAGTGTGAGGTAAAAGCAGCAACGCGGAGAACGCCAGGGCCGAGAGAACTCGCCCAAAATGTTTTTTAGGGATGATAATTGAAACAGAACTCATTGGCCTGGCAGAGTAGCATGGGTTTAGAATCTTGTGCAGAGTTAGGTTTGGTCTTCGGACACCCAGCTTCTTGACCCCGGGGCAATTTATTGGTGCCCGACTCCGAGTTTTTCCTAGGTTCTTGGCAAGTTTTGCTGAAAATTGATTCTTAAAACTTTGCTAAATCCAAATTTTTTAGTCGTTTTTGGTTGACTACCTTAGGGCCTGCTTTACACTAGAGGGCTCATAAAGCGAGGGGTGCTGGCAGTAGTTTAGCTAAGTGTCTAAATTGCCTAGCAATCGGGGGAGCCTTCGCCATAATTCTGGAACTTTCTTGCAATTAGCCTGGCAACATAGCAGTGGGCACAAGCGAAGCTTTTCGCTTACGGTTCTGTTTTCTTTTCTCTTTGCCGTTATTTTTGTTGCTACCCAAGCCCACGCGGCCACCATTTATTGGAATACAGACAGTAATGGCAATTGGTCAACCGCTGCCAACTGGAGCGGCGGGGTGCTTCCCGGACCCAACGACGATGTTGTTATTGACCGTCAAAATGCCAATCCTACGGTAACATTAGATTCAGGTAACATCAGCGTTGCCAGCATAACCGTAGAAGACAATTTAACCGTTTCCGGTGCCAGCACAGTTCTTAGTATCAGCAGTCTATCCCAGATTAATGGCGGATTTGTTTTAACCTCTGGGGCTAAGTTACGAGCTACTGGCTCCAGCGCCCAACTTCAAGTTTTTGGTCCTGCTGTTGCTAATAACGGGCGCTTTGAAGTGCTGAATGGGGCGGTTGTTGGGATTAATACAGCCACGAGCTACAACGCGACGGGATTGTGGAACTCAGAAGTAGTGAAGGTGCAAGGAGCAGGGTCGCGGCTGAATATGCCGAGTGTGACGCAGGTTCAAACAGGTT
>JBIKUD010000020.1:0-60671 GCA_044347745.1 Bdellovibrionota bacterium
CCACAGAAACGCCTAAGACCAAAGCAGGCAAATGGCATCAAGCGCGGCAAGTTGGTCCGGCGATCAACACTCAGGAGTAGTCGAATATTCGTGATTAGTTTCAGACACCTACGGCTATAGCCTAAGCTCATAGCGAGGCGTATAATGCTACGCATTAGGTTTCCTCATTTCTCTTTTTCAATCTGTGGTGGTAGTGCACTCTTTCCTAGCTTCACGGTGGTACCCAAAAAAAAGCAACAAGCAAAATTAGCTCGGCTTCTTTTCTTTTAGGCAGCACCGTAAGGCAGAACGAACCAGATTGGTTCTATTTGTCTTTTCCGCTTTCCTTTTCCCTCGTCTCTGTTTCCGTAAAACCATGCTTCAACAATCGTCCCTGGGTGGGTTCTTTAAGCCCGTGCAGCGTAGCGACTACCGGATGCTCAAAGTGCAGCAAACTGCCGTCGTCTTCGCTTCGGTGGTCACCCTTGGAGTAGCCATCGTCACAGGCGTGATGTTGGCTTCCAAGTTCGACACGGCGCCTTCAATCGTAATCGCTGCCTTCGTCTTCCTGCTGCTGTTCAGCCTCGTTTGGCTCTCGGAGGCTTCAACGCCAAAGTCAGTGCCGCAGATTGCGATTCCAGAAAACCACCTGCTTATCGCCTACAAGCACACGGATGCTGGCATGAGGCTCGTTGCGCTCACCCCCGAAACGATCGACCGAGACTTCGATTCGGTCGCGAGTGCTGTGGCAATAGCCTTCCTGCCCATCCTGCCATTTACCGATGAAGGTGAAAACATCCGCGACACCTCAGCTCTGCAGCTGACCGCACTCGGTCAAACCCAAGCGGTTTTTCTCGAGTTTTGGTTGTGGGCCAAAGTCGGCGAAACGCTTTCCTCGGAGCAAATTCGGCTTTTGCTGGAGTGCTCGAAAGAGCACCTGGTAGGCGTTGTCATGGCTAACTGCAAGCAAAACCTGCAACGCGCCTTCGATAGCGGCAGTCCCGCGAAATTCCTCGAAAGTTCAAGTCAGGAAGCGCTTGGCAAAGCAATGGCACATTTGTCCGATGTGCTGCTGGTGAAGGTCAACGGCCTCAGGGTTCAAGCTATGCCGCCACGGCCGACACCTGAAGCGATGACCAACGCCGCTACTACGCAAGCCAGCTCAGGCTCATAGCCTTAGCTCTTCGCTCAATGTGAGCAAGGTAACTACAGAGGCCAAGGGACAAAAAAGTGATGGAGGTTATTTTCTAGGTTCCCCTGGTTCGTTCTGTGCTTACTATTTATCTTGCAGAAGATAGCACCGCTACTAATTCCCACGAGATTTAGCTGCATCAAGTAGGTCCTGTAGCTTTTCGGCAACATTAAGAATTTCAGCCCACTTTTTTAGATAGCCAAAATCTAGTTGCTTAAAGTTAACTGCCAAAACTCCGCAAATATCCGAAATTTGTCGCTCAGACGGTTGCTTTTGCCACCACTGTAACTTCGCGAGAATTATATCTTCTGCTGTGGCAATTCTAAAAACACAATTTGAAGCTGGAAGGTTAATTTCATGAGCACGTTGTAACTGAGCAAAATGGAATTCACTGTGTCCGGGAAACAGGTCAATCTTCATTGCCGTTTCTTCATGAAAAATGTTGTAGGCACGGTTGCGTGCATGCATTTTTAGCAGTGCGTCCTTGTCTATTAAGAAAAATTGCGACAACTCATTCAGCAACTCGGGCGTATCAGACAAGCCCCTATCCAGCAAAACATCAATATCATTAGTAGTTCTATAGGTTCCATGCAGACTACTACTGACTGAACCGCCAACGAGATAATCGATTTGATGTTTATTTAAGGTGCTCACGAGATCGCTCAAAGCAGCGCTGATGTCAGAAAGCATGAGATCCCTCTTCCGCATACAATGCATACATCATGTTCTTAAATTCTTTGGTGACATCCTCGTCAGATAAATGCTTGTTACGCATTTTTATACCCATCCACTGAAGTTCACGACTAAAGTTACAGAGAGCAAAGAATTTCTGGGCACGCTCTTCGAGCGTCATTTTAGAAATGAGATTAATTAATTCTGGCGACCTATAGGCCGGCAGGTCTTCAGGTGTTTCGTCCATGCGTAGATTCTACGCCAAAGCTTCGCGGGGAGGCAAAGAAAATACTAAAAGACCCCGTGCTTACTATTTTACAAGCACCAAAAGTGGCTCATTCAGCTCAGCATTTCGCTCTTCGAGCGCAATTCCAATTATCTCTTCCCCTTCTAAAGCTTTGGCAGCAAAACCAGGAATTTTGGCAATACTAAGTCTGTCGCCAAGTTCTATGGGGCCATTTTCAAGCGAAACTTTAACAGGGATACGTCCGGCAAGAGCCACCGGCACCTTTCTGTAAAGCATTATCTCATCTCTCCCCATACCACCAAGCACAACGCCGGGGGCTGTTGAAACTACCCCAATCACTCGTTTTGCATGACGAGCAATTCCGTCACTGCGGCGCACAAATGGCACAATTCCTTCCGTGGTTTTCGCACACACCGCTGAACCTTCAGCCCCCTTGGCCAGCTCTACACAGACTGCCGCCTTTTGAGTTGCTATCATCACAAGCTCACCGGGCTGTAAATCACTGTCAGATTCAATCGGAAACTCCTCTGCCAGGTCGATTCCAGTTAATGAGGTACTCTCGGCATAAATACCGCCCGCAGTACGGGCCACATCATCGCAGTTATTACCGCCATCATCGACGCATAATGCTCCGCTATCTAAAACTAAAGAGCCCGCGGGAATATTTGCGTGAGAAACAGTCGCTGCTCCGCCCACACTGACGCTACCTCCAGAGAATTTAGCGGCAACGTTCGTGTCTGCTCCAGAAACTGCTACATTTAAGCCAACAGTTGAAGTGGTGGCGCTTCCTCCAGAATCGCCGATAACTGATACATCTAATCCAGTGCTATCGGTTGTTCCACCAGTGCTGCCAGTTCGGGATAAATCAATTTCTAAACCATAGGTGGTGTCGGCGCCGGTGCTCACTAGCCCCGTGTCGGTTACCGCTAGCTTTAAGCCGCGTTCGGTGGCACCAGAAGTTGCCGTTGAGCCAAGCACTACATCAAGCTGGGCCACGGGAGATACATTCCCTACTCCAACAAAACCACCAGAAAAAAGAGCCGCATAATTTGTATCTGCTCCTGCGACCGACACATTTAATCCAGTCGCCGAGGAAGTGCCATTCGTATCTGCATTCACCGCGACATTAATTCCCGTCGAGTTAATAAATGCTGAATTTGCTCCAGTTCGATTGACCAACACATCTAGTCCATAGGTAGTATCCGTGCCCGAACTTACGACGCCTGTATCTTGAATGGTAAATTCACCGGCTTTCTGGGTAGCTGCGCTGCTGGCGCTTGAGCTTAAAAAGGCATCGAGCATTGCAGAGGGTGAAGTGACGCCTATACCTACAAGACCACCAGTGCCCGGCATAATTGCAAAGTCCTCGCCTGTAGGCGTAACAAGATCGGGAGAAATTCCAGAGAACGTATGAGCAGCTGTCCAGGTGGGGGCAAAAGACTGATCGAGGGCAATGGTGCCAGTTAATGCTTCAGTTCCAGTGCTGCCCGTCGTGATGCCTGACGAACCGCTCAGGCCCACAAGATAGTTCCCGGTGGTGTGCGTACCAAGCGCAATCAAATTAGTAAGACTTGTGGCTCCGGTTCCACCATTCGCAACGGGTAAGGTTCCCGTCACTTCAGTGGTAAGACCAATTGAGCTTCCCAGCTGGGTCACATTACTCGAAAGCCTTGCATCGGGAACGGTGCCTGAAGTAAGCGCTGTTGCATTCAGGTTAGTAAGGTTGACTCCGCTAACGGCAGGCAGTTGCGAGGACCCATTAAGCTGCACGATATCATTTGCTGAAGTGCCAACGTCCACCGCTAACGTTAGTGCTCCAGAAGTGCCGCCTCCGGTTAGTCCAGTACCCGCTGTAACTCCAGTAATATCTCCACCAAGAGCATTGGCTGAGAGGTTTAGCCCATTAAAATAAAGCTCGCCTGCAACGTTATACAGTTTATCTGTAGTGACACTTGGAGCCGCCGCTTGCTCCATATGCAAACGTCCATTGAGATGCAAAGCTTCCGCAGAAGATGAAGACGTTCCAACGTTCACCTTATCTTGAAAAGAATGGGTGGAAGTCCATACACCTGCGTAGGCAGGATCTATCGAGAGAGATAATGCAGCTCCTTCTGAAGCTGCAGCTCCGCCGCTAATGCCACTCGTTGTGGCAACTGAAGCAACGTAATTCCCGGTAGTATGCGTGCTGAGAGCAATTAAATTTGACAATGAAGTAGCCCCAGTTCCTCCGGCCGAAACTGCTAAAGTGCCAGTGACTTCAGAACTTAAATTTATAGAGGAGCCGAGCAAAGAAACATTAGTAGAAAGTCGAGAGTCGCTGAGCGTGCCTGAAGAAATATTGGTTGCGTTTAACGCTGTTAAATTTTGACCACTGACTGCGGGCAATTGTCCGCTTCCATTCAGCTGCACAATCTGATTAGCGCTTGTTCCCGCATTTACGCTTAGTGACACTGCCCCGCTGCTTCCGCCGCCAGACAAACCGGTGCCCGCGGTTATTGAAGTAATGCCTGAGCTTCCGCCCCCACCTTCAAAAGCTATTTCTTGTCCAGCCCAGTAAAGCGAACCACCCACGTTATATAATTTATCGGTGGTCACACTTGGTGCCGAGGTTTGTCCCAAATGAAGGCGCCCCGCAAGCTCTAAAATTTCATCGGGATCACTTACTCCAATACCTACGTTACCGCCCATAAATAGGCCAGAATAATTTGTGTCTGCCCCAGAGGCGGTAACCATGAGACCCACATTGGTTGAATCTCCCCCTCCATCACTAGCAACATCCACCACCACGCCGTTGTTCGAAATATTTCCGCCAGCTGCTCCCGTTCGGCTTACACTTACATCAAGTCCCGTTGACGAGTCAGTTCCGCCGCTCACCGCCCCCGTATCACTCAGCGAAATTTCTGCGCCGTTTAAGACTCCAGCCGTTGCAGAGGTGGAACTTACCACGCTCGAAATGGTAGATGCCCGCACTTCGCCTTTTTTACAGGCACTCGGACGCGCCAACACCGCTCTCGTTTTTTTATTGACACACAACACATCGGCATGAGCTTCAGCATTGAGTATGAGAAAGCCCAAAAGTAATCCGCACGAATATCGAGGAAAGCGCCGCGGCTGCGGTGTGCTTAAATTTCTGGCTTGAATCAGCGATGCAGGAATTAATTGTTTTGAGTTCATACGTATCCTCTAAATACAAGCGGTCTGAGATTTATTGGGCTTTTTGCCTTTTTTACACTGCACGCAGGAGCTTGAGGCGGCTGCGCTCGACACGGTACCTTTGGGGCAACTACTGCAGCCGGCGGAGCCCGCCAAAGGAGCAAACTTTCCTGCTGGGCATTGTAGGCAAGTAGTACTGCCCAAATTTTCGGCGTACGAACCAGCTGGACACAATGTGTAACTGCTCTGCCCGGCTGCGGGAATGTATGCACCTACAGGGGCCGCAGTACAAAAGGCAGCCTGACTAGACTCGCTATACGTTCCCGCTGCACACGAGGTGCAGGCACTTGCTCCCGCAGTAGAATAGGTTCCTGCAGCACAGAAGGAGCAGCTTGACGAACCACTAGATGAACTAAAGGTACCAGCCGGACAAGATTCACAGCTTCGAGCTCCTGCATTTGAGGCAAACGTACCAGGTGTACAAGAAAGACACACAGAGCTCTGAGAGCTTGAGGCATAAGTACCTGGTGAGCAGGAGGCGCAGGTAGACGAAGCCGCACTCGAATAGAATCCCGCTGGGCACGCTAAGCAGGTGCTCGCCCCATTTGAGGAATAGGTACCAGCGCTGCAGGTTTCGCACGCTGTTGATGCTGCGTTCTGACTAAACGTTCCAGCGACACAGTTGCTGCACGAAGATGCAGCGAACGAGTCGCTAAAAGTGCCTGCTGCGCAAGCCGAGCACGCAGATTGCCCCGGATAGGAAGATGCGTATCCTGGGGCACAATCAACACAGGAGCTTTGGTCTGGGCTTGCAAGAGTACCTGGCGCACACGGGGTGCAAGCTGACGCACTTGCCGCCGATACATGACCAATTGGACAATCCAGACATTCAGACGAACCCGCGTGCGGCGCAAAGGTGCCCGCAGCGCAGCCGACACATAAACTGCTCCCGACCGTTTGTGCTATAGTTCCAGGTGAACATGCCTGACAAGCTGTACTACTTGCTCCAGAGACTGTGCCAACTGGGCAAGCACTACAGGATGACGAGCCCTCCACGCTAAAGGAACCAGGACTACATGGGCTACAAGTAGTGGAACCAGAATCTGAGGCTGCGGTGCCACCAGGACAGGCTATGCACTCGGCCCGGCCTGTGGTTGACGCATACGAACCAGAAGGACACTCGGCACAACTAATTCCGCCAGGAGTAAGTTGGAACTCGCCTAACGCACATGCCGCGCAGCTACTACTGCCCGGAGTTGAGGCATAGGTGCCCTGCGCACACTGCGTACACTCAGAAGCTCCCGTTCCAGAATAGGAACCAACTGGACACGGAATACAAGCGGCGGCTCCAGACTCAGGCATATAGGTGCCAGCCGTGCAAGGCGAGCAAGAGGTCGATTCGCTTGATGAGGCATAACTTCCCGGACCACAAGCCTGGCAACTTCCTGCCGTCGCTCCCGAGATATAGCCTGGAGGACAAGAGCTACAAACGGATTGCCCTTCTTGTGCGAAGGTTCCCGGCGCGCAAGGGGAGCATCCACTAGCTCCCGCATCGGATACAAACCCAGCTAGACAAGGCGAACAAATGGAGGCGCCCGAAAACTGTGCGTAGGTACCGGCCGGGCAGTTCACACACGCAACTGCACCTGAATGCGGCATAAATGTGCCAGTCGCGCATGGCTGACAAGTAGTTGAGCCTTCTGGAGCAAAACTGCCTGCAGGGCAGGTATCACAGGTGCCAGAAGCGCTTACGCCAACTGCACTGCCCGCAGGACAACTTAAACAAGCGGACGCACCCGGATGCGGCGCATAAGAACCAGCAGCACAATCTAAACAGACTGTACGACCGACACCTGGGCTGTAACTCCCTGCACTACATGCGGGGCAACTTACAGATCCAGGGGTCAAACTCGCAGTTCCTAATGGACAATCGAGGCAACTTGAAGCCCCTGCGCCTGAATACTCGCCTGCGTCGCAATCATCACAAGACACCGCCCCTTCTTCAGCCGCAAACTCACCTGCTGAACAGGCGGCGCAGACCGTAGACCCAGATGCAGAGGCGAACGTGCCGCGGGGGCAACTCTCACAGGAAATAGAGCCAGTCGTACCCGAGAAGGTGCCGGCGAGACAATCACTGCAAATACTCAATCCAGTGGAGGCGGCGAACTTGCCTACCGCACATGGGGTGCATGCGCTATTGCCGTTAGAATCTGAAAAAGACCCAGCCGGACATTCAGCACACGCGACTGAACCTTCGGTTGGACTATATTCACCTGTATCGCAATCGTCGCAAACACTTCTACCGGTGACGGCTGCAAATTTTCCGGCAGCACAAGGGGTGCAAGACACTTGCCCAGGCTCATCTGAGTAACTTCCTATTGGGCATTCAGAACACGCAGAGACTCCTATCTCAGAAGCATAATATCCTTGTGGGCAAGGATCACAAGAAACCGCATTTTCTGTTGCGGAATAAGTGCCAGCGGCACACGGCAGACAAGTAGTAGTTCCGACCGGCAAGTAGCTTCCAGGCTGACAAGCCGTTGGGCAAGAAAGCAAAGTGCTTGTGCCAGCCTCGAGCAGTGCATAAGCGAGCTTGCCGCATCTTCCCGTAGTCGGGCCACATTGGGCATCTGCGGTGCAGCTAGAATAAAGAGTAAATCCAGCATCAATTTGAACACAAGAGTTATGAAATGCAGTGAGCCCAGCCACCACTGTATCTACAAGTGGCACTGATTTACGAACTGCTGCATTGGCATGGCAAGAGACTCCGCCAGGAACTGCGTTTAGTTGATCTACCAATACGTACTTATCAATAGGCGTAGGCGAAAAACCAAGCCCTGTGCTTGAAACTGATAAATCAGGTGTGCCGTTAGTGAAGCAGTCGGCCTGAACTGAATTTATAAAAGTGCTCAGCGCCGCATCAAGCAACGCTGCTGACCCGCGCTGCTGCGTTGCTCGCGAAACTGCACCAAGGGTAGAAAATCCGGAATCAAGAAAACCTTGGGCACAGATACCTGAATTGCGAACCAAGAGTGCCGCGCGACAAGCATCTGCAGCGGTAGCGTTCGCCGCTTCATCACAGGCAATATATGCAGAGAGGCAGTCACTAATTTTCGATGTCCGCGTGTCTACAAACACTTGAGCCGCAGCCAATATGCTTGTCTGACAATTCTGAGAAAACTGATTTACCTGATTGGAAGGACTTGCGTCGTTACCGCCGATTGCAAACACTGGGGCCCGCGCCGGAAACAGAGACAACATTGCGACTAGTGGCAAAAAAAGC
The DNA here is from genome assembly GCA_044347745.1 of Bdellovibrionota bacterium. Lineage (GTDB taxonomy): Bacteria > Bdellovibrionota_C > UBA2361 > UBA2361 > JAFLCA01 > JAIBBV01. Next base: position 8,527 of record JBIKUD010000020.1, read on the forward strand.
AGTCGGAGAAGCTGACGGGATGGGTAAAAGACCATAGCGGTTCTGATGCAGTCAGTTTCCATCCTGCCTCAACTAAGTGCTAAACAAAATTAGATATTTTTTGTGTTGCCGTTTTATCCTGCGCAACTGGTGAGTTGATACAGTTTGGCCCTCAGTTCCACATCAAACACCTGTTCTAGTAATGCTTTCACTTCACGCAAAGCCTCTAATTCCTGGGGGCTACTGGTGAGCGCCGCACAATTTGCAGCGCTAAATTGGGCTAAAAAAGCCCGAATACTCGGCATAAGCTGAGGGAATGCAGGATTAATACTGTAGGCTTTAACCCACTGAAGAAGCCCCTGACTCGGTCTTGCCGTTTGGCGGAGCAACAAACCAAGATTATATTTTGCAGGCACGTAGGCCGGCGCGTGGGCTACTGCTCGCCGGAAGAAAAATTCTGCATTGGGTAAATCACCCAACCTGGCCCTCGCCCCGCCTAAGTTCACCAAAGCATCAGGGAAAAAAGGTTTTATTAAAACTGCTTTATCGAACTCTTCAGATGCCGCTGGCAAATTGCCCGCCGCATCCAGTGCCACACCCAAATTCATATGCGCCATAAAATTTTCAGGCGAAACAGATGCGGTATGGCGAAAAATGCTTTGACTGTCTTTCCAGTTGGGTAAATGTGAATAGGTCAAAAATGCCGCAATACAGATACTTGAGCATGAAACAAAAATACGCAGGCGTGGCCACTTCTCTAAAACCCTTCTGGCACTTAACGCCCAAGCAATTAAGAGCCCCATATGCGGCACATAGGTCCATCTGTCGGCAAAGGCTTGCCCACCAATCTGCACAATGCCAATCATGGGAAGCAAAGAAACGAGAAACCATATCCAGCCAACACGTAGCCAAGGCTCTGTTCTTCCCTTTTCCCAAAACCACCAGGTCATCATTAAAAGACCCAGCAAGGCGCCCGCTCCCACGCCAGGCTGATATTGGGTAAACGGATAAAAGATGCCCAAACCAGTTGGAAAAAATAATTTTCCAAAATAAGCCTGATAGGCAACAAGCACCGAGGCTGTTCTCTCAGCCAAAGGGTAGGCACTTAAAGACTTAAGCCCGCCGCCTGAACCTTGCGCCCACACTGCCGCGACTGCTACTGCACCCGCAACGACAAAAAAAGGAATTTTTTCGAAGGTGAGCTTAAAAAATGTGGCTGTCCTCATGCGCCCGAGCGGCCAGTAGTCTAGACATAGAAGGAGCACTGGAAGCACAACAGCAGTGGGTTTTGCCAGCAACGAAAATACAAAAAAAATAACGCTCGTCGTAAACAGTCCGAAACGTATTGCCCGACCTTCCGATTCGCCGCGCACCCAACGGACATAGGCGTACAAACTGAGCAGCAGAAAAAACACACTGAGCACATCTTTACGCTCAGTAACCCAGGCCACCGACTCGATGCGTAAGGGATGCAGCCCTAAGATTAACGCTGCCCACAAACTTGGCCATAACAATCCCGTAAGCGCCGCAGCAAACCAAAAGAAAAGGGCCATATTAATTGAGTGCAATCCCGCATTCACCAAATGCGAAGCGGCCGAGTTTACGCCGAATAGCTCAACATCAAGCATCAAAGACAGCCAGGAAAGAGGATGCCAATGAGCTCCATGGGTAGAGCTAAATGCCCACGCGAAGCCCTCCCAAGTCAGGCCCTTTTGTACGTAAGCATTATTGAGAACGTAGTCTGGGTCATCAAAATTGAGAAATTCAAAAGTTCGGGTTGGCCAGTACATACAAAATACCAGCAATGCGACACCCAAACCTCCAAGCACCAAATGACGTGACGGAACCGACATTATGAAACTCCTATACGAATTCCTTTTTTGAGAAGCGACCACCACACTTTGGGCCTGAAGTAGTGCTCACGTAAGATCTGACGCGCAAACGCGTTCAGTTCAGAAACTCCAAGCTGCTGCAGCGACAAGGCAGGCTCAGCTTGCGCCTTTAGAGATACAACTTGAGGTGCTCCCATGGATTTTAATGCTTCATAATATCGAGTGCCAGGATACGGATGGGCAAAATGTATCGTCAGTAAATCAGGACACACATCGCGAATGAAATCTCTCGTTTCAGCCAAGGTTTCTGGGGTATCCCAGATAAATCCAATCATGAAGTAGCCTAAGGATAAAATGCCGACCTCGTCACAAACTCGCAGCGCCGCTCTGGCCTCGTCACGTTTTGGGGGTTTCGATACCATGCGTCCGATAAGCTCACTGCTGGTGTCAATTCCAAAACTAACTCCATAACATCCTGCAGCACGCATCGCAGCCAAGACCTCAGCGTCTACGCAGTCAACACGGGTAGTAGTGACCCAGCGCACCTGTGGAGCCTCGCGTTCAAGAAGCGCACACAATGCTAATGCCCATTTTTTATTGAGGGAAAAAGTTTCAGCACGAAAATAAAAATGCCGTACTCCAGCTTCTAGGAGCTGGCGAATCTCTGCTAAGATGCTTTCCGGTGAGCGGTGCCGAGCAATTTTGCCGCTCACCGTGTGCACTAAACAATAGCTGCATGGAAATGGACATCCACGCTGAACTCGCACGGTAGCTTGCGGTTTCCCCAAGCATCGCACCTGATACAAATTTGGTTTAATTCGTGAGCGATCCGGCAAAGGGAGCTCGTCAAGCGCCGAAACAAACTCTGGGGGATTCCGTACAATCAGACCACCGGCGCGCCTTGAGGTAACTCCAACCGCACCGTCGAGTCCGTGTTGAAGCAAAGAAGCAAAGGCAACTTCATAGTCCCCCTCGAGGCAAAAATCGACCGATGCATGAGTACGGAGTATTTTTTCAGCCCAAACGTAACACGGTGCGCCTCGGAGCCCGATTGTAAGTGAGGGTAAAATCTCTTTGATACGTGCTGCCCATTTTAAATCCGCTTCAAGTGACCCAAATGTCACCGCTAGGCACACCAAGTCTGCCCCGCTCGAAACAACTCTTTGCAAAAAACTTGTTTCAGTTAACTTCTCTGCGGGCCCATCAACAATCTCGTGCTGCGCACCCAATACCGATACAGCACCAGCAGCTTCACACTCTTCCAAGGGAGCCCGCATTGACGGAATAAGTTCAAACTTGAAAAATGACTGGCAGCGATCTTCACGGCAATAGGCCCCCGTTGGACAAAAAGCAAAAAGCACTTTTGAAAAGCGCAAAGCTTTAGAAGGTTGATAAGAAACTACTGCGTGAGTCACCCTTTCTCTATATCGCGCAATCGAAAGACTGAGAAGTACGTTTTATGCAACCTAGAGGAATACGGGACGGGATAGGCGACGTTATCCGCACTTGCCTTGATTGAGTCTCAGAAATACGTTTTCGTAGCGGTCAGTGATAGTATCCCAAGAATAGCGTTCCCTCGCCCTTTGGGTTGCCAAAACTTTCAATTGTGCCCTGATATCCGATTGAGTGACTACCTGCCGAAGTAAGCTAGCCAATTCATCAAAGTTATTTTTCGCATAATACAAACCAGCTTCGCCCAAAACTTCTTCATGTTCTGGAACACGATTCGCTATGATAGCATTCCCGTAAGCCATGGCTTCAACAAGAGCGGGATGGGTCCCTCCAACCTCTGTAGCCTGAACATAGGCTAGACAATTGGTTCTGAGCTCACGATAGGCATCTCCGAATTGAAATCCTGTAAAGACAACTCCCCTATCAGATGCTGCGAGCTCGCGCAGACCTCGTTTATATTCCGTGGCATAGGGCGCATCTCCAACAATCACAAGGGGAACTTCAGGTTTGGACTTCAGGTAAGCTTCTATTACGCCGCGGGCATTATTTTCAGGCTCTAAGCGACTTACATATAAGATGTATTTCCCAGCTTGTAATCCGAATTGGGCTAACACAGCGCCAGGCGCCAAAGGTTTAGCCTCTGCACCGTAGGTAATCACTTGCGGCTCAAGCGAAAACTTTTCCCGATAGTACGCGGCAATTACCTCTGCGTCGGCGACTACCAAGGACGCAAATGCCGCCGCTGCGTGTTCACCCAAGCGATACCACGCCTTGCCCAAAGAGTTCCATTTGCCGCGTTCTCGCTCTATTCCATCAACATTAATAATTAGCGGAATGCCCTGCAGCTTCAAAATCCAGGCAAAAGGAGCATTCGCAGCGTTACAAAGCAGTGCAACATCAAACCCAGAACCAATGGTATTAACAAAACTACTCAGTGCATGCAGTGGTGTTTCTAAATACTTGTGCATAAGCGTAGCGGTTGAACGAACGCGCACTCCAGAATGCCAGAAGTCCGGTGGGCGCCTTTGCCCAAGTTTATGCCTGGCATACACCGTAACTTCATGACCGCGCGCGACAAGCCGCGTCGACAACTCTTCAGCAAATGTTTCAAATCCCCCGTAACGGGCTGGAATACCACGAGTTCCAAGGAGAGCTATTTTTAGCGAAGTTCTACTGCTTAATGACATAGGGCCTTCTTTTAACGCGGAACTTCCCTTGCGTACACCGCTTATAAAGATGTTAAAAACGAGAATTTCTCCAAGCCGAATCGTTACATTGAAAAAGACCGTTCGGGCAGACTGACTAACACCTTAGTATCATTCATTGACTTCCCCAATAAGCAGACCCATGCCTGCCAAAGTTAATAATTTTTACCTCCCTTACTCGTCCATCTATCCCAGTCAATAAAACACGATTTCTCTTTGAGCTAGAAACATCAGCTACTATAATCGCCGAATAGGGCAACCCACCATTGGAGCACCTTGGAAGAAAGCTTCCTTCATTTTGAGAGCTTACTGTCGTCGCCAGTAGACGAACGGCTTCTTTCGCTCATCGCCGCCGATTCAGACTGCTTTTTTTTCGCCTACTCCCCCGAACGTCGCAGCTTAATCGCCTGGACCAAAAACACCGAAAAAGTACTTGGAGTAAAAGAATCTGCTGTTGCGCGTGATGGAAATCTTTTTTTACGCCACGTGCACCCGGACGATCGATTTACGCTTTTCACCGATCTTGAACAAGGACTTAAGGGCACCAGCCCCTATCGGGCCACCTATCGCTGGATTCGCCCTGATTCAAATGAAACCCACTGGCTTCATTGCCGCGCGACCATGCATCGTTATGCTCAAGAACCCATCTTTCAAGGAATAATAATTGACCTGACTGCTGAATTTACAGGAACCGTTGGGCGAATAGCAGGCCCCGACTCTCTGCCAACGGTGATGAATGCACTGCCCACCGTTGTTTTTACGGTGGATACCGACTTACGTCTGCTGCGGATTAATAAGCCCAAGGGGCAAATTCCCTTCTCGTTTGGAGATCCACAATTTCGCCACGAGTTTTTCCGCATCGGAAAACCTTTAAGTGCTTGCTTTAGCGAAGAGACCCAAAAAGATTCCATGACCCACATTTTTCGCGAACTTTTAGATGGGAAAATACGCATCTATCGCAGTCGCATCGTCGAACCCGATGGCGTGGTCTACAATCTTGAGATCACCCCCTTAGTGGAAGAAGAACGGGTTCGAGGTCTTTTATTTTTCGCCTCTGATGTAACAGAAATTGTGTCTCTTGAACGTAAACTTGGGCAGCTTCACAAAACAGAGGGCATTAGACTCCTTGCTGCTGGAGTGGCTCATAATTTTAATAATTCGCTTCAGAGCATTGTGGCACAAGCTGCCATTGCCAAAGCTCACGCATCGAGACCTGATTTAGTAGTGGAGGCAGCTCAACAAATTATTGATCAGGTTGGCCGTGCCGCCGGACTGGCAAGTCAATTGGCTGTAGTCGAAGCCGAAGACTCAGGTGCCTTGCAACAGGTTGACCTAAATCTAGCCGTCATGGAGGCAATCAGCCGAGTAGAAGAGCTTTTTTCAAGCGGCTTTAAAATAGCCGTCGCATTTGGCACACCGCCAAATGTATTAGCTAAACAAGAACTGCTCGCCGACGCCTTAGAAGCCATCTTGCGAAATTCAGCTGAATCCATGCCCGAGGGCGGATCACTTTCCGTGAAGACGTACCAAGTGCAGCTCCTAGAGCATCAAGTTGAAAAATTAGCCGCTGGCAGTTATGCCAAAATTACAATCTTTGATACGGGAAGCGGTATGCCTGAAGCCGTGCGTCAGCGCTGCCTTGAACCGTTTTTCACCACTAAAGAGTTAGATTCCATCTCGGGCATTAATTTAAAAGGCAAAGGCCTTGGACTCTCGCGAGCACTTGCAGTCATCAGGCAGTTTGGCGGTGGGCTTGCCATTGAAAGTCAGGTAGGCGCAGGAACCACCGTAAGCATGTACATTCCAGCAGAACAGAATACGTCCACGTTTTCAAAAGGCGCAAAAGATGAGCTGCAACCCCAAATATTAATTATTGATGACGACCTTGTGGTGTTAAGAACCATGCAAGCACTTATTCACGATATGGGATACCGCTGTGCAGTCACCGACGACCCCAAAGAGGCGATTGAGCTCGTCAAACACATTGGCTCAGAGCTCCAACTTATCTTGCTTGATGCACTTATGCCTCATACTGATGGAGCCACCTTGCTAAAGCAACTACGCCGCGTTAATCGCGAAATCTGTATCGTTGGTTTTACAGGAGCCGCTCCAGCTATTGGAAAAGTGTTGCTTGAAGCAGGAGCCAGTGAATTGCTCTTAAAGCCGGTGCTGCCTGCGACTCTTAAGGAACTTCTTCTAAGGCGACTTGGCGAATGCGCATCTTAAAAATGGGCCTCGAGAAGCATCTACAAATTTAGAGCGCGTAACAAAATGAAAGCGTTACGCGCTCTTAGTTCCTGCTGATACTCCTCGCTCTACATTTCGAATAGTGGATCGATAGAACATCGCACAGGAACCATCAATTAGCTTTCCATTTACCCTCGCAAGCAGCCTAATAAAAGTCTCGCCCTCATTGGAGGTAATATCTCTTCCATCCCTCGTCAACCCATCAGGAATGGCAAGTTTCGGTTCGACACTTCTGATCGCTGGCAAATCAAGCGGAGGACAAGGAACTCTCGTGGCCTACAACACTGATTCCAGGGTTGAAACCGTTGTCCACACTGGAATTTTAATCGCCGATGGCCCCTATTATGTTCAGCGTAGCTCTAGCTTCCTCGCTTACGGCACAGACTTCAGCGTCAGCCCTCCTGATCTCGTAGCTATCGAAGTCCCCATTAGTGAAACCGAAACACTTGGAACTGCGCGTATAAGTACCGTCAGCGCTGGCTCTTCAATTAACATTGCGTATTAGCACTTAGACTCTGCCGGCTGCCTTGCATGTACCTGGCCCCTGGTGTGAACCAACCAAAGCGCTCCTTCTCAACCCAGCAGCAGTCATTCCGAAGCCCGCATCCTGTTTTAACGCCGAAACATAGAAGAAAGCTCAATATTTTCGGGCTGTTAATAAAGAAACACTATGCAACATTCCTATTTCCCTTACCCATAACATATGGGTACATGGAGAGTACGAAGTTCACGATGCGCAACTTTATGTTATGCTTGCGCCGGTCAGGTCGGATTGGGGGAACTGCCAGGCAATTCCGAAATGAACAGATAGTTTCGCAAGACGCGAGTCTATAGTAGTTCGCTTAGCTCTCTGGCTCTTTTGGCAAAGTAGGTTTTTACATGTTTAGATTCCTCGAAGAGGTAGCTCTCGCACTTATTGGGTGGCTCTACAGTCTGCCTGTGGGTTGGGGGCTCGTGCTTTTTGGGGTACCCGCACTTTGCCTTATCATCATTCAATTTCTTAACCGCACCCGCACCGTTATCCCCGGACTTTTTGGCGTCGTATTCTCTTTAGCCTGTTTTCTACACGTCGTAGACCGAGGTCGCGTCCTTGGGTGGGTTGAATCTATTCAGCATTTTTTTAGCACACCGCATGGCAACTACGGCCCTATACCGGTATTCGAGCCTCTTTTTAGATTGCTGATTGCAGCACCAGAGTATCGCAGCGTCATTGAAGAAGTTTTACTAGTGGGCTTGCTGACCTACCTTGCAATTGTAGCGAGAGAAGGTTTTAAAGAATATAAAGTCACTGGTCGAGTGCTTGGAGATATGTCGCTAAAGTTAACCGACGACACCAAGCGCCCACGTCGCTCAGAAAATAACGAACTCGGATCGGGGAACTTAGCCGATACCGAGCAAATTGCACGCTGGACCAAGCCAAGCTCAAACGCACGCTTTGATACCATCTTACATTGCACCGATTTGCGTGGAGCAATTGGCACAACTGGAAACACCGGCACCGTGTTTAAAAGTGCCAAGCTCATTATCCCAAGTGGAGAACGTAACAGGCATATTTTGAATATCGCAAAAACCGGTAGCGGTAAAACGACCAAGTTTATTTTGCCCGTACTGTATAGCGACTGCCTTAACCCAGAACGCTCAACAATTGTTATCGACTCTAAACCTGAGATGTGGCGAAAACTTGCCGGAATGACGCGCAAGTATAATCCCGACAAAACAATTCTGTTGTTTAACCCGCTCGACACCGCACGCAGTCTAAGCTGGAACATCTTGTCAAAAATTGAAGATGAGACGGATGCAAAGCTGATTGCAAACACCATTATTATGGCCACGGACCAACCGCAGGCTAAGTCAGACAGCCCCTTCTTCCGTAATAACGCGTTAGCAATTCTCAACGCTATCATGGTTGGTCTTCTTAATGATCCTAAAGAAAAGCTTTCCATGCCGCGCATCCATGAACTTGTGCAAAGCGGCATGAAACCGCTGTGTAATTGGCTCGAAGCTCACCCACATGCTTTGCGCAACACACGTACCTTCGTAGAGCTTGCGCGCTCTGGGTCACAAAATGCTGACACCATCATGAGCGAACTTTCCATGCGCCTCAGCGCTTGGGATTTGCCCGCAATTCGAGCCACTACCTCGCAAAATGAGCTCGACATTGAGCAACTTATTTCTAAGCCCACCTTGTTTATCGTTGAATTACGCGAATCTGAACTTGAAATGCTTAGACCCTTAGCGAACGTAATTGTGGTTGAGCTGCTGCGCTTTCTTACCAAACGCGCAGAAACTTGCCCAGGCAGCACCCTTCCACGTCCAGTAGGACTTGTTATTGACGAGTTTGCCAGCGCACTGGGCAGGCTTCCAGATATTCACGTCAAGCTAAACACCTTACGCTCACGTAATGTAAGTATTGTCGCAGCCATTCAGTCTATTGCACAGGTAAAAGCCAATTATGGCGATGATGCCGATTCAGTGTTGGCGGGCTTCAGCACCAAATTGTTTATGCCCTCGCTTGATCAACAAGACTCTGAGTGGGCATCTAAAGAATCCGGCAATATGACCGTGCGCTTCAAAACTCAAACTGAAGGCATGAATAAGAAAATTGTTGAGTGGTTTGGCAGTAAAAACGACAGCACCCAAGAACAGGTGCAGCAACGCGCCGTATTAACTCCCGATGAGGTAGGACGCCCCGGAGACAACATCTCTACCTTCTTTATGCCCAACACGCCCCCTTTTCAGGGGCATTTGGTGCCTTTTTATCATATTCCCGAAATGCTCAAGCGCCTTACCGAATTTGATTCAGAAGATCTCGAGCTTCGATTGCGCGTAGCCCCTATTCGCTTTGATGAATCGCTGCCCCAAGCCGCCGCTCCTGCGCAAGCTGCAGGAGGCGCAGCACCGGCACCAGGCGCACTTCCAGTTGGCATTACCAATACCGCTGGCTGGACAGATCAGCAGGTGCTCGACAAACTTACCGAAGTTAAAAAGCAGCTTGATTGGGATAACACCACAGGCAGCGCGCGCAAATGGTGGGAGGCTTTTGAAAGTGAAAATAAAGTGCGAATGCCATTGGTGCTGCGATTAGCCGAAGAGCTACAGAATCGCAAAGCAACAATCACTGAGTTTTTCTTGGCATACGTCTACAGCAACACCGATAATATTCAGGCGAATCTTTGTTACCTCGATTACAGTCGCCTAAAGAAAGAAGAAGAGAAAAAGAAGCGTGAAGCTGCCCAGAAAGCCCGCGAGGCCCAGGCTGCAGCGGGCACCACAGGCTCTAGCGCTGCACCGGCCGCGGCTGGCACGGGCAACGGCCCTCTTGCGCCGCTTTAGAAAGAGCCTAGCGATCTTAGGCACTTAGACCTTGCCTACCTATTTTTAGCCCCAAATCATTAAACTTTTTCTCTTTAAGCCGTTACTCCATTCAGGCAGTAAGTGTGTTCCTCGTTCAGGATGAGCGAGGTGTGAACAGATGGAGTTGTTCGGTTCATGTCTCTTTCGGTGGTTAGCAACATAGCGTCCCTAAAGGCGCAAACTCAGCTCAACAAAACGAACCGAGCTTTGAGTAAGACGTTCGAACGTCTCTCCTCCGGACTACGCATCAATTCAGCCTCAGATGACCCCGCGGGCCTTGCGATGGCCGAATCTCTTAAAACAGATGCAAAATTGGCAACGGTGGCATTACGTAATGCCAACGATGGAATTTCACTCACCGCCATCGCAGACGCCGGCCTTGAAGAAATTACCAACGTATTACAACGAATGTCAGAACTCGCGCAGCAAAGCTCAAATGGAGTTTTTAGTAACACTCAGCGCTCAGCTTTATCGGCCGAATTTATCGCGCTTGGGTCTGAGATAGATCGCATTTCAAGAACCACTACCTTTAATGATATTAACCTCCTGTCAAATAGCTCCTCAGTCAGCATTCAAGTGGGACTTCGAAACAGTAGTAGCTCAACAATCTCAATTGGTTCAGTGGTTGCAACCTTACAAGCGCTGGGAATTGGCAATAGCGGCGGAGCACTTACCTTTTCAATTATTGCCACGACCACTTCTCTTTCGGCCTTGGCTGCAACGAACGCCGTAAGCGCCATCAACACCGCTATTGATTCTGTAAGCGCGCTACGGGGCACTATCGGCGCTGCCGAAAGCCGATTAAATACTGCGGTAAGTTACCTCGGTGTTATACGAGAAAATTTGGTCGCTGCTGAATCTCGCATTCGCGATGCCGATGTCGCCCAAGAAGTTGCCGAGATGGTGAGATTACAGGTGCTGCAGCAAGCAGGAACTGCGGTGCTGGCGCAAGCAAACCAGCAGCCGGCTGTGGTATTGGCATTACTCCAGTAAATCCGCGCTCACTTGTGATACCTATGCTTCTTTAGAGAACAAGTCTAGAACTCGAACTTTTCCAAGTACTTTGGAGTCCAGGTCTGCACATTCTCTGACTCCCCTAAAGTTTTCCCAAACGCGGCAGCAGTCTCGGGTTCGCCATGCACCACAGCAACACGCTGAGGAGTGCCTGAGCATGATTCAAACCAGCGCAATAACTCTGCGCGATCTCCGTGAGCACTCAGTCCACCAAGCTCACGCACCTCCGCCCGCACAGGATACTCAGTGCCAAAAAGCCTCACCATACCTGAGCCATTTTTAATCCAATAGCCTCTGCTGCCTGGCGGCTGAAAGCCGACAAAAAGAATCGTGTTGCGAGGATCGCCAATACGGTTTTTTAAATGATGTAAAATACGACCACCAGTAAGCATGCCACTTGCAGAGATAAGCACCATCGGATCATCAATACTATTGAGCTTGATAGACTCCTGACGGTCTCTAATAAAATGCAGCTTACTAGGAGAAAAGGGATGTTTGCCTGCTTTACAGATGCCCAAAGCCTCATCGTCAAAATCGTTTGGGAATTTCTGATAAATCGAAGTGGCATCCGATGCCATGGGGCTATCAATGATAATTGGCAAATCAGGAATAAGTCTCGCCTCTTTGAGCTCACGAATATAATAGAGCAACAACTGAGTACGGCCCACCGCAAAACTTGGGATCAGCACTATGCCACCGCGCTTATAGGTAGATTGTATCACCTCTGCAAGCACCGCCTTAGGATCCGCAGCAGTGTGTAATTTGTCCCCATACGTTGATTCAATTAATACAAGCTCACCCAGTTTAACTGGCTCTGGGTCCTTAAGAATTGGAACCTGATAACGCCCAATATCACCAGAGAAGGTAATAACCTTACCTCCAATCTCCAGTCGAATGGCACAAGCTCCCAAAATATGCCCAGTGCGACTCCACTCGGCAAACACACCCGGCACGACTTCGATGCGCTCATGACAAGTCACGTGCTGAAAGCGCTTGAGGCAGTTTTTTGCGTCTTCCACTGTATACAGTGGCAAAGGTGGGTTATGTCTTGATTTGCCACGTTGCCCACGATATTCCGCCTCCTCTTCTTGCAGATGCGCTGAATCGAGTAAAAGTAGCTCGGCGAGTGCCGCGGTAGGTTTTGTACAAAAGACGGGGCAACGAAGCCCTAAATGAAAATAGCGCGGCAAAATACCGATATGATCGATATGGGCATGGGTGAGAAGTACTGCATCAATTTTCTCCAACGCACAGGGTGGCACCTCCCAATTTTTTTCGCGCCATTCCCTACTACCTTGAAAAATGCCCGCATCTACTAAAATAGATTTTCCGGCAGCCTCCACCACATATTTAGAGCCTGTAACCGTACCTGCCGCGCCTAAAAAGGTAATTGAGGCCATCAGAATATCCTACGTTAGTTTGATACATTTAATTTTGCTTTTACATCACGTTCAAATGTGAGCAAAGCAGCCCCAATCACTTGGTGCATATCTAAGTACTTATAAGTCGCTAAACGTCCGCCAAAAAGCACCTGAGGCTCTTTCTGCATATCCTCTTTGTACTTCTGAAACATTTCTTTGTCGCTCTCGGTATTAATCGGGTAATAAGGCTCCTCGCCTTGTTTGGCAAAACGAGAGAATTCTCTATAAATTACCGTCCCCATCGCATTGAATGGACGCTCGGGGTGATAATGCTTAAATTCGTGAATGCGCGTATAGGGCACAGTGCGTTCAGCATAATTCATGACCGAAGTGCCTTGGAAATCTCCCAGCGCCAATCTCTCTCGCTCAAAATCAAGAGTTCTCCAGCCTAAATATCCGTGTTTATAATTAAAGTAGCGATCGACTGGTCCCGTGTAGACGATCAAACAGTCTGGCGGCAGCTTGCTGCGATACTCAAAAAAATCAACATTCAGCTTGACGCTAATAAGCGGAGCAGACAGCATGCGTTCAAATATTTTGTGGTACCCGTCTAATGGCAGCCCTTCGTAGGGATCATCAAAGTATCTGTCGTTATAATCAAACCGGACCGGTAAACGGGTAATAATTGAGGGAGGCAATTTGGTGAGTTCGGTCTCCCATTGCTTCTCTGAATACCCCTGAATAAAAGCTTCATACAAAGGCTTTCCGATCAGGGAAATTGCTTTTTCTTCTAAATTTTTTGGATTCGCTACAGCGTCCCGCTGTATCTCCTTTTCGAGGAACTGCTGTGCCTCTTCTGGCCGCAAATTGAGCCCGTAATACTGGTTTATAGTGGCGAGATTAATGGGCATTGAAAATACGCGCCCTTTATATGTAGTCCACACGCGATGCCGGTAATTATTAAAACCGGAAAACAAATTAATATAATCCCACACTTCTTTGTTATTTGTGTGAAAAATATGGGATCCATATCTATGAACTTCAACCCCAGTCTCTGAGTCAACCTCAGAGTAGCTATTGCCACCGATGTGACTGCGACGGTCAAGAACCAGTACAGGAATTTTCAATTGGCTCGCCACACGCTCGGCAATGACTGCACCAAAAAAGCCAGCCCCTACCACGCAAACTTTAAGACCACTGTGTTCCACCGTCATAGCTTATCGACCAAATCGCTCCTTGATACGCCCATAGGTTGCGAGCGCCTCTTCAAGCACCTGATCGGTGTTGTAATAGCGATACGTTGCCAACCGTCCCACAAAATAGGTGGCCGCCGATTTTTCTTCGGCCTGAGCAAGCGCATGATACCGCTGATACAGTTCTTCGTTTTTTCGCGCTGGAATTGGATAATACGGGTCCCCTTCTGCCCTTGAATATTCGTAACTTATCACCGTATTCGGGCATTTTTGCTGGGTAACATGTTTGATTTCGACGGTACGAGTATACTCAAAATCATTTGGGTAATTAATTTGTACACACGGCTGGCGAAATTCTTGTGGATATTCCTTAAAATCAAACTGCAAACTTCTCCAGGGCAAGCGGCCCATGGAAAAATCGAAATATTCGTCGACTGGACCGGTATAAACGATCGCCCGCTTTGCTCTGGCCCAAGTTCGAACTTGCCGAAAATCGGCCTGCAAAAGCACTTGAATGCGTGGGTTTTCAATCATGCGCTGAAACATGCGCGTGAATCCTTCTTTCGGAGTCACTTGATACTGATGATCCACGTAGCGGCAATCTTTGTTGAAGCGCACGGGGATACGCCCGCACACAGAAGCATCTAAGTCTCGGGGAGAAACTTCCCACTGTTTCTCTGTATACCCTTTATAAAAAGCCTCATACAGTTCTTTCCCTACGCGGCTTAAAACAAATTCCTCTGAGTTCTGGGGCTTCTCAATCTTATGCGCAATTTGAGCCAAATAACTCTGAGCTTCTTCGGCAGTAAATCGTCGATTAAAAAACTGCTCTAGCGTGAGTAAATTTATAGGGAACGGGAAAAATTCTCCTCGGCTATAACTTTTTACAAAATAATTTCCAGGCACCCACTCAGTGTACTGTGATAAAAAATCGAGGAGCGCTTTGTTATTGGTTCGAAAATAATGTGGCCCATAGCGATGTATCATCACCCCAGACGAGTGGAACTCATCAAAGCAATTCCCTGCAACATGGTTTCGCTTTTCAACAACAAGCACATTCCAGCCAAGCTCATTGGCCGCACGATTGGCAATAGTGCAACCAACGGGACCAGCTCCGCAAACCACTAAATCAAATTCACTCATGCCACTCTCTTACGATTTGATTAATAATCAATCAGGGTCATTTTTGCTGGGCAAAAACACTCCACCGTAGTCCACCAGAAGCTGGCCTCCGCATTACTCAGCCGCCCCAAAGGACTGCCTAGAACTTAATATCTGCGCTGATTTCGAGCAACCCCTCGGTCCAATCGCTTCACAAACCCCAATACGGCAAACATCTTGCATTTGAGCTCTATGGGGCAGTGTAGGGCTAAAAAACCGGCAGTTTTTGCCTACTGATTCTTCTGTAGACGGTATTGGACTATGGCAACAGTAAACTTTTCTGGTCTGGCATCAGGCATCGACTTCGAAGCGCTCATTACCGCCACATCGGACGCTGCCCGCGCCCAGCGAGTAACCCCAAACCAAAAGAAGGTGCAAGACCTCGGAGACACCAACACAGCACTGAGCGAACTCAAATCAAAACTAAATACGCTGAAAAGCAAGATAAGTGCATTTTCATCGCTCAGTGGCGGCCCGCTTTCAAAAACGGCGAGCTCATCAGATGAAACGCTCATCTCAGCTTCAGCTTCAAACGCGGCACCAAATGGCACCTACTCAATTACCGTCTCGGCCTTAGCAAAAAGCCACACCCTGTCCTTTAACGACCGTTTTGCGGCTGCCGATACCATTGTTGCTCCAACCATCGTCGATCCGGCAACCAACGCCGGAACCCACACAAGAGAAATTGCAATCACCGTTGGCACCAGCGGCACACCATTTTATATCGACGTGTCTCCAACCACCACATTAAGCGGGATTGCTGATTCAATTAATTCAGCAAACCAGAATGTAATTGCAAGTGTGGTTAATACTGGACAGACTCCGCCTTATGCCCTGGTCCTAAAATCGACCAAAACTGGTGTTGCCGACGGTGATATTACAGTAACAACCGGGTCAGATATTGCAGCGGTTCCAATTTTTCAGGTTATGACCGAAGATGCCGCCCAGAATGCCACATTTGCAATCACCGGCGTAAGCGGAACCATCAGCTCAGCAACAAATACGATTTCGAATGTACTTCCTGGGCTTACGCTTAATTTGGTCGCAACAACTGTAACTCCAGTAACTATTAGCGTAGCCGACGACATCTCGGGCACAACCAGCAAAGTGCAAGAATTTGTAAATGCCTACAATGATATCATCACTTATCTCGACGAACAAAATGAGATCGAACGAGTGGAAAACGGCACTCGGGTCGATAACATTTTCGGGCCACTTGCCAGCTCTCGAATAGATGAAAACGCCGTTCAATCCCTAAGAAATGCGATCATTGAAGCACGCAATCCAAATGGCACCAACGCACGCATTTTTGCTGATCTTGGAATTAAAACAAAACAGGATGGCACTTTAGAATTCAAAACTTCTGATCTGAACGACGCCATATCGGCCGATTCGTTCTCAGTCGATACAATTTTGAGAAATTTTGCTGACGCAGTTTCAAGCACGGGCGGCACAATCGACCAATACACTGGGTTTAACAACATTATTGATACTTCGGTAAATTCGAACAAAGAAAGAATTACCGACTTAAATGATCGTATTGCCGAACTTGAAGCCCAGATATTGCAGAACGAAACCAATATGCGCGCTCGCTTCTCGCGGCTCGAAGGTCTCATTTCGAGGCTCCAACAACAAGGCGCACAAGCTTCAAGTGCGTTAGCTGGGTTATCGAACTAAACAATAGTAATGTTGCTGCATAGATAGTGTTTATCAGTGCCCTCGATGCGATATTGCGATGTTTCGTAGGTCCCAACCTTTCTGTATACTCAAGGTATGGAGATATTAAGAACTATTTCGTTGTACACGGATGGCAAGGATATGCCATTCCTCTTAATTGGAGGGCATGCCGTTGGGGTTTACGGGATCTCGCGTCAAACCGGCGACATTGACCTACTCGTACAGCGTGAGAAAAAATCTGATTGGCTCACATTGATGGGCAAGCTCAATTACTCCGTGGATCAGAACGACGAAAATTTTGCACGGTTTAAGCCCGATAATATAGCCGCATGGCCAATTGATTTTATGTTTGTTGAATCAGCTACCTTCCAGAAACTGCTTAGTGACTCTCGGCAGTTTGATGTTGGCGTGGCAAAAGTAAGGGTGGCGGCGCCTCTGCATATTGCAATGTTAAAAATGCATGCCTTAAAGATTTACCAAGAGCACCGTTTCGTAAAAGATTATAACGACCTACTGCAACTATTGCGACTACATGGCAAACACGTATCCCAAGAGGAATTAAGGAGCCTTTGCCTTAGATATGCAGACCTTAAACTCTTCGAGCGTTTACAGAAGGACCTACATGGCGCTTAAAGATTCATTTATTCTTGATTTGCCGAGCGCTCCAGAATTTATTTCTAAACCGCCGCAGTATACCTGCTCAGAAATGATTGAGCTTTGCACCCCCTTACTCCCCTATTGGAATGAACAGCGGTACTCCAAGCCCCGCCCTCGTTTTCTTGGCGAACCTTTTTGCTTAGACAGCACCACCAATTCTATAGCCGTTCATGCAAACTGCGACGACAAAGCCACATAATGAGACTTTTTCTCCTTTAGAATTTGTGGCTCTTTGGATGAAGCGAGCTGTGGCGGTAACGGCCTAAATTTACTAGCTTTTTTAATTTAATTCTTAAGCAGCCACTCTGTTTTCCCGATACTTACCTTAGTCGGCAGTTATACAAGGAAGTATTCGCATGGCCAGCCTTATAAATTTTAGCGGCATAGCCTCAGGCATAGACTCAAGCGCGCTTATTAAAGCCACGCTCGATACCGACCGCGCAGTGCGAATTAAACCCCTCCAGTTAAAACTGAGCGCGTTTACCGACACGAACTCGGCCTTTAGCGAACTTAAAAGTTTACTTTCAAAATTAAATTCGAGCGCTCAGAAATTACGCGAAGTAAACGGCGGGATATTAGCAAAATCAGCATCGAGTTCAGATGAAACCATTCTCACAGCCAGCGCCGCTGGAGCAGCGACCAATGGCACCTATTCCCTCAATGTCTCTCAGCTAGCTAAAAACGCCACCTTTTCATTTAATGATCGCTATACCTCTACCTCTGATGCAATTAATTCCTCGATTAACGACGGAACAAGCTCAGACCAACGACTTGTAGCGGTCCAAGTTGGCAGCGGCTCGGAGCAAGAAACAGTAAACGTTGAAGTCACCAGCAAGACAACCTTGGCCGAGTTTGTTGATGCATTTAATAGCGCCAGTACCAAAGCTACTGCTTCGGTTATTAATGTGGGAACTGCTGGCAGTCCATCATACGCAATCTCAATCATTTCAAACAATCAAGGAACCGATAAAGGTCAGATTAGCGTAACTGTCGGCGATGAAATTAAAAATGCTGGGGACGGGGCCTTTAACGCCAGTACCCTCTCTCAGGCCACAGACGCTACATTCACTATCTCAGGAGTAAGCGGCACTATTACCAAGTCGAGCAACAGCATTGCAGATGTCATTCCTGGAATCACACTTCAGTTACAAAATACAGGCAGCGCTACAATTAGCGTTAATGATGACGTATCGAGCACGTCGTCTACACTTCAAGAATTTGTGAATGCATATAATGATGTGCTTAAGTTCGTCACCGAGAACGATTTAGTTTCACGCGAAGAAGAAGGCCAGAATGTTAAAAATGTCTTTGGACCACTTGCCTCTACCTCTCTTGATGAAAATCTCATAACTTCTCTGCGGCAAGCTTTAACCGGAGCAAGTATATCAAACTCTGGAGTGAGCATTTTAGCAGACCTCGGAGTGACCACCGAACGCGACGGCACACTCAAATTTGACTCGTCTGTTTTGGCTACCGCCATTGCCAATGACCCAGAAGCAGTTCGCCAGATTAGCGCTAATCTAGGCGAAAGTCTGGGCTCGGTTGATGGCACTTTAGCCCAGTTTACCCGATTTAACGGACTTATTGACGTCGCATCGAATGCAAACACCGAGCAAATCACTCGTCTCAACGATCAAATTGGCCGCATAGAAGATTCTCTAAGCGCAAAGGAACAATCTTTGCTCAATCAATTCGCGAGACTTGAATCGCTGATTGGGCAGCTAAATTCTCAGCAGAATAGTTTGGGGGCTTTATTATAGCGGTTGTCAGTCAATATTAAGACAAAAGTCAGGGTAGGTGGATAAAATGCTTTACGTGATTAAACTACAGCCGCCTCAAGACCAGTCAAACCAAAAATCTAGTTTTACGTTAAATACTTTTGATATGCGCTGCGTTTTTTATCTACCGCAGAGTAACACAGAGATACGCAGGGGAAGACCCAATGAACTTTCGCTGAGGCAAACCAATTCCCTTTTTCTCCCTGCGAAACCCTGAGTCCCCTGTGGTAAAAAAGAAGTTTCATCAAACTCTGCACTGGAATTAATTAGCCCAACTTTAAAGCTGCCCTAATATTACCCAAGCATTGCTGCGGTAAAATCTCCCAGTCAGCCTGAAACCGCCACAACACATCCCAGGAGTAGATGAATAAATTGGAACACTAATTGAGCAAAACACGCTCGCGAGCGGCCACCTGCGTAGCGGTGCGCCCCTGCGGAGTTGCTGGTGTAAATGCTTCGAGTGCCGTGGTAACTGAGCCTACAAAGACGCTACTTACAATTTTTAAAATTTCTCGCTTATCATCGGCCGTGACGTAAATGCGCGCACGACGTAGCTTTTTATGATTTTCATTATTCTCAACAAATTTCACTTGAGGAGAAATTACCCACACCTTCCGACTTTCGCCATTCACCTTGATCGTTTCTTCACTCTCAGCGGTAAGTGATATGAGGTAACGGGTTTTGCCATTAAAGGCGTCAAAGACATGAGTGGTGCCAACGGACCAAGGCAACCCGCGCGCAATTAACCCCGCCGACAAAGGCTCTAGCGTAAAATTTCCGGTGTCTATCGTAGTTACCGAGACATCTCCGCCATTTTTAGATCTCACCGACCGAATGCTGCCGTTCTCTAAAAATTCGATTTGAGTATTTTTATGAGTACTATTTTCACGCTGATCAATAAGCGTGCGAATTGGTTGCAAATCAACAGAAGACATTATGGCTTCAGCGCGATATCGCAATTTATAAAAGATATCTATGCCACTATACGTCTTGGCTGAAACCAACATACGGTAACGCATACCTTCTTGGCTTATGGTCACCGATGCATCAGCAGCAGGTATACCTTCCCAGCTCACCTGATATTCGTAGGTTCCTAACGTCAGCTGAAATTTTGAAAAATCGGGATGATAGACCGGTGTACTCACCGAGGGCACTGCACTTGAAGTAGCCTCCGCCCGAGCAACTGATGACGCAAGTGTTAGCCCACAAACAAGGACTAAGCTGCACCATATGTGAATGAAATTTCGCCGTGACATAGCTCAACACGATAAACGAAAGCCTAAAGCTGGCACCAGCCGTGAACTTACTTTGTTATAAAATGGGCACCATAAAAACCAGATGCTCAAACAAGATTAGCTCTACGTTTCTAGCAAGCGCTGAGCGCCAAGTCAAACTTGACTTAGCAATATCAATAACTTACGCTCTTAGCGGTTAATATCATGCATCATTTTGGTACTCATATTGGGGTCCTTAAGACGGACGCTCCCGGGCTCTACGTCACCCTTTGTCAGGTATTCACCAAGTCAGAAGTTGCTGAACTTGAGGAGATATACCAACGGGCGTGGGCGGCTGGCGCAGGAGAAGAAGCACCCGTACGCCGTGAACCAGGAGTATCGTATAATCCCAAGACTGCGCGCCTAGCGGCCATACTCCTAAAAGAGGTGAGACCTGTTTCTTTTTCCGAAGTTGCCTCCGCGTTTTGGATGGCAAGAGAAAAGCGAGAAACGGCAGAGCAAGCTGCGGACTCCCGGACTCCATTGTGTTGCTACGAGTCGCAGGCAGTTATGGCTTTTAGTCAGCTTACTCTAGATGCCGAAGGTTCACCTTCAATTTATAAGCTGCAAGGAGCTTTGCTTTTGGATAAACTTCGGCACTTGCATATGAGCGACATCTCTCGTCAGCAAATTCAAATTATTATAAATCAAGCACGGCACTACCTCACGCGCATTGCGGCAACACCCGAACTCGCGCGGCTTGGCACACTTATTTCCCACGCCGCACGAAGGTATGCAGCATGAAATTTTTCTCTCTCTTTTTTGCAACTCCCTTATACTTCGCTTTAACTTTAATAACTCTTATTGTTTGGGATCCTCTACTAAAGCTGGTGTGGGCACTTTGGCCCACAAAGCATAAAGCCGTTATGGATAGCGGCATCGGGCTGCTTGTGCGTTGGCTTAGCGTGCTGGGATCAAAACCAAAAATATCATTTCATACCAAAATTGCGCCTCATCAGCCTATTTTATTTGTCTCAAACCACCAAAGCGAATTAGATATCCCGCTCCTTATGTGGTTTCTGAAAGAGTACCACCCGCTCTTTGTAGCCAAAAAAGAATTAGGCGCATGGGTGCCCTCCGTATCGCACACACTTCGCGTTAATGGCTCTATCCTTATTGACCGCAAGAACCCTGCCCAAGCTATTCCGCTCTTAAAATCTTTAGGAGAAAGAATCTCCGCTCAAAAATTTTCAGGCTGCATTTTCCCTGAGGGCACACGCTCCAGAGATGGCAAACTAAAAAAGTTTAAAGTCGCCGGGGCCGCTGCCATACTGGAAGCGGCCAATCCGCCCCTTCTCGTTGTACCAGTTTGCATAAACGGCAGCGCGGAGCTTATTAAGCGGGGATTGTTTCCCCTTCCATTGGGATTGCCAATAAGCGTGGAAGTACTGCCCCCTGTTTGCAGCCCAGAAGAAGCCAAACAAGCGCCAGTAAAAGCGCTAGAACTCTGCCAACAGAGTATTAGTGCCGCCCTCAAATAAGCACCCTGGCTTTTGACATCTTAAGTTAAAAACGATAGATATCTCTCCTCTTCAATTCTGTGCCCGAATGGCGGAACTGGTAGACGCGCTGGATTCAAAATCCAGTTTTCGCAAGAGAGTGGGGGTTCAAGTCCCTCTTCGGGCAAATTCTTCTCGCAGTCTGATAGCTGTTTCCAAATAAACCCTCCATATACAACCAAAAAAACAAGACTCAGGGTTCGTAATGGGTTATTTCCCGTATCGAAAAAAGAGTTACGGAACTACCCCCATGCCCCAACTCCACAAGCCCCGAAGCTTCTGCCCGGGACTCACACTAAAATTAGTTGTATTCTTCAGAGACATTTTGGTTTAAAGGCGAAAGAACCTTGCTCGCTTAGGGAGCTTGCGCTCGAGTTTGCTGTCAGCATCGCTCGAATTCACGAACTTGAAAAACAAGGCCTAAGACTTTTAAGATCAAATCGGCACCTTAAAAATCTCGGAGATGACTAGAACTCATCTCATAAAAGCCCCGTCCTAAAGTCGCACCGGCTTCCAGTTTAAAAGCTTCCCGTCCTTCTGGCATCTTGATGCTGCTCTGTTAATTCAGCCTCTCTGACTAGTCCCATATGCAGCACGTAAGCGCTTAAACTATTCGTACCTAAGTTTGGCACGTATGCCATCGCTGCTGGAATAATAACATCCCAAAGTACTTCCCCAAATTCTGCTGAGTAACGAACTTCATTGGGAGATGCAGCATACCTTGGTAAGCCCCTAATAAGCTGATCCGCTACTCGGTGAAACACATTCTCACCATGCTGAGCCAGTTCACTTAGATAGCTATCCTTTAACCTGTACCACCAGGTCTCAGCGATGCGCTGGTCTAACTGATTTGGTATTCGGCCATACAGCACCATAAGACCCTGCTCTACTACTTGAGGGTCCAAGGTTTGCAGCTCCCCAATCACAAAGGCAGTTCGCTCGATAAGCTCGGACCTATGCCATTCTTTAGCCCAATCCTCCCTAATAAATTTATTTGCCAAAACCACCGCTAATTGGTAGCCGAATACACGAGGATCTTCAATTCGGCTTTGCTCTGCAACTTCTGCCGCAGCTGGCACATAGTCTGGAAACACTTCTCTAAGGGTTTCAACTAAGCAGCTTTTAACCTTCCCGGGTTCCTCTCCGACTCGAGCTGCAATTTCAAACAGATTAAAACCCTCTTGGAAAAAAAGTTTTAGATACGTTGCCGCCTTCTCACTTTCGGCTGTTGTTGCTTCTCGTAGCGCATTAAATTCGCTCTCTCCCCTAAATTTACTGGAAAATCTTTGAGGATCCGCCAAATTACATGATGCAAACAAAGCTTGTGGCATTACACGCAAAGCCAGCTCTCTAAAAGAACCCCCTGCTGGGTCGAAGTGCTCAATTATCTGCTGAGCCGCATCCACAAACTGCTGCTTCACCTTTGGAGCCGGATAACCAGGTAAAAGTTGATGCACATGCTCAAACACTTTGGGGGCAACTGAGTTTACAAGGTACGCAAAAATACTCTCCCGCTGCTGAGTCCGAGCGTTGGAGTAAGCCACCCATACTTGGCGACTATAGGGGACCCCACCTGAAAGTAATTTTTGTAGTTCCCCTGCACGAATCTGAGGCTCCGCCACGGACTGATGTAAACTCGGGTGTTTTAAATCTGGGTTATAAATAGTCGGCAAGGCCTGAGGCACTTCACTTTGAATTCGGTGTATCCAATTTCTAAGAGTATTTGGGTGTATCCCCATTCGTTCAGCAGGAATGGAGCTTAATTTTTGCGCGGCTAAACAGGTAGCGTCAACAAACTGCGCAACCGCTTCGGCATATGCCCGTTTATCTCCATGAGCCCTATGCGTGAGCAACTGAGCTGCATATGCTTTAAATTGATCATATTGGCGCTGCCCGGGAATCTGACCCTGCTCTGCGTTGGACGCCGAAGCCGCCCTGAGCTCTGACAGAGGCGCCCATAGGCCAAGTAACGCTCCTCGCTCAATCACCTCAGCAAATTTTTGCCCTGAGCCCGGATTATAATTGCGAGCCGCCACAAACGCCGCTAATTCGAGGTGAAGCATGGTATGCTCGGCATCTCGCGCACAGGGGTCGAATCGAGTTACCTGGGATAATTTAGCGTCCAAGATGGGAAGAAACAGTTTCTGAATTGCCTGACGCAAAAAGCCTGGTTCGGCGGCAACTGCTGTCTGATAGAGAGTTGGGTCAACTTGCTGACCCTTATATAAATGTTGGAGCACTACGGGCAAACCTGGAGCACCTTGAACAGCACCTGTCGAAGTTACTGCAATATCCCTCATTCCTTATCCTTTTTAGTCTAAAGACGTCTTGGCCAAAAAGAACATGAGCAAAACCTAAACCCTGTGTGGACTTGCTGCTCGGTATATTTGAACCCTGCCACACCGAAGCTCGACCTTCAATTAAAATCGTACAGATAGCTCTCCGAAGGCCTTTCGAAGCTAGATTAATCCAGCTACTCTCAGAAGGCTTTCAGCAGTTTTAGCTGAATTTTGAAAGTGCAACAGTTTATGAACCAACTCCCCCACGCCCTAGGACAAAAATACATTTCAGTATCTCTCGCTGCCCTGCTTCTCGGCACCTGCGTTGGGTGTAGCGGGCCCATAGTGCAGCCCAATACCCCGCAAAACCACACTGATATCCAAGCGATTGAGCTTGTGATGAGCCGCGCTCACATGAATGACACCGAATTTGAGCAATATAAACTTGAAGGCAGCACGTTATTTGGCGAATGCGGCAGCATTCGCCGTGGTCGCTTTATGCCGCAAGCGCATCAAGTAAAAGAAATTTCAGCGACGGAGCTAGCTGCGGTACATCACCTGGTTGAAGGTGTCGAGCCAGATTTGGGCTCAAGCTCTCTCGATAATCCCGGAGATAATTCCTGGATGGCAGACCCAGGGCAATTTATTTTGAGTGTGCGCGCCAAAAGTGCAGAGCAGAAAATCAAAACCTCGCTAGACAGCGTCAGCACACCGACCACCAAGCGTGAACGCGCGTTAAATCAACTAGCCACCCAGCTGCGTTCATTAACGGGCGAGGCACTCTGCGGTAATAAAAGTTTTTATGGTTTAAATTCTGTTTCAGTCGCAGGCAGGCAGTAGATATTCACCACAGAGGACACAAAGACCTCTGAGATAGAAACACAAAAGACTCTTCCTTTGTGTTCTTAGTCCACTTGTATGTTGGCCCCCGTCACTTCAGTAAAGGTACACTATGAAGGGACCTGCGGGTGCAGCCACTCGCCCCTCTCAACTATTTGGCTGAAGTTTGTAATACCAGGGGGCTTCGTGCACTCTGTGTTTAATTGTATTCCTCTTTCACCCCGAACCCAGAACAGATCTATCTATCTCTTAAGAACACATACAAATCAGACACGGGAAATTCTGAATCCAGGGTGCGCATTCCGTAACTTGAAAGCGCCGGAGTGGCCTCTGTGAACTGATAATAATAGAGCCGCTGAATTTTATTTACCTTTTCAGTTATAAACGGCCACACCTCTTCGCAATAGGCAAGCTGTGAGTTCACGCCCTGGGCCCCAGATTCAGTCACCCAAATTGGCAACGAAAGTCCATTCAAATAATCTCGCACTCCACCATCACGCACGATGTTCTCATACTGCTTGCCGTAAATATGAATCGCATAAATATCGGCAAAAGACTGAAGCCCCGCGTCTCGCATACTGCGATTATATTCAAGGGTCTCAGAATAATTTTGATTAATTGCGGTTGTCGCAGCACTTACCACTAGTTTAGATGGGCTAGCCGTTTTCACAACGTTATGTGCACGCGCCAACATTTCAACATAGTTGTCAGGTTTGGTGGCCACATCCAGCGTGGTATTATCAGAATTTGCAACCATATTGGGCTCATTCCAAACCTGCCAAGCAACTACCCGCGCCCTATCTTTGTATCGATTCACCACTGGCTTAAAGAAATTTTCTACAAAAGTGGTTCTCGGATTATTCTCCACCCAGTTAGCTGAATTGGTCATCCATGAAGGCAGACCAGTCACCACAATCAAGGCCTCAACTCCTTGCGGTATCCCGTCTACTAAATCATCGAAGAATGAGAAATTGATACTCGCATTGGGGCCAGACTGCACAGCATCTGTCCAACTAAAAAGCATGCGCACATAGCTTAAGTTAAGCGTATTTCGCACTTCGGCAAGCTGCGCCGCCGAGGAACCAAACCTGCCATCATTTGCAAATGCGTTTACGCCCATGCGGGAGACATCTATGTCCTTACGAGGAACATCAATAATATCAAGGGCATCCTCCAAACTTGAGTTACATGAGGAAATAAGTAGGCCCAGCACCAAAACTAATATAAATCGCATCTTAATCTCCCAGTGGCTTTTTTGTGTTGAGCGAGCATAACAGCGCTTAACTCTTAGAAAAAGCGCTATTTTTATAGCAAGTGTGGCCTTAAGTTGTTAAAATTGCAGGGGTAGCTGCGTCGAGACGATTGTAGGCCTCCTTTTTATGGGCGTACGTCATATGGGATTGTTTGTGCCATACGAAACTAATAAACCCCAGAGTCGTCGTTTGCGAAGATACAAAGCAGTCTTTACCCCTAGCCTCTTGCTACTCGCGCTACTCCTCTGCGCGGGCTGCGCGTCCAATGTGGTACGCACCCACCACAGTTTAGTAAATCGCATTAGCAATCGTGGGCCAGTTGCCTTAAGCAATGACAATCCGTTTCTAGCGGGCAACTTACTTTTGAATAAAGAAATAGAAAAAAGCGCAGACCTGAAAGGTTTTATTGCTCATCGTGGACAACCAAATGCGCTCGAAGTAACCCGAACAACTTTTGGTCCGCTGCTGCTGCAATTTTACTACACAAAGGAAAAAGAAAAGTTTGTATTAGAAGAGCTGGCGGAGGGTACTTGGATGATTAAAGGCCCCTTCCCCGTGGGCACCAGTGAGCCAGTTATACTTACAAAGTCGAGCCAAATTCCTATTCCAGAAATAAAAAAGACTGAGCTCATAAGCAGTACTGCCGCGCCTGCTCAAGCAATGGCTTCACTTAAGATTGAAAAACTACAAAATGAGCCAGAATCTCAATTTATTGAGCGCCTCACGGCCACGCATTCGCCCCTAGCAGAGATAAGCCCCGAAGGCGACATAGTACACTACGTTACCTCAGAGGATGAATCTCTTGAAATGCTGGCACGCTGGTACACATTTGATAAAACCAATACTGCGCGCCTTGCTCGAATGAATAAGCTCTCTCAGTCGCAAGCCTTAACGATTGGCGACTCGATTATAATTCCGAGCTATCTGGTCAAAAACAAAGTGCGCTTAGACGAGATTGCCAAGAGTTCCCTGAAAGAAGCCCAATAACACGAGCTTCCTTAACTTCTTAAACGCGCAATATCCGAGTCAACCATCATCTTAATCATCTGCTCGAAGCTTACTTCTGGCTCCCAGCCTAATACACGCTTGGCTTTACTTGCATCGCCCACGAGCAGATCAACTTCGGCAGGACGCATAAAGGCTTGGTCAATCTTGACGTGACGTTCCCAATCAAGCCCGGCATGCGCAAACGCTATCTTCACCAGTTCCTTAACTGAATACGTTTTACCCGTCGCAATAACATAATCATCTGGTGTGGGCTGCTGAAGCATAAGCCACATCGCTTTCACGTAGTCGCCTGCAAACCCCCAGTCTCTTTTGGCATCGAGATTACCGAGCCGAAGTTCGGAGCTCATGCCTAGTTTTATACGAGCGACTGCATCGGTAACTTTACGGGTCACAAACTCAAGCCCACGACGCGGTGATTCATGATTAAACAAAATTCCGGATACCGCATACAGCCCATAACTCTCGCGATAGTTAACGGTAATGTAGTGGCCATACACTTTGGACACACCATAGGGTGAGCGTGGATAAAATGGAGTCAACTCAGTTTGTGGAGTTTCACGCACCTTGCCGTACATTTCAGAACTTGAGGCCTGATACACACGAATATTTTTATCAACGAGGCGAATTGATTCAAGTAGTTTGGTGACGCCTACCGCCGTGAATTCAGATGTGAGCACTGGCTGGGCCCAACTGGTAGGCACAAAACTCTGAGCAGCTAAATTGTAAACCTCTTGGGGCTTGGTGTCTTTAAGCACCGAAATAAGGGAAAACTGGTCGAGCAAATCTCCTTGTACCAATTCAATCTTGTCCATCAGGTGCGCGATACGCTCAAATTTATCAACCGAGGCGCGCCTCACCATGCCGAACACTTTATAACCTTTGCTGAGCAAAAACTCGGCTAAGTAAGAGCCATCTTGCCCGGTAACTCCTGTTACTAGTGCTACTTTTTTGGACATACTTCCTCTTTACAAAACTAAAGCTTGATTTTTTGTTAATTAGACAAGGTTATTTCGGCCTCGAGCTTTTAGCTCGTCTACAATCCTACGTACCTCTTGTACCTGAGCACGCGGACAAACAAGCAAAGCGTCGCCCGAATCTATGACAATCAGGTCCTCAGCGCCTAAAACGGCGGTAAGACGCTTCTCAGAATGTACTACGCAGTTTTTACAGTCAAATAAGATGACGTCCCCGTGCTGCAAATTACCCGCCTCATCGGTCTTGAAATTTTCAGCCCAGGCATCCCAAGAGCCAACGTCATTCCAACCAAAAGGCTCCGCCGCTAATAACGCACAATTACGCGCGTGTTCAAGCACACCAAAGTCGATGGATATAGACTCAAGCCCGGCAAAAACTTCTGCACTCACCTTTTGCTCATCTTTAGTCCCCAAAACTTGGGCAATTTTTTCGAGGCCCTGATGCAGTTCGGGCATAAACTCACGGAAAGCTTCCATAATTACAGCGGCTTTCCACACGAACATGCCGCTATTCCAATAAAACTCACCGGATTCTACATAACGTTTCGCACGGTCCAGGTTAGGCTTCTCGTAAAAGCGACTCACCTCGTATCCACTGCCTTCTATGGGCGTCCCTCGCTTAATATAGCCATAACCAGTGTGCGGAAATGTGGGCTTAATGCCGATCGTCACGAGCACGTCATGTTCGCTGGCTAACTTGGCAGCTTCTCGTAAATTCGAAAGCAAGGCGGCCTCATCTTTTACAGCGTGATCTGCTGGGAAGCAGGCAATCACAGCCTTTGCATCTTCTTTCAGGGCGTGTATGGCAGCCAAGCCAATTGAAGCCGCAGTATTTTTTGCTGAAGGCTCGGTAATTACTTTCGCGTAAGGCACATGCTCGAGAATCAATGGCGCCAAAAGCTCGTTACTAACCACGTACAGGTGCTCTTTGCCAGCCAACGGAGAAATGCGCCTGGCAGTGCTTTGAATCAAGCTTTCTCCGCTCGTATTGATCGACAGAAATTGTTTGGGTTTTTGCTTTCGGCTAATAGGCCAAAATCGAGCCCCCTGACCCCCTGCTAAAATAACACTTCGAATATGCGACAAGACAGTTCTCCTAAAACTTTAGCAGCCTGAAACTAACTAGAATAAAGCCTGGCGACAAGACTTGAGCGCCCCTGAATGGAATAAATTTAACTCCCCGAGGCGTTTAAGCGACTGTGGCTTTCAGCGCTATTTTTCAAGTTTTATACGGCCAATATCGTTTAAATGCCCTTTCAAACCATCCTGCCAGCTTATTGGCGAACGACCAAGCACCTGGGCTAATTTGGAGCAATCAAAAA
Source organism: Bdellovibrionota bacterium (assembly GCA_044347745.1). Taxonomy (GTDB): domain Bacteria; phylum Bdellovibrionota_C; class UBA2361; order UBA2361; family JAFLCA01; genus JAIBBV01. The sequence goes on from JBIKUD010000020.1 coordinate 37,886, forward strand.
CCGAATAAGCCGGACGCTTGGCTGGCCTTGGAAAGTCTGAAACTCCGACCTTCTTGAGCCGGCAACGCTGTATTTGGGGATTAGAACCGCGAACACTGTTCCAAATTTGTTCGGCAAAATCAAACCAGCTAATGGCTCCTGCACAACTTGCATGAAATAGGCCCGACGTTTTAAGTCTGGCGAGATCCAAGAGAACCTCTGCGAGCCACCCAGCCCATGTGGGCGACATAAATTGATCTGAAACTATGGAGACCTCTTCACGCTCGGCAAATAGTTTAAGCATGGTGTGCACAAAGTTCTCACCGCGCTGCCCATGAAGGGAGGAGGTACGTACCACCACACAGCCACCCCCCCCTTCCTTAAGCGCGTTTTGCTCGCCTAAAAGCTTTGATTCACCATAGACGTTAAGCGGGCGCGTGGGGTCAGTTTCTTTGAGAGGGCGAGCAAGAGTTCCGTCAAACACATAATCAGTTGAAATGTATATGGATCGGGCCCCCACCTGACTTGCCGCTCGAGCTACAACACCAGCCCCTTCCGCATTAACCGCGAAGGCTGCCTCACGCTCACTTTCAGCTTTATCAACAGCGGTGTACGCAGCGGAGTTTATAATGAGATCGGGCTTAATCTTTTCAGCCAAAAACTGCACTTGGCGAGCCTCGGTGATATCAATCTCCGATTGGACCGGGGAAACCAACTGAAAATCTAAATCAAGCGCACGCTTTTGAATCTCAAAGCCAAGCTGCCCTGAGCCACCAAACAACAATATTTTCATACCTACACGGCTCTTCGGGCATAATTTTGTTCATAAAATTTGGCGTATTCACCATTCTTAATGCGACTCCACCAAGGTTTATTCCCTAAGTACCAATCAACGGTACTGCGAAGCCCTTCAGCAAAAGATCGACGAGGCTTCCAACCAAGCTCTGCATGAATTTTTGAATAATCTATCGCATATCGCTTGTCGTGAGCGGGTCTATCAGTGACAAGTTGTATCAAACTTTCAGATTTGCCCAGCAACTTCAGAATGGAGCCAGCCACAATTTTATTGGGAATTTCTGCCTCTTCAGCACCGCCAATGTTGTAGACTTCGCCTTGCTTTCCCTTTTCAGCGACCAACAACAATGCTTCGCAATGGTCCTCAACATGCAACCAACTACGCACATTCATGCCATCACCATACAGAGGCAGGCGCTTTTCCTCTAAGGCATTGGTAATAAATAGTGGTATAAATTTTTCCGGAAACTGATATGGACCGTAATTATTGGTGCAGCGAGTCACCACGGCATCGTATCCATGTGTTTTGGCTGCCGCCAAAACCATAAGATCGGAAGCTGCCTTCGATGCAGCGTAAGGACTGGTCGGATCCAAAGGAGTTGTTTCTACAAATCTTCCGGTTGGGCCAAGCGAACCATACACTTCATCGGTCGAGATATGTACAAACCGTTTTACGCCATGCGCTCGGGCAGCTGACATTAATGACTGAGTCCCCAGCACATTAGTACGCACAAAAGCAGAAGCACTGTGAATGGACCTATCAACATGACTTTCGGCGGCTAGATGAAAAACTAAATCAAATTTTCCAGTTCGACAGATGTCATCCATCTGGTTTTCATCACTGACATCTGCCCTTAAAAACGTGGCTTTGCCAGACTTAAGAAGGCTGTCGATATTCTCAAGATTCCCGGCGTAGGTAAGCAAATCGAGCGCAACAAGCTGCCACTGTGGCCTTTGTGCAGCAAGATAATGCAATAAATTGCTGCCAATAAATCCCGCAGCGCCAGTCACCAACACCTTCATGCCTAATTTCCTCCAAGGCCAAATTTCTGAGCAAAATCGCCCAAGCCCACCAAAGTGAAAACCAAATTCACTTCCTGCTCATCTGGGTTTACACGCTCCGTTACCCCCAGATCAACTTTCCAGCAGTTGCAGGAACTCTGAAATCGTAAGCCTACTCTATTCTCTAAAAACTCCGATTTTCGGTCGTCAAAGCGGGCATAATATCCCAGCTTTAGACGATTGCTTAACGCCACTTCGGCTCCACCTTCAATATGGCTCAATGATTCGTCAATATAGGTATAACGGGCTCTTAAAAGATCTCCGCGATCGTCCCGCATATGGGTAGAAAGGCCCCAAGATGAAAAAGTCCTATCTTGAGGGTCCATATTGTTTTCAAACCGAAAAGCCACATTATTTGAGGGATAAAGCGTCAAATCAGTGTTGATATCCGAAAAAGCTCGTCGGTTTAAATCATTTTTCGGGTCATTTTCACGGCTATCGTGTTTTTCCTCTTCATAGTCATAGGTCTGACGGATTCCAAAGCTCACCAGGGGACGAATTTCACCCTTACGCAGAGCAATATTACCACCGCCCACTTCAAGGGGGTCGTTACCTGAAATATCACCAACTGAACCGAGAGTAGACAACGTAGGAACATCCTCAATTTCTGGCATGAGCTCTGGGATAGAATCCGCCAACACTTCCTTTGGCACAAAGCGGCCATAGAGGTTAGAGCGAAATCCGTAGGCAACCAAACTGCGAGCTCGAATGCGATCGAGGCTATCGAATAGCGGAATTTCTGAACCTGAAGCCGTATCCGGCACATGCGTAAAGCTTACCGCGGGCTCGATGGTGTGTTTCAGTCTTTTAAGGGTATTAGCCTGGTTGTCCTTACCAAGCGAGGTGAGCCAAGTAAGCCAGTTACCTTCATCAAGTTCATACACTCGCTCAACTCCTGTATTAGCTGTGGCGCGAAAAGTATACGCGTCTCTAAATTGCGAGGCATCAAGTTCTTGCCCTACTTGGCCAGGAATTGATGTATCATCTAACTCATACCAGGTTTGATGCGACACCACCTCAAACCGTCCATTAACGTAGTTCTTAATGTGATATGGAACTGCCACCCCAGGGGCCGCATCAAGTCTCCAGCCGTCATATCCCTCTTGCCGCGAGAAATTCACCGCGTCAAGCCCGCCTTGGGTATTCACCTTAATTCCGTACGGGTTAAATCCAAATGGCCTAAAACTGCGCTGAGCCAGCAAAGATGCTTGTGGCAGCCTTTGGAAGGTTAAATCATCATCTGACACAAGAGATTGGTTGTATTCGGCTAATATTTCGCCGCTGACATACTCACCAAAAGTTGAGCGCGCAAGCATAGTCGAGGTGGTATAACGAGAGTTGTAAGCGCCTATTTTCTCGTCTTGCAATTCGCGTAAGAAAAGATCGTCGTTGATATAATGGATGTCAGAGACCAAAGCCCAAGCCTCTTCGTCTTTTGAGCTACTGGTCCACAAGTGGCTTACATATGCGCCGAAACGATTATCTTTTAACTCCGGATCAAAAAGTCCTGTTGTGTTAGTTCCTCGCAAATCGCCGTCGCGCATGCTTTCATTGGAATAAATAAAGCGACTCTTTAAGTTATTATTGCGGGAAAATGCCTCGCGATAATCAAATCCCATTCCAGCTCTGGTGCGAGTCTGCACAAAGGGAGAAAGAAGCATGTCGGCGCTTTCTCCAAGCGTCACAAACACGGGAGCTTTAAGCTTCAGTCCATCCCGGCTGCTGTATCCATAATCTGGAGTAAGCAAACCGCTCTGGCGTTCGCTTTTTAAAGGAAACGCCAAATAAGGCGAGTAGAAAATTGGGACTCCTTGAAATTCAAGCCAACTTCCATACGTGTGGGCATACCCTTCCTGCGTCAAGTGAGCTCGGGACGAGTGAATACTCCAGGGCTTGGTTCCGTCGCCGCAGTGGCAAGTTGAAAGCTGCGCGTCCGTTAGCTCATATTCATATTCACTAAGGCGTGCCAACTGCTCCGCCTCAGCTAAATAACCCCCATCCTCTACCGTAAGTTCTGCGTTCTTAAAGGACCCAGTTTCAGAGTCGAAATTAAAACTGCCACTCTCCGCCAGAAGTCGACCTTGGGCATCGGTTAATGCAACCTGTCCAGTCAATTCAGCCTGCTTGGCTTCCATTTCTACCAATGCTTCTTGTGCCTGAGCCTGAATTCCGGAACGCGATAGCAGCACTCCGCCTGAACCTTTCACCTTCCTGCTTTCTTGAAGCACCTGAACTTGCGGGGCTTTAAAATCGAGGTCCTCTGAGCCGGCCTTGTCTTCTTGGAGCGCTGCCTTAAGCTGCACCCTCCGATCACGCTTGGCTACTCTAGCGTCTTCAGCAAACAAATGACGGCGATCTGGCGGCTCAACTTGGGCATACGCGCCCTTCGTCAACAATTCGCCAAGCGGCAAGAGTACAAAAAGAACTGCCGCTCCCCAAACTCCAACACTTTTTACGCGCATACATCTGACTTTTAAATTATTCTGAAGCACTGTCATAAGGAGTCCAGTTTCCCGTCTAAAATCAGCCTACCTCTTCACGAGCTCCTAGTGCGCTCAGCGCCAATAAGAAGCCTACCCATTCTCGCTAGAAACAGCATTTGTCGCTAGAAGTCATTTCGTAAATCAGCTCCCACCTGGGACCGGGCAGAGCCGCCAGGGGGTGCTTCAGGGGCAGACCTTAATTTGTTCCAGCCAAGCAAAAAACTAGAAGCCAAAATTGCGCAAAATTTGGGCAATTTCTTCCCGCATGGAAGCTCGAGGTACAATACGATCCACCATGCCATGTTCAAGCAAAAATTCAGAGCGCTGAAAGCCTTCAGGTAGCTTTTGTCGAATGGTTTGCTCAATAACGCGAGGTCCTGCAAAGCCAATAAGGGCTTTAGGTTCGGCGATAATAACATCGCCTAACATTGCAAACGAAGCCGCAACGCCGCCTGTAGTTGGGTCTGTAAGAATTGATATGTATGGAATGCGGGCTTGCCCAAGCCGAGCCAGAGCGGCACTTACCTTGGCCATCTGCATAAGCGAATAAATGCCTTCCTGCATACGTGCGCCACCTGAGGCCGACACAATCAGAACCGGTCGCTTCTCTGCAATACCAACTTCAATCATGCGGGCTAGCTTTTCGCCGACCACAGATCCCATGCTGCCGCCAAGGAAACTGAACTCAAATACGCCTAGGGCAACGGGCACATTAAGTATTCGAGCGCGCCCGGTCACTACGGCCTCATTGGCACCCGAAGCTTTTTCAGCCTTCTTAATTCTATCTGTGTATTTTTTGGTATCCCGAAATTTCAAGGGGTCAGCAGCACGGAGGTGAGCGTCAAGCTCAACAAAGGAATGGCGATCCACCAGCAGCGGAATACGCTGAGCTGCGGTTAGACGAAAGTGATAGTCGCATTTAAGACAAACACCGAAAGTTTTTCTGAGCTCTTTCGTATATAGAATCGCCGAGCATTCAGGACACTTGGTCCAGATATCATCGGGCAAGGTCGACTTTTCAGCCTCATCAACTGCCGGCTTAGGGGCCTTTGCACGTAAAAACCAACCCATGAAAACTCCTCGTATATACTGAGCGCAGATTGAACTTACGCCTCTACCGCCGACCTTTCATCGCAAGCGGTATAAGCTTTGCTAACGACCTGAAACTTTTACGATAACTGCTTAGGTCCTGTAAAGGCTGGCGCCGAAGACACTTTAAAGCCATTCTATGGCAAGATGAGTGTAAGTTAAGGGATTTATTATGTTACTTTCAGACCTCGTGGCCTATTTGGACAACACCCTAGACATAAAGTCATTTAAAGATGCTTCACTTAATGGCTTACAAGTTGAAAGCGCCCAAACAGAGGTTTCTCGGGTGGCCATAGCCGTAGATTCTGGACTTTCGGTAATTGAATCAGCCATTTCACAAAAGGCTCAGCTTCTTATTGTGCACCACGGGCTCTATTGGGGGAAAGAGCAGCCCATTCGGGCAGTATTCGGCAAAAAGGTAAGAGCGCTACTCGCTTCGGGCTGCTCGCTCTATGCTGCCCACTTGCCCCTCGATGCACACAGTGAACTAGGCAACAACGCCCAGCTTGGGAATCTTGTTGGACTAACTCAGCGTCAAGGGTTTGCGCTGCTTGATCAAAATTATATAGGCCTACAGGGAGAGCTTCAATCTCCGCTCGGGATCGAGGAAGTGGCGTCGCGCTTGGCAACACTTCCAGGAGCGGGGAAACCCCTTCTTCTTCAATTTGGCCCGAAAAAAATCAAAAAGGTGGGCATCATTAGCGGCTCGGGAAGTTTTGCACTTCCCGAGGCAGCACGTTGTGGTCTTGACTTATTTATTTCAGGCGAACCGAAACAAGAAGCATATCATCTGTGCCGAGAGCTTGAACTTAATGCCATTTTTGCGGGACACTATGCTACAGAGACAGTCGGCGTGAAGGCCGTAGCTCAACAGCTTGAAACTGTCTACAAGTTGCAAACGTTCTTTGTTCACGAACCAACAGGCATATAACTATCTATGAAGACTCTTGCTCAGCTATCCCTCGCCAATAAAAAAGTGCTTATCCGTGCCGACTTAAATGTGCCCTTGGATGATGCTGGCAAAATTACCGATGACAATCGAATTAAGCAGTTTTTGCCCACTCTGAAGGCCGTATTAGAAGCCGGCGGCAAGCCTATAGTCATGTCGCACCTCGGAGAAGGCGGCAAAGGACCGGGCTCTAGCTTGGCACCCGTAGCCGAATATCTACGTTCTCATGTTTCGGCCGATGTTGTGCTTGCTCCAGACTGTGTTGGTCCGGCAGTAGAAACACTCGCACAAAACTTAGAACCAGGTCGAGTTTTGCTTCTTGAAAATCTGCGCCATCACGACGGCGAGAAAGAAAACGATCTAAACTTTGCCAAAGCCTTAGCAAAACTTGGCGAAGTTTTTATTGGCGACGCCTTTGCAACAGCGCACCGTAAACATGCCTCTATGGTCAGCGTGCCTGCCCTCTTTAAGGAAAAAGCACCCGGGCTTTTGATGGAAAAGGAAATTGCGTACTACGAAAAGTCTCTCGTAAAGCCTAAACGTCCTCTTTGCGTGGTGCTTGGCGGCGTAAAAGTATCAACCAAACTTGCAGCTCTTCAGCACCTGGCAACTCTCGCCGACAAAATTATTATCGGTGGAGCCATGGCCAACACCTTTTTGGCCGCACAAGGCTTACAAATGGGCCGTTCACTTGTTGAACGTGAACTTTTCCCCAAAGCCTTAGAACTTTTGGGCATCATGGCGCGCCGCGATTGCAAACTGTATTTGCCAGTTGATGTTGTGGTCGGACCAAACCCCGGCGCGCAAGGCATCGCACGCGCTGTGCCTGCCGCTGAAGTTCCCGCAGACCTTATGGCATTAGATATCGGGCCTGCTTCCAGCATTCTTTTTAAGGAAGCCCTACATACTGCAGAAACTATTGTCTGGAACGGACCCATGGGCGCTTTTGAAAATGAAGATTATTCAAAAGGCACCACGGACATGATTGAAACTATGGCCAGCGCACACGGTGTCACCGTTGTAGGCGGCGGCGATACCGATGCGGCCATTCACAAAATGGAACTGGCGCATAAGTTTGACTATATCTCCACTGGCGGAGGGGCATTCTTGGCTTTGCTTGAAGGAAAAGGCCTTCCCGGGATAAAGGCTTTGGAGGCTTAGCAAACACACTGCGCCGCTACAGGACGCCGAGGTGCCCCGTGATGGCTACGGTAATTTCCAACCACCATGCGGAGAATACCGTAATCTCAGCAAGCACAGGTTCAGGGAGAATCCCCAGACTAGACCCAAATATTGACGGTTATTGAAGTAACCGAAGTTGATATGCGCCCAAAGCAAAGCCTTTAAATAATCTGAGTAAAGGCAATCATATCGATTAGATATGGCGAAAAGCTATTACATACTGTAGGCTCTTGCATAAATATGCCAACATATAGTAATATATTATCTATGACACAGTCACCCAAAAAACAGATAGCGACTCTAGCTAAAGAGCTTGGGATTCTCCGAGCCTCCGACCTTGCTTCTAAAGGAATTGCAAGGACATATCTTACACAACTTGTTGATGAAGGCCTCCTTGTCAAAGACAGCCGTGGACTCTATCACCACGCCGATCATCCAACATCCACCAACATCGGTCTCGCACTTGTCGCTAAAAAATATCCCAATTCGATTATCTGCCTTCTTTCAGCGCTTCGTTACCATGAAATAGGAACTCAGAACCCTTGGGAAGTGTGGATTAGTATCGACCGTAAAGCTCGAAAGCCAAAAATGGACTATCCGCCAATCCGAATTTTCCGACACTCCAAAGAGAATCTGCAGAGTGGTTTCGAAATACATACAATCGATGGCGTACCGGTAAAAATTACAACACCCGAAAGAACTGTGGCTGAGTGTTTTAAGTATCGCAACAAAGTAGGAATTGATGTCTGTATCGAGGCGCTGCGGGAAGCATGGAGAAGCAAGCAGATTGATATGAACAAACTAACCCATGAAGCTAAAGCTTGTCGGATATATAACGTGCTGCGCCCTTACGCCGAAGCCATTGTATAAAAAAGCCAGTCACCAACTTTCCGGCTTCAGTTAAAGCAAAGCTCCTTGCCTACTCGCGGGCGAAACAAGTTGAGCACAACCAAGTTCTCGCTCAATATGCAGTGGAACGAATTCTTTATCGACTAACCCAAACGCGCCAGAAGGACCGCTTTCTTCTAAAAGGCGCGATGCTATTTATGGTTTGGGAGGGGGCTCTACATCGACCGACTACCGATCTTGATCTTCTTGGATTTGGTGAAACATCTGTCAGTAATCTAGCGAAGGTGTTTCAAGATGTTGCTAAGATTGAATTTGCAGAAGACGGACTTGTCTTTGATCCTAATTCGGTAGAAGGAGCAGAGATCAGAGCACAAGAGGAATACGCTGGGGTGCGAATCACTATGCGGGCACATCTAGGCACTTCCGCTATTCCAGTTCAGGTTGATATCGGCATCGAAGATGCGGTTAACCCGCCGCCCCAAGAGATCACATTCCCCTCACTTTTGGGACTCCCGAGCCCAGTAATTAAGGCATACCAAATTGAAACCACCATCTCAGAAAAGCTCCACGCTATCGTAAAGCTTGGTTTTGCAAATAGCAGAATGAAAGATTACTTCGACCTTTTATATATCAGCAGAACATTCAGCCTTTCAGGTAATGTACTGGCCAATACCATTCGAGCAACATTTGAAAGGCGAAAAGACCTCATCGTTGTTGAATATCCCGTGGGCCTCAGTGAAGATTTTGCTCGAGATCCATCGAAAGCAGCTGCTTGGAAAGCGTTTAATGCAAAGATACAGCGATCCGCTGAGACGGCAGAGTTTAATGAGATTGTTAAACAGGTTGCAGATTTTATCCTTCCGGCATTTAAGGCTGCAATGTTCGGCGGAGAAACGCTAGGAATCTGGACCCCTCCTGGTCCGTGGAAGAAGAAGTAATTCGCTTTTTGATGAGAGCGCGTACTTCATAGCAGGAAAATTAAGAGGCCCGACCCGGATGCCGCTACGCGTCATCCTCGGATTTTCTGTGTTTATTGGGTTCAAATCCGACTCGGTCACAGCGCGGAGATAAATTGGGCAATCCGCCTTCCCCAAGGCTATGGCGCGATAACTTTTATTGAGGCCTTAGTCTCAATAAAAGTTAGGCTCGAACCGGGAATAAAGGTTTTGCAAATCGACGAATACACAGCAAATTACACAGAAGCCCGTCAGGCACATAATGCTAGTAATATCAGGTATTTAATCAGTTATTGCCCCTGCCCTGGGTCTACAAAAATAAAATTTTCAAAACTTTTGCTCTAAAATCTCAAGTGAGAACCAAAAGTGTACGATAATGTACAGTAACAGCTTTACAGCCTGCACAATTTTGCGGGGTAGTACAAGCTTTAAGGATTGCGGACCTAAAAATCTCGTGATTTCAGTAGGTTCATCTGGTGGCGAAACGGAATTCGACTCTGGGGCATGTGTACAATTTTGAAATGGCTTGAGTATGAATTCCGAAAATCAAACTGAGAAACTATCCAAAGATTTGGGCAAAGTCAGGCGTAAGAAAATCAACAAAATTAAGCATAAGATTACGTCAGGCAAATATAAAATTGACAATCTCTCCCTCGCTAAAGCGCTTTTCTTGTCGCGCTAATTTGCGTGAGCCAGGCTGGGTGAGTTCTCCCTGAAAATAGTCAAACGAAGCTGGAAAAGGCTCGGTTGCTATAGCCCATTTTTTCATATGACAATCCATTGTCATTTAAAAAATGGCTGGTAGCGTGTACGATTCGTCCTTGGGAATACCTTACCGCCCTTAGCTCACTCTATGAACTCAAAGCGAACTAAAGAAGAAAGCAAATCTAAGTTCGGCGGCCTTGCTTTTTTTAGTTCCCTTGTTTTCCTGACGTTAATCGCGCTGCTTAACTTTTCCCAAATGGCCCCTCTTTGGAATGAGTCAAGCGGCCAACGGTTACTGCATCTTCTCTTTGGCCTTATTCCTGGCATTTTTATTGGGTATTACCTGATTAAAGGGAAATATTCAGTTCTTATCCACGAATTTAAGCATTCGATTGTTTCAAGCCTTGCAGGCAATAAATGGCGCGGCATGAAAGTAGATGAAGCCTCTGGCTCCTTTACCTATGCGTACTCAAAACGCAGTGCGCCATTTAACGCTTTTATTTCATTGGCACCCTACTGGTTCCCCTTAGCGCTCATTCTGGCTACTTTAGTTGGTCTTACTTTTTGGCGTCATGATCACCTAGCGCTACTCACGGCACTGGGCGTGGGAATTGGTGCTGACCTCGTCATGAATGCAAGAGACGCGCTTCCCTATCAAACTGATTTTCAAGTGATTCGCGGTGGCTATATTATTGGTATTTGGTACGTGCTCGCCATGAACCTAGCGGTTTATTCTTCGATAAGCATTTGGGCCATAGCCGATACTCAGGGGCTCATTCATATACTTCAAAAACTAGCCCAGCTTGTGTATGCCACGCTACCCCACATTAAAGCGCTCTTTTAAACCCATTTTGCACTTTTATCTTTGGCCTACGAATATTTCCTATATTTCGCACACTAAACGCAGATTCTGGCGCCAGATTAAACAGTTAATAAGTTCCATTCATTAAGCATCAGCACTGCAAGGTCGACTACAAGCCAGCGGCTAATGTTAGAGGCCTTTTCGCTCCATGCGTCAGCTTGTCGATAATATAGAGTTCTACACAGGCCTTACTCTCCGGCGCCAGCGCAGCTATTTTCCTCTCGAGAAAAACTGCTCGTGGGTCCTGTTTTTTACTTTGGCTCTTGCCTATTTACTCTGCCCTCTTCGCGAAACTCAGGCCGACTCGCTGGCTTCAAATCCAATCGTGTTTGTTACAATGGTGCCTAACCCTGCCGACTTTGGCACCCTCGCAGCAACGTTTGGCAATCATGTAGCAAACCCCAACACCGCATTTCGCGGCGGAGACTTATGGATTCGCTACCCAGATGGCAGCCTCAAAAATCTGACCAGCGCCGCAGGTTATGGTAATGCCGGACAGCAGGGAGCCGGAGCCATAGCCGTACGAGATCCAGCAGCTCACTGGGATGGAACAAAGGTAATATTCAGCATGGTAGTTGGGGCGCCAACACAGCAATATCAACTCGGCACCTACCGCTGGCAGCTGTATGAAATAACGGGACTTGGTCCTTCTGATACTCCAGTCATTACAAAAGTTGCTAATCAGCCTAGTTCTTACAATAACCACTCACCAGTATACGCAAGTGATGATTCTATAATTTTCGTCTCCGATAGACCCCGCGACGACACTGTATTGCATACCTATCCACAGCGCGACGAGTACGAGTCTTCACCAGTAAATTCTGGCCTATGGAAAATAAGCGTCAACACCGGAGCAGTAACTCTTCTGGACCACGCACCTTCAGGCGATTTTAACCCCATTATCGACAGTTTTGGCCGAGTTATTTTTACGCGCTGGGACCACTTACAGCGCGATCAGCAAAATGTAGGGGTCGATTTTGGCGCTTTTAATTACGAAAGCGAGGTAAGTACAGTTGCTACCAGCTCGGCAGCCGAGGTTTTTCCAGAACCGCGCTCAGTTCTGGATCCCGACTATCAGTCCCATATAAATCTCCACACCATAAATCAATTTTTCCCGTGGATGATGCATCAGGACGGAACTGGGCTCGAAACGCTTAATCATATAGGTCGGCAAGAAATTGGCCTCTACTCGGAGCGCAGTTTTAACAATGACTCAAACGTTCAAGAATTTTATGGGCAGTACGCCACGGGAGCAAATCAGAACGAATTTACTATTTTTCTACACATTAAAGAGAATCCGAATAGTCCCGGCACGTACTTAGGAACTAGCTGCCAAGAGTTTGGAACCCATTCAGGTGGGCAGATTATTTCGCTTACTGGTGCTCCCGGCGTAAATCCAGATGACATGCAAGTCACCTATCTAACGCACCCCGACACAGCCGGAGCCACAAACTCGCCTGGCCCCAACCATAGCGGGCTCTACCGAGACCCACTCCCCCTTTCAAATGGCAACCTTTTGGCGGTGCACACCAGCAATACTCGCCAAGACAGTAATATCGGAAGCAGTGGATCGCCGCTTTCAAGGTATGACTATCGCATAAAATTGCTCGCTCAAAGCGGTCAATACTACTCCGCATCCACCGCTCTCACCTCCGGCATCAGTAAAACAGTGAGCTTCTGGAATCCTGACTCACTTATTTCATTCAGCGGCACACTTTGGGAAATGATGCCCATAGAACTAGTAGCGCGAACACGTCCCAGCGCCGGAACCCAGGAACTGCCCTCTATTGAAAGCGCCGTCTTAACGAGCGCCGGGGTCCAGGCGTCTGAACTGACACAGTACCTTCGTGATAATAATCTTGCGCTAGTTATAAGTAGAGATTTGACCACCCGAGATAGAAACGATCGTCAACAACCGACAAACCTCAGAGTAAACGGCGGAACCGCTGAGTCAATTCCCAACTCAGGCACCGTTTACGACATTCAGTGGCTGCAATTTTTCCAAGGCGACCTTATTCGTGGATACTCAAATGGAAACAACAGTGGGCGTAGAGTTTTAGCGCAGCCTATGCATTCAGTGCCTTCAAATGCCAATCCGAGCGCTGGCGACTCAGCGCCTACAGGTGCTGTACGCATAGCCAGTGATGGGTCTATGGCTGCTTTTGTTCCGGCAGGTAGGGCTCTTACTTGGCACATGAGTTCGGAGGACAACACGCCTGTGGTGCGAGAACGTTATTGGGTTACTTTTCAAGCCGGTGAAATTAGAGTGTGTTCCTCCTGTCACGGAGTTAACACAGCAGACCAAATGGGTTCAGGCGAGCCGCAAAATAGCCCGCAAGCTTTAGTGAGTCTTTTGGCGCATTGGAAGGGTTTACCGACCGAAAACTCTCCCGAAAGCTACTCATTTGTTGTTCAAGCACCAAAAAAGAAACCTGCAGCAGCCTTCACTATTCGTGCCAATGGCGGAGCAAATGATGACGCGCTCAGTCTCAAACTTCGCCTCAACGGCAAACAATGCGCTGGGAAAAGAAATTTTACTGCCACGTCAACTACGAGGCGCCTCAAAGGGAAATTTTTAGGAACTCCTGGCCTAAAATATCAGTTCCAATTGTGGCTAGCGGGAGAAGATCAGGCCGAGGCCACTAAACAAATAAAGGTCAGTGGAACAGCGAAAAAACTCAGCACCAAAGAATTTAAGGCTTCCTGTAAAACCTTGCTTAAAGGTCTAAAGGCAACGTCGAACTAGCAGTTGGAACTGGGGCTTCAGGAAAACGATCCTCATACTTCACCCAATCCAAATGCAGACCTTGGGGCGGAGCAGTAATTCCTGCTGCTTGCCTCGAACGAGCCTCAAGTATCAACTGCATAGTAGCTTGTCCCAAAAGACCAGGGTGCGCCATACAAAGGACGAGAAAGATTACCCCTCAGGGATATCAATTCGAATAGGCGCAGATTGGCTAAGCAAAATTACCCAGCGATTTTGTCAAGCCGATACCTTCAGCACTAAATTTCTATCGATTTCAGCCCTTCTCTAGCCGTAACAAATTGAATTGATGCAAAAAAGAAATATTCAAACCTTTTGCTCTAAAATTTCAAGAGAGAACCAAAAGTGTATGATAATGTACAGTAATAGCTTTGCAGCCTGCACAGTTTTGCGGGGTAGTTAAAGCGAGACGGATTAGGAACCGAAAACTTTTTTGATTTCAGTAGGTTCTTCTGCTGACGAAACGGAATTCGACTCCCCTGGTTATGTACATTTTTCTAAATGGGTGCGTATGGAGTCCAAAATTAGCCGCCATAAGATCAGCAAGACGAAAAACGAAACTTATTTCGGGCAAATATAAAGTCGACAATCTCCTTAGCTAAAGCGCCCTTTTTGTCGCGCTACCCCCCCTGCATAAACACCGGAGGCTTGATATCCTTTACAAATGTTTTTGAAGCGTACCGTGCCCGCCCCCCGCGTACCGACAAACTGCTCGGTGGAATTGCATTCCTTCTCTCGCTACTATTCCTAACCTTACTTGCTGCAATTAATCTTGAGCAGTTGCCCAATATTTGGAATGAGTTGAGCGCTCAACGGCTCAGCTATTTGTTGATGAGACTCATTCCAGGTGTTGTGTTCGCCCTCTTCATTCTGCGTGGTAAATACTCGGTGCTACTTCATGAATTTAAGCAGTCGATAGTTTCGGAGCGTGCAGGCAACAAGAGGAAATCAATGAAAATCGATGACGCCTCGGGTTCATTTACATACGTAAACTCTAAGCGCAGTGCCGCATTTAATGCCTTCATATCTTTAGCTCCCTACTGGCTTCCTTTGTGACTACTTATCTCTTTAATAGTTGGAGCAATGTTTTGGCGACAGGATCCATTGGGCCTGCTCTTTGTGCTTGGAATGGTTCTTGTGCCTAACATACGCGACATCTCACCGTATCCAAAGTAATTCGCGGGGGCTTTGCTGCTGGCTTTTGGTACGTTGTGGCCATGAATGTAGTACTCTATACATTCGTTCTGGCCTGGACCTTCGCCGGAACCCAAGGACTACTGATGCTGGTGAGCGAACTATGGCGGCTTGTGCATGAGTTGGTAGCATACTTTCGCGCTAACAAATCAATCCCTTAAGAGTCTTTATTCTTCTTTAGTACTCCCCTAATTTGCTCATAAAATTCCACCCTGCGGCGCTGCAGCGCTAGCGCGGGACTCCAGATGCAGTCAATGCGGTTGCGATTGCCTGGGCCCATTTCAATTTCTGCAATTTGGGCGGGGATCTCGGCAAAAAGTTTTTGCAGAGGCTTAAGCGAATTTAAACTGTAGGGAAACTGCTCCTCCCAAGCCTTAGCAACCTCTCCACGGCTTGCACCGCGCCGCAGAAGAGCATCGGATAGCTGGCTTGCTCCGTTTCCGTCGCTGACACGTAGCTCAAGCTCGCGGATATTTTTACGAGATATAGCAATATGCGAATTAAGGTAAGCCACTGGGTCAAGCAAGCTGTTTACCTCAAGTTCTAATGCTTTAGGGAACTGCCGCCCTTCTTTGACCATTAGCTCTTTAACAATCGGTGCATACGTAGCCAAAAAGTATGAGACAAATGCGACTTGCTCAGGAGTTTCCACATTTTTAGAGCTGGTCAAAATCTCCAAACAAAAAACTATACCTCCACGGTACAAAAAATAGCGCGGGGCAGTTTTATGCCGCGTTTGGCGAATAAGCCCCATCTCATGTAGTTCGCGTAGATGTCTAAGCAAGTGGACCCGCTGAATAGAGGGCCGTGGACCTGAAAATGACTCCTTAAGCCAGTCCACAAATAGCTCCACTAAAAACTGCAGATCGCGCTGGCGAAATCCTTCATTTGTCGCGGTAGCGTGAGCAGCTAATGTGGCGGCTGCCAGTACCCATTCATATCTTTGCTGTAAGGCCGTTTGCCGCTTTTGTTTCATTGTAACTTTTTATTTATGATATCTAGCACAGACATATTGCCGTTAGTTAATTGATTATACTGTATATTATACTGCCAATAATACGCCGCTTCCGTTTTCATTACAATGTAACGGCATATCTTAAGACTTACTCAAGCCAAAGCGCCATACTTCTTTCTATAGAGAAATCAAATTCTCGATAACAAAGGAGTATATATGAAAAACATTTTCGGACGCCTGTACTACACAATTCGTGGACAAGTAGAAACTAACCTCAGGGCTATCGAGGACCACAATGCAATCGCAGTGGCGACTTTGCAGTCAATGGAACGTGCCCTAGCGCGAGTTCAGGTCCAACGCGAGCGAGTTCGCCGAGATGGAGAGTCGTTGCAAAGCAGCATTGATAACCTTCAAAACCTTGTTGCTACTTGGGAAGATCGAGCCAAGCGCAGCGCCAGCAGCGATAAAGACAAAGCTCTCCAATGCTTGCAGCAACGTGAACGGTCCCAGCTTCAACTAGAAACATTCCTGAAACAAAAATCCCAGCACAGCAATGTCGAGCAAGAACTAGATAAAAAGATAGATTTGCTTCGTACTCAAATTCTCTGTTTTAGGCAAAAAGTCAATGAGCTAGCAACGCGTCAAACATCAGCCAAAGCCATACAAAACTGCGAGCTTGGAGTGCTCTCAGACCTAGACTCGACACTCGCGCGTTGGGAACTGGCTGTTGCAGAAAATGAAGCAGGCAGTGTTTCAATACAACAAGAAAACCAACTTGATCTGGAATTTAAAAGGGAAGAAGAACGCTCTCGCCTTGAACTGGAATTGGGAACATTGATGCAAAAAAGTGAGTAGAAAATCTATTAACCAGATCCTCTCCTATTGGAGAGGATCATATTTTACAAAGAAAATAATTCAGGACAGGTATGGAACAATCATCAGAAACAATCACAAAAACTCAGGACAGCCTTCAAGAAACATCCTCAACTCAAGCGTGGATAGCAAAAGCACTGCGCACTTTTGCTACGGTTGCATTTCTTATCGCCGGTTATATTTTCTTAGCCCAAGGAGTAAAAGAATTAGATTCAGTGGGAAGAGCCCTAGCCTTTACTGGCTTTCTGACTACTCTTGCCATGCTTGCCTTCGTTTGTATTCGTAAATTTCGCGATCCAAAAGGTGCCCGTGTTAGTCTAGGTGTAGCTGGACTATTAGTTCCAGTTGCATATCTTCAACTAGGAGCATTGCTCTATTCGACCAGCGCTGGAGCGGCCAACTTAAGCACTATACCAGACCTTTTTGTTTACTCAGCAGCGTCAACAGGCAGTGCCATCGGTGTTACCCTGGTACTTGGCACACTTTTGCTGGGAATTACGGTTGCGGGCTGTGCCGTATTTGCGCGGCCACAGGCGAAAAACATTGCGCTTCTAATCGGCATAAGCAATGCATGTTTGCTTATCCCAACCCGAGATGAAATTCTGGTTTTCGCCCTGCTATTGTTCGGCAGCATCCCTCTATATTTTGCTGTAGTTAAACTTCTAAATCAGACCAGAGAGCTAACAACCTGGACGCAAAAAATCGCTACCATAATCCCTTTTTTGCCACTCCTCCTGCTTAGTGCGAGGCAGCTAAGCATTTATCAGCCCGGAGCATTGTTTGTGGGGCTTTCTCTTTCTTTAATCGGCCTGCTGGGTTTTTGCCTTCCTAAGAATCTTGGCCTTAACCAACGCCTCATCTTAGTCTTACAGAAACTCAGCTTAGTGGCTTTACTGATTGGACTGAACACTGAGATTGCAGCTGTACTAGATTATTTGCCGCACACCTTCTGGTTAAAGTCCTATCAAGCCCTGCTGCAAATCGGCGTCAGTGGTCTATTACTACTAACACTCTCTGAGCTCTGTCAAAGCGGCGACAAATACGTCCGCGTCCTTGGCTCCCTTGTCCTTGGCATAGGACTCCTTATCGAATGCAGTGGCTACCATAGCTTCTGGGCCGGACTGATTTGCCTCTGTTTTGCTTCGCTGCTGATTGCAGTCGCATATCGCCATCAAGAACGTTTCCCACTGCTCACCGGAGTAACTTTGGGACTAGTTGGAATGATTTGGTACGCGCACTACGCCATTAAATTTGCCTATGGATTTAGCCCATGGGTATGCATGGGGATACTCGGCGTGTTAGCTTTGCTGACATCATCATATCTCGAGCAGGGATCGCGAAGACTGGTATCTAAAGTTCATAACATACGTACGCTTATAGCAAAGTGGAAATAAACTAAAGAGCCCTCATTCAAGCTAACCGAGGAACTGTCTTATGAAAAACAAATCGTCGCTGGCCTCCCGTAAATTTATTCCGCTGTTTATCACCCAGTTCCTCGGTGCCTTGAATGATAACGTTATTAAAAATGCTCTCTTAATTCTTATCACCTACAAACTTGTCCACGGTGAAAATGCTAAAATGCTAACTGCGCTGGCTGGAGCAGTATTTATTAGCCCCTTCTTCATCTTCTCTGCCTTAGCTGGCGAGCTCGCCGATAGATTTAGAAAAAACCGCATTACTATTTATATAAAAGCTATCGAAGTAGTAATCATGCTTGTAGCCACATACGGCTTTCTGCAAGAAAATTTGACGCTGCTCTTTTTCGCTATCTTCTGCATGGGCATGCATTCAACATTCTTTGGTCCAATAAAATATGCGCTGATTCCTGAACATGTTCCGGCAGATGACTTAGTCAAAGCAAATGGGCTAATTGAACTAGGCACCTTTCTTGCAATTCTTTGTGGCACCATCATTGGAGGCGAAGTAATAGCGCTTGAAAATGGACCAGTGCTAATTAGCTTAGTGATGTTAACCTGCGCGGTGCTTGGCCTTGCCGCAGCAGCTTATATTCCAACTACCCCACCCCTAGCTAATGCTGCCCCTATCACACATAACCCACTTCGCAGCACCGCTGAACTTTTACGCAGCGCTTTTAAATCTCGAACTATATTCTTAGCCTCATTAGGAAATTCCTGGTTCTGGTTATTAGGCGCCACCTTACTCGGCCTTTTTCCGCCGCTAGCCAAAGACATCTTTCACGCCGAAAGTTCTGTGGTAACCCTCTTCCTTACTGTTTTTTCTATAGGAGTTGGAGCCGGTTCAGTTCTTTGCGGCAGACTGGTTCACAGCGGTCAAACATCAACTACCTATCTGCCAGTTTCAATTTTTTTAATGTCAGTTGGATTGCTGGACTTAAGTTACAACGCTCACATTTACTCGGGACCAGCTAGTTTGCCAGTAGGACAATTTATACTTAGCTTGTCAGGCATTCGCGTTCTGGCTGACTTATTCCTTATTTCCCTAGCTGGCGGGCTTTTTATTGTACCCCTCTACACGATACTTCAAACTCACCCCTCTCCCTTGTCTTGCTCGCGCGTAATAGCTGCCAACAATATTCTGAATGCTGGCTTCATGGCTACTGCTCAAGTATGTGTCGCCATAGCATTTGCGCTTGGCTCTTCAATTGAGCAGATCTTTATCACACTATCCGTATTAAATTTTCTTGTCGGCATCTATGTGTGTAAGCTAATTCCCGACGCCGTTCTAAAATCTTTTGTTAAGTGGCTACTAAAGCTACTTTATCGAGCTGAAGTTAAAGGCTTAGAACATTACCTGGCAACTAAGGGGCCAATACTGATAGTTGCAAATCACACCTCGTTTCTTGATGCTTTACTGATTGGAGCATTTATTCCCGGCCGAATTTGTTTTGCAGTAAATACCCATATCGCTCAAGCCTGGTGGCTGCGTCCCCTGTTGGCTTTAGTAGATACCTATCCCATGGATCCGACTAACCCAATGTCAGCTAAGGGCATGATTGAAGCAATTCGTTCTGGCAAGATTGGTATGATTTTCCCAGAGGGTAGAATTACCGTTACCGGCTCGTTGATGAAAATCTATGAAGGCCCCGGCATGATTGCTGACAAGGCTAAGGCAACTCTTGTTCCCATACGAATAGATGGGGCCCAATATACGCCATTTTCTCGCTTAGACGGCAAAGTTAGAAGAAGATTATTTCCCAAAATTACACTGAGTATTCTGCCGCCACGCCCTCTTAGCGTACCCGAAGAAATCAAAGGGCGTAAGCGCCGCCAGCTTCTTGGAGCAGACCTCTACGATACGATGAGTGAGATGCTTTACGCTTCAAGCTCCGTGAATGAAACTCTCTTCACCTCTTTGCTCAAAGCTGCGCGTGTCCATGGCGGCTCCCATCTAGTCTTAGAGGATATCAACCGCCAAGCACTTAGTTACCGAGGCTGCATAACTAAAACGTATGCCTTAGCTGCGGCTCTCAGACCCGAAATTGGCGAAAAGCGCGAGGTGTGTTTTCTACTACCGAATTCAAATGCATCCGTGATTTCATTCTTTGCATTACAGTTACTTGAGCGAGTTCCAGTTATGCTGAACTACTCAACTAGCGCACTAGCCATGACCCAATGTGCGAAAATCGCCTGCGCCGAAGCAGTGGTCACGTCGCGGCAGTTTATAAAAGTAGCTAAGCTAGATGACACTATTCAGCAGTTAAAATCTGCAGGACTAAAAGTTGTTTATCTTGAAGATGCAGCGAAGAACATTGGCATCGCTGATAAACTACGCTCAATTTGGAAGAGTTTAAGTTCGCAATTTTGCCTTGGTCAGCGCATTCAAGATGATCAAGCTAAGATAGACTCGCCAGCCGTGGTGCTCTTTACCTCTGGCTCCGAGGGAACACCAAAAGGAGTTGTGCTAAGCCATCGCAATCTTCAGGCCAATCGCTATCAGTTGGCCGCTCGTATAGATTTTGGTCCAACCGACGTAGTCTTTAATTCTTTACCACTTTTTCACTCATTCGGACTTACCGCGGCTACACTCTTACCAGTGCTATCAGGCATGCGCGTGTTTATGTACCCCTCCCCATTGCACTATCGAATAGTACCGCAAATGCTTTATGACGTGAATGCAACTATTCTTTTCGGCACTAATACATTTCTTTCTGGTTATGCCAGGTTTGCACACCCTTATGATTTTTACTCACTGCGTTATGTGTTTGCTGGCGCTGAGAAACTAAAAGATGAGGTGAGAGATATATGGGCGAGGCGCTTTGGTATCCGTATTTTTGAAGGTTACGGAGCAACAGAAACTTCGCCAGTGCTGTCTGTCAACACACCCATGCATATCCGCGCGAACACCGTTGGTCGATTTCTTCCTGGAATTAAATATCGGTTAGAACAAGTGGAAGGCGTAGAGCTTGGGGGTAGGCTGCATGTGCAGGGACCAAATATAATGCTTGGCTACTATTATCTAGATCAGCCAGGCAAGCTCGTTGCGCCTGCAGACGGCTGGTATGATACTGGAGATCTTATCAGCATCGACACGGACGGATTTGTTTCCATTCAAGGACGACTAAAACGCTTTGCGAAGATCGGTGGCGAAATGGTGTCGTTAACAGCAGTAGAAGTTGCAGTTCAGAAATTATGGCCGGAGGATCAGCATGCCGCTGTTGTACTAGGTGATGCTAAAAAGGGTGAACAAATAGTTTTGCTTAGCACCTGCAAAACGGTTGAACGCGCCTCTATGCAGGAACACTTCCGTGCATCTGGATTAACTGAATTGGCTGTACCCAAACAGTGGGTCTGGGTGAAAGAAATTCCGTTGCTTGGAAGCGGGAAAATCGACTATGTACGCGCAGCTGAAGTAGCCAAAGCAGCCATGAACTAGCTTCAAACTTCAGCTGGATCATAGTCCTCGGCTTTGGGCACACTCGGTTCAGCAAATTGAGGCTGATATTTTACCCAGTCCATGCATAAACCCTGCGGGGGAGCTGTCACGCCTGCCAGTTGGCGCGAGCGTGCATCAAGCACTTCTTGCATTGTCTTAAGAGTCAGTAAGTCTCGATTTAGGTAAACCAGTGTGCCAACAATTGCACGAACCATTTGCTTCAGGAATCCGCTACCTACTACGCGATAAACAACATAAGGACCGCTTACTTCAATTGCGCTTTCAAATATTGTCTTTACTGCGGTGCGCGACGAACAGCGTGCCCCTCTAAAACTAGTAAAGTCATGCTCACCGACTAAAACAGCAGCATCTCTGCGAAGCTGCTCGATATCTAGCGGCCGGCTTACATGCCATACTTTACCCTTATCAAGAACAGGAGGCATGGGGCGGTTAAGGATAGTATAGGAGTACTGCTTAGCAATGGCGCTATGACGTGAGTGAAAGTCATCTGGCACAACATCAGCAGCTACAACAGCAAGGTCACCCTTCATGATGTTACTTACTGCATGACAAAGCCTAAAAAGGTTAGGCACAGTTTCAAAGCGAAAATTGACTACCTGCCTACGCGCATGGACTCCCGCATCAGTGCGTCCCGCCGACCAAATTGGATGGACTGGCACGCGCAGCACCATCTGCAGCGCCTTTTCTAGCTCGGATTCAATCGTGCGCACCCCTGGCTGAGCCTGCCAGCCCTTAAAACGTCTTCCATCGTACTCAAGAACCAACCTAACGTTTGGCACAAGCGAAGCTCAAGGTAAACTAATGCTGCATGGGTAAAGAAAGCCACTTTTGCATAATTTGCACAGCATTTAAGGCTGCCCCTTTACGCACATTGTCTGCCACTACCCAAAAGGCCAAACCGTTTTCAACTGAGGGGTCCCGCCTAATACGTCCAACATAAATTTCATCGTTGCCGACAACTTGTAGCTGCATAGGATAATCTTCGGCATCAGCCCGCACCTGAAGCTCTGGTCTTGTTTGTAATAGTTCAACACATTGCTGAGGCGAAAGCGGATTACATGTTTCTACAGTCACACTCTCAGCATGTCCGTGGAATACCGGCACTCGCACCGCTGTTGCCACAATTGCCATCTGCGGCAGCCCTAAAATCTTTCGCGATTCACGCATTATTTTCTGCTCTTCCTTAGTAAATCCATCTTCCATAAGAAGGTCTA
>JBIKUD010000051.1:0-17785 GCA_044347745.1 Bdellovibrionota bacterium
CCAGTTTTTTGCGGATTGGGCGACGCGTACAAGCTTGCTGACCATTCTGGTCGCGCTTGGCGCAACTATACAAGTTACGAGAGTAAAAATAGTAATCTCGCTGATTAAGCAGTCCCAAGTCGCGCATGGTTCCAATAAACCCGAATAAATTACTCGTCCCCACAAATAGAGTGTTGTCTAATTCTCCCTGCCCATCCAGGACTGGGTTAACGACCGGTTGTGGTTCAAGACTGGGCGAAACATTCAGCACATTAATAATTCGCGCCAAATCTCTATCGTCTGCGGAAGGTTGTGTGAATCCCTCAACAGCTCCGCAGTCGATGGCGGGGAAGGGCTGTGTCATTTGAGCACTTAAACTACGGGCAATTGCGCGCGCAGCCAAGCAGGTTCCGAGCTTATTCATATGCGCGCCAGATTTAGGAAAAAAAGTAATTCCACTATAACGCGGATCTGTTTTGAGCTCCTCTGAAAGTATCAAGTGATGTACTCCACTATTCGCTAACGCCTCTTGGAATTGAGGGAAAAGGCGAGGCCCTGGTTTGGGAGACGCAAGCGCCGGTCGCATCCATTCTGGATGTAAAAGGAGCTTGTTGGGGCTAATAACTAAAAGAAAGGGAATGCCGCGCTTGGCAAGATAATCCTGCACAACTTTGGCTTGAGCGAGCAGGGTATAGGCCTTTTGAGGATCAGAATAATATTTCCCATTATAGTCATTTATAGACATCGAATTAAAAAGTGCTTTGTCTTTGCCGACAACTACCACCCCACCGTAGCCAGGAGGTGCCACATTAAATAGCCAGTAATTAATAGTATTACTTATCGCTACGAAATCGCCCCAGAAACCAGAACCTCGCAGCAGCCAATCATCGACCACCTTTTGAAATCTACCGCTCCTAAAGGAATCCCAACTCCATTTTGGCTGATTTACTTTGGTATCGACATCACTCAGAAGGTGCACGGGGAAAGGCTGCATTGTTCTCTGAAGAGTCGGCAGCAATAACAGAAACACAGAAAAAGCGACAAATGCTTTGACACCCCAATTTTTGAATCGCTCCGACATGTGAATCATCGCTGCAATAATTAAAATTGATAATACAAGAATGGGCTAAATTTAGTGCTCGTCAGTGTCAGAACCGAGGCTACAAACAACACCAACGCGCACAGAGCCTTAACGAAGCGTTGCTGATTCTCGAACTTAAAGAAAAACGGAGTTACAAATGATAAGAGTAAAGCGATGCCTGTAATAAATACGGCTCGTCCATTACAGACCATTTCAAGAGGCGGGACCCAGGAAACTTGAGGTCCGAAACCAAACAACGTCGCATAATAGGCAATCGCAGCATCAAAGGTTTCAATTCGAAAGAATACTCGGCTTACCGTTACCAAAAAGAAAGTAAAAAGAATCGCGAGCACTCGGGGCCAACGTTCAAGCCAACGCAACAAGAATAATCTATCAAGGATAAGAAACACCCCATGAAATCCACCCCAGAGCACAAAATTCCAACTGGCCCCGTGCCAGAACCCTGACAACAAAAAGCAGGTAACTAAGTTAAAATATTTTCGAGCGGTCGAGCATCGATTACCACCCATGGGGATATACAAATAATCACGCATCCACTTAGAGAACGAAATGTGCCAACGTCTCCAAAAATCAGTTATGGACGAGGCTATATATGGATGGTTGAAATTTTCCATAAAGTGAAAACCAAACATGCGCGCCAGCCCAATCGCCATGTCGGAATAACCTGAGAAATCAAAATAAATTTGGAGCGAATACAGGACTATTCCAATCCAGGCATACCAGACACTTAATTGGTCTGAGGGAAGTCCTATGATGTTATCAGCCACTGCGCCTAATTCGTCAGCAATAAGCACTTTGCGCGCAAGCCCTACACACAACAAACAAAACCCATCAAAGAATAAGCCATATGAATGTGTGCGTTGCTCAATTTGCTTTGAAATCTCAGCATAGCGGAGGATAGGTCCCGCAATCAGGTGGGGGAAAAACGAAACAAACAACAGATAGCGGCTTAAAGATTTCGCGGGTGGCACGATACGGCGATAGACATCCACGAGGTAAGAAATTTTTTCGAAGGTGTAAAACGAGACGCCAGCTGGTAAAGCCACTGAGAGCCAACTAATCTGCCCAATCCCCCACCATGAGAAGAGGGTATTTACTTGCTCCACAAAAAAGTTGGCGTACTTAAAATACCCGAGCATGGCCACATTAAGCAGAATGCTCAAAATAAAAGCGGGCTTACGCCACTTCGATTCAAATTGGTTACTGAGGAGCAAATCGGCGACGCAGGCCAGGGCGAGCAAGGGAACAATAAATGGAGCGCCCCAGGCGTAGAACAATAAGCTGGCGAGAAGCGCTACATAGTTTTTACAAGCATTGGGAACAAGGTAATAGCAGCCAATCACAATTGGCAGAAAAGCGAACAAAAAGGTGTATGAACTAAAAACCATGTACGAATTTACGCTGCTATTTCGTTACCTTTTAGGGCATTAAGGCTATAGTGTTCCCCGTAGCTCGCTACTTAAGTGGAGGACCGGTGGGAATAGTACTGACTGAAGCTGATAAAGACAAATACAGAAACCTAGATATCCGACTGGCCTTCTTTGATATCGATGGGACCATAGTGAACGCGGCCGGCCGAATAAGCGAGCCCACAGCCTTCGCTATAAACAACTTTAAAGGGTGCAAGCGACTGATTGCTTTGGCATCTGGTCGCCCCTATTTTGCAGCCAAGAAGATATGCGCCAAACTACAGATTAATGCTCCCTCCGTATTTTTTTCTGGCTCATTAATAGTCGATCCGCTGAGTGGCTCCACCCTAAAAGAAACCCCACTTGAGTTAAACGAGATAGAACCAATTTTAAAATTTGCCCGCGCTCACAAGCTTTACCTTGAGGCTTATACCGCAAACGATTTTTTTGTGGAGAACCTTGGACATTTTGCGGAAATACACAGCAGCTATATGGATAAAATGCCGAATCAGATTGATTTGGACGATCTTATTCATTCTTATCCCATCCTCAAACTTGTGCTCTGTGCAGATAACTCAAAAGATCGAGCCCAGCTTGATTCGTTTCTTGCCGCCCAGCCTATCGCCTTGGGCGTCGGGTATGGGGCGGCTCACCCCTCAATTTCCTTCTTCAATTGCACAAACAAAAACGCCAGTAGATTGGCAGCGCTTGAGTTTATCCTGGAAAAGGTAAACCTCTCTTCAAGTCAGGCGGCTGCATTTGGCGACGGGGAGGCGGATCTTCCTTTTATTACCCAGGTAGGCTTCGGAGTTGCTATGGGAAATGCTCCTGAAGCAGTTCGCAATAACGCTCCATTTGTAACAGCTTCAGTTGAAGCCGACGGTGTTGCGCTTGCACTGGGATTACTACCTCATTGCGCAGATTGCGAGCACGAACAGAAATGAAACAAATTAGCTGGTCTGAATTTGAACAAGTTGAATTTAGAGTTGGCACCATAATCTCGGCAACTGATTTTCCAGAAGCGAAAAAACCTGCCTACAAACTCAGTATCGATTTTGGTCCATCAATTGGCATCAAAAATTCCAGCGCGCAAGTTACCAAGCTCTACCGCCCGCAAGAGCTTGTGGGAAAGCAAGTTCTAGCAGTGACCAATTTCCCGCCAAAACAAATTGGGCCCTTTATGTCGGAGGTCTTAGTAACAGGCCTGGTTCTAGACGAAGGAAAAGTGGTGCTTGTTGGCCCCGATATGCCTGTCGCAAATGGCTCAAAACTGGCATAATGCTCTGCTATGCACGTACTAGCACTTCACGATATTGTTAAGTCATATAACGGACGCCGTGTTGTAGACCATGTTTCTATTCAGGTGGCGGCTGGCGAAATTGTGGGACTTTTAGGTCCAAATGGCGCGGGTAAAACGACTACCTTTTATACCAGCGTCGGGCTCGTAGCCCCTGACAGCGGAGTCGTGCTGCTTGATGACAAAGACATCACCAAAGAACCTATGTTTGTGCGGGCACGTCTTGGCATTGGCTATTTGCCGCAAGAAGCGTCGATTTTTCGTAAGCTCACCGTCAGCGAGAACATTTTAGCAATTCTTGAAACAATGGATTTTCCCTCACCCAAGGCGCGCAAACAAAGGCATGATGAGCTTGTCGAGTTTTTGGGGCTGACCAAACTTGTAAAAAGCTTAGGCAGTGCTCTTTCAGGCGGCGAAAGGCGGCGCGTAGAAATAACAAGGGCCTTGGCCCGCTCACCCCATTTTATTTTGCTTGATGAACCATTTGCGGGCATTGACCCTTTGGCTGTGCGCGATATTCAATCCATCATTTTACGCCTGCGCCAATCGGGCATCGGAATTCTCATTACCGATCACAATGTTAGAGAAACTCTTGGAACCTGCGATCGCGCCTATATTATGGTCGACGGCAAAGTGCTTGAAGAAGGCTCCCCTACCCACATCGCTCAAAGTGAGCGGGCTCAGCGTTATTATCTTGGAAGTGGGTTTTCGCTGTAAGGCGGCATCCTCAATTGAAATAATTCTAGGACTAGAAATCTGGACCGGTTGCCGGATCTGGGGCGGGATCAGGTTCAGGATCTGGCAACGGGAAAACTGATGCCGAGGGCGGGAGACTGTTTGACTGACAAACTGTTCAACAGAAAGCGGTTGACTCCAAAACTGATTTTCCGATTCCAGAACCCAAACCAGCACCCGAACCGGACCCTGATTTCCAGCGCCCGATCGAGCGCTTTTATTTCTGGATCTGGATCAGGCCCAGGAAGGACAAGGGCTGCTAGCCCATACTCTTAATAAGTTTATACAAATGAGCCCCTACGCAATCTGCCTTGCCGCTTAAGTCAGAAGTATCTTTATCTGCCAAAAGCAAAATCGCCTGTGTTTCGCGAAGGCTGCCCATAGCCATAGTGTAAAACCTTCTCTGGTCTTTTGGCGTTTCCCTCCCGCTGCCCTCGCTAATGTTGAGCACCACTGAACTGGCTGCTCGGTCAAGCTGGTCTTTAAGGTGCCGTGGTAGGCATAGGTTTTTGCAAAGGCGGTAAAGCTCAACTGACCTTTCTAATGTTCTAAAATTTCTTCTCATATAGGGTGCCCTCCGTTAGTAAAAAGTAAAGCGGACACCCCTGGTGAGCACTTTATTTTTACTAACGGAGGGCACACCAATGAGAAATTTTAGAACATATGATTTGGCAGTTGAGTTATACCGCCAAGCGCAAAAACTATGCCTACCACGGGTACTCCGTGACCAGCTTGACCGAGCCTCACTCTCAGTGGTGCTTAATTTAGCTGAGGGCGACGGGAGAGGAACAAGACCAGACAGGAGAAGGTTTTTTCAAATGGCAATGGGCAGCCTGCGTGAGACAATGGCAATTCTTGAATTGGCAAATGAAGCTCCTACTGAGATGAAGGCTTTGGCAGATTGTGTCGGAGCGCATCTTTATAAATTGATAAAGTATCAGGGCCGTTAGTGGCCCTTTTTTTCTGGAACTGGAGCAGGATCTGGATCAGGATCTGGCAACGGGAAAACAGGCAAACTGAGACAGAGGGCAGACGACTGCTGACTGAAAGCAGTTCACCGAAAAACTGTTCAACTGCAAGCTCGCCAGGAAAACTGTACAAACACAATCATGACCTTGCCTAAATACATTTCAAAACAAAGTTCTGCGCCCTCTTGTGTAATCACACCAATATGTTAGCTAAAAATAATGTAATTGGTATCAAGTTTGCACATTTCCTGCATACAAGATCCCTTCCAAACATCTTAAAGGAGGAAAGCCCCCGTAACGGGCATCACTTCGGATAGAACAAGGACGTTGTAAAATGGCTTTAGAGGCAAAACTAGTACAAAAGCTTGGGCAGTCGCTGCTGATGACGCCTCAGCTTCAGCAAGCCATTAAGCTGCTTCAGCTCGGACGCCTTGAGTATAAGGAAGCCATTGAAAAAGAGCTTCTCGAAAATCCAGTACTGGAAGAATTAAAAGAAGAAGGCGAAGAAAATCGGGAACAGAACGCAACGCAGTTTGGAGAAGACGGTAACCAGGGCGAAGACACCCCCCCTCCTGCCGATACAAGTCAACCAGCACCCGAAACCGAGTCGGCTGAAACTGGCGAAAAAACTCCCAGCGTTGATTGGGAAGATTACCTTGAAAACTTTATCGATTCTCGCGGGAGCGCTACTCCAAAAGGAACCATCGATCATGAGGACAAACCTTCGCTGGAGGCAACCCTAACCAAAACTGAGACACTTCCCGAATATTTACTTGGGCAGGTACGCTCGGCAGAGTTAGTAAATGGACAACTTAATATCGCTCTACACGTCATCGGCAATTTGAATCGAGATGGCTACCTCTGTTCAACCTATGAAGAGATTGCCGAAGCTTGCGAATGCACCACTGATGAAGTGCTGGCAGTTATTAATGTAATAAAAACGTTTGATCCACCTGGAGTTGCTGCACGAGATTTAAAAGAATGCCTTTTGTTTCAGCTTGAAGCATTGGGACTGGATCAAGCTCTTGAAGGGCGAATTGTACAGCACCATCTTGAAAAGATTGAAAAACGAAAACTGGATCAGATAATTAAAGAGGAGCAGAGCACGCAGGAATTGGTAGTTAAAGCAATTGGTGCCATTCGTCGCCTTGAACCTCGGCCCGGAAGGCCCTTTGCCGATGACACCACACGATATGTAGTGCCAGATATTTATGTATATAAAGACAGCGGCGAATACGTCATCACTCTGAATGAGGACGGACTACCGAAACTGCGAGTAAGCCCCTACTACCTCGAGCTTTTGCGTCGTAAGGATGAAGACAACAATCCAAACCGCGCCTATCTTAACGAACGTCTGAAAGCTGCATCATGGCTAATAAAAAGTATTCATCAACGCCAGCAAACTATTTATAAAGTGACCGAAAGTATTGTCAAATTTCAACGTGAATTCTTGGACCATGGTATTGAACGCTTAAAGCCTTTAGTGCTTAAGGATGTTGCTGATGACATTGGCATGCATGAGTCCACGGTAAGTCGCGTCACCACCAATAAATTTGTGCATACTCCTCAAGGAATATTCGAGCTCAAATTCTTTTTCACTACTGGAATTAAAACAGCCGAGGGTGACGTATCTTCCTCAAGTATTAAAGAAAAGATCAAAAACCTTATATCTAGTGAATCTGCCGATGATCCAATTAGTGACCAAAAGATTGTGGAAATTCTTAAAGCGCAGGATATTGATATTGCGCGCAGGACGGTTGCTAAGTATCGCGAATCCCTTGGATTACTATCCTCAGCAAAACGCAAAAAACTCTTCTAACTAGCCCCCGCAACGCGCTACACTGTTTTTTCAGAATGTGGCAACGAGCAACGACCCAATTTTCGGAGGAAACTACTATGACAAGCAACCAACACTCAGTTCAAATTAATATCGCATTTAAAAACCTAGAGGCGACTGAGCCCTTAAAAAAATACGCGACTGAAAAACTCTCACATGCCATATCTAAATTTCTTCACCAAGATGCCGAAGGAAACCTAGTCCTACGCGTTGAAAAAACAAGACAGCTTGCTGAGTTAAACTTACATGCAAATGGATCAAGCTTTAACGTGAGTGAAGAAAGCGATGATCTGTATAAAACAATCGACGCTTTAAGCGATTCCATTGCTGCCCAATTGAGAAAACACAAAGAGAAACTAAAGAGCCATCACTAAATAGGCTAGCGAACCGATGGAACTTGCCCACATTCAGAGTCTTGTGCTTATTGCCGGACTATCTGGTGCGGGCAAGTCTCATGCACTCGATGCTTTTGAAGACGCTGGCTTCTATGCCCTCGATAACCTTCCCGTCGCATTGCTTGAGCAATTCCTTGCTCTCTCGGCAACTCACCCAGGAAAGTACCATAAAACAGCTCTGCAACTTGATATTGATTCGCGCGATACATTGGCGCTTCTCACCGCCTTCCTTGAAAAGCTAGGTCCCGCCGCTTCAAAGGTCAAAATTGTATTTTTGGATGCAAAAACAGAAAGCATTATTAAACGGTATAGCGAGACCAGGCGTCCCCACCCCGGTTTTGACCCAAATAAAGATAAGTCGCTTGAAGAGACTATTCAGCGAGAACGCTCACGACTAACTGAAGTGAGAGAGCGGGCGAGTTTTATTGTTGATACGTCAACAACAACGGTGCACGATTTACGAAGAGAGCTTTTGGCGTACATAGATTCCCTTCCGGCAGCCTCAAATCGGGCGCTCCGAGTTAATTTCCTCTCCTTTGGCTTTAAGTATGGAATTCCAATTGACTGCGATTTGGTAGTAGATGTGCGCTTCTTACCCAATCCACATTTTATAGATGAACTGAGAGAAAAAACCGGCCTCGATGCTGCCGTTTCAGACTATGTGCTTCAATCAACACATGCACAGGAGTTTCTCAAACATTACTGTGCACTTATTGAATTTCTTTTGCCGCGATATGCCTATGAAGGAAAGTCCTATCTCAATATTGGTATTGGCTGCACGGGTGGCAAACATCGCTCTGTTGCGCTTGCATGCGCGCTTGCTCAGCGCATTTCCTCGCCCCAATGCCTCATCAGCGTTAAGCATCGCGACCACCAGAAGCAATAAGCGTTTTCAGCTCGTTTGAAGATACAGAAATCACTTGCCGTCACAACTGCCTGGACTTATGATACTTTTTTAAGGCACTTAATTGTCTGCTAGCCAGAGGCGTTTGTTGTCTCGAAATCATCTCAACTTTGGAGAAGGCTGGCCAAATAACTACTTTGGGAGGGAACATGTCCTCACGTGAATACGTATTCAGTTCTGAATCGGTTGGAGAAGGACATCCTGACAAAATTGCCGATCAAATTAGCGACGGCATTCTTGATGCATATTTAAAGCAAGACCCCCTAAGCCGAGTCGCCTGCGAAACCCTGGTAAAAAATAATACCGTTATCTTGGCGGGCGAAATTACATCCAATGGAAAAATCGACCACGATAAAATTGTGCGCCAAACCATTGAGCATATTGGATATACCGATCCTGGCGTCGGTTTCGATGCGAAATCGTGCGAAATTGTAAAATATCTAAGCCAACAATCATCCGACATTAGCCAAGGCGTAACTGAAGGCGAAGGTTTACACAAAGAGCAAGGCGCTGGAGATCAGGGTTTGATGTTTGGTTTTGCCTGCACCGAAACCCCAGAATATATGCCACTGCCAATTGCGCTTTCGCATCAGCTTATGCGAGAGCTTTCAAAAAAGCGCCGGTCGGGCCAAGCTAATTTTCTAAGGCCCGACGCAAAAGCTCAAGTTTCGGTGCGCTATAAAGACACCACTCCAGTGCATGTTGAAGCCGTGGTAATTTCTACCCAGCACACCGATGATATCGAGCTTAAAGATTTGGAAAAGTTTGTTATCGAACATGTCGTCGAAAAGATTATTCCTGCTCAATTTTTAAGTAAACAAACTAAATATTACATTAATCCCACAGGTCGTTTCGTCATTGGGGGCCCTGTTGGAGATTGTGGACTTACTGGTCGCAAAATTATTGTAGACACCTATGGCGGATACAGTCGCCACGGTGGCGGTGCGTTTTCAGGTAAAGATCCCTCAAAGGTAGATCGCTCGGCAGCATATGCAGCACGGCACATTGCGAAAAATGTGGTAGCTGCAGGACTTGCCGGACGTTGTGAAGTGCAAGTGGCGTACGCAATCGGCGTAGCAAGGCCCGTCTCAATCTTGGTCGACACTTTTGGCACCGCCAAAGTGCCGGAGAATAAAATTGCTTCCGCAGTGCAAGAAATATTTGACCTTAGGCCTCGAGGAATCATTGATGGGCTTAAGCTCCTTCGCCCTATCTATCAGCCTACCGCAAGTTATGGACATTTTGGTCGAGAGGCCAGCAGCGAAGGACACTTTAGCTGGGAAAAGCTAGACAAAGTAAATGAACTAAAAGCGGCACTTCTGTAGAAAATCGATAGCAGCTTACTTACGTTTAGCTAGCTAACTAGCAGAACAAGAAAAAACACTGACTAATTGTTATAGATTTGTCATTAGCGTTTTACTTACTTTTCATATGCGGTAGGTTTCTGGAAGACATACAGTGTTTTCTGGAGCCTTATGACGCAGCAGTTTAGTTCCCCTCCCTCCTCTTCCAACACCACAAAAAATGTCGCTCTTGGAGCCTTGGGCCTTACCGCCCTTGCAGCAGTCGTGGGAAGTTGGCGCTTGTCGATAGCGGAAGATAGGCAGCAAATTGCTCAGCTAGTCATTGAAGGGCGCCTCGAAGAAGAATCTCACCAGATAGCAAAACCCAGAATGGAGCGTTCAGAGGCTTCTCAAACGCTCAGTTTCAGCATGGGAGAAAGTGAAAGGACCGAGGCACCTATAAGTAACAAAGAGGTTTCGCCCTATTCACTTTCCGTGTTTGATAACCTCGAAATTCCACCGCAGCGAGATGAAACTACTCCCACCAATTTCGGCATGGCAGCGTATGCGCTGCTAAATGGAGTCGAAATCAACCAACAAGCGCCAGATTTAAAGGATGCAGTACGTGGGATGTTAAAACTGCCCCTCACTGATGAGGCAATTCAGCGTGGCTTAACTAAACTCACCCCCCTTCTGGATGGGGTAATTAAAGATATGGGCATTGCTCCTAATCAAGCAGAGAAAGACGCAGTCATGGCACGCGTTTTTGCCGACTACAAACTTACTGAAGCTTTTATCGAAGCGCGTTCGCGTTGGGGAGTGAGCACTCTAGCTGAATTGAAAGCATTACCAGCAGAGAGCTGGACGATATTAAGCGAATTTGTTGAGAGCAGAAATAGCATTCAACGCGCTGAAATGGGGATGACTTTAAGCCCGCAGTTTATTCCCTTCATTCAGCAGCTTTTTATTTTGCAGGGCAATCAGAATGGGCCGGTTTTGCCTTGGATGCAGAAGTAGGTGGCACGGAGCCAGCTAAGCTGTTTCCGTTGAACAGTTGTACTGTCTACCGCGACCCGTCGCCCTGCCTGCTTGCCCTGAGTTTATCGAAGGGAGTTTATCTAAAATAAATTTCAACACAGAGCTCACAAAGAACACAGAGAGAGGGAAAACTTTAGAATTTAACTTGGTGGTCTTGGTGGTCTTCGTGGTGAAATATTTTTTCTGGTCCAGGTACTGGATTCTGGATCGGGTGCCAAAATCAGCAGGTCAGGTTATTAGCTTTCACGGTATTTGCTTGTCCGGAGTTTATCGACGGCAGCTTCTCTAAGGGAGGAACATCCAAAAATATTTTCACCACAGAGCTCACAAAGAACGAAGAGAAGGGAAATCCTTTGGACATTCCCTTCGTGATCTTCGCGGTCTTGGTGGTAAATTTTTCTCTAACTGGATTCTGAGCCAGGTGCCGGAATACGGATATCCGTTGCCCAGGTTTTCCGTCAACTAGTCCACCTACACCAGCACACCGCAATCTTTACAAATTAACGATATTTATTGCCGAGCTTCTGCCCAAGATACTGCCGCTGTATGCGATCAGCCTCTGGTTTTACCTCCGACGAATCATCTTCAATAGCTTTACGCCGAGCCTCGAGCTCTCGCTCTTGATTAAGAAGCACATCTTGATTGGCTTTTATCGCCTTTGCGCCTTCCGCTAATTGGCGATTCGTCGAATAGGTTGAATAAAGCGCACCTGCAGCCATGCCAACGGGAGCGCCAATTGCTGTACCGAGCAACGCACTCTGACCGACACTTCCATTTGCGATTAAGCTTCCAATTGCGGCGCCAGTTCCTGCACCAACTGCGGCACCACCCACGCCACCAACAACCGTATCTTGAGCCAGATTTGTCCCCGCTGGAGCACAGGCCGTTACTGTCACCACTAATCCAAGCGTAACGAGCAATTTCATAACAAATGTCCCTAAACAACGGTTAACAGCCAGGCGATTATTTTTATGTAAAAACAGTATGGTAGGCCCAAATCTTATGCAAGTCGGACCCCACCCTTCAGGAGCGTTATGCAGTAAAAAGCAGAAACTGAAACATGGAGATCTGTAAAATACTCAATCGACTCAATAAAGTTGATGCAAATCTGTTTGATTAAGCTGTCGCTCTATGCTGACATACTGCAAAGTCACTCTGGTGCAGCAAGGTCATTCCCGTTTTAGGTTTGGGAAGCCAAGGCAGCAATATTGGTGGAACAAATTAGTGGTAAAATCGTCGCCCAACCCTGCGAATTCGACTCAGCATGCTCCAACGGTTCCAGCCGAAGAGCGTAACGTATTTCGAATCTCACTCAACCAACTTGCTGTTCCTGCTGCGCCCCTACTCTCAGAACATGCTCAACGTAAACTTTCAGAGCTTCAACCTGACTTACTATCAACGACTACTCGCTACCTCTATTACTATGGCATCGACGCAATATGTATAGCTCGAGTTTCTAGCTTTGCATTAGATTTGTTGTCTGGGGGCAAAGTCCCTTCAGTCCGGCCAGAATTCCAGAATTTATTTATCTCTGAGAGCCCCCTTCTTCTCAATGTGCGTGCACTTGCTGAGCGGGGTGTCTATATTCCAGAGCCTGCTATTAGATTAGAAACAGAGCTATCTCTAAGCTTTGTAGCTACAGCCGCTAAGGCTGAGCGAGGGATTCTCGTATTAAATCCCGATTATTTTAATCTTCTTTTTAATGCGGATCCAAAACAGCCATCTATTCCGCAGATTTTGCTTCGAAGATCTTGGGCCCTCGCAGACTTCGATGACAACGCAAAGGCGGCCATCTTACTTGAAGCTGGTTTACGGCTCTGGAATGCCGCTGCCAAAAAATTTGAACGCCATAGCGATAAAAAATCTACCGCAGCACCAGCACAAAAACTCTTGCTTTATTATCACTCACTCGCAGAGGAGATACGAGCTAAACATCACCTCCACCTTCAGCAGGCCCAAAGGCTACTCCAAGCAGCATCCAACTCACAGCTAAACAGAAATTCAGGCGATCCTCTCTCTGTAGATGAAACACGTTTACAGCTTGCCGCGCTTCACCTTGAGCATCCGGAACGGGCCCATCATGCAAAACAAACACTTGAGCACTTCGGCAACGGGAATCCCTTAAATTATATGGCCTTAAGGGCTCAAGATATCTTGGGTTCCAAACCCACTCGGCGCGAATTGGCTTGGGCTCAGACGTTAACAGCTCCAAATACCGAAGCTTTGAATCGAGACAAACGTGAGGATCACGACAAAGCAGCGCGCATCCCTGAGCGTAATAAGTTGGACCGAAAGGCCCCCAATCTCGACGATGAGCATAAGCTTATGCTGGTCAAACTTACGAAGGAAGTATTGGATCAGGACCCCCAGGTTCGTCTGGGCGCAGCGAAGGCAATTAGGTGTCTTTCAAAAGATCTCCCCACTCATATTTTAAGAAATGCAGCAAAAATTTTGTACATCTATGATCGTGTTGAAAAAGGATTTGTAAAATTCGAATCGGCTCTTGATGCACTTGAAAATGAAGCTCCAGATTCAGAGGCCTATAAACAAGCCAAAGAAACGCTGCTCGTTCTGTCTTATCAGGCACCAAGACCAGTGTCCCAAGCGGCGAAGGATGCCCTGAAACTCTTGCAACAAAATGATGGGACGACGGCATCGCTCACCTTTGAGTTTCGTCCTCGAGAATGGGGCGACACCGAACCAGTACGAGATGGGCTTGCTCATGCTTACAAGCACTCCTCCAACGTTGAGATCGAACTACGCAATGGTCGAGCGCTTAGTGGCCGGATAGCCTATGGCTCGCTGGATCAGCCGGAGGTAAGGCTTTTTGACATAGTGAGAAACCGAGCTGAAAATATTGCGTTAATCGAAATACAAAAACTTAAAGTGTTTGTGGTCTCAACAGATTCCGAGCACCCCCTCCAGCCCCGCCCCTAACCCATTAATATTACTACACTTTACGCCCTGCCTCGTTCTGCGCTTTGGCGACTCCATTATGCAACTAGCTCCAGCAAAACGCGCATAACTTTATTAGGTCTGGTATTGTCTTAAGGTCTAGCTGCCCTGCCCCCTCACTGGGTGCTGGCAACCGCTCGCTCTTTTGGCACAACCTGTAGCCCAATAGTTTTTATTTTTGTACGCACTATCTGTGGGCAGTTCGCTCAGATAGCGGAAACTTTGAGAATTTTTTATGCCAATGTTTGTTCCTCAAGGACCTGAAGGCGCTCAGCAAAGCATCGAAGCCCAAACGCTTGCAAAATTAAGAGAACCTACCGCCCAGGTTGTCCAGCTAATCCCCCGCGATGAGCTGGCTCGGATGAGGGACGTTGGGCTTGGACTTACGACCAAAGACATTGACCAGCTACGGCAGCAAGTAGGCAACACTGGACAGCTTGATAAATTTACCGAAGCACTTGAGCATGTGCGTAAGCAAAATGGCCAAGGTCCACATCCTGATACTGGCCACAATCCGTTTGGGTTGGCTCAGCAATCTGACAAAATGCGAGGAGACCTCGCCAGCCTTCCAACCGGAGCCAATCCTTTCGGCTCAAGCGCTGCATCTCCGGGACAGATGCAAATAGACAGCCACCGCGCAGCGCAAATTGAAAAAATGGCTTTAGATGCCTACCTCCACTCGGAACAAACTCGAAATGGCGCTGAAGTTCTTCCAATAAGCCGAACTGAAATTAGAGCTACTTTAGGCTCACTGGCTCCGCATGAAGCTTTGGTTTTCTCAAAGCACTATGTCGATAATGTTCTTTGGAAATTAGAAAACAATCAGGTTCCAGGCCTTAACAAACAGGACTCTGATTTATTCTTGCAAATTCGTGAAATGGCCCGCGCAAATCCTGCTGTGGCCATGACGCTCTCTCCAGAAGAAAGAGTGCGCTACGATCAGGCCAAACCTCAATATGACGCCCTTTGTTTGGCGTACACTCAGGGGAATCTTGCAAGCTTCTCTCGTACGCTTGTCGGAGCCGCACTGAACGGCACGGATCCCAAGGCAGCAGCAGAGGGAATTGCGAGTGTTATTGTAGATCCAAAATTATCGCAGAGTGAAAAACAACAAAAACTTGCTGAGCTCGTTAACAGCAGCACCGAGCATGGCCTTATGGCTATCGCCAAAGAGTATAACGCTCTTGGTGAGCGCCGGGGCGCTGTCGATTTTTACAAGCTCGCCAGCGAATATATTAAAGCATACGAGCAAGATAAGACTGACGCTGAAAAAGAGACTGCCAAAGCAAACTTTACTCGTTTTGCCGCCAGCCTTACTCCCGAAGAAGCGGCCAAACTTGAGTTTATGGCCGATCAATATGCCAAGGCTAATAAGCTTCCGACCATTCGTGAATACGCTGTCAAACTTGAGAAGTTTGAGTCAGTAGGCAATGCTTTGACGGGGAAGCGCGAAGAGTACAGAACAGAGCGTACTCACCTAATGAATATGCTGACTGGCTTTAGCGCCGAGAGAATTGCTGGTCAACTATACGGTGCCATGAAAGGAACCGGTACCGAGGAGCAGCGCTTAAAAAATGCCTTGGCTTGGATACCCAAGGAAGGCAGTGTGGGTGAGTCAAGCTACACCAATGCACAGCTTGATTTGATTAAAATTGAATATCTCAAAAAATTTGGCAAAGCAGATCCCAGTGCGCTTGAGCGTTTATCTGCTCAAATCGTAGAGTTGAGTAAAGATGTCAACGCCAATCCGACGGGACTCAATGAAGCAGCAGCGAAAGAGCTCCGCAACATGCGGAAGGCGTTCGATACTACACTCGCAAACGACATAATAAATGACACCTCTTTGTCATCCGAGAGTCAGCTCCGGAAAGAACTCCTCGCCGCTCTTAATAACGGCCGAGACAAGCGTGGGTTCCAGCCAACCAATTTTGTTGCTGATGTAAACAAAATTGACCCGAGCCACCGAGTGCTTGCAGCTTCTGTTTACTACGGCTCTGAAGTTACACAAATTAGCCAGCAATTACATGGCATTTTGGAAGCCACTACCGTAACTCCCGAGAAAGGGGCTTACTTGGTGCATTTACTTGAGCATGGTTCCGAACTTGGTCGCCGAGAGTATCTAAGTGCAGAGGAACGTTCGACTCTTTTCTTGGCACATGACGAAATGTATGTGGGTACTCCGCTGAAAGCTGGAATGGAAGCTAAGCTTGAAGGCGACAGCAAAGTAAGAGCTTTGCAAATTTACACCGATGGCTTCTATGCGAGTGAGCAAGCTGACCTCGTGTTCAAAGATGTTGCACATTTAGCGGTAGTCGCTAAAGGCTACGACACCAATCAAGATTTAAGAGATCGCTTAGAGCAAGTTGATAAGCAGCTTCAAGAAAGACACGGCGTTACACTTGAGGCGCATTTAATGGGCAGCAATCTTCCCGCTGCTGAAAAAGAGAAGCTCCTGCTGTTCGTGCATCTTCCAGAGGCTATCGATCTAGAAGCCGAGCTTTATAAAGATAAAATTGACCCAGCTCGAGTAAATGAGCTCGTTCTCGCACATCCTATGCTGCAAAAGGCATACGATGCCCTCTTTAACCCGCCGCTTGTCCCTACCCTTGAGCGTATGGCCAAGGCCGGAAAACTCGACTGGAACGTAGTCGCAGTACAAGAGGCAAAAATTGAGGGTATTGCCCCTTCCACCATTCAAAACTTTGTAAGCTCCTTAGAATCTGGAAAAGGACCTGAAGAAGCAGCTAAAAAGGCAACAACGGTAGAGGCACAACAAAAGACACTTGTTCGCCTTGCTTTTATGTCGCAAACCGCAAGTGCGCATGAGCTTTTGCAATCTGAGACCGTTGACGCAACGAAGCTGGCCGCAAGTATTGCGCACCCGTCTCAAGTTGCTGAGTATGCCAGAATTTTTGCTCGTAATTTAAAGACCGACATATACGAAGCAGGTCTTGTTAAAAAATCTGAAACAGATGAAACGCTTGTAAATCGCCTCGAACCCGGAGCCGCTGCCCGGGAGCTTTTGAAACTTGAAGGCTTACGTGGCGACAGCATCGACCGTCTTTACATTGCTCTTAATCCTAAGAGTGTAAGTATTGGTAGCGAAAATAGCCCACTGCGGAATCTTTCAGCAGAACAAGCAGCATTTGTTGAATCGATGTATAACTACGCCGAAAATGGCCGAGCTGCACTGCGTAAGGACTCTTCTTATGTGGCTTTAGCTGCCCAAATAGAAGAGCTCTTTGTAAATGAAAAACTAAGCTACGCCGAGCTTGTGCGCACTTCCGCCTTACTCGCGGGTAAGGACTTATGGACAATTAGTGACAATATTGTAAAGGAGCCATTAAAAGCCAAAGTGCTTACTGAAGGCTTAGATCCCCAGTACAAACTTCAGCTTGCTCAAATCTATAAAGAAAAGACAGGCGAAGGCATGTTGTCATATATCGCCAGCAAAAAAGATGAGTTGAGCAAGAACTTTGCTAACGAAGATGAGTTCTTGGGCTGGTTTAATAGTGTCAGCCATGAGCTGTACGGCGCTCAAGCAACTGACTCTTCGCTGGCCGTAGACGACGCATTTGTAATGCTTGAAAATAAAGATGCAACGCCAGAGCAGAAAGCCTTAGCTGCCCAAAGTCTTAAGCAGACATTTGAAGCAGCCTTCCGTGCTGATTCGCATTTGCAATTAGTGGCTTTGTACGACGACATGTTTGGCACTAAGGGTGAACCTCGTTCGGCGTTTTACTCGCGCTTGGATGCCCTAGCAAATAGCGAAGCATTAAATGCTGCTGACTACCGAAGAATTATTGATCTAGCCAGCGGCAATGCTCAGCTTAATGAGCCAACAATTCAGCCAGGTGGGCAAACTCAGGAAACTGGGCGGTAG
>JBIKUD010000052.1:0-17730 GCA_044347745.1 Bdellovibrionota bacterium
TCGCCCCAGCCGCTGAAGTGCGCGTAAAGCCTGAACTACAATATTTTCCGGCTTTGCAGCCTGTTGAAGACCAAGAGCAAGAAAAAGCCGTGTTGGCCGCTTTGCATAAAAGCGAAGCCGATTCTAAACCCAAAGATTTGACTAGCCCTGAGGGTATTGTTGAAGCTTTTGGAGCCCCTGGTGAAGACGATCAGCTCTTAGCTGAAGATAAAGCCCCGCCATCTTACAAGGGCATGATGGCTGCTTTAGAAATTGGCGATGAAAAACTTGCCTGGCAGTATGCACGCCGGTACGCACGCCGAGTAAGAGAAATGGGCAGTCGCTCGGCTACCATTATGGGGTTAACCGGCAAAGCGCTTGAGCGAGAAGGAGTGCTTCCAAAAGACGGCTGGCAAAGTGCGCCGCAATTTAACGAACAGCAAAAGTTTCTTGAAGAAGACTTGCGTGAGAGTGGAGCTTTAAAAGCGGAAGAAAGCCGCATTGCCTCTCTTGATCCAGCTACGAGAGCGTTTCTCAAAAAAGCTGAAGAAGTGGAAGAAATGGAGAGTGGTAAGGCTTCTGCTGCTGCGGCCCAAGGAAGTGGCATGGGAGGCGAACAGGCTCAGCAAGCTGCGCCGCAAACAGAAGCTGAGATGCGTGCCGCCCTAAGGCAGAAATTTAATGGCAAAGTGCCCGTAGACCCTAAAGGTCTTGTCCAAATTTATTACTTCTTTAGACCAAACGATGCGCGTTCGTTGGCCATGGCTCCTCAAGTTGAGCAGTTCTTCAGAAAAGCAAGTTTAATTGGCGGAGTAAGTTTTACCGCTATGACCTTAGAAGCGCCGAATCCGGTTGATGTTGAAGTATTTCGCAAAAAGACAGGGGCAAGTTTTTCTATCCAAAGCGGATCCAGCTTTGCGAGACAGTTTGATTTAAAAGTTACTCCTACTACATTGTTTATTGCTGGCAGCACTGGCCAAATGGCTGTGGAGACAGGGCCACGCTCAGCGATTTACCTAGAGGAATTGCTTGCAGCAATGCGGGGAAAGCCAAATGAATAAATTTATTTTGTTCGCAGCAGTTTGGATGGTTGGATATAGTGCCACCGCACTCGCCGCTCCAGCTACTTTTGCTGATAGAGAGCGCGAGGCTAGAATAGCAGAATACAATAATCCGCTTACGGGCCCAATTGGCCAAGAATCTTTGTCTGATAAAATGCAGCTCGATCAAGCAGCTTTAAGGTTCCTTGACCCCAACATGCATTGTAAAAATTCTGCAGGCAACGTGATACCAAATTGCGGTGTGGCCTCGGCAAACGAAACAGGCAACTGGGCGGGCGGCAGTAAACAACGTAAGTTTTTTAATCCCCCAGCTAATGGTATGCGTTCCGACCTGATGATGGCCCCGGCTATTTCGAATCAGCTTATGACGTGGCTGGCTAGCCCTGTAAACTCGGTTTGGACTACATTTTATTACCTAGATTCTGGAGCTGCCGCTGGTTTGGCGCAAAGTAGAGAAACAGCCGATGGCAGCGTGGCTGCTACTGCCATGACTTTGCAACAAATAAACGCGCAAATTGATCAAGACGAAATTGCCGGCAAAGCTTTAAAAGAGAAATTTTCTGGTTGTGTGTCAGATCAGCTTTCTAGTTCAGGCGGCGCTAACGGTAATGCCGCTATGGCAATTGCAAATTGTGCTGGAGACAGATTTAACTCCCTAGGAAATCCATTTGCTACGGCTAATCCGAATGGTGCGGTACTTGGTAATTCTCCAGATTGGATGCCTCCAGCTCCTATTGGGTCAAATCCCCCCGCGCCTGGTGTAGGCCAAAACCAGCATAAGCTTTTAGATGAAATTTTTGCACCACTAATTAAAAATCCACCGGGAGCAGTGCCAGCCTCTGAATATATGATACTTAGAGACGATGCTCGCGATTTAATTGGCGATGTGATCTATACAGAAACCATATCTCCAACTGGAGATCAGACTATTTCCGTTGATCGCTGGCGTAACCCAGATCCCTTAAAAACTCCCCAGGCCCAGTTTCGCGACCAATACAAGAGAGTATGGAATACGCTTAATTCGGTTATGTACAAGTATTGCAATTACATCGACCAAAAGAGAAACATTAATTTCTCTACGCATAACCCATTCCAGTTTCAGTTTATAAATTTTGGTTGGTTTCTTATTCCGTTTGCTGCTCAAGCTGACTTTTGGGCATCAGTTGGTAGAAGTCCAAGCGCAAATTATCCAACCCACTCGGAAATGGTTGATTTAGGGTTGGCCGGTGGTTTTCAGTTCCATGGCGCCCTAGGCGATGTTTTGCTTGCGGAATTTTTAAAGACGCAAGAAGCAACTAGTGCTGGGCAGACCTCTGGGCAGGATCCAGAGTCAGGAGCTGGGCGAGATTTGGAATGTGAGGAGTTTCTTACAGGCCCAAGTCAAAAAGGCAACTTCGATCAACTTGTGGTATCTTCAAACTTCACTTCTTCTGGTTTCACCTCCTCTAAAATGAAACTTTGGCGGCGAATGCTCTCTTTTATGTCTTATCGAATTGCACTTGGGCAGTTCCTTAATCGTTTAAGGGTAATGCGAAATGTATTTTCAGAATTTACAGGCGGTGCGTTTGCTCGCTCTGGGCATCAATCGAGTAGTCTTGCGTTAGATCTAATTTACACCACAGCTGGGGCCAATGATGGTGAGGGACTAGAAGCAGCTTATTTTAATAATAAGAATGAGCTTAAAGATTTTATTGCTGCGGCCATGCAGGCGAGAGCTGCCGAACTTGGTAGATCTTCTGGAACTTTGGCCGATATGTTTAGCGATGAAAAAGGCGAAAGCCAATATATGTCGGCTAATAATCCCATGGCTAATTAGGGGCGTAGAGCAGTAATGTTATTATTAGAGTTAGCACAGACAATTTTGAACACGGCCTGCCCGGCCTATGATCCGTCAGTTCCAAGCACGTGGTACTGCTCGTGCGCTCCTGTTGCTGGAATGGCCAATCAGAATGGCATTTGCCCTGGTAGTGCGATGACGGCAGTAGCCGCAGCATTCGGTACCCAAGGCATGTGGGTGCAGGCAAATTTAGTAAATCAAATTTTGTATCAGGGATTAGGACTTTGGGCTCCGCTGCTTTACATTTTGTCGGCCATCGGTGGGCTTGTTTCTTTGGCTCTCGGCGCACCCCCAAAAATGTATATGTGGTTTTTTATTGGGCCTGGCATATACGACTGGCTTTTAGATAATCCTAATCCCGTGCATGGCATGGAGTGGAGGGTTGCTGATAGGCCACAGAACCAGCGCGAAGTCTGGAAATTAGCTGAGTCTGGTCTTGTGAATGCAAATCCTTCTTCAGGTATTAGTATTTATAGCGATAGACCGCCTAGTGGTACTGTAGATGTCCCCGCACTATTCCTGTGGTTTGATGAAATTGTGAGCGATGTGGTGCAAGGCATGGTGGGTTGGACTGGTATTTATAACCAGGCAATTAATACTTCCGGCCAAAATTTGCAGGGTAATCAGTCCTTAACTGGTGGTGAAAATAAATGGTATCTGCTTTCAAATATGAAGTGGGATATCTTGGAGAATATAACAAACGCGCGTTTAAAAAGCCCCGATATGCGCGATGCTTTTGTTACATTCTTGGCCTCTGAATGTGGCGACCAAGTTAAGAAAACCATTAGTCAACCGCGGTTTATTCAGGCTTCCTCAACGCGAGCTCTAAATTTGGGGCCAAACCCATCAGTGTTTGAGAACTATAATCTTCTCACCCAGTCATTAAACTCTCAAACGGTTCCTTCGCCGCGCAGTTTGAAAAAGATTTTGTCAGATTCGAACCCAGGAGCCTTTAGAAACTTCCACGTTTTTTTAAGTAGTGGATTTATAAACCTTTGGGGTGTTCAGGATAGAATTACCTGCGATCAATATCTTTGGTTAATGGTGCAGGCGTTCCGTTGGGAGGCAGGGCATATATTCTTCCAGATGACGAAGGCCGCGCCGGGCGGAATTTCACCAGATAATGTCGTTTTCTCCCTCATTTATGGTTGGCATGTAGATCCAAACTGGTGGGCATTGCCAGCACAAATTCAATTAATTCAGCGCCGATTTGTTATTGATCTTATCTTGCTGCATCTCTTTAGAAACGAACTTTCAATTGCACCAGCTCTTGTGGATCAGCGTTTTGCTAGTTCAACTCAGGCTGAAAGTATTGCCAAGGGGTATCAGCGCGGGGTAGGCACCAAGGCCAAATATGCCGAGGTGTATACCTGGGCGATGTTGATTCCTTACCTACAAGGCGTATTGCTCTATTTCCTTGCAATTGCGTATCCGTTTGCAGCCATTATGGTGGTGATGCCTGGTATGCATAAGACCATG
Organism: Bdellovibrionota bacterium; assembly: GCA_044347745.1. GTDB lineage: Bacteria > Bdellovibrionota_C > UBA2361 > UBA2361 > JAFLCA01 > JAIBBV01. The sequence continues at coordinate 4,357 of JBIKUD010000052.1, forward strand.
TTTACCTGGATGTCTTTTTGGGCCTGGGTAAAACTTTGGGACGTGGGTTTTGCCTTAGTCATGATGATGGAGCGCAGCCTCTGGGCCATGCTAGGCAACAGCTCTAACGCCAGTGCCGCCAATAAATATATTCTTGAAATGCAGACCTGGGGTACGGTCAGGGTGATGTGCGGTAATAACGAAAATAATTTAGCTAACTGCCAAATACCCTCAGTGGTAGAGGCTGCTGCTTCCGTTCCTAGCTGGGATAATGCACTTCGCATTTTCGACCGCGCCCTCGTGCTTGGCTCTAACCTAGATCTTGATCTGCAAAATTCGTATTACATCTACATCATGGCAGCGCTTTATTTTGCGGTGCCGACTATCACGGGCCAACTTGTGCTCGGTGCTCGAGCAGGGGCTGCCAGCATGGTAAACTCGGCCATCGGCGGAGCTGCGCAAGAAATTGGTAAAACAGCCGGAACCGCGCATCAATCTGACATGATTACACAGATGCAGGCCAACTCGGGATCGGTGGGTCAGGCGGCGTATTTAAAACAACTACGTGCTAGTGGTCTGGGTGCAAAAGCTATTGATTACGGCAATAAGGGAATGGCCGAGGAAATGGCGTCTTCCGCGCTGGGAACAGCGATGCAAAATCAAGGTAATTATGACAATAACCTTGGATACTCCAGGCAGCAGGCGACAGCAATGTCGAATTTGACGCAGGCTGGCGCAGGCGGTTTAGACCGCCAGGCTAGTGGAAATGCAAACGCTCGTTCGGCTGCTGCGAAAGCACAGCGAGAAGAGGAGCGGCATCAAGAAATGCTTGCTGCGCAAGGTGCAGGTCGCGGCGCAGGTCGTGGCGGAGACCCTAATGGTGGCGGCGCCAATCCGGCAATTACTGGAGCTGGACCTGGCGGCGGCGGGGCAGCCTCTCCCCCTGGGCCACGTGCTTTGGCTTCTGGCGAAGCTGGAGCTCCGCAGCCTGCAGCTCCTCAAGGATTTAATACGGACAGACCTGGCATGCCTACAGCGGGAACACCTCCAGTTGGCGGCGGTAGCGGCGGCGGCGGAAATGTGGTTGCAGGAGGTGGCGGAGGCGGAAACACCGGTGAAGTCCAAGGTTCGGTGGGAATGTTCGGCCAGAAATTAATGAACGCACTTGGTGATAATTCCGGCGGTATTAGCAAGTTTAATGAAGGAAACAACTTTGCAGTCGCGGCGGGTGAGGCAAAACGAGCGAGCGATCTAAATAGTAATTTAGCAGCAAGTGCTGCGGTTCGCTCTGGAATGGGAGTGGCTTCTTTCGGTCATGGGGCTCAGGCTCGCGGCTATAACTCGGCATCGGGGAAAATTGGTGAGTACGCAGACTTTGATGCCAACATGGGCCGCTGGGAAGCAATGAATGCCTACTCCAGCCAGATAACAGGTATGGCAGCGGGTGTGTACGGCACTTTTGCTGGTAACTTTAATCCTGGCCCCAAACCAACTGGCAGCATGAATGCCATGGCCATGGACGGATTATTAAATACGAAGGGAACTGATGCACGAGGGGCCGCTAATTACACGGCTGATAAAGACAATGGTGGTTACTGGTCGAGTGCAGCAGCAACTCAGAGCAGCCTCGATAAAAATTATGGCGAAGCTAGAACTGCTGGCGCATACCACCATTGGGGAGTGGCGGACACACTCGCTTACAACTGGACTGCTGCTGGAGAGATGGCAACGGGTGGAGTACTTGCTGGCGGCCAATCTGGACAGTCGCGGGTTGTTGATCAACTTCGCGGTGGGGGAATTCACGCTGGAGAGTCAGCTGACCCAGGTAAAATGGGTGGTTTAATTAATTCCGGCAACAGCACCAGCGTGGTGGGCGGAGTAAATCCGTTCCCATCGGGCACGGCGGCTGCGGGAGTGACTTCGAAAATTAAGTAGTAGTACCGTTTTGATTTGCGGACACCCCAGCATGTTGGCTTAAATCCGCCACACCAAGGGCTATTTGCAAGTTGCCTCATAACTTATTGAATTTGCTGCTTTCTACAGTTCTCAGAGTACCGGTATACGCTATATCTAGTACATGGCAAAATGGTTGAGACGTACCAGTGAAAATTGCTATCAGGGCCCCTTTAAGGGGTTCCTGAGTGAAACGAGGGTGGGGTGGAGGCACATAGCAGTTGTCATTGTGTAAAATTAGTAAAGCCGAAGGCTTTTCAAGAAAGTAGTCAAAGCATTTTAACCAACCACCCAGACTTTTTATATCAATATTTCTGACAACTGCTATATGGGTTCTGGCGCTTTGGCAATTTGCTACTTTGCTACTCTAGTCCTGTTCCCAAAAGTAGCCACCGGCGCTCGATGGGCGCCCCGTTTCGTGATGCTGCCGCATAGCGCACCCAGGTTCTCGATTTGAATAGAAACCTAATTGTGCCGTCGTCGGCCCTGGCGCCCGGAGGAGGGTTTGGATCTTTTGCTCCCTGTTTAGCTGCGGCAATTACGGTGTCGTCAAAACGGGAATTTCCTGAAGACTCAAGCAATTCGACCCGCAATAATTTACCATCGGGGCTTAAGACTGCGCGCAAAAGCGTTTCTTTCGAAATTTTTTGAATGTCACTGGCGCGAAGTGTTTCCCAGCCACTGCTGCGTAGTAAGCCAAAAACTTGAGTGGCCACTCGGCGTACAAACACCGCATATTGATCGGCTTTGGTATTCAGTAAAGTCAGGTCGCCATCAGGAAGCGAGGGAATAAAATCACTAACCCCAGTGCGTCCAAGGAAGGCTGCTCCGCTACCGCTGGGCCTTGAAAAGGGGCGTGTTTCTTGTGGCGACACCTCCTCACGTAGGGGCTGCTTTTCACTTTGCGGTACAGCAAAACTTTTTTGAAGTGTCTGCGAATCTAAAGCGAGCTGAGAAAGTTTTGGTGGCGCGGTCTGATTTTCTTTCTGTTTTAGGGCTGTGCTGTGTCTCTGATTAGAGGTTTTTTTTTGCGCCGATTGCTTTTGAATTTGGGTTTCCTGCTTAGCAATTAATGATTTCTGAGCAACTGCCGCGCCAGCTTGGGGGTCGTCTCCTCGTTGTATTGTTTCTTTCTCAGCGCGGCGAGATTTTTCGCTGAGAAGCGAAGAGCTTACTGGTTGGGAGGTCTCCATAGAGTCCGGCTCGGATACAATTTGCCTTGTGGGCGGCGGACGTTCAGATATTGCCGGTGGTTCAATGCTGACTAAAAAAATGGGAGTCTCGGGGCTGATTGAAATGCTGGGGAGGGTAAAGAGCGCAAACAGCAATAGATGCACCACAAGCGAACAGGCAGCTCCTTTGTATATGAATGGACTGCCTTTTTGGTTTTCTAGCTGTAATTCCGCCTGCATGCGTTTGTTTGCCTTGGTTGCACCAGTTATACCCTTGGACTATCATAATCAAAAGATTAAGCTCCTGGCTAAATTTAGTTTATAGATAAGGCGATTCCTATGTTTGGGCTTGGACCGATGGAAATGTTTATCTGCGCAGTGGTAGTGGTGCTTTTATTTGGCACGCGCCGTTTGCCCGAGCTGGGAAGTGGTTTAGGTAAAGCTATTAGTAACTTTAAGCGCTCATATAAAGATGCAAACGAAATTGATGTGACGCCTAAATCAGATGCGGGTGCAGGGTCGGAGAAAAAACCCGAGTAGCTGTCCGCCGTAGCAACTTTTGCCGTAGCAACTTTTACTGCTGCACCGAAACGGAATACACCCTAGCCGAGAAAAATTTTGCGAGCTCTGGCTTGCCGTCTAGTAAAGCAAAGGTGAACTCCTGACTTTGGCCTGGCTTAATTTCTTGTTTGCTCTTTACTCGCCCTGATTGCAATTCTTGAATCATTGATGGAGAAAGCGAACGCACTCGCGTTTTGGCGAGAGTGGCGGCGGCATCTACTTTGGTACGAGAAATAAGGCTGCCGCGTGCATCGAATCCAAGACCCTCGAGCTGAATTTCCTTGAATGTTTTATCTGAGGAATTAACGAGAGTTCCTGATACAAGGTAAACTACTTCTCCTGAATCGAGCACTGCTCGGCGAAATCCAGTTTGCTCTATGCTCACTTCGGCTGGAGGCACTTGCGGCAAAGAGGGGGAGAGCGAAAGAATCATGTCCTCTCCGCGCTCGGCGTTTTGATTTAAGTAGGCGCTCATTCCTAAGACGCCACTTACAAAAAACAAAAGTGGTGCTGCCAAATACGCAAAACTTGTCCAGCGAGATAAGCCCGCTTTTGGTGCTGGTATTGCGTCAAATGGAAACGCTGTGGCTTCGAAACGTTTTAGGTCTGGGTCTTCGTAGCGTGGTTGGCTTTGAATTGCTGCGTTGCCAACGCTTGTTTCGCCAAAGTTAAAACCCATTTGGGTTGCAGAGGATAGATTATTAAGCTGCGGCGCAGCGGGACTTTGGGAGCTCGAAATGGCGAGTGAGCGGGGTAGTTCCCAGTCTTTACCCATATTGGTGGGCAAAGAGTCTTGGAAAGATTCTTCTTCTTGGGCCTGGTCGGTCTGTGATGCGCTGACTTCTGGCTGCGATTGAAATTCGGGGTTTAGTTTTGATTTGCCAGTTGCAATAGGTTCAGCAGGCTCGGCAATAGAGTGACGGGGAGTTGCTGGTCTGGTGTCAAATGCGAATACTGAATCGCAGCGCGAGCAATGGAAGCGCGGCGATTCAAGGTGCTGGATGCTTGTTCTATCTACAGCAAACTTTGTCTGACACTGAGGACATTGAATGATGGCGTGGGTCTGTTCCAAATCACCAACCTTTACAGATTTCATAGCCACTGACAATTTTTAAAATCTCTATAAATGGCACAACCTTTAGGGTTAAGATGCCGGCGCGACCTCAAAAGGAGGTGCGCGTCGGTTGTGCTTGAAAAGTGTAGCCGTTGGGGGATACTTGGGCCAGTACCAAAATGTCGTGTTGGTTCCAAAATAATTCAAAATCTTAATTGTATTTTTTGTAAGGTCAGGTATGTCGAGATCCTCTCAGCGAGGCCGAAAGGAATATACGCAGCGCGGGCAATCGAGTCCTCGTCGTGGTCACCGGGCGTCGGATAAGGGTGCTAAGCCAGCGTCGGAGCGTCCACAAGTGGGCCAGCGCCCGGGTACTTTGATCATGGGGCGAAATTGCGTGCGCGAGGTGCTTTGTTCTAAGCGCGAAATTGTGCGGGAACTATATGTCGGCATGGATCTTGATAGGCTACAGCAAACAAGCCCCGAGTTGCTTGAGGCCATGCAAACTGCCGGAGTGCACTATCAAATTGTTGATATGGAGTATTTGAGTGCTCTTGTGGATTCTGGCTCACACCAGGGCGTGGTTGCTGCCATAAAAGATCGCCAGCATCCTGAACTTAAGTCGCTGATTCAAGCGAACATGGATAAAGAACGCAGCGTGGTGCTGGTGCTTGACGAAATGCAGGATCCGCAAAATTTAGGGACAGCGCTGAGAGCCGCCGAATGTTTTGGAGTTGATGCGGTGGTGTGGTCCCGTAACCGCGGTGTGGCGATTACTCCTGTTGTAAGCAAAGTGAGTGTTGGAGGTTCAGAACTTGTGACCTCGGTGCCCGTGGCCAATGTGGTTGACGCTTTGAGAAAATTAAAAGAAGCCAACTATTGGATAGTCGCTGCTGAAGTTGGTGCTGGGTCGCAGTCGCTTTTTGAGTTTGAATTTCCGGGGCGAGTGGCCTTGGTGTTTGGCTCTGAGGGGGAGGGTCTGGGTCGGCTTGTGCGTGAGCAGGCTGATTACCTTGTGCACATTCCGCAATCCGGCAAAATTGATTCTTTGAATGTTTCTCAAGCGATAGCCGTATTCTTGGCTGCCTGTAGACAGGGATGGACAAAAGCCTCTCGTTAAAGTAACTTAAACCAATCTTTCACCTGCTATTGAGAGGTTCCCTTGGCTGATAATCTGGTCGATGCGGCTCATTTTTTTGAAGTTAAATTAGATCTTTTTAATGGTCCGATAGACCTGCTTTTACATTTGGTAAAACAGCGCGAGTTGGAAATAGAGAAGGTGGCGCTAGCTGAAGTTGCTGACCAGTATATGCGCTGTATCGAGCAGTTTCAGCGTTTCGACCTAGATGTTGCCGGCGAATATTTAGTTATAGCGGCAACGCTTGTGTCTATTAAGAGCAGCATTTTGCTTAATGAGCCGGTTGAGCTGATTGAAGATGAAGAGGGTAATCTTGTTGATCCGCATGAGGAGCTTCTGAGGCGCTTGCGGGAGGCTCAAATATATAGGGATGGAGCTTCGCACTTAAGCCGAACCCCGGTGCTTGGCATTGATGTGTTTGCTCCGCCGCCAAGTTTAAGCCAAGTAGAAGACCCAGACGTGCGTTTGGCCGACCATGATCCCATGCTTTTGGGAAAAGCCTTTCAAAAAGTGTTGGCCGGTGCTGGCGGGAATCAAAATTTACTTACGATTTCGGTTGATTCGGTCACTATTGTTGAGCGCATGATGACTATTCTTGAGACGCTCAAGGCTGAGCCCAAGGGGGTCGCTTTTACGCGTTTGGTCCCTGATGTGGGAAGTGTGGGTGCTATTGTATCCACTTTTATTGCCTTGCTTGAGCTTTGCAAACGGCAGGCAATTAAAGTGCGGCAAGATTTAAGTTTTGATGAAATATATATTGGCCTTGCCTCAAGTTCTGAAAATTTAGGGCCGCTTGAGTCTGAGTTTGATGCAGTGCCGGCTAGTGAGGCGTCTGTGCAGGGAGTGAAGTAGTATGACTGGCGAAGAAGTAACAACCGCTCCGGCTAATGAAGTTCAGGTGACGGAAACTCCTGCAGCAGAGGCAAACGAAGCTCAAAGTCCTGTGCTTGAAAGTAGTGCGTCGGATGGAGTTGGTTCTGAAGAGATAGAGGCGGTTGATACACTTGAGCCAGATGAGCGTGTGGCGCTTTTGGAGGCTTTGCTTTTTGCCAATGGTGATCCTTTGCCCTTAGAGTCGTTGGCTGCTATTTCAAAGCTTGCTGATTTAGAAGTGAGAGAAGCCCTGGCTGGACTTAAAACTCGATACGAGCAAACCAATTCGGGGGTTGAGTTGGTTGAAGTTGCTGGCCGTTATCAGATTAGAACGAAGGTATTTTTAGCTCCTTTTGTTCGTGAGCTAAGAGCTGGCAAGCCTCGTCGACTCAGTGCTGCTGCACTTGAAACTTTAGCAGTTATTGCTTACCGCCAACCTGTCGTACGCAGCGATGTTGAGAAGATCCGCGGTGTTGATGTAACTCCAACTTTGAAAACCCTTCTTGAGCGCAAGTTAGTTCGTATAGTGGGGCATCAGGAAAGCGTAGGGCAGCCGGCTCTTTATGGCACAACAGATGACTTTCTTAAGGTTTTTGGGCTAAGCTCTTTGTCCCAATTGCCGACCCTGCGAGATTTGAAGGAACTTGAGAGAGATCCGGGGGAGACGGTGGATGAGGGAGTAGAGGAGAATCAGCCAAGTGAGCCGGAATCGATCGAAACACAAACTGCCGCAGGCGCCTAGCGAAGAAAGTCCAACACAGATTCGCTTGCAGAAATTTTTATCCCAATGCGGGGTTGCGTCTCGGCGCCATGCGGAGCAAATGATCCGCGAGGGCGATATACAGGTCAATGATGTCACGGTGACCGAGCTTGGAGTTAAGGTAAATCCCGATAAAGATATTGTGCGCGTGAAGCGTCGTATTGTTAAACCTCCGCCAAAGGGCATTTTGCTTCTTCATAAGCCAAGAGGGGTGGTGTCTACCTTGCATGATCCGGAGGGTAGACCAACGGTTGCAGACTTTCTTACCAAACATTACCAGTCATATTTTCCTGTAGGCCGTCTTGATTGGGATTCTACTGGGTTAATAATTCTAACTAACGACGGTGAGCTTGCAGAACATCTGATGCACCCGAGATATGGGTTTGATCGAGTGTATCATGTCCGGGTTGAAGGCTCGGTGAGCGATCGTTTAGTTCAGAAAATTGAAGCCGGTGTGCGCCTTGAAGATGGGCTGATTAAAGGAAAGGCAAAAATTCTGAAAGGTGATGATGGCTCTACGTGGCTTGAGGTGCTTGTGAAAGAGGGGCGCAATCGGGTAGTGCGTCGCATGATGGATAAACTGAAGCATCCGGTAATTAAGCTGCGTCGTGTTTCGTATGGTCCTTTTAAATTGGGAACTTTGAAACCGGGCGAATTGCGCAAATTAAATGACAAAGAGTATCGAGTTGTGCGTGAGCGCGTGCTTAAAAAGAAGTCTGAGAGCGCTGAAGGATAACTCGCGGCAAGAGAGCCTTTTTCCCGGTAATTTCCTTGTAAAGCGCGGACTTGGCTCAATTACCCGCCCAGCTTCCTTGACTCGTTGCGGCGTATTCGCTAGTATCGCCCGACGTCGAAAGACCCTTGTCGCGGGGTAGAGCAGCCAGGTAGCTCGTCGGGCTCATAACCCGGAGGTCGTAGGTTCAAATCCTGCCCCCGCAACCATTTTCCTAATCCATTCTCCCCCAAGCCATTACTTAAAAGCTCGTTGAATTGGGCATTGTGCCCGTGAAGCAGGGTGTTGCTATATTTGCTTTGCAAAGTTGCAGGCTGTTTGTCTGAACGTGGCATTATTTTCTAGCGTAAACACTTCAAAACTATGAATACGAAATTACAAAATTTGAAATTAATGGCGATGAACTCCGGCGCCTTTGGTGCGGAGGAAATTAGTGAATTGAACGGCTCAGTGCTTAGTTCAATTTCTCCAATTGATGAAAAAGAATTGGCAAAAGTAAAAGTGGCAAGTGAAGCGGCTTACGAGAAAGTAATGTCCGATTTAGCTGCGGCATTTATTAAGTGGCGCAGGGTGCCGGCTCCGAAGCGAGGTTTGTTGGTTCGAGACATTGCGGAGGCTTTGCGAAATAAAAAAGCAGAACTAGGGCGTTTGGTCACGCTAGAAAGCGGCAAAATTTTGGCTGAAGGAGAGGGCGAAATTCAGGAGGCGATTGATATAGCTGACTTTGCGGTTGGACTGTCGCGGCAGTTATATGGCCTGAGCATGCATTCCGAGAGGCCCCAGCATCGCATGTATGAACAGTGGCATCCCTTAGGTGTGGTGGGTGTTATTACTGCTTTTAATTTTCCGGCGGCGGTTTGGGCCTGGAACTCACTTTTGGCGGTGGTGTGTGGCAACTCGGTGCTTTGGAAACCATCGGAGCATACGCCGCTAGTTGCAATTGCCATGCACAAAATTTGTGCTGAGGTTGCAGCGGCGCATGGACACCCGGGACTTTTTGGTTTGGTAGTGGGTGATGGGCCAGAACTGGGCAAAAAAATCGCTGCCGATGAGCGAATTCCGCTTGTTTCTGCGACGGGCTCTTGCCGCATGGGCAAATCGGTGGCGGAAGTTGTTGGAAGACGCCTTGGGAAGTCGCTTTTAGAGCTTGGCGGCAACAACGCCATTATCGTGCTTGACGACGCGGATATGGATCTTGTGGTCCGTTCCACCTTGTTTGGTGCGGTTGGTACGGCGGGACAGCGCTGCACGAGTACCCGGAGGGTGCTTATTCACAAGTCAGTGGAGGCTCAGTTTGTTGAGCGCATGTTAAAAGCCTATGCATCCGTGCGTATTGGAAATCCGCTTGAATCGGGCGTACTTATGGGCCCGCTCATTAACCAGCAGGCGGTGCGTGGCTACTTTGAAGCGATTGAGCAAGCCAAGCGGCAAGGCGGGCAAATCTTGTGCGGAGCAAAACTTGCAACTTCGCAGCTTTCCTCACTTTATGTTGAACCCACCCTGGTGCGTGCCAACTCGTCTATGCCCATCGTCAGTGAAGAAACCTTCGCTCCTATCCTCTATATTATCCCGGTCGAGAACTTGGCTGATGCGATTGCCCAGAACAATTCCGTTCGCCAAGGACTTAGTTCTGCCATTTTCACCCGTAACCTACAGTGTGCAGAGCGTTTTTTGGGTGCTGAAGGTAGCGATTGCGGGATTGCGAACGTTAATCTAGGTACCTCTGGGGCTGAAATTGGTGGCGCTTTTGGTGGAGAAAAGGAAACTGGAGGCGGGCGCGAGTCGGGGTCAGACTCATGGCGGGCCTATATGCGTCGGCAAACCAATACTATTAATTATGGTAATGAATTGCCACTTGCTCAGGGCATTCGCTTTGATGTCTAGAACTCATCTCATACATGCCATCCCTGGCATTAATGAGAGTGCCAAGCTTGGTCGCCGAGCACGCCATCCTTGGCGCGCCTAGAAGGCATCTCAAATTTACGAATTATGGGATGGCTTCTAGAAGGCCTTCTGGCTGTGGACTTATGTTGCGGAACTGACTATAGATTGGGCAGCATCCGCCCTGGTGCTGGAATTGGTAGACAGGCATGATTCAGAGTCATGTGTCCGTTAGGGTGTGTGGGTTCAAGTCCCTCCCAGGGCATTTTAGTCTATTCTTAAGGCTTTCGGCTCGAGCATGAAGCTGTTAGCTTCGAACCAGCTCATGAGTCTAGGCTTCTGGTGAACTATGAAACTACAAAAATTACTCGTTCTGATTGTGGCTTTATCCTTGGTAGTGGCTCTTTCAGCCTGCGAGCGCAAGACCAGCGCATTTGCCGGAACCAAAACCACAGCCCTTCCACCGGGCAGCCCTGAGTACAGTGTGAAGCCAAATCTAAATCAATCTCCTGCAAAGCCGTAACTCTGTAAATAATATAAGTAGTTACGATAGGTTGCGCTGCTTGGGGCCGATTGCTTAAAAACTTAAGATGGCCTAAAAGAGAGGAGCGTTGGCGCTCATCTTCGCTCGAGCCTATTGATTAGACTAAAGCCGGCCTGCGCTTAGTTAAGACCCTTTTGTTTAGTGTATTTAGTTAATCTTTTGGTGAACTTTCTTATGGACGTAAAGGTACTCGCAGAAGCTCAGAAACGTGGTCATGAACAGGTCGCATTCTTCCATTATCCACGTGTAGGTTTGAAGGCAATTGTTGCTATTCATAACACCGCATTAGGGCCAGCGTTGGGTGGTTGCCGCATGCGTATGTATGAAAATGAGAGCCAAGCTATCGATGATGTAATGCGCCTTTCTGAGGGAATGACCTACAAGAGCTCTATCGCAGGGCTTGATTTGGGTGGTGGAAAGTCAGTTCTTATTGCAGACCCAAAAATGAGCGCTGGTCGCCGAGAGTTCTTTCTTAAGTTTGGTGAGTGTTTAAATAATTTGAATGGACGTTACATTACCGCTGAGGACATGGGCACTTCCGTGGCCGATGTGATGGTTATGCGAGAAATCACCAAATACGCTGCTGGTTATGCGCTTGATAAAGGCGGTAGCGGTGATCCTTCTCCATGGACTGCTCGTGGCGTGTTTCAGGCTACATTAGCTGCGTGCGAGCGTCGCTATGGTTCCAAGGAGTTGAAAGGTAAGCACGTGACTGTCCAGGGTGTTGGGCACGTCGGTATGTATCTTGTTGAGCTTTTGAAGCAAGCAGGAGCCGCTATTACGGTGTGCGATACGAGTGAAGCTGCTTGCAAGGAAGCAAAGGAAAAGTACGGAGTGAATGTTGTAAGCACCGATGCAATTTACGACGTTGATGCCCAGATTTACTCACCTTGTGCGATTGGCCAAACCGTAAATCCAGATACTATCAAGCGTTTACGTTGCGATATCATCTGCGGAGCTGCTAACAATCAGCTTCTAGATTCATCGCTGTACACAACGATTAATGAGCGCAAAATGATGTATTGCCCAGATTTCGTGGTGAACTCCGGCGGAGTAATATCAGTCGGTGGCGAATACATTCCTGGTGGATGGAATAAGCAGTGGGTAACTGACAAAGTAATGAACATCTTTAACACTACCCACCGTGTGCTTGAAGAGTCAGAGAAACGCAAAAAGTTCCCAGAAGTTGTGGCTATAGAACTCGCAAAAGAACGAGTACAGGAGGCTGAAAACCGTAAGGCCGCCGCTGCTTGTGGCTCTTGTACGACCGGCAAGAGTTCGATGAGCATGTCTGCTGCAGCACACTAAAAACTTTGGTGCTTCGACAAAGGGCTACGCTTGAAAAGGCGTGGCCCTTTTTGTTTGTCCCGTCCCCCCTGGTGCGTGGCACGAGGGGGTAGTGTTGGGTGAGTGAACAGATTTGTAGTCTGGTAGCGAGGAATTGAGAGGGAAAAGTGTTAGTGAGTTGTGCTGTGAGGAGTCGTGCCTAGTAATGGCCGGGCCATTTTTAGCGTGTCAGCTAGCAAAAGAAGACCGCAGAGGAGCCTTCCTTGCATAGGAAGCGCGGAGTAGATACACCGCGCCCATAGGGGCATAAAAAGCTGAGAAGCAAACTAGTCAACTAACCAACTGACCCTCTGAGGGATTGGCGGGAGATACGCTCCTGGGGGCCATTCGACCGAATAGTCCCCCATTTTCCAACGTTCGTAGCAATAAGAGCAGCGCTCACAGAAGCGCTTGTAATCAGCCAGTAGCCGTTTTCTGACCTCTGGGTCAGAGGCACAGATGTATATTTTTCTTGAGTCAGCCAAGGAGCGGTAAGTCAGGTCTATAGCTGCTGTGGCAAGCTTAGAGGCGCCGAGGAGGCGTAGGAGGTTGTTGTTTCGTTTTGTGCGAGCCTCAAGCTCATACTCAAGTAATTTCTCTTTGATGCGGAGGTTAGTGGCAGCAACTTCTTGGGGGGAGGAGACGCCAAAGGCTTCCATCCAGAGATTTGGGTGTAGGGTGAGGGGGTGAGAGAGTGAGGCGCGTTGCTTCAAGGTCTTAGAGAAAGCGAGGTCTTGAGTCGGAGTGAGTGCTCTAGAGGGCAGTTTAGGGATGGCTGGAAAGCGGATCCAGGGACAAGGCTGAGAGTGGGTAGCGTAGAGAGAGTTTTGAGTTGCATTAAAGGAGTTCCAGGAGTTAAGTCCTGGGTAACGCTCGATAGAGTCAACAAGATTTGCCCTGGCGGGGTTTGCATAAATATAGGCTACGCGAGAGATGGCGTCGTTGAGGGTTGTAATAGGGATGAGAGACGAGCCGTTAGCAGGCCAAAGGCTAAGGTGAGGGCGTCCGAGGAGAGCTTTAAGGGCATCGGAGAGCTGTTTTTTTATCTCACCATGGAATTGGGCACACTCAGCTGCGCCTTTGGAAAAGATGAGGATATGGGCGTGGTTAGCCATGAAGAGGAAGTGGCAGAGAGAAACCTTCGAGTCGCGTTGAACGCGAGCGACAATACCTGAGATGATAAGGCGCATGTATTCCGTGGCTACGAAGGGTAAGCCGTGAGGAGTACGAAAACAGATTTCGTAAAGAGACTTCGAGATAAGATAACGACGTGGTCTGCCCATATACAAATAATTCGAGAAAAAAGGGCGAAAGTTTCGTCGCAGGACGAAAAAACTTGTGGGCTACTACATAAAACTGGTGCGTCCCAACTAGAAACCTGCAACGCACCAGGGGGGGCG
>JBIKUD010000106.1:0-3869 GCA_044347745.1 Bdellovibrionota bacterium
AATGGCGGACGCTTATTTAAAGAGAAAGAGTTCTCTTTGGAGCTTAAAATTTTTGAAGATGGTGTGCCGCCGCAGTTTAGAGTGTTTATGTATGATGACGGAAGGGCAATTAATCCGTCTGAGGCAAAGGTTGCCGTAGAGCTTAAACGTTTTGCTAGAGCGCATGAAATTTTTGAATTTAAGGCAGAGGGCGATTACTTGACCTCCTCTAAAATAGTTGAAGAGCCTCACTCTTTTGATGTCAGCATTAGCGCCGAGTGGAATGGCCAAAAGTATTCTTGGCAATTTAGTTCACACGAGGGACGCACAGAACTAAGTGAGCAGGCCCTGAAAGTGGCTCAGATTAGTGTCGAAAAAGTAGGGCCTCAAGACATTGCTGACCTTGTTGATGTCTATGGGCGTTTACTACCTAGTGAAGATCGAGTTGCTCATATGATTCCGAGATTTCCAGGGGTCATTCGGGAAATTAAGAAGCGCCTTGGTGACAGGGTTGAAAAAGGGGAAGTGTTAGCGGTAATAGAAAGCAATCAATCGCTTCAACCTTATGAAATGCGATCGCAAATTTCCGGCGAGGTAATTGCTCGGCACGCAACTCTTGGTGAGTATGTGCGTGACGACTCCGAAATATTTGTAGTAGCCGATTTGACTGAAATATGGGCTGATTTTCAGGTATATCGCGATGAATATCAGCGAATTGCAAAGGGCCAGAGGATACGAGTTGATATTGGTAGTGGAACACCTCTAGAAGCAACCGTCGTATATGTTTCTCCACTCACTGATGAAGTTACCCAATCAAAACTTGTACGTGCAGTGCTGCCGAATCCACAGGGAGCGCTACGTCCCGGCCTCTTCGTAACCGGAACCCTTGCGAGTGCAGCAACCAAAGTACCTTTGGCTGTGCGGCGTGAAGCAATTCAAACATTCAGGGATTGGAATGTTGTGTATATAACTGATGGCCATTCCTTTCAGGCCATGCCAGTCGAACTTGGGCGCCGTGATGCTCATTATGTAGAGATACTATCGGGTCTAGAGTCAGGCGATAAGTACGTAAGCAAAAATAGTTTCATTATCAAAGCTGACATTGAAAAGGCCGGGGCTAGCCACGATCATTAATAATTGAGAAATTTTTATGTTCAATGCAATCTTAAGTTTTTCCATTGCGCATCGATACCTGATACTGCTTCTGACTGTGCTGATGGGCATGTTTGGAGCAGTACAGTATAATAACTTGCCCATTGATGCGGTTCCCGACATCACAAATGTGCAAGTACAGGTTAACACCGAAGCGGCTGGTTACACCCCATTAGAGGTTGAAACCCGCATAACTTTTCCACTAGAGACGGCTTTGTCCGGACTTCCCTCCCTAGACTACACCCGCTCGCTTTCAAGATATGGACTTTCGCAAATTACCATCGTGTTTCATGACGGCACTGATATTTATTTTGCGCGGCAACTTATTTCAGAGCGTCTTCAAGAAGTACGAGAAAAATTGCCGGCTGGACTTTCGCCAACCTTAGGCCCAATTACTACCGGCCTTGGCGAAATTTTTATGTATACCGTCGAAAACACGCCGGATGGGCAGCATAGTCCGACCGATTTGCGAACTGCCCAAGACTGGATAGTGAAGCCCCAACTGAGAACAGTGCCAGGAGTAATAGAAGTCAACTCAATTGGTGGTTTTGAAAAACAATTTCATGTCACGCCCCGTCCCGATCGTTTGCTTGGGCTTGGACTTACCATGCAAGACCTAGTCTCTGTTATAAGCGCCAACAGCTCAAATGTTGGGGCCGGATATATAGAAAAAAACGGAGAGCAATATTTGGTGCGAGCACCTGGGCAGGTAACTACCCTAGAAGATATTGAAGGCTTGGTTATAAGCACACGAGAAGGTAAGCCAATTTTTGTACGGGATATTGCTGAAGTTTCATTGGGACAAGAACTTAGAACCGGAGCGGCCACTGAGAACGGACGTGAAGTAGTGCTTGGCACTGTGTTTATGCTCAAAGGCGAAAATAGCCGGGTGGTGTCTCAGCGTGTCAGCCAAAGAATGAAGCAGATTAATACGTCGCTGCCTGATGGTATGGTGGCCAAAACCGTCTATGACCGAACTACATTGGTGGATAAAACAATTAATACCGTGAGGACAAATCTTTTTGAAGGAGCGGTGCTTGTTATTATAGTTCTATTTATTTTCTTGGGGAATATTCGCGCGGCCCTCATTACGGCTCTCATAATTCCGTTCTCAATGCTCTTTACAATTACTGGCATGGTTAGCTCGAAGGTCAGTGCAAACCTTATGAGTCTTGGTGCTCTAGATTTTGGGCTTATTGTTGATGGTTCAGTCATTATTGTTGAAAATTGCATGCGACGCTTGGCTACAGAGCAACATCGTCTGGGCCGTTTGCTTAGTCTTGAAGAGCGATTTCATGTGGTAAAAGAGGCATCTAAAGAAGTACGCCAAGCGACAATGTTTGGCGAGCTGATTATTATGGTGGTGTACTTGCCAATTTTTGCCTTGACCGGTGTTGAAGGGCGAATGTTCCACCCAATGGCGATTACTGTAGTAATTGCTCTGCTAGGTGCCATGATTCTTTCAGTTACTTTTGTACCTGCTGCTGTGGCTGTATTACTAAGCGGCAAGATCAAAGAGAGCGAAAGCAATTTCCTTCTTAGAACAAGAAGTGTGTACCAAACTTTACTTGAGAAAGCTTTGAGCAAACCAAAGCAGGTTGTATTTGCAGCTGCCATGATATTTTTAATTTCATTGGGCGCCGCCACCCGTATGGGCACAGAATTTATTCCGAGCCTTGATGAGGGGGACATTGCTTTGCACGCACTTCGCATTCCTGGAACATCGTTAAGCCAGGCTGTAGACATGCAAAGAGCTCTAGAGGAGCGCATTAGAACGTTTCCCGAGGTTTCGCATACCTTCACCAAAATTGGTACAGCTGAAATTGCCACCGATCCAATGCCGCCCAGTGTGGCCGATGGTTTTGTAATGCTGAAAGAGCGGTCCGAATGGCCTAATCCGAGATGCAGCAAGGCCGATTTAGTGCGAGCCATAGAACAAGCTGTCGCTGATATTCCCGGTAATAATTACGAATTTACACAGCCTATTCAAATGCGTTTTAACGAGCTTATTGCTGGGGTGCGCAGCGACGTAGCCGTGAAAGTTTTTGGCGATGATATGAAAGTTTTGGAAACTGAGGCCGAACGCATAGCAAAAGTACTAATGGAAGTA
Source organism: Bdellovibrionota bacterium (assembly GCA_044347745.1). Lineage (GTDB taxonomy): Bacteria > Bdellovibrionota_C > UBA2361 > UBA2361 > JAFLCA01 > JAIBBV01. The sequence goes on from JBIKUD010000106.1 coordinate 3,242, forward strand.
CCTGGTGCGGCTGATGTAAAGGTAGAGCAGGTAACGGGATTGCCGATGTTAAGCATTGATCTGGATAGATCTCGTTTATCTAGATTTGGTATTAGCATCTCCGAAGCTCAGCACGTTATTGCAACGGCAATTGGGGGAATGAATGCTGGGGAGCTATATGAGGGAGATCGCCGATTTCAGATTGTAGTGCGTTTGCCTGAAGTTATAAGAACGGACATCGACAAGCTATCGGGATTGCCAATACCATTGCCTCCTGATCGCCAAATCTCAAAGCCAGTATCTTTAATTGCTACACATCAAGATAGTCCACTTCGGTCTTTTGTACCGCTTTCAGCGGTTGCCGATATTAATCTTGTTCGTGGTCCTAATCAGATTAGCCGTGAAAATGGGAAACGGCGTGTAGTAGTCACGGCAAATGTGAGAGACAGAGATTTGGGCGGATTTGTTGATGAAGCCCAAGCAAAAATCTCGCAGACAATTAAATTGCCTTCTGGGTATTGGACAACCTGGGGTGGCCAGTTTGAGCAATTGATTTCTGCAAAAAATAGATTGGCAATTGTAATTCCTGCCGCTCTTATACTTATTTTAACTTTGCTCTTTTATACGTTTGGCGATTTTACGCATGCTT
>JBIKUD010000098.1:0-5007 GCA_044347745.1 Bdellovibrionota bacterium
AACGTAGTCCAATGAGGGGCAACTGATACGTGCGATGCCATACATCTGCATATAATTCATTGATTGCTTTGGTAGCTGCGTAGGGCGAGAGCAAGTTTCCTTCACTGCCTTCAATTTTTGGCAAGCTCGGATGATCTCCGTAGACAGAACTTGACGAGGCATACACTAAGGGAATTTTTCTGTTACGACAAAACTCTAAAATCGAGACAAATCCATCAACATTCGCTTGGTGAGAGGCAAGCGGCTTCTCAATCGACCGAGGGACTGACCCTAATGCTGCTTGATGCAAAACAAAACCCACATCTTCTGGTAATGCAGCAAGAACGTCAGCACGCCCTACATCTGCTTCAATGAAGGTAAAGCGTCTGCTAGCCGCTTGACCGACCTCCGTTCGTATTGCCTCAATATTTGCATGGCTCCCCGTGGCAAAATTATCGAGGCCAATTACTGCTTGGCCCAAACTCAAGAGCCTCTGGCAAAGATGCGAACCAATAAAACCAGCAGCTCCAGTGACGAGCCATGTATGGGGAGTTTTTTTTAACTGAGCTTCCAGTTCAAAATAACTTTGAGGCATTATAAACTCCAGTAGAGAAGCTTTGGATCCAACTCTTTGGGGTTAAGTACCGATTTTACGTCGACAACCACAGCGGGCAGCTTAAGCCCTTTGGAAACAAACCCAGCGCCTTGCTGCACAAAAGATTTATGCGCTACGGCCAAAATGACCGCATCTAGTAACTTCAGATCGGATTCACCGCTTAGGGAAATCCCGTACTCATGCTGCGCCTCCTCATGATTTGCATGAGGATCATAGACAAGTGGGACTGCACCAAATTCTTTCAGCTCATTCACGATATCTGGGACACGGCTATTTCTAATATCCGTCACATTCTCTTTAAACGTAAGCCCGTAGACGCCAACTCGCGCGCCGCGTGGTTGAATGCCAGCATTTACCATCAGCTTAATGGTACGCTGAGCAATAAACTTCCCCATTCCATCATTTATGCGACGCCCCGCAAGAATTACCTCAGGGTGGTATCCCAGTTGCTCAGCTTTCATGGTGAGATAATAAGGATCCACTCCGATACAATGCCCACCAACCAGACCAGGACTAAATTTAAGGAAGTTCCATTTACTTCCAGCAGCCTCAAGGACATCCCGAGTGGCGATACCCATGCGGTCAAAAATAATGGCAAGCTCATTCATCAAAGCAATATTTAAATCGCGCTGAGTATTTTCAATTACTTTGGCTGCTTCAGCCACCTTAATTGAAGGAGCAGCGTGTATTCCAGCGTGAATGACGGATCCGTACACTTTAGAAAGTAATGACAAGGTTTCAGCATCCTGACCGGCAACCACTTTTTTAATTTTCTCTAGAGTATGTTCTTTATCTCCTGGATTAATGCGCTCGGGGGAGTACCCAAGTTTAAAATCAACTCCCGGGCGCAAACCAGAACGTTTTGCCAAGATGGGGCCGCAGATCTCCTCGGTCACACCAGGGTACACCGTTGACTCAAACACTATTGTTTCGCCGCCCTTTAAGATTGCGCCTACTATTTCGCAGGCTTTTACCACTGGGCTCAAATCGGGCTGGTGGTTTAGATCAACAGGAGTAGGCACTCCCACTATAATGAGGGAGCAGCCTTTCAAAATTTCTGGATTATCAGAAACCTTCAAGGTGGTCTTTTGTAATTTTTCGGTGAGACCTTCATCGGTCGGATCAACGCGTTTATTTATAAGCGAGATTTTCCGCTCGTTTACATCAAAACCAACTGTTCCGGGATACTTCTCGGCAAAAGCTAAAGCTAGTGGAAGCCCAACATACCCAAGTCCAACTACACCAATTTGCATGGTACAACTCTCATTTGGTAAAAGAATCTTCGCTAGGCAAGCTGCATTCGACCATCTAACATGAGTTTTTGGAGGTCACTGCATATATTCTTTTGATGCGCCTCAATGGTGCCTCCGCCAATCTCTAGTAACTTTGCATCTCTCCAAAGACGCTCAACTACATATTCACCCACATATCCAAAGCCGCCAAGTACTTGCATAGCGCGATCGGCTACGTGTTTGGCCATAGGAGTAGCCACAAGCTTGACTCCATCGCTATCGAGGCGATTCCCCGCTTTTATTAAATTCAGCTCACGAGCGGTGTTATAGACATAGGCTCGAGCCGCTTGGTACTCAGCATAACTATCGCCTATGTATCTTTGAATTTGACCAAAAGATGAAAGCGATTTTCCAAACGCCTGACGCTCTTGAGCATAACGCACCATTACTTCAATCGAGCGACGGGCAATTCCAAGACTCATGGCGGCCAAGGCAACTCTTTCTATCTCAAGATTGCGCATCATATGATGAGCAGAGGCACCCAGCTCACCCACGAGCTGCGATGCAGACACGCGGCAATCATCAAAACATAACTCGGCTGTATTCGATGCTCTCATGCCTGTTTTATCACGTATTTTCTGACCTACAGTAAAACCGGGAGTTCCCTTTTCAATAATAAATGTTGAAATTTGAGGCCTACCCCTAGCATCAACTCCAGTACGAGCGTAAAGCCATAACACATCACAACAAGTGTTACCTTCATCAACAGTGCCGTTTGTAATCCACAACTTGCGGCCGTTAATGACAAACTCATCACCTTTCCGTTCTGCAAAGGTTTTCATTCCAAGCACATCGGTTCCCACATGCGGCTCGGACATTCCCATTGCACCGACATGTTCACCACTACACAGTTTTGGCAAATATGTTTGGCGCTGCTTTTCGGAACCATTAACTGCAAGATTGTTTACACAGAGCATGGAGTGAGCGAGATACGCCAAACAAAACCCTGGGTCGCTTGCCGACAATTCCTCATGCGCAATTACTGCTGCGACAGCATCCATACCCGACCCGCCATTACTTTCAGGAGCAGTAATTCCTAAAAGTCCGAGCGCGCCAAGTTTACGAAAAAGCGTTAGATTAAATTTTTCGGCACGATCATGTTCAAGCGCCTGTGGTTCAACTTCAGTTTGCGCGAACTGGCGAACTGTATCACGCAACAACTGATGCTCGTCTGAAGGGGTAAACAAATCTGTCACAGTTTTATCCTTAGCTTAAGGAGCAAGTGCCTTTTAGACGAGCTCAATCGGTTTAGCGTCCAAAATCACTTACTAATAACTTTGATTATTTTAAGGTCTTTTGAGCCGCCCCAATATACCAGTGAAAAGCCCAAAAGTCGCCATAGTGTGGTTGAGGGTTAAAAACTACTTCCCCTGCTAAAACGGTGGCGTAATAAACCCCTCGAAGCTAGAGAAGCGCTAAAAATACGATACTTGTAATGACCGTGGGAATAAGCGCCCCCATTAAAAGCCCCAATGGCGTGATTCCAGCAGGAAAATATTTGGATAAAATGGCATTTCCTGCAGGGTTGGGTGCATTGGCAATGACAGTCAATCCACCTCCGGCCACTGCCCCCGCTACTACCGCAATTTTTAAATTATCGGCCAAATCTGGCACCAAGGTCGCCAAATAAGTTATCGCAGCATTATCGTTAAAGGCAGAAAGTAGCATAGCGCCAAAATAGAGCTCAAAATCACCCAAACGACTTAAAACGGGAGCAATCCACCATGCTTGAAACCCTCCGTGAAGCACGAGGCCTGCAAGGAAAAAACCAACCAGCAAGGGGCCTCGAAGCGAAAATTCATACTGGTGGTGATTAGTAGCCTCAACAAAGGCAATAAAGAAGAGAAAGCCCAACATGAGCATATTAGGACTATGAGCATTCAGCACTGCCCAAAGCAAAAATAACAGATGCACAATCACAATGAGAAATGGCACATGTTCTTCTGGCGCGGAGGCATGATGGCCCTGCGCTTGAAGGGCCAGTTTTTTAAATTCTCCCTTAAATAGGCACCAAACGAAGAGATTACTGAGCAAAATGCTGAGTACTGCCTTTCCACCAAACTGTGAAAACATAAAGGAGCTACTCCAGCCCCAGGCACCTGCAACCATCAAAACAGGAGGGGCCGCAAAATTGGTGAGCGTGCCGCCAATTGAAATATTTACAAAAAGTAACCCGACGGTAAGGTAAGCCAAACGGGCACTTGGCTTATATTCATAAAATTGCTGCCCAAGGAGGAGTGCTGCGATAGTCATCGCTGCGGGCTCCGTGATACATGACCCAAGCAGAGGAGCGATGGTGAGAATAGTAAACCACCATGCTCCAGGAGTATTTTTCCCGAAGCGAGCAAAGCGCTCAAGGCATTTTTGGGCTGCCACCAACACCGGGCGAGTCCCTGCAATTGCCATTATAATAACGACAAAGATGGGCTCAGTAAAAACGACGCCATGGTTTACGTACTCAGCAACAACATGCCAACCCTTTCCAAGTCCCACTACCACAAGTAGCGGCAACACCCACACCCCAAAAACTGCCTCAATTTCCCCCAAATAATGCATTATAACGGCACGAAAGCTTACGGGCTCTTTTTCAAAGGTTCTGCCCTCCGCCACACATTTTGCAATCTCGTCTGCTCGCTCTTGTTCCCACTTTTTTGCAATCTTAAGAAAACGTGGTGCCAGGAAGGTGTGAATCAGGGCACCCATAAAAAGTAGCGAGGCAATTAAATTAAGAGGCTCAACTTGAATTCGATGGGCCAATATTGAGCTAAGAGAATTGAGGTGCCCATCAGCATATGCATTTAGTGGAAGCGGAAAGGTAAGCTCAGCACCGGCACCACCGGCAGCCATAGCCGCCGAGGGCCAAGCTAGACAAGCACCGAGAAGAAGCAATAATGGGAGCATATGCCCTATAAAAACCATGTATCCCCCCGGGATTAGAAAAAACAGCTCTCTTAAAGTATCAAGAAAGTCCAACTGGCACCACAAAAACCGCCGAGAACTGCACTCTCAGTTTCGGCAAGACCGGCAAAGCTGTTTGCGGGAAGTACCGAAAGTAGCCACAAAATCTTTATGCGCTCTCGGTACAATTAGATTGAAAAGTAACCTGCATCGGGATGGTGA
>JBIKUD010000053.1:0-17001 GCA_044347745.1 Bdellovibrionota bacterium
ACTTTACTTACAATTATGCCGTTAGCTTTGTTTCCGGCGACTACAATACCTGAGGCTATACCAACTGAGGGCATTCTGTTGCTCTGGGCAGCAGCGTTACTAGCGTTGAAAAATAGAGTAGCGGAAGTAAGTATGGCAATAAAAGCACTGAAAAATCGGGTAGTTAAGAGCGACATAGCTTTCCTATAAGCAAGATTAAATCAATATAGATTTAGAGCGCATATTGCTATTATGGGAAAAAATCCCAAGCGTGTAGCCTATGAGAAGCAGATACTTCGAGAAGAAAAGTGAGTGGTAAAAGCGGAAATTTATTCTGCGCTCAATATAAAGGAGTAGTGATGCGGACCAGACCAACACCGACAGCGTTAAATGTACTCGGTGCCATTGCCATATTCACCGTATTTATCATGCCAACTGATGCCAGTTAAGCGTCCAGCCGCGAGACAAAAACACTCCAAGTTCAATAACTAATGTAAAGCTTGTGGCCGATAGACCAGCTCAATTGCCCAGCATTGATATGGGCGATCCAGCTAAAGAGCGGAATTTAGAGGAAGAGTGCAAAGCACAGACCAAGAGTCCCATAGTCGAACACCCATAGCCTGTTAGGATCAGTTGATGGAATCTAACTAGAGACGGCCTTGCTGTAGCTTACCCCAATGCTCTCTACGAGTAGCATCAGGAAGAAACTCGGCGAAGTACAAACCCTTAAAAAGTTGAATAACATCATCCGCATTGACTAAAGCCATGTGGGCGACATGCTCTGCAAAATCCTCGTACTCTGAGAAGCCTATTTGCTCAATTTTTTGAAGAAACCATCTGCTCTCCATGTTCGGCACAGCGGTGGTTCCTCTCTTAAAAAAATACTCCTTCCTTGCTATCCAATCTAAAGCAATATAGGGAATCAGATGTGTGTGGCCTGAGTCTCTTGCAGCCTCAAGATGGGTAACTAGTGCCCCAAGCTTTCCACAAGCTTCCATAGCAACATTGGAAAAAAACAGCTGATCGACTAGAGGCATTTTAGCTACCTCTTCAACATCTCTCCAGAGCGAGGCGCTTGCTGAAAGTAGGGGAGTAATACTCTGCGCTTCGAATATCGAAAATTCATCCCTGCGGTTTATTCTAGAGGCATACAAGGCATCGGCAGCGTGCCGAAGCTCCTCGTGCTGAGTCCTGTAGATTGCTAGGTGGCGAGTGTACTCATCTAATGTAATGGTAGCGCCACGACTTGCGAGATAAGCCATTAACTGCACGGATTTGAGCAATTGATTTTTTTCTTGCCCGAATATTGTATTAAAGCGAGGCAGGGCAGTTCTCGTGAGCTCAGCGGAACAAAAAAATGCATGCCTGCCAAACGCGAATCCTGTAAATTTCTGCGAGTCTTTCCAGTTTGCATCGCGTAAATAGATTGACTCGTCAAAGTAGCGGTATTCTAAGGGGTATCCCGCTTGAACTACACCCTCCTTTATGAGGAGCTGGGTCCCATCAATGCCATCTACGGAGAAAATTCTTCCTGCTGGCAAGAAAATATGATGATTTAATAGATCTGAGCAGCGCCTAATCTCAAGTACCGCGCATGTAGGACCAGTGGTTAGTCTATAGGCAGCCTCGAACTGGGGACCAAAGTCTTCTGTAATCGAAAGAATAGGTCTTAAATCAAGCCGGCCAGTTTGCAGGGCTTCTCTATATCCGATTTCCAGAGTCGATTTTAGCCTACTCAGGAGCCCCTCACCTAATTGGAGATTCGTCTGAGGCAAAATGTCGCTCTTCACCGCGGTTGAAGAGCTAATTAAACTAAAAGGTTGCGACTCAGCTTTTGGTGTTAATGTAACGTGCGGGGCGTGCATATCATTTATATCTCCTCAAAGGTGTCCCCTTGGTCTATAAAAAAGTAATTAATAAGCCAATAGTTTGGTAAAATTGCCACATAAGTTAAGATTCTAAGGCTAAAAAACTCAGATTTATGGGTATTATGGATTTAGATCGCATTGATAGAAAAATTCTTGCGGAGTTAGACCGCAATGCTCGCCAGCCAGTTTCTGAAATTGCACGCAAGCTGCACTTAGGCAGAGACATTGTGGTCTATCGATTAGATCGACTATTTCGCGAAGAAGTGATTTCGAAAACTGTGGTGTTTATTGACCCTTCTCGATTGGGGCTGTCGCTCTATAAGACATATCTAAAGCTCGGAGCTGATACACAAAAAACTCAAAGACTAATTAAGCATCTTTTGAATGATTCTCGGATCTATTGGCTGGCTGAGAGTTATGGATCTTGGGACCTCTTTTTTTCTGTCTTTGCCCGTTCGGCCAAGGACTTTGATGAAATTCAGAATGATGTCTTCGAAAAATTTTACGATATGATCCATGAGTTCACAGTAGCTGAAGTAGTAGAGCTTTGGGGTTTCCCGCGTCGATATTTTATTGAGTCAGCGTCCCACATATTTCACTATGGAGCAGTGGCGGAGACGTACAAATTAGATGAGCTTGAAGCAAAAATCCTAATTGCTCTTGGGCAAGATGCTCGAGTTTCGGTAAATGCTCTGGCTGAAAGGTTTAATGTATCTCCGCATCTTATCCGCGGGCGCATTAGTAGAATGGAGCAAGAGAAGGTGATTATTCAGTACTCACCGCAACTAAACCTGGATAAGTTGGGCTACTCGGTTTTCAAAGCACAAATATACCTTAAAAGTTTTGCCCCGAAGCTGGAGGAAAAAGTCCTTGCTTTTTGTAAGCGAAATCCGAATATCATTTATATGATTCGTCAGCTTAACGAATGTAAGCTAGAGCTAGAGTTCGAAGCTGAGAGTTACAACCATTTCAACAGTCTATTGGGGGACATGTATGAGAAACTTGGAAGCCTCATACAGAGAGTAAACCATTGCATTATCCATCGAGATTATCATCACAGAATTCCATCTTCCATCATTCCCCAAAAAGTAGGAGTTTAAACGCTACGATGCAATTTGACGTGTGCATAGTTGGAGCGGGGATGTCCGGGGTTACAGCGGCCTTGATCCTGGCCAATTCCGGTTTATCAGTGGGGCTGGTTGATAGCCATGTGCAGCCGGGAGGTTGTGCGGGCTATTTTGTTCGTAGCGGACTTGTCTTTGATGTTGGTGCTACCACTTTCGTAAGTTTTCAATCCGGAGGGATTGCAGAGCAGGTTTTTTCCGCACTTAACGTGAAAGATCTGCCGCTACAGAGAATTCGAGAGTATTCGCTCTGTCTTCCAGACAGGACCATTGTTATTCCCGATAACTGGGAAAGTTGGGGGATCGCCTGGGCCAAGGCATTTCCTGAGCTTGGTAGTCAGGGGCGCCCATTTTTTGAAAATTTAGCTGCTTTGGCCAGGCGTGGATGGAATCTGGCTGGTAGATTGCCGACTTTGCCGATTGTATCATTCCGAGATTTTCGCTGGTGTTTGAAGGCATTGAGTGTTCGCGATATTCAGCTTCTCTATTGGATGCTCCAGCCCTTTGAGGCCTGGATATCGGCCCAGAAGGTTAAGATTCCCAGCGCTCTCAGAGCTGCTTTTAACATGCTTCTTCAGGACACTGTCCAGACCAGCTTACAGACCGTTCCGGCTCTTTTTGCTTTTCTTGGTTTGACACTGATGCCATATGGACTTTTTCGGGCTCCCGGTGGCTCCAAAGTGCTTTGGGATCGATTAATGGATGAGTTTTATCAGCGCGGAGGCATATTTAAGCCCAAGCATAAGCTGATTCAGGTTGAGAAGCTTGAACATGGATTTAATCTGCGTTTTGATCGAGGCCGCGAAGATATTCGTTGCCGCTCTCTCATTTCAGCTATTCCAGTCTGGAATATGCAGGAGCTAGCCCCCCAATTGTATGGTTCAGGGTTCGATAGATATTTAAAAAGAAAAAGTAGTCTTGATAGCGCTTTTTCCTTATTTACAACTCTTAGCGACAAATTGCCCAATGTATCGTGTAATCATTTCCAAGTACTCTCTTCTTTCGAGACAGCCCTTGGTAATGGCAATAATTTTCTGCTTTCAATGTCGGAGGGGGCAGAGTTTGGAGATGCAGCAAAAAAAAGAGCCATTACCTTTTCAACACACACAGATCCCCACTATTGGAGTAGATTAGGCGAAGTAGAACGGCAGAAGCTTGGCATGGAGATTTCCGAAAAATTTTTGGTTTCAGCTAATAGAGTTTTGCCAGGCTTTTCAGATTTAATTGATAGGAACCTATATTTCCCCGCCGGGCCACATACCTATGCTCGATTTACTGGACGGTATCTCGGCATGGCTGGTAATCAAGCTTTAACATTAGGAACTAGCGGTATTAATTCTATTCCCCAAGAATTTGGTACTAAAGGCTTTTACCAGACAGGCGATACTACCTTTCCTGGCGTAGGGACCGTTTCTTGTGTGCTGAGCGCCGCAACGGCGGCGCGGAAGTTGTTACTTGATATGCAGCAAGCAGATCCTTTTTCTCACTTTTAAGTACTATGAAGCATATACCGCTCACGATTTAAATTTCCGGCTTTAGCCACCCTAGACTTGAGGTTAGCGGTATATTTGTTGCTGGCTACGGCTTCGCCTCCGCTATATACTTCGCGATGAAAAGCCAGTGACAAAATGGAAATTCAAACTGCGCTCAGTATATGCGAAACTTTAAACTTCTTCTTCTCGTATTAGTCCTTGCAGCTATTTTTTGGCGAAGCTCAAGACTATATGGCTTAGTGGATCTTTTGAACCAGCTTGCTCTCATTTTTGTCCTCCCTTTCTTTTTATACGGATTAGTGAGGAAGGCTGTTCTGTCTGTACGGTTTAAACGCTATGTCCTTGTTCTTACAATTCCCTTTTTCGCAGCTCGCGTTGGCCATGGTTTCGATACCTATAGAGCAGTTCAGTTTTGCGAGGGTCTGCTAGCAAATTTACAAACACATTTTAGCGTGCATGGAAATTACCCCAAGAGCGTAGACGGAGTTAACTTTGAGGCGGATAAAGTCGACAATTTTTGGGGTCAAAAGATCACTGAAACGCCGACCGTGTTTTATCGACCTAAAGAAGACAGCTTCTGTTTTTGGATTCAGGATAAGGCATTGGACGGTTTTGTTCCTTGGCGTCCAAGCATGCTTGAATTCTGTAGTTCCAAGGGAAACTGGGAGCGCGTCTATGATCCTGTAAGAGGCTTTTAATTTCGTTGTAAATATCAGGGTATCGCTAAAAATTTGGCTGCGCACATAACGGGGCAGCTGGCTGCTCGTCACAATAGGTTCTTAAGACTGACCCCGGGTTCTGGTAGAGTTCCCCTGTTAATGAGACCCTGAGAGAGCCGATGGTTGAAGCTAACTGGATCTTACGGGCATCATTGTTTGAGACCAATAGGGTAATCGTTGCGGTCTCCTCGGCGTCAGGCATCGGGGTGCGCAATGGCACTGTCTCGGGGGTTGGAGGATGATTCCTGCTAGGTGATGTTACAATTTTTGCCCCGGTGCCCAAGTTTGGGCCGCCGTGTTGCGCTACTGACAAGACCTGAACATCTCGCACAATTACAGTCGTACTAGCTCGACCTTGAACAACACTGTCCCAAATTACATCGACTCGTATGTCAGTGTGGGCTTCGACTCTTTCTCTTGCCCAAACAGATCTGACTGTGACTGCCCTAAACCCTTCTGGGATCGTGATGTCGGGTACGTTAGTCATCGACGTGGCAGAGACGGTATCCGGCCCGGTTGAACAGCGCCCATTCAAACAAATAGGTCTCACAGCAGAAAGATTGCAGGCTTCGCAGAGTGGATTAAAGCCTACACGTTCGCGCGCGATTCGATCGGCTTCTAAGAACAAAGCTTCAAAGCTTTTATTAAGTACAATGATTTCTTTACAGGATCGGCAAGCTTCGCGAATGACAGTGCATTCCGAGTCTTCTGAGCATTTTAGCCATTCGGCTGCTAGCTTGATATGCGGAAGTTCTTTCCCTTTCTCTTGACAGGACGCGGCGCAAAGAAAGACAGCAATCGACAGAAAAACTCTAAGTTTGTTCATTTCTATCATCGGGGGGCTTTCATCAATGACGCATTATAGTCTCGATATTCATCGAAATTTAGTTTGCCATCACCGTTTTTATCGCCCTGTCCAAAGGGACCTTCAATAAGGCGTCGTCTGTTATCCTCATGTATTTGTTCTAGTTTGTCTGCGCCTTCTGCGGAGTGACGGGCAATTATTCCAGGCGCAACAGTTTTTTCGTAGTAGTTTAAGTACTCGTTTTTGTCGAGTGCCTGATCTGAATTTTGATCGATGCCAGAGAATATAGTTTTTAGTGAGGACTCAATTCCTTGAGAGTGTGAAAGTGGGGGAATGCCCAAGATGTATGTGAAGGTGAAAAGCAAAGGCAAAAAAATGGATTGATTAGCCGTCTTTGTGTTCATAGTATCTCCAAGATAGATTTTCACGGATACTCTTTCTCAGTATTGCTGGCCCTAAGTTGACAGTATGAAAAAAGTTAAATTGCTACAATTCTCAGCGTTTGTGCTTTTAAGTCTCCAAGCCTCTACTGTCTTTGCCAAGTGTATCCATAGAGTCTGCATGGATGCCACTCTAAATGTTCTGAGTTGTGTTGAGCTTGAATCTATAGCTACGGGTGATGCAAAATATTTTGAAATAGAAGGAAGGATAGAATCAGCAACATTATGTAGCGACTATGGGGAAAAGCCAGCAGCGGTTAAGGATGGAGAAATCGAGTCTTACGTTGGACGAGTAGAAAAATTCAGATTGTTTAATAAACAGCAAAAGCTTTGCAGCAACATAAATGGTCTACGTCAGGTTAAGATTAGAACCGATTGCTGTTGTACTGCTGGACCTCGCAACCAAGCGGAATGCGAGAAAAACTTGCTGCTTTTTATTTTGCCTCAGGCCCCATAGATGTTTGCTGACTTTAAGCCGTACTTTCTTTGGTGCTCGTATCCTGCTCGCCTAGTTCCATGAGCAATTCGGCATGACTGGGTTTGTTCACTGTCTGTGTTAAAAGACGTAGGACTGGTCAACCAGAGCTGTAGCTGAGAGTCCAAATAACTCGTTCACAGAGGGGGCACCGAGGAACCAAATTTTGGACCCTTCCTCGAATTCTTAACTTACCCACTAGAGCCCACTAGCTTTGAGAATGTACCCTTTAGTGTAGCTGGCTAAAAGTGCTGCTGAGAAACTTAGAGCGCGTAACAAAATGAAAGCTACTGCGCCGAGCGATATATGGCCTGCAACGTCGTCAGGCTACGCAAAGGAATCCTCAATGTAGCTCTGCTACGTTTGCGGTTCCTTTGCTTGCCTTCCTTGTATAGGCTCATATCTCACTCGTCTCGTAACGCCTTCATTTTGTTACGCGCTCTTAGTGAATTAAATTGATTGTTTGGCGTAAAGTTGGGGAAGTTATTTAAGGTGTTAGATATGTTGGGACGGACGGGGCGGGGATTCAGGGAGATGCTGGAGCGCTAAAAAGAGGTGGCTTAAAAATTACCAGCTATTCTTCATTGTCTGGATCTACATCTTCATCATCGATGTCGGGATCTATCACATCGTCGTCGTCTGTAATGCTGTCGTAGTCGAATAGAACTCCCAGCTTTCGCTCGGCTTCATGGCGTATAGATTCTAAATCGCCCTTATCCTCTCGACAGGCCACACCATAGGCTTCGCTCCTATCATAAGCCGCAAGGGCACTAGCGCATTCTGTTAAGCAGGATTCAAATCTACCCAGCTCAAGAAGTAGGTCGGCCTTAATATTATGCAGATTTCCACGTAATTTTTGGTCATCCCAACTTGACCCACGTTTTTCAATTATCTCGATTCCCGCGTTGGCTTGTTTGACCCCTAATTCCAAAGTTGCATCGAAGGTGAAATCCTCCTCGTCTTCGTAAAGATAAGGAGCAACTTCGCGTAAGGCTTTTGCATATTTATAAAGTGATTTGCAGCGTAGGTGAGTGTTGGTTGTGGTGCTCCCATCTACTAGCTCAAGTAGTTTATCAAACAGCTCAACAATTGGTTCAACTTCTGCTTCCTGCCAAAAAATTTCTGATGCTTGATAAAGGGCGTCGGTTGCCGCATAAGCGAATGCTTGTTCATGCGGCAGTCCGTACTTTAGAATTTTTTCGAAATAATCATGATGTTCGGTAAATACCTCAATCAACTTCTTTGCTATTGTAACCGCCTCGTTATCGCGGGCTTGGCTCGAGAGCGAAAATGCTTGAAGAGCATAGGCTGTAAGATAGGAAGTAAAATGGTGCTCGCCTTCCTCCGCAGTAACGGGAAGATCTAACGCGAGTGCGGCATAACGAGCTACTTCGGTCCAATGGGCGTGATCAATCGAACAGTTCGCCAGTTCGAGATAGGCACTGCGAACAACAGAGTGAGCTTTTGCTGCCAATCCATGCTCGACCGCTTTTTCGAATAACGCACGGTGGTAACTAGGTACGTTTGGACCAAGATCATAGGCAATATATAAAAGACCTTTGGCTTCGTTTACGTTTGTGGCCAGCGGAAGCTCTTTGGCAATTACAGAGATCCTTTCAAGCGCAATTTCTGTTTCGGCTTCATTTTCGTAGATATGGCGTAGTTCATTTCGAAAGGTTCCACGGGCTTGTGGGTCTCCGTTTCGCATATCCAAGATGGCGCAGTGGAGCCTCGAAAAGTGTTCCTCAAAATCATTTCTTGGCCGGATGACGAGTTCCGCATCGGTTGGAATAGCTGGGCGCTCTTGTTGAGATCTGTCCTCGGGCTGCATGGCTTTTGGCACTTAAAATACAAGTGGTGCCTGATTTTAGTTTGAATGACTCGGCTAAGCTAGTTTTTTTAGAAGTCAATTTTGGGGTCAGGAAACTGCTGGATTGTTAGGCGTCTTTGACAATACGTAAGAGTAATAAAACCCCAGAATCTATTGAAATAGATACCTGTTTTGAGTTTGACCTGTTACTGATGCTAAGGCTTGAGTGCCTTTCCAATGTGACTTTGTTTAGTGGCCATACAAGGCCGGTTGCCTCTACTCCGTGCACTTCGGCGCTTAAGGGAATAAGAGAGACTGTCTCGTCCAAGTCGGTTTCAATAACTTTTGAATCTTTCCCCTGGAGGAGATGCCCGAATGTTTCTCCATCATAAAGACTGAGCTGAAAGCCTGTGAGTCTTGGATGGAGCAAACTAAAAATATTCCCCAAACTTTGATCCATTCGTCCGCCAAAGGCACCCACAAGTACTATTTGCCCCTTAGGTTTTTGGCTTACCCATTCCAGGGCAAGTTCGAGGTCGGTTTGATCTTTATGCGCAGGATGCTGGTGTAGGGGAACTTTTAGGCGCTTCAGAGTTTCAAATGTTTCCGCAGTTATGGAATCAAAGTCGCCAATTGCCACATGTGGGGTAAGGCCAAGTTGGATGGCCCGCTCGGCTCCTGCGTCAGCGCAGATAATCGTATCAGTTTCACGCACCAAGTTTTTAAGTCGGACTGGGTTAGAAATTGGCCCGTTTACAAATACTATATACCGATTCATGACAGACCCTTACGAATTCTATCTACAAGTTTTGAAAGGCGCTGCTTGGTGGAAGCTTTTTTGCTTGCAATGGCTAACGCTCGCTTTGAACCAACCACAATGAGTAATTTTTTTGCACGAGTTACGGCGGTATATAAAAGCTGACGTTCAAGCAGGGTGTAATGAGAGTCATGCAGGGCTAGCACCACACAAGGAATTTCTGAGCCTTGAGAGCGATGCACGGTAATGGCATAAGCGAGGGAAAGCTGCGTCATGTCAGTGCTGTCGTAATGAACCAGTCTGCCATCCCACATTTCTACAACCAGTGATTTTTCTTCTTTGTTGATACTATATATATAGCCAATATCCCCGTTGAAGACCCCCAGGTCGTCAATTTGGTAGTTATTGACGCGTTGGCATACCCGGTCGCCAATCCGTAGTTCGCCAAATGGCAAACTTATTTTTTCGTCCTCAGAACTTCGCGGGTTCAGCTTTTGCTGAAGTCTCTCGTTCAGAACCTGCGTGCCCATGGGGCCGCGATTTGAGGGCGTAAGCACCACTATGTCTTGTGCTGCGATTTGAAATTTTTTTGGAATCTGGTCGGCGACTAAGCGTTCTATGAGCTCGGCAGCTTCGCTTGCGTCGCTACGCGGTAAAAAATAAGCATCTGTTTTGGTGACTCCATCTGGCTGGGGAATATCTGGTACCGAACCGGAGTTAATAAGGTGAGCAATACTATTTATCGATGATTCTTCAGACCGACGGAATAACCGTGAGAGAGAAATTACTTTAACGGCATTGCTGGAGATTAGATCGCTAAAAATTCTGCCTGGCCCAACCGAAGGCAGCTGGTCTCTATCTCCTACGAATATAAGTGTCGCATTGGCGGGAACTGCGGCACATAAATCTTTCGCTAGCAGCACATCAATCATTGACGCCTCGTCAATGATTACGGCATCGGCAGGAAGTGGATCACGGAGCCCAAAGAAAAAACCGTGGGTTATGGGATCGTAGCGCAACATGCGGTGGATGGTAGACGCAGAGAGCCCAGTCACTTGGGCCATGCGCTGAGATGCTCGTCCGGTGGGGGCGGCAAGCAATAAACGCTTGTTGGCTTTGGTAAAGACTGCCGCGAGGGCTCTAATAATAGTGGTTTTTCCGCAACCTGGTCCACCAGTAATGACCATTAAGCGGTGAGTGCTTGCAAAATGAACTGCTTGGCGTTGCTCGGCACTAAACTGTATGCCTAGTTCGGACTCTGCCTGATTTAAATTTTGTTCAATTAGCGCGGGATCAATTTGAGGAGATACCGGTTCTGCACGACCGGCAATAAAGTCGGCTACAAACTGTTCTGCCCGTAATAAATGTTTCACATACAAGGCGTCTTCTTCTTGTACAAGGTAACCTTCCTGAACCAATTGGGTGACGAAGGGACTGAGATCTATATCTTCGCCAATTTGCAATAATGAGCGAGCCCGTAGCGCAGCGGCTTCAAGTGGAAGATAGCTGTGGCCATCTTCGCTGGCTTTTTCTATTGCATAGTATATTCCGGCTTTAAGTCTTGCAGGAGAATCTGGTTTAATACCTAAATTCATGGCGATGGTGTCGGCGGTACTAAAGCCGATGCCACGGATATCTCGAGCCAGGATGTAGGGATCACGACTAAGAACTTCTACCGCTCGGTTGTCATATTTTTCTTTAATTTTCGTCGCGAGCCTGGGCGAGATATTGTGTTCGAGCAAAAATTGCATGATGGCGCGGGTGTCGTGTTGCTGTGCTAATGCCTCTGTAATGGCTTGAGCTTTCTTTTTGCCAACGCCACTTAATTTTGCCAAGCGTTCGGGATCACGGTGAATCACCTCTAAAGTTTCATCACCAAAAGCTTTTACGATACGGGTAGCTGTTTTTTCGCCGATACCCGGAATAAGGCCGCTGCTAAGGTATGTAATGATGCCCTCGGGAGTTGATGGGGTAGTTTCGGTTACTGATTTGGCAGAAAATTGACGGCCAAATTTGGGGTGTTGAATAAATGAGCCCCGCACCATTAAATGGGTGCCTACGGGTGTCTCAAGAAAGTTGCCGACTACGGTAATCTGTTGGGCTTGTTCTGCCACTACGAGTTGGAGCACGGTATAGCCGTTCTCGGCGTTTCGAAAAGTTACGCGCCTAACAACGCCACGCACTAGTTCGTCTGCACTTGGTTCTATAGGTGAGGTGGAGTCAGTCACAGTGGTTTAGGCTTGGCAAAACACTTGTTTAAGAATTTATAGGCCCATGGTAGGTCTTACATGAAGGAATCTCAAGGTATTCTGTTATGGCACTTCAAAAAACTACAAGCGCCCACGGTAGCATCGCAGTTGTATTTGATTTTGATGATACCCTGGCAGCTGATAGCACGAGCTCATTCCTAGAAAGTCGCGGTATTGGGGTTCGAAAATTTTGGAAAGACCACGCGCAGCAACTCGTTGAGGGTTGGGATCCAGTGCCGGGTTATTTATCAAAAATTCTCGCCTATTCTCACTCAATGCCAGCGACCAAGAGAATTACCCGCAAGCTACTTCAAGCGTACGGCCCCAAAGTAAAGTTTCACCCGGGAGTGAAGGGGATATTTTCCAGAATTCGAGCACAGGTCAGGGGTCTACATCCAGCATTAAGCGTGCAATTTTTTATCGTAAGCAGTGGCATTGGGGAAATTCTGAGGGCTACAGACATTGCGCACGAGTTTACCGATATTTGGGCCAGCGACTTTTCGTACAATTCAAAAGGTGAAATTGAATTTATAAAAAATGTGGTCAGTTTTACCGATAAAACCCGTTTTTTGTTTCAGATTTCAAAAGGTATGTATGGGCCCGAAGCCAGAAAAGATCCCTTTGCCGTAAATCGGCGCATTGAGGAGTCGGAGAGGCGGGTACAAATGAACCATATTATTATGGTGGGGGATGGCTTCACTGATGTTCCTTGTTTTTCCTTGGTACAACGCTCTGGCGGCATAGCCATTGGCGTCTATGACCGAGAGAGTAGAGAACGCTGGGGTAAAGCGTTTGGATTTATCGAAGATAAGCGCGTGTCGCATCTGGTCGCTGCCGATTTTAGAAAACGATCGGGCCTAGACGATGCCTTACAATTGGCAGTGGATAGAATTGGGCACGATATTTTGCTTCAAAAGATAAGTTATCGCGGCTAAGGTTACGCAATAGTTCCGGGTCAATTTCTCTTTAGCAATAGCTAATCTATGAGACCCGAATTTTATTTTGCTTGCACCGGTGAAACCCACTGATACCCAATGCCGCGCACACTGCGGATGTAATCTTGGCCACAAGATTTAAATAACTGACGAAGGCGCAATATTGAGTTGTCAATGGTGCGCTGGGTCGGTAATTCGTCGCTTGAGTTCGTATCTGGAAATAGCTCTTTAAGCACTTGTTCGCGGCTGACTACGTTTGGGGCAGAGTTGATAAGTAGAAGAAGAAGCTTAAAGTCTCTCGTTTGAGGGTGCTCTAACTTGCCATCAGGCAGTTTTACCGACATGGCGTCCACATCAATGAGTATTTCGCCCACCACTAATTGCTGCGGAAGCTTATTTTTTTCTAGTACACGTTTGACCCGAAGCAAAAGCTCTTTGAGGTGAAACGGCTTAGGAATAAACTCGTCGGCACCGAGCTCGTAGCCTGTAAGTCTGTTTTCAGCCGAATTCAAAGCCGTCAAAAATACAAAAGGAATTTTTGTGTGGGCCTTAAGCTCTTTTGCAAAATCGAATCCTGACCCGTCGGGTAGGCTTAAGTCCACCACAGCCAAGTCCACTTTCTCGCGTTGCACCGCGAGCCGGGCTGCTTGTAGAGTTTGAGCCCAAATTACAAGGTAATGCTCTTTCTGCAGGCGCTCGAAAAGTGTTTCTCCAAGAGATTTATCGTCCTCCACGAGCAATAGAGCGGTCATATCAGAACCCCCGGTAGTTCGAGTTCAATGCAGAACCCCGATGTTTGGGGCTGTTCGGGATAATTAATTCTTCCGCCTAAACGCTCGGCAAGTCTACTGGTGATATACAGTCCAATTCCATTGCCGCTTCCGGTCGAGAGACGACCAAATAATTTACCTAATTTCGAGCGCTCAATTTGTAGCCCCTGTCCGTTGTCTTGAATTTTTACTTTAACTTTTGAAGGTGCGCTTGCTTCAGCCTGAAATACGACGCTGGTAGATTTGCCGTGGGTAAGCGCATTTTGCAAAATGTTGCGCATGATGCATTCGAGTGCTCTTAAATCGGCCTCAATAACTGCATCTTGATACACTGCCAAGTGAAGCGCTGGCCAGTGTGGACGCAGTGAGTCAATAAATTCACTGAGACTCTGGGCTTCGCGATACATGCATAAATTGCCGTCTTCAGCCAAATAAAGAGAATTTTCTAGCTGCAACGTCAGGCGTTGAGTGTCAGCCACGAGGCGCTCTGCCAATTTTGCATTCGCGGTACCTGCCAAATCTTCTTTCAGACTTTCTGCTTGAAGCTGCACGCTAGCCAGGGGAGTTTTGAGTTCATGGGTGAATGTGCTGAAAAACATTTGCAGTTTCTCCGCGTGGCGCATTTCGCGCACAATAAAATAGAGCATACCACCTGCGCCAACAACTATTGAAAGCAGCAGCGTGAGGCCTTCCCAACGCAGCATCTTAAGGTGACGCGAAAGTGTAGGGGAGTGCGAAGCTTCAAGCTCAAGAATGCGCTCGGTCTGTTCAACGCCAAACAAGTACCACCACCCGGCCAGGGAGGCTGTGAAGATAAACCAGATGGCAACAAGCACATAAGGTAAATGGCGACGCTTGGTTCCTTTCATGTCAACAAGCATGCCTTCGTATTTCGCTCAGAGCAAGTTTTTGAAATGTTGCAAGTAGTGCCTGCAAAACTCAGTGTTGGAGACCTGCTACTTTTGTCACCGTTTTGTCAGTAATTTCAGAAATATTACGAGCTTAGGCGTCCTTGGCTTGACATTTTTGAGGTGAGAAGCAAAAACGTGGCAGTCCGGCTTTTTTATTTGGGGAAGTCTACTTATGCAATTGAAGTTTAAGAGAACTTTGTGTGGAGTTTCAGCCTTGGTGCTGATGGCTGCTTCTGGAGCGCTTGCGGAAGAGGCAGCG
Source organism: Bdellovibrionota bacterium (assembly GCA_044347745.1). Taxonomy (GTDB): domain Bacteria; phylum Bdellovibrionota_C; class UBA2361; order UBA2361; family JAFLCA01; genus JAIBBV01. The sequence continues at coordinate 14,595 of JBIKUD010000053.1, forward strand.
CCGGTTTCATCGAAACCAACGAAGGGTAAACTAGAAGTATTTGTGACCGCCAGCCGTGGTGAGGCGCAAAATCCACTCGATGTGGCACAGTCGGTCAGCAGCGTGTCGCGTCAAGATTTGGAAGAGCGACCTGCACTCGACATTGACGATGCTATCCGCAGCATTCCGAACGTGGGAATGGCACCGGCTGAAGGCAACCCAAATTTTTGGCAAGAAGGATTCTCAATTCGTGGTCTTGGTGCTCAGCGCGTATTGACTCTTTCCGATGGGATCCGCCAAGCCGGCCAAGGAATTGGATACGGCGGAGGAAATTTGAGTTTGTACGATACCTTTGGCGTCGAGCGCATTGAAGTTCTTAAGGGTGCCGCAAGTGTGTTATACGGAACTGATGCTTTTGGTGGTGTGGTAAATGTAATTACCCGTAACCCCAAAGAGCGCGAAGAATTTGGCACCAACGCAGGTGCACGCTACACCTTTGATGGTTCTCGCGATATGAATCGTGTGGGCGCTTACATTGACGTGGGTGATAAGGCCTGGGGAACGGTGATTGGTGGCGGATATACCCGCGCCGAAGAACCGCATCTTCCAGATGGAATTGATCCTGCAAGCGGTCGTTTCCGTGACTTAAGTTTGTGGTCAAAAACTGATTTTCGCATCACGAATGACACCACCTTAAGGTTTATTGCAAACCTGACTCGCGCAAGTGATGTGCTGATTACCGACAGTATTATTCCGCTTCCAATTGCCACGTTTCCTCCTCCGGGAAGTTCGTTGCCAATTGTGTCGCCACTATACTTTAACTTTCCAACCTATCAGCGTTCAGTTATTGGGGCAGAACTTACCACCGAAAATCTTGGTGGAAGCTTAGAGCAAGTGAAGACAGGGCTTTATTGGCAGCAGTTATACCGTGTGTTTCACCGCGAAACTGCTTTCTATCCTACCTTTAGCCCTGGATTTGCAGGACCTCCGTTGTTTGTTAATCCAGCTGCTACCGTCACCCGCTCCACAGTTGATACGAGCGATCGCATGAATACTCTCGAATGGCAGACACAGGCGCGCTGGAATTTTGAGCCGCATGTGTTAACTGCTGGACTAGACGTTGGCTACGACACCACCAAACTTCCTGAAACTGAGACCCAGCAAGTGGTAGCAGTGGCAGGGGTTGGCCCGGTTACTCGTGCTCCGTCGGTTATTCAACGTACCCGTGCTGAAGCAGACCAGTACCGTGTTGGTGCTTATTTGCAAGATAGCATTAGCTGGAAGAACTTTGAGTTTGTGCCTGGTGTTCGCGCCGACATGTACTCGGTAAATGATGACCAAACAAGCTTTGACGATACTGAGTCAGGAGTGAGTGGTTCGTTAGGCACTATCTGGCATCAAACTGATACACGTTCTGTTTACTTAAATCTTGCAACTGGATTCCGCGCACCAGATCTTGGCGAGCGCTTCCAGACAGGGATTGTAAATTTGGGCGCCCCAACTCAAATTATTGGCAAAGCAGATCTAGACTCTGAGCGTGCCTATAGCGCTGAGTGGGGAATTAAACAGCAAGAAGAGAAATTCGATGCTGAGTTTGCATTGTTCTATAACCAAATTGAAAACTACATTGGTGTGACCAGTGCTGGCGTTGTGCAAGGCTTCTTGACCGATCAATACGACAATCTTGGCACCGTGAAACTATACGGCGGCGAAGTTGGCGGACGTTATCGCTTGACCGATCGCGCAAGTGTATACGCCAACACCGGACGCACTTGGACGCACGATCAGGAGAAAATTGACGTACGTGATTGGGCATTTAACTACGGAGCAGATTATAAGCAGCCGCTTGATATGCAGACTGTGCGATCCGTAACCGCAGCAGTAAATGTGCGCAGTGTGCTGAGCTCGGAAGATAAAACTCCAAGCAGCTCGGGGAACGAACCCTTTAATGGCTCAAGCTTTACGGTAGTTGACCTTAGCCTAAAAGCTGATTTGGGCAAGACAGACTTGGGCCGTGGCTCGTTAATTACCGGCGTAAGAAACGTGCTTGATAGAAAATATCAAGAGCCTTTCTTTAGCCTCTATCAACCTGATCGCCACGGTTTTGTGGCAATTCAGTTTGAGTACTAAAAGCTGAATTATGTTTACCAGGGGGCGCGAAGTGTATTCGCGCCCCTTTGCATTTGAGCTGCTAGTTTTTTCGGAGAAGCTTTATCTATGTCTTTCAGCACGTTCTCTGCAATTTCTGAACTTTTTGTTACTGCCGCTGTTTTGTATGTAGTGATTGGTAATTTTCGGGGCAAACCCTTTCCTGCCACCCTCGCTTTTGGCACAGCCATTTTTGAATTTTGCGTAAACATGTTCTACATGATTGCGCGTATGAATCACGTGGGTGCGAAGCCTGAGCTTTCAAAATCCATGTATGCAT
>JBIKUD010000021.1:0-58204 GCA_044347745.1 Bdellovibrionota bacterium
AGGTATGATTTCACAAAGTTCCGCACTATTGCTGCTGTCTGTTGCTCTCGCCCTGCCAAATATGGCTTTTTCCCAAGACAGCGACGCAACTTGTAAACCAAAAAAAACTATTCTTACCTGTGGCCGTACGGAAAAGGAGCCACGCACTCGAGCATCGGACCGTGCGGTAGCCCTTGACGGTGCCGAACTAGATTGCGCCGAATATTGTAAGCCCTGCGTTAGAGACGATGATAAATCAAAAATTGCAGTTGGCACCATCGCACTTGAAACACACACGGAAGCAAATTTTTACATGACAAGCGCAGCTGATAATGAACTGGGGAAACCGACTAAGCAAAAGATAAAGGTTAAAAAGGGCGAAAACCTGCCTAAGATAACAGATAGCGGTGACCTTTGTATTGAATACAACTGCGAGTGTAAACCTGCTCCCAAACTAGATTTAAGCGATCCAGCCGTTCAAGAATTATTAGAGATAATAATTGAGCTTGGTGGCGTAATTTACTAATCCTAAAGAGATTTACTATGCGTAATAATTTCTACCTTCTTTTCTGCTCACTTTCAGTGTTTGGCTTTTCGTATCCAGCATTCGCCGAGTGCCCAAAAGACAAAAAACAGATTGTATGCGACTATTCGACAATAAGCGTAGACAAAGCCCAAAGTAATGCTGTCGAAATTGCCAGCAAAGAGGCAAAAGCATATTGCGAACCAAACTGCACCAGAAAAACAGTGGTGGAAGACACCCAAACTCCCTGGGGAAAAGCTGGCACACCAAGTAAAAAGCCTAAGGATAAAGATACCTATCCTACTGACGAGCACACGGGGGAATATTCTGGAGTAGAGGGCGGCGACGGTGGAACACCTGCCAATAACTTTTGGTGTAGTGTGTTTACTTTCTCATGCAAAGCTAAACCAGCAGGCCAGCAGCAAGTCGCTGATCTTGAGGAGCTTATGTACTTAGAGATGTATTTGAGCGAACTTGAAGGCTCCCGCTAAACGCAACTACGAGCTAAGATTTTTCAAAGCAATCAATTCTGTCTATAACAATTGCTCATTGAACTCAGTTTTCCCGCTTCTCCGTTCGTCGTCAAAATGCGTCCAGACGCGGCGCAAGGTGAAGGGACCGATGAGGGAGTACTAGAGGTACCCCGCAAGAGCGTCCCTTCACCTTGGAACAAAGTATGGGCGCATTTTCACGGCGAACCTAAATGCCGATTTGCTCTAGCTTCCTCGTAAGCTGAGTTTCCAAATACTCTTTAAGTGCCGCCGGCTTTACTGCCGAGATAACATCGCTTGCAAAAGCGTGCACCAGCATATTGCGTGCTTCAGCAAATGGCACTCCACGCGAGCGCACATAAAACAACGCATGTTCATCAAGCTGACCTATTGTTGCGCCGTGGGTGCATTTTACGTCATCAGCCCAAATTTTAAGTTGCGGCTTAGAGTCAATCGTTGCTTCTTTAGAGAGCAGCAAACTTTGATTAGTCTGCAAGGCATTGGTCTTTTGAGCATCTGGGCGCACGATGATAGTGCCTGAAAACACACCAGCAGAGGTATCGGCATATACGCCTTTATAAAGTTCACGACTCTCACAATGAGGCTCGGCGTGGTCCAGTACTGTTTGGTTGTCTACATGCTGGCTGCCATTAAGCACGGTCAGTCCATTCATCACACAATTTGAACCAGATCCTTTTAGTGTCGGGCACACCTCATTTCGTACTAAGGCGCCACCGAAGGAAAACACTTGGGTGCTACAAAATGACTTTTGCGCAACCTGGCTGCTTATTCTGCCTACATGCTGCGCTTCAGTAGAGTCGAGCAGCACCTTGTAATAATCACACGAAGCCCCTTCTTCTACGACAAGCTCTGTTACCTGAGAACTTAAAATCTGGCCTGCTGTATGAGAGAAGGTCTCAACAATTGATAAGGATGCTGAGGCTTCAAGCACAATAAACACGCGAGTTGGCACAAAAGTAGCACCTTTATCGCTACCCTGCTGAAACCAGCACACGTGCAAAGGTTCAGTCACACTCACACCCTTTGGCACCCGCAGCACAACCCCGTCACTAAGCAGGGCGGTATTTAAAGCCACAAAAGAATCTTCGGTAGAAGCAACCTTTGCCAGGCGCTGCTCCAAAATGAGGCGAAGCTCAGGGGCAGAATTGCCATGAAGCACATCCGAAATAGAGGCCAACTGCACCTGAGTGCCCAGGCCAGCAACTGCACTACGGGTTTTGTCAAAGTGTCCATTTACAAAAACAAGCCGATTCGGAAAAAGAGCCAGGCTCTCTAGAACTTGCTCTGTCTCTTGTAACTCAGCGCCTTCCAAAGGCAAAACAAATGGAACTTTGGCAACGCCAGATACATTGGTGTATTTCCAGTCCTCGAGTTTTGGCGAAGGAAACCCTACTTTTGCAAATTGCTGCAAGGCCGTTTTTCTTAAGGCATGTACAGGGCTTCCAGCACTACCATTAAGGCCTTTTTCGAGGGTTAGAAAATTACTTGCAACCCAATCTGTCTGCGACGAATTCATACACTATTCCCCTGCCACGCTAAGAAGTTTTAGGCCGCTGCTCCAGTTCGAACCCAGCCATACCCTTTCTCTTCAAGCTCAAGTGCCAACTCTTTGCCGCCCGATTTTACAATCTTGCCATCAAGCAGCACGTGCACGTAATCGGGCACAATGTAGTTCAGGAGACGCTGGTAGTGGGTAATAACCACTACTGCATTGTCTTTTGAGCGCAATTTATTGACGCCGTTTGACACAACTTGCAGAGCGTCAATATCAAGTCCAGAATCGGTTTCATCAAGAATGGCTAATTTTGGATTTAACACAGCCATTTGCAAAATTTCGTTACGCTTCTTCTCACCACCCGAGAAACCTTCGTTGACCGGGCGACGCAAAAGGTCGTCACTTAATTCAAGCAGCTTTGCTTTGTCTTTCAAAAGTGCAGCAAAATCGCGCACCGACATTTCTGTCTCGCCGCGATACTTACGGATTGAGTTAAAGGCAGTGCGTAAGAAGTAACTTCCCAAAACTCCTGGTAACTCAACTGGATATTGAAACGCTAAGAAGAGACCCTCAGCAGCACGAATTTCTGGATCAAGCTCCAGCAAATCTTTACCATTAAATTCCACACTACCACCGGTAACCTCGAACCCCTCACGCCCACTGAGGACACTCGCCAACGTACTTTTGCCTGAGCCGTTTGCGCCCATTATGGCGTGCACTTCGCCAGGCTTAATTTCAAGGTTAATACCCTTGAGAATTTCTTTTTCTTCTATGCGCGCTTTTAGGTTATTAATTTTCAACATAACACACCCTTACAAAAACTTATCCCACACTGCCTTCAAGGCTAATTTCGAGAAGACGCCGAGCCTCAACCGCAAATTCCATTGGCAGCTCGTTAAGCACTTCTTTACAAAATCCATGAACCAACATTGAAACAGCATCCTCAGTTGCAATGCCTCTTTGGTTACAATAGAAAATTTGGTCTTCGCCAATCTTTGAAGTTGAAGCCTCGTGCTCAACTTTTGCGGTGGGATTCTTCACCTCTATATACGGAAAAGTATGTGCTCCGCACTTATCACCCATTAACATTGAGTCGCATTGTGAAAAATTGCGCGCGCCGTCAGCCGACTTCATTATTTTCACAAGGCCACGATAGGCATTTTGTCCCCTACCAGCAGAAATGCCCTTAGACACAATGGTGCTGCGGGTGTTTTTGCCAATGTGGATCATCTTGGTGCCGGTGTCGGCCTGTTGTTTGTGGTTTGTTAAAGCCACCGAGTAGAACTCACCCACTGAGTTTTCGCCCTTAAGGATACAGCTTGGATATTTCCAGGTAATAGCTGAGCCCGTTTCAACCTGAGTCCAAGAAATTTTAGAATTTTTACCTGCGCAAATTCCGCGCTTGGTCACAAAATTGTAAATGCCGCCCTTCCCTTCTTTGTCGCCTGGGTACCAGTTTTGAATGGTCGAGTATTTAATATGTGCATTCTCCAAAGCCACGAGCTCAACAACGGCAGCGTGAAGCTGATTTTCATCGCGCATAGGCGCAGTGCAGCCTTCCATGTAGCTTACCGAGCTGCCTTCGTCTGCAATAATTAATGTGCGCTCGAATTGCCCTGTTTTTTCGGCATTAATCCTAAAATAAGTTGAAAGCTCGAGCGGGCATTTAACACCCTTTGGAATGTAGACAAAGGTGCCATCGGTAAACACAGCCGAATTGAGAGTCGCAAAATAATTGTCGGTATACGGCACCACAGTGCCCAAATATTTCTGCACTAGCTCAGGATGCTCGCGAGCTGCCTCTGAGAAAGAGCAAAAAATAACGCCATGCTTCTCTAGTTCTGCTTTGTAGGTGGTTGCAATTGAAACTGAATCAAAAACTGCATCAACAGCCACGCCAGCAAGTTTTTTTTGCTCATCAAGCGGAATACCTAGACGCTCATAGGTCTTCAAAACTTCCGGATCGACCTCGTCCAAACTCTTCAACGAATTTTTCTTTGGCGCCGAGTAGTAAATAGTATCTTGGTAATTAATTGGGGGGTAATTAATAAATGCCCAAGTAGGCTCTTTCATTTCAAGCCAGCGCTTGTAGGCCTTAAGCCGCCACTCAAGCAAATACGCAGGTTCGTCTTTCTTCTTTGATATAAACCTAATAATATCTTCGTTAAGTCCTGGAGGGGCAGAATCGGCCTCGACGTCGGTGACAAAGCCGTATTTATAGTCTTGCCGAGCTAAGTGCTCGAGGGTCTCTGTATCTGTGCTCATACCCAAGGATCTCTCTAGTTAGGCGCGCCGTATTTTTAGCTAATAATAACAACCACTTGAAGCTTGACTCATTCTTGAATAACTTATTATAGTATAAAAGATGAGATTAGCAAGCGGTTCGGTCCTGCTCTGAATTACCTCAGATATCCAGAGCTAAGCAAATTGGGAAACCGCTACTTATTTTTGTGAAGGAAACTTATGCATATTACCCAATGGGGAGAATACGGCGTTCACTGTGCGGTCTTTATTGCACAAATGCATAAACGTGGTCAGGACACTGTGCGCGCAGCCGAGATTGCAGAAAGCCAACATATACCTCTCGACTACACTCAGCAGATTTTGCAGCGACTTCGAAAAGCACACCTCGTGGCAAGCGTGCGTGGCCCTACCGGTGGATACAAACTGGAAAAATCCCCCGATGACATTACACTCTACGATGTAATTCTGGCCGCCGAAGGCGACACCTTCGAAGTAATTTGTGAAAACAAGCCGCTAAGCATGGACCGCTGCGATCCAGGATCATTATGTAACTTAAGACCTGTGTGGCTAGGCTTAAAACAGGCGGTGAATGCCTATCTTTCACAAGTAAACTTACGCGCACTTATGGAAACACAAGGCGCCGAAGCAGACATGCCAGTTCAAATTAATTCTGCAAAAATAAAAGCAGCGACTGAAGCAGTGGTTCCAGAAAAGCAGAATTAAGAGCGCCAAAAAAAAAGAGAGCTGAACATATATTTCAGCTCTCTTTTAAAGTTATTAAAGCGAACTACTTGGTCTTTTTCGCCACTTTAATTTTTGGAGCCGTCGCCTTCGGAGTCTTAGGCTTCAAAGCCTTAGCGGTCTTTCTGGTTTTACCAAAACTTCCACGAAAAATTTTACCACGGCGAGTTCTCTTATCTCCCTTACCCATACATGTTCCTATAAATAATAAGGTCTAAAAACTGTTAAGGCCGCCACTATAACGAGGCTGACGACGAATGTCACCATACCCCCAATTAGGCTCGTAACCCCCTACCCTTGGTCTCTTCAACGCAGCCGGTCAAGACAAGCAACACCCCAAGCAAGGGTACTACCGCTACCCAACTAATAATGCTCAGGATCTCGGCCGCACTGGAAGCATTTTTAGCAACAGCACCCACAAGAAATGGACCAACAGCAGTAACAAACCTGCCTACGTTATAACAAAAACCACTTCCAGTTGCCCGTAGTCTAGTGGGAAACAACTCAGGCATATAAAAGGTAAAAGATCCAAAAACACCAAATACCGTAAGCCCAATAAAAAACACACTGATTAGCCTTGTCTCTGGCTGTACATCTGCCCCAAAGCTAAACCAAATCGCCAAGCTGCTGGCCAAAAAATACCATAGAAACATACTGCGTCGACCAAAGTACAAAGCCACGGGCACCGTCATTAAACAACCAAGCAGCCCCCCTAAGTTAAACCACATGGTTGCCGTGGTCACGAACTCGGCTTTTAAGGCGGCTAAGTTTGCTGGTGCGGCGCCAACTTCAGCGGCAAGAAAACTAGCAATTGTTGGAATAAAGGAATTGCAGCTCCACCACGTAACTAAAGCTATAGAGGCCACAGCCATAGCACACCAGGTAGTGCGTTTCAGTTCAGGACTAAATAGTTCGGCAATACGGGGCGGACTCGTTTGTGGCTTCCACATCTCGGGCTCTTTCACTTTGAGACGAATTAAAATGGCCACAAACGCCGGCACCAAACCTGTCAGAAAAACGGCGCGCCAAGACAAATTAGGATCTTGAGCTATAAAATCTAATTGCCGCGTAAAAAAGTCGGTTACAAAAGTTGCCAAAAATAATCCGGCAGGAGCCGCTGTATACAAAATGGCTCCTGCGTGCACACGGCGTTTTTCTGGAATAGTTTCTGCAACCAAAGAGGCTCCAGCCGCCCACTCCCCCCCAATTCCAAGAGCAGCCACAAAGCGGCAAGCCATAAGCATCCATATGTTGACTGAAAAAGCGCTGGCAGCAGTAGCGAGCCCATAGAGAAGCATAGTTATTAGCAGTGCCTTTGAGCGCCCAATCGAGTCGGTCAAACGACCGAATAAAATGCCACCAAGCGCCCAACCAATTAAAAGCACGCTCGTCAAAATTCCAGTCCACCAAGTAATAATTTGCGGGCTGTCGTAGCCTGGGCCAAGCAACGCGGGGATACAAAGCCTCGCTACGTAGTTAAGGAGAAGCGCATCAAAAACGTCGAACCCCCAGCCTAACCAAGCCGCAAAAAGCACCAGCCACTGATATGAGGTTAAACCAAAGAACTCTGAAGATTTGGCACTTTCCTGCATAATTTTCGATATCCTTTCCTAGGCCTCGTAATTAGCCGATAAAATGCTTATAATACATAGAGAAAAGATAGAGTTAGTGAATTTTCTGTGTGCAGCCAAAACGCGTTCAGACGCGGCGCTCGCCCGGAAGCTTCGCTTCCTGTTCTTTTATAGACTACATTTGTGTTCATTCGGGGGTGGCTGTATTGCCGCTCGGCGCTGTGCCCGGCTGCAATGTTGCGCGGGAAATAGCGAGACTGTTCATTAATTGTAACTTATGGGGGTGTAAAGGTTTCGACGAGATGCCCTATTTCCGCTCGGCGCTCGCCCGGAAGCTTCGCTTCCTGTTCTTTGATAAAGTGATGTTCTTGGTATTATGGGGGTGGCTGTATTGCCGCTCGGCGCTGTGCCCCGCTGCAATGTTGCGTGGGAAATAGCGAGACTGTTTATTAATTGCAACTTATGGGGGTGTAAAGGTTTCGACGAGATGTAAGAGGTACTGGTAAGCATGTCGAGGACCCGTTGGCCTCGTAAAAAACGGGAAAACTATAAATGCAAATCGTGAAGATTTAGCTCCTGCGTATATGGCTGCCTAAGACAGCTGTATTTGTAGGATAGATTCGCAGCTTCGGCTCCGAATCGGTCGCCAGTAGGTACGCCCGTTGCCTATTAGTGGCCTAACACATCGGGCTTAGGTTTATCGACGCGCTTCGGACGATGAACCAAAAATCTGGAAGCTAGCTTTGCAAAATCGCGTACGCTCGAGTTTGCCTGGCGAAATTAAATAGCCAACTAAACATGTAGAAGGCCAGAACTAAATCTTCTCGGACAGGGGTTCGATTCCCCTCACCTCCACCATTTGATGTATTTTCCTTAATCTATTCAATAGGTTAAGTGAATGAAAGTTAGGGGTTCGCTCAGGTGGTACACTGAGTGGTACACCACCTGAGACACTGACCGACCTCAAGATCTCTCTCCTAAAGTCATTTGCGAGCTTTAGGAGAGTATCCCTTTGACCATTCGCACCCCATCATTCCTATTCAAGAACCGCTTTGGAACGTATTACTTCCGCTACTTAGTACCAAAGATTTTCACTAGTTATTCCGATAGACGCTTTGAGATCAGAAGATCGCTTGGAACCAATCTTCGTAGTCTCGCACTTGAACGAGCGAGGCGGCTTCTGGTCAGCATCGAGGCGTTAATCACTGAATACGGTATGAAGCAGGAGCAACAAGATAATCCGATAGAGTGGCTGAAACGTACCATCACCGAACTAATGAAGCGTGATGAGTTGGAACGTGAACAACGCCAGGATTTTTTCGCTCGTCTACTTGCTGAAGCAACCAATAAGCTTGAAGCACCTCTTGAAGTGATGGATCTAACCAAGCCATCACGTAAAAGAAATGAACGAAAACTTCAGTTATCTGGATTGGCCGCAATACGCATCTCTGAAGTGATAGAAAAATACTGCTTGGAATCTCGTGTTCACTGGAGGCCAAAGACCGAGTTCGAGAACAGATTTCTGCTCGATCTGATCGTTGATGCTCTGGGAGATAAGCAGATAGGTTCTCTTACACTTGAGGACATGCGGCGATACAAAGAGGTGGTTCTATCTTTGCCGAAGAATAGATCAAAGATGCCACAATATCGTGACAAGTCCGTTGCTGAGTTGATAGCGATGGATATTCCACAAGAGGATCGACTTAGTGGTCGCAATGCGCTGAAGTATCTCTCAAGAGGAAAAACATTCTTCAACTGGGCTCGGCTGAACGGCTTTATGACCACTGAGATTGGCAGCGTTCTTACCTATAAGCTTCCAGAGCGGGAGAAAAAGACACGAACCCCATTTAGCCAACGGGAGCTAAGGTCGTTGATCAAATCAGAGGAATATTTGAAAGGGCTTCATAAGCATCCACATCATTTTTGGCTTCCACTTCTTGGAATGTTCACTGGGGCGAGGCTTAACGAACTTTGTCAACTTCATAGCGCCGATATTCTGAGGCGACATAATATTTGGGTTATTCTTATTCGTGATGGTGATGACAAGCGTGTGAAAAATCGCACTAGCATCAGAGATGTGCCCATCCACAGCAAGTTGATCGAGTTAGGGTTTCTAAACTTTGTTGCCAACCAAAAGAAGCAGGGAGAAACCAGATTATTTCCTCAACTAAAAAAACACCGTGATGGATACGGTGGCAGTGCTTCAAAGTGGTTCTGTGATTATCAAGTAAGATGTGGTGTTGAACCACGAGATCCAAGACGGGAACTAAAGGGATTTCATTCTTTCAGGCACACCGTAAGCACAGTTTTGGCAGCAAAGACCGATCCACTCCTTCACGAGCGAGTAATAAATCAGCTTCTTGGGCACGAAAAAGGCCAATCAGAGACGATGAGGACCTATGCCCATACGATCAGCATTAAGTCCCTTCATCAAGCAGTGGAGCACATTACATATCATCTGGATTTTTCGCACTTGATGGATGTTAAGATTAATCGGTGGATGAATAGGTCGGCGTGAAGTACACGATCACACATTTATTCTGGGCGTGTTAGCTCAGATGCTTCAGAAGACTTATTCACGGCTGACGGCGAGATTGCAGGCTTCTAAGATTAAGAGGAAGGCGTTTCAGGCGGTTGCTAAAGTGGAAGAAAATGTCGATGCTGAGGTGGCTGCGGATCAATCATCTAACCATTAGAAACCTTTCCAATCTTCTCCCGAACTTCAGAAATTCTACGCCTGCTCACTGGAAACACATCCCCCGACGATAATTCGCAAACATAACCCTCTTTAATTTTTTTAAGTTTGGTTATCTGTGATCGTGCCACCCAGTGAGAGCGATGTATCTGAATTCCGCTATCAGGATTCAGTTCCGATATCGCATCTCTAAGATTGTAAAGCAGTAAGCCACTGCCGACGGTGGTTCTCACTTTGACGTAATGAAGTTCCGAGGTCATAGAAACAAGTTCGCCACCGATGGATTCCCTTAGCAAAGAGGGGAACCTCAGACTTTCAGATTGATTGTCGGGGTCAGATTTTTCAGGGGGAACAAGGATTGCCTCTTTTTTCTTAGTATTATCGAGGGGAGTAGGAATGAAAGACAACTGAAGTATCCAAGGCACATTCAAGCCGATCCAACTGACGGTTACCGGCACCACTATTGCGGAAAGTTCATCCAGAACATCCAAAAAAATGTTTCCAGTGCTATCGTCCTCTGGAATGCCGAATAAGAAGTCAAGCCCAAACGCAATCGGCGAAAATATGACACTGCCAATTAACCCTGCGGCCATTGTCAGAAGCCAAGGGTTACGGATGCTCGACTTGCTCAGGTTAGTGGATAGGAACTTTTGAACGAAGATAAGCAGTGGAATCAGTATCAAGAACTGAGTGATCCAAAACACCACTCCTTTGAAAACTCCGATACCTGACGCACCTTCGGGCTCTAACCAAGCGAACACTATAGCAATGAAGAAACTTGCTACAAAAAAGTATCGCTCCACGGCAACCTTAGTGCCGCTGATATGAAGTTTTTCGTTTTGGGTATCTGCTTGCTCCATCGCCTGAGATACTAACAACCGTTCGTGTAAAATATCAACCTTCCGTGCATATAAAAGGAGTTACAGGCCTTTTGCTACTTGGCATTCGATCAATCGTGCGATTACCTTTGAGGACATATTTTTTAACTTTTATTCAAAAAAGGAAGGTCCTTATGTCAATGTCATTGTGTTCAAGAGTGAGTTCTAAAGTGGGTTTACTTGTTGGGCTATTTTTAAGCACCATGAACACCGGCGTATGTCAGGTTCAGAGTGCCAGCAATGATCCATTGGTTCCATTGCCCTCTATATTTGACTTCACAGGGGGAGGTGGCTGGGGATTTGCTATTGGCGCTTCAGTGGAGGGCGAAAATGCTTATGACGGCTCGGATGAGTATGAAATCGGTATCGAGCCAGCTGGAGCTGTCCAGTATCGGTTAGATAACTCGATCTTCTTCTGGGAAGGCACCGAACTCGGCGTCAAGGGACTTGCTAATGAACGCTTATTGCTTCAAGGCGGCGCAAGATACGAGGCCGGACTTGAACCAGACGATTCCGACGATGGTCGGTTAGATGGCATCAAAAAAAGAGATTCCCATATTGTAGGTTTCCTTGAGGCCCGTTATGCCCTCGACGATAACTGGAAAAACTGGCTAGGAGCAAGAGCCCTTGTAGGTGAGAGCGATTTTGGTTTTCTAGGTGTTTTGGCGGCTGGACATAGATTTGGCAGCACCAAAGATGGATCAGGTGCTGAGGTTTATGCGTTTTCAACCTTTGGAAATGGAAACTTTATCAATAAAGATTTCGGTATTCCTGCTTCAGATGCTCAAACCTCGGGACTCGCAGAAACCGATTTGAGTGCTGGCTATCGGTCGACGGGTATCCAAGGTATATACCGTCATATCTTGAATGACGACTTCCAACTTATCGCTAGCGTTGGTGCGGAACTCTACAGTGGAGCGATTGGGAACAGTCCTCTGGCCAGAGAAGATTTCGAAACAGAAGTTGCCTTGACTGCTCTTTACACCTTCTGAAGATTTTTTTGATGCGACTTAGTGAAGGGGCAGTGATCAAGGTTCTAAAAAATAGCGTTGATTGCAACACGTTGTTTTAACACTTTGGGATGAGCGAGGTCAGTCTTTTTTCAATATTCTCAGCATCAAGAACAGCAGTGGCACCGATGTTGTTGTTGGCGGTCGACATATCCGCCAACAACTTCAATGTGCCTGCAAGATCAAGTAAGACCTGAAACTGAATATCACTTCGCTTTCTAGCGTCGTCCTCCCTAATGCCTTGGCGACAATCATTTTGAATCTGATTGAGGCTGCTGATGTACTTGGTCTTAGCTGCGGCATGTATCCGGTTCTGAGCGAAAGCCACACCTTTGCCGACTATGCTACTTTCTTTTAGCTCTCGATCTGAGTTCAGCACATCTTTAAAGCGGCGAAGCTTTTTCATTACCGGACCTTCACTGATACCATAACAACATCCCTTTCATCCTTCACATGCTTATTCAGTTCAGCGATAAACCGATTGATCTTTGTCATCTTGGATGGAGTTGTGTCATCACGATCAATCACCTCAATCTTGATATCGAGCGTCTCGACTGAGTTGATCAACTTCACCGTATCTGATTTAGAAACTGATTTCGCCATATTGTTACCTCTCGTGATCACGCAGATGTTTTTGGAGTTGCTGATGCGTCTTGCGATGAAGGTCATTTTCTCTGAAGTGCTCCGCTAGACGTGCTAGATCATCGTTCATTCCAGCTCTCAGATAAAATCTGATTGTCGCCAACCTTGATTGAAAACGAGAAGCAGCAAGACTATCCAACTCTGGAATCCAGTCTTCTGGTAGCAATAGTCTTAACTGCTTTGTCTTCGGGCTCGCTCTATTCATTTAACCTCTCTCTAAAGATGTATCCTCTGTATCTATTTAGGGGAGGACGGCTAATAGGAATGAAAAAATCCACCGCCGATGTGGAGCAGGTTGAGGTGGCAAACAAGTATGGAATGGAGACTAAAGAAAGGGCTATTGCTGATAACGAAACACTACACCCGGCATCTCACCATTCATCCAAGCGGTGGTGCCGACTTTCTTCATACCGTTCTTGAGATAGAACTTGATAGCGTGTGAGTTGCTTTTTCTGACTGTGAGCCATACTGGAGCATTGGACATCTGAAAGAAGGATTGTAGTGCCTTGTGGGCGCTTCCAGACTTTGGATCGGTATTCAAGATCTGATGTAGCATGATATCGCCTTTCTCGGCTGGCATCTTGGAAGTGCCGATCGTGTTGCGCCTCTGGTACTGCTTGTAGATGATAATCACACCGTCTTGGAAGATGACGTTACCAGCGGCGATCATTCGTTCAAGGTAGTCTTTGCGGATGTGTGGAAACCACTCTCGGTGATCACGGAAGTGCTGATAGATCTGCTTGGATTGTTTTCGAGTGGCGTGGTTGAGCATCTTGTTTGGATAACTATATCGGCTTTCAAGCTTCCAGAGTATCCGGAAGTTTTGCTATGGCATTGGCACTGGATGGACATCGGAAACACTTGATTAATCTCTTTTATTTTATACTTTCCAGATACAGGGTTTTTAAAGTTGGTTTGGATTGGATGCAGGAGCCATAGAAGGAACTAAGACCCTTGAGGGTCGTCTGGTTTATTCAGTATTGGCAAGAGCACTGGGCTAAAGATTATGCCAAACATAATCTAAAGGTTGCGGCTCCCGATTAACTTACTCCCGTAAAAACAATGTCGGAGTTATCCACATCCACCAACAAATCCACACCTGGCTTTGTTAGTTTCTTCAAAAGGTAGTCTGTTAGTTGTGCTTGGTTGTAGATGTCTTCGATCTTGACGCTATTGACTCGGTTCAGATTGGAAGTGTGATCCAAAATGGTTCCCTTTGTTTTCTTGTAGAGTAGTATTTCAAAAGGATCTCTGATCAACTCAGTTCTGTGATTTGACGGGGGCATTTCAAACTCTGGGTCGTGGAACTGATCGACCTTTATGAGGCGACCAAGAGTGTCGTAGTTGAGACGAATAATCTGTGGGAGGCGATCAAACTGACCAGGATGTGGAATAGGCGCTGTGACCAAGTAGTGAAAATGAAAAGCAAGCATTCCACGATGTAGCGAAGCATCTTGTTCAAGAATGAAAAAATATTTCAGATTACAAGCGTGTCGGAAGAACTTGTGTATCTTGTATTTGATTTTCTTGTGAGCATCTGTAGCCGAGATATCATTAGTGAGGGGTTCAAGGTAGCGCCCACTAACAAACTTGGAAAAGCGTGTCCTTGAAGTGGCTTGCTGTAGGGCTTCGTAAAACTCAAGTCCTGTGGTGCCCAATCCAAACTTAGCTTTCTCTCTTAGATAATCACGGGTGGCAAACGCTTTATTGCGAGTTCTATGAGCCTGAACGTCTTCAACAGTGAATGGGCACTGTGGGACATGTCCTGATGGCTCGTATGGATGAAGTATTATCTTGTACATGAAAGGTATTTAGTAGGTCTGTTCTCCAACCAAACCGTGGAATGGAACTTTTTTCGGTCTGACCGAGAATATTTTCGTTCCGGACCAACCACTCCGTTCCAAGCCAAGATAAAAGCGGCGCCGGCGCCGCTTTGAAGAGATAACAATCTGAAACCCTGAAGGTTTATAGGGTTAAGAAATATGTCCGGATGTCCGACTGTCCCTATGTATTAGGGATAAGGAGAGCGGATGAAAAGCGATATTGAATCCACAGAAGCACAGATTTCCAAGATTAACAGAGAGAAGATCAAGGCTTACACTGCTCGGATTGAAAAACACTGGCATAGTGCCTTGGAAAGCATCTTCGCTATTGGCGACCTTCTGATTGAGGCTCGCAGGGACTTCAGAAATGATCGACAAGCATTCCACGTTCTGGTTAATGAACTATCATTCCGTCCACAAGTGGCTAAAAGATTGGAGGCTATTGCTCAAACCGCATTCCTGCGAAAGGCGTCAGTTCAAAAATGTCTTCCAGCCTGTTGGACTACTCTACACGAGCTAAGACAACTATCAGAAGCAAAGTTCAACCGAGCGGTCAAAAATAAGAAGATCTCCCCAGAGATGACGAGAGATGACGCTAGAGCATTAGCAAATCCGTTTTCAAAAAAACGATCAACGGATTTGGCGGAGGAGAAGAGTTCATCCAATGAAAATAGGACTTATTCAAATCTGGTATTCACTGCGGAACCGTCATCAGATGTCGTGAACCAAAAAGCACTGCTCGATATTCAGTTCATATGTAATCTCGTATCTGATCTCTTCGAAGATAACTCACGCAAAAAAAGCGTAGAGGTAAAATCTGATTGCGTGAAACCCTCAAAGAAACTGCGAGGTAGTGAGAAAGTATTCACCGATCTGATTGCTGCGACGAGGAAGATTGAAAATCACCATCGAAAGCTACAGGGCAAAGCACCTCTCAACAAACGTAAGGAGATACTAACTCTGTTGGGTCTTGACCCCGATTATCAAAGTGGCAGCAACGGCTTCAGTCTGCTCGAACGGCTGGCAGTTTCGTATGCGAAGCGCAACGGCATCACCTGTATCAAGGAAGAACAGTTGAAATGGTATGCTGCTAAGAGTGATGTTGAGCCAGAGTTGCTTGGAAGCTTTATGGAAGATGTTGAGAAGCAGGTTGCCAAGCTCATGTCCGGTAGATCATCAAAGCGTGGCACTACCGAAATTTATGAGTTGGACTCAGATGAAGATGAGATCAGAACATCACGAAATGTCCTCACTAGTCATCATCGTTCTTAATTGCTCTTCTTTCTCCTCTTCCTCTTTGGCTTTTACGATGGCGGCATAATCTTTGTGATCAAGGTAAAGCTGCCTGAGTATACTTTTCCCTACTTTCCGCCCGTAGTCACTATTGAAACCATCCTTGTAAAACCTCCTACTACTAATGTTCATTGAATCCGCTCGACAGAAGCCACGAAATGGAGATTGAATCAGAACCCAAATCACCATGCCACCGAGATGAAACATCATCCCTGATACTTTTTGGTTGTCGACCTCTGTCTCTAGCTCTTCCATCCAAACGGGTGTCCCGCTATCGTGTTGTTTCTGATAATCATTCATTAGCGTTGGTCTCCTTGGAGTTATTGATAGTCCCACTCTCCATCAAGATACTGAAATGACGATGGCGGCGACTCGACCAGCAGTATATCCGCTCGCTTAATCTCCATCGTCATACCCAAATGCTTTTCAGCGAGTTTCTTGCTATAAGAGATTTTGACCCATGCATTCCAAGGATTATCACCGGACTCAGGTGGTAGAACTTCACCGTAAGCAAAGAGGCGATTAACCTTACCTTGCTTCGTCTCAATGAACTGGATGAGGACATTTTTGCCGACTAGTTTTTTACTCGGATTGTTGGCTACTTTCCGCTGAGCAAACTGCGGAATGATTGTTCTTCCATCTTCGAGGTTTCGCTGAGCAATGAATAGATCGTGGTGTCTGAGTTTATTAAAAGCCTTAAAGAGATCTATGCCTTCAACATCAGATATTCTTTTCTCAAGAGCGGCATAGATCGCTCTTATCCATGTGAGATTGACCTTTTCACCACTTAGCGCCCGATGAAAATCTTTGGTGAGATCTGTTAGACCTTCTGCAAAGTCAAAGGAAGTATGCTTCGTGCTTTTACTGCCGCCAGGCTTTCGGAAGACGAAGATCGGTTCATACTTTGCCGGTCTTTCAATTCCGTCTTCATCTGAAATCCAGCACCCATGACCAGCCTTGATCTTACCTCTAGTTGATCTAACGGTCCTCGCACCTGAACTGTCGTTGATGATTGTTTCTGTATTGGTAGAACTTGAAGCATCCAATCGATTTGCGCCTGGCATACTGGCGAGTGCCATTTTGAGAACCTCAACCCATTCCATTCCAAGTTCTTTAAGAATACGGGTGCTATCTTCTTCAAGTCGCAGTTTTTTATTACCGAACTTCACATTAGCGATGTTCCACAAAAGGTAACCGCCAGGACGAAGCCATTCAACGGCGGTTTTGAGGGTCGGTTTTAGAAAGCCCTCACGCCAGCCCTCATATTCACTGAACTTGATCGCACTCTGGCTTGGATCGTCTGAATACATCTCCTTTCCAAAGTAAGGTGGGCTTGTAAAAACGATATCAACTTTGCCTTTGTATTTCTGAAAACCTTTTTGCTTTGACATCTCTTCCGAACCGCATTGATAGATCTCATAGCTATTTGGTTCAGATGGTGATCGACGTTTTTTCTTGCCTACTCGCTCGCCTGTTCTGATAGAGTTATAAAAATCTGCAAGCTCGTGATACTTGGTTCTTCCTTTGGAGGTGGTGTGATCGGTGTTCGGGTCGGTGCCGATGTAGTGAATCTTGAAATCATTCTTGATACCCATTGCGCCGAGTATTCTGCCACCCCAACCAGAAGACGGGTCCCAGATGATTGCTTTTTCTACGCCGAGCCGCTCAAGGTATCTCTCATACAGAAACTTTGCTGTTAATGGCGGATAGTTCACTGCGTACTGGCAAAGCGAAACTCGGAATGCTTTAAACCCGACTGGAAAAACTCTCTGGCCCTTTTCAAACACCCGAATACAGTAGTCAGTCGCTTTCTCGTTCTTCTCGATATTTATTTTTGACTTATCTGGGATCGCAAGTTTTGCGAGTTCGCTTTTTGAAATCGTTAGAAACTCTGCTTTACGCAACTCCTCATCGTAGCCTGTATAAGCTCTCTTCTTATCGAAGGGTCCGATCCAATAGTCGTATCTCTTTCTGAGCGTCTTTTCTTGAGCTTCAAACTTCAGTATCCATTCTTGCCCGGTTCTACAACTGAACAGATATTTTTTTGTATTCTCATCATTCTTACGAACAACGTGAGAGTAGTGATAGAACGAATCTCGCTTAAAGTTTCGCTCGCCATATGAAAGCATCTTCTTGAATAGAGTTTGATCTTTGAAGTGATCGTAGATTGAAACACCCTTTTCAAAATCGCTTGTATAGTTGATCTCGGTTTTCATCATCGTTGGAAACCACTGATTGGCAGCAGTGCCAATCTTGGAGGTATTGAGGATGATCTTTTGATTTGATTTACCTGCTTGTTGTTTTAGAAACCCTGAGACTGGGAAGCGTTCTATGCGCTCAAACTGATCAATGATCTCTTTCTCATCCTGCCCAACAGTCGGTGGAACACCATCTTTATCCCAGATCTCAAGTACCACTTTGCGAAGTTCGGTCATCCAATCTTTGAACTCACGATCAGACATCCAAAGTATTTCTTCAAAGGTCTTGTTAACGGAGTGCTCGATCAGCTTTTTGTTTTTCTGATAAAAAAATCTGCGTTGGTAAGCAGTAGAATCGTCGACCGACTGAGGTTTAACCTTGGTTCTTGATTTACCTTTTGGTGGTTTGATCGGTCTTTTCGACATAGCCGTTAGATTAACCCCTGTATTCAAAGGATTCAGCGTCAGTCAGACGGCTTCATAGGTGAGTATTAGCCGCTCTATAAAGCTCTAGGAACACGGATTAGACACCGACTGAGGGGTAATCGTGAGACTGAAATTCAAGGCCGTCCTAACCCCCGATTTCTGATGACCTTCTTAGATAAATGTCATCAACCATCGCTAACCCATCTATTCCATTTGGACTTCCAGTATTCCAATGGCAGACCTCATTTGGAACTGATGACAATACGATAGTCCCCTTAGTTCAAAGACTGCTAAGGAGGTCATAATGTTGGGTCGTCAAGCGAAGGTGCTCTCAGATATTCAGATTAAAGCGGTTCTCGGTGCGCTAGAAGGGTCTAGGAACGGACTTCGCAATAAAGTGATGTTCTTGCTGTCTCTGAATTCACTTAGAGCAAAGGAGATAGCTTCCCTTGAGATTTCAATGATTACCGATGCTGAGGGTAATCTAACAGACCAGATCGCACTTGAGGATAAGGCTTCAAAAGGTCGTTCGGGTCGTATGGTCTTTATGAACCCTGCTTTAAAGGTGGCACTCAGTGAATATCTTGTGGAGCGACGGAACTCACCAAGCAAGTATGTGATCACTTCAGAGAGAAGTGAAAAGTTCAGTGCCCACGCTATCGTGGTGTTTTTTGCGAGGCTATATCGGAAGCTTGGATTCAGTGGTGTTAGTTCCCATTCAGGCAGAAGAACTTTTGCCAGTCGTGCTGCTAGAAAGATCTCACTCGCTGGTGGATCGCTGAGAGATGTCCAAGCATTGTTAGGGCATCGGTCGCTAACCACAACTCAAAAATATTTGGATCAAGACGTGGATGCTCAACGCAAAGTGGCAACGATGATCTATTCAAGTCCGGAGTAGCATATTGCTTGGGGTACCACTTTATAGCACATTCAGTGGTACACTTTGGGTTTGAGAGACTTGCGAAAGTCTAATAATATCAGGTAGTTGAGTAGGGAAATAAGCAAAGTAATCGATTCCCCCCACCTCCAGACTACGCCCCCTGCGGGGGACTCCGTCTGGCGAGCCAGATCTTTGGGGCGTAGTCTGTCCGCCGGAGTCGGCGAAGCCGCATAGGCGGACTGCTCGCCTCAGGTTCGAATTGGTTCCCTCCTTCACACTACGCCCCCTGCGGGGGACTCCGTCTGGCGAGCCAGATCTTTGGGGCGTAGTCTGTCCGCCGGAGTCGGCGAAGCCGCATAGGCGGACTGCTCGCCTCAGGTTCGAATTGGTTCCCTCCTTCACACTACGCCCCCTGCGGGGGACTCCGTCTGGCGAGCCAGATCTTTGGGGCGTAGTCTGTCCGCCGGAGTCTCGACCGAAGGTCGAGCGTAGGAGGGCTCAAAATCTCCGTCTCGAAAATTCTCTCCCAGCCCCAGTCTTCAAATACCTCTCAAACGCAATCGCCTTTGCTGTGTCACTGAAACCGACATACGTCTCCACCGTCCAAGGGATAAACTTCGACGTATGCTGACAGCGCCCGCTATTATGGAATCCCAGCCTCTTTTTCAGATCCGCAGTGATACCAAAATAACGTTGCCCCGGATGACTTAAGCTCCTCAAAATATACACGTACTTCATACCTATATATTCGGAGATTTTGCCTCAAAGTTTCTTCACCCAAGTATCAAATTCGCTGTTGAATCCTGTTCCGCCCTCTAAACCGCCTCCTCTTTCGACGGAAACTTAAGCGAGAGCAGCACCGAAGCCACGATGATTGAGGTAATAATTCCGAGCGACCAGGTTACTGGGAACTTGCCACCGAAGAGCTCATTTAACCACACCATCTTGAGGCCTACGAATACAAGCACAATGCCGAGTCCAAACTTAAGCAAATGGAACTTGTGATAGACCCCGGCGAGTAAAAAATACAATGCCCGCAGTCCCAGAATCGCAAAGACGTTCGATGTAAAGACAATAAGTGGTTCGTCCGTAAGTGCAAAAATTGCCGGCACAGAATCGACGGCAAAAATAATATCACTCACCTCAACGAATATTAGCGCCAAGAAAAGAGGCGTGGCATACAACACGCCTTCCTTGCGGATAAAAAACTTCTCGCCTTCTATGGTTGGGGTGACAGGTAAAAAACGCTTCAGGGTGCGAATTAAAATATTCTGGGATGGATCAACTCCCTTTTTGGGAGCAAAAAACATCTTGATGCCCGTAAGAATGAGGAATGCACCGAAGAAAATTACAACCCATTTATACTGCATAAGCACTGAGCCGAGCGCGATAAAGATCGCTCTAAACACAAGCGCACCTATGATACCGTAAAAAAGAACTCGATGCTGATATTTGGGTGGAATCGCAAAAAATGTGAACACCACCACAAAGACAAAGATATTATCAACGGCTAAAGATTTTTCGACTATGAAGCCCGTGAGAAACTCTAGGCCAGTTTGTCGGGCCAACTCTGAGTGATCTAAACCGAGCAGCCGAGGATCCTGAGGAAACTTCCAGGCTGCATAGAGATAAAATAGATAGTTAAAGACCAAGGCAAGAGCGATCCAAATAACGCTCCAAGTGGCAGCTTCTTTAAACTTTACTTCGTGGGCCTCACGGTGAAACACCCCTAGGTCAAGCGCCAAAAGTGCCAGCACAAACCCAGTGAAAGCTGCGTAAAACCACCAGTATTCTTGAAATGGAAAGAGAATAAGATCCATAAAATTCTGAATATTAAAATTTGCCGATATGCGCGGCGTACGCGCTTCTCATGCGCGCTTCACCTAAAAATCGAAGAGCTCTTTTAACAATGACTTAGATTTATATTTGCCACGATACTCGTGACGATCATCATCCCGGTCACGCCGCATTTCTTGGCGAGGCGGCCCCTCTTGTTGCCCAGATGCTTCAATAAGCTTGTCTAACTCTCCTCGATCAAGCCAAACACCTCGGCATTGAGGGCAATAATCAATTTCAATGTTCTTTCGTTCTGACAATTTTAGTTCCACTTTGCAGTGCGGGCACAACATACGTTTATCCTCCAATTAGTATGAATGGATAATACGGCCTCTCACATTAAATCATCAAATAAATAATTTGTGCTCGAACTATAGTATTACTCTATAGATGGGGAAAAAGTTTCTTTTGTGCCATTTCAACAATTGCCTGCACTAGAGGGTTCTTGAGGCGCTTTTCAACCGAGATAAGATAGAACTTCTCCTTCACGGATTCGGTGCGAGCCACCACTTTAAGCCCAAAATCACGCCGAATCTCTTCCTCTACAACGATTGGCACTGGTACTATTCCACGCCCTTCCCGAGCTACAAGCTTCATCAGTGCAGAGTCTTGAAACTCCCCTACATACTGGGGTGTAACCTCAAGCGCCGCAAGCCACTGATCAATATCGCGACGTATTGCGGCTTCCCTTGTAGGCAATAACAAAGGGGCGCCATGAAGAGATTTTGGAAAGTGTTTTTTATACTTTTTACTAAGCGCCTCTGTGGCAAGAAAACTAACCCCACATTCTCCGAGATAATGATTAAATGCTTTCACTTTCACCGAAGGCGGCACGGGAGAGTCGGCAATAACGAGATCAAGTTCCGAAATTGCAAGATCGGCAAGTAGGCGCTCAGTGCGATCTTCATAACAGCTTACTCTGCTTGCGGGCCCACCAAGAAATGCAGGTTCGATAATTCGATACGCAATTACTTTTGGAACTACATCAGAAATTCCAATTTTTAGTTCGGGGTTTAGATTGCTAATTTTCCCATCTAAAGCTTGAAGATATTCGGCACAGGTCGAAAAAACCTGTTCTGCATAACGAAATGACAACTTGCCAGTCTCAGTAAGCTTCAACTTTCGACCGTCGCGAACGAAAAGTTTTTCACCCAGCGTCTCCTCAAAGACCTTAAGCTGAGCGCTTACGGTGGGCTGTGCAAGGCGCAGCTCTTGACACGCGGCTGATACGCTCCCAGTCTTAGCTACCTTCCAGAAATAATAAAAGTGCTGATAGTTAAGCCATCGCATGGTTGATAATTCACACAAAACTAGAGAGTGATAGGCCAAGGCATGAGGATCGGTTGCATGCCTCACAGCCTAGCACTTCTAGTCTTGGGCACAATCCAGGCTCTAATTTTCACTTTTACCAAGCAGCGCGTCGTGACATTCCTCTCTTGAAAGTGCCACGCGGCGTACAAAACGCTTCAGCCACCGCACCTCACGCTGCACGAGTTTTCCATCGGCATTTGCTACTTCCGTAAGCATTGTAAAAAAGTCTTGCTTTAAATTTTCTCGCTCGGTGGCCAAATACCGTAACGCCATGTTAAGCAACCTACGATGACCAAACACTTGGTATAAGCTAGTTACCCGCTCTATGTAGCGGTATACATCACGCGGTGAAATGCCGAAGCGTTCTTGTAGAAGGTCATACACAAGTGTTATTTCTGCATAACTATACCTTCCATCAGCTCCGGCCATGCCCACCAGCACTACGGTTACTGCAAGGATATGGGTGTCATCCATGTTACCGGCAGTGGCACGGGCGTTACTGGATTCCCGGGCCTCCGCTCGCACGGGCTTGGCAATCGACACTACTTTTGATGCGTGTTTCTGAGATGTGAGTTTTTGCTGAGTTACTGAATGCATAGGACCTCCGCATAATATAAATCATAATTGTCTTCTTCTATAATGACGGCAGAAACAGGAAATCCAAAGCAAGATAATTTGGAGGCCACAATTAGTACTGCTCTATAGATTAGGAGTAGAAGCCGTGCGCCTTATAGGAGCAACGGTCATATAGCTACTTCTAAGCGGCAGGCACTCGGCTGACTGGTTAAAGAACATGGTATTGGTTACGCTGGGGTAGATAAACCATTCATCGGTTAACAAATGGATCAAAAAAACATCGCTCAATCTGCTGAAGGCTCCCCCGCAACACTGGCCAAGTGTATGAATGCTCTGCCTGCCGGCCGCTCGCTGCTGCGTTGGTTTTTGCTTCTAGTTCTTTTTGCCTTTGTTCTAAAAGTGGCAGCCCCATTTATTGAAGGCCTGCTCTGGGCTTTGGTGTTTGTAATTGTTGCTTGGCCTGTTTTTTGTTACCTGCGATTGCGGGCAAAACTGTCAGAAACAATGGCTGCCTTTTCGCTCTGCGGCACTGCGACTGTTGCACTTATACTTGTAGTATTCCCGCTGCTGTTCGAACTAACCAAGGAAGTGAGGGCTGCCTCAGTTTACTTTAGCAATCATAACCTCAGCGACGCCACCGCATTACTCTCTCGCATTCCATACTCAGACTATCTCAAACAATTTCTCCCCAAAGCTGCAAACCTTCCTCAGCTCCTGGGCCCACTGCTTGAAAACAGCGGTAAGGTCTTTGAATTTGCAAGTCTTGGGTTTCAGGGCCTAGGCCGCTTTGTATTTAATCTCTGTATGGGACTGTTTTTGGCTTTTTTCCTGTTTCGTGATGGAGAAAAACTAAGGCGAGAATTACGCCTGATTATGACTCAGGTAGTTGGTGAAGGTAGCACCGAGCTCACCCGCACTGCCCTGTTGAGCGTGAGAGCTGCCTTTTATGGCACCATTGTAACGGCTTTTGTTCAGGGGCTTTTGGCAGGAATTGGCTACTGGCTCTTTGGCGTTCCTATGCCAGCGCTGTGGGGGCTCATCACTATGTGCACTTCCCTTATTCCGTTTGGTTCACCCTTAATGTACGTGCCGATTGCCATCTACCTTGCAATTGGTGAAGCAGGCTTGCTCGCTGGCGCACTCTTACTTGCGTGGGGTGTTCTCCTTGTCAGCATGGTTGATAACGTCTGTCGTCCATTTTTTATGTCACACTCAACCCAAATGCCTCTGCCTATCGTATTAATTGGCGTTGTTGGCGGCTTACTTGCATTTGGCATGATAGGCATATTTATTGGACCACCGCTGGTAGGGATAGTGCTTCACTTGTATCACGCCTATGTACGCCAGCTTAGAGAGCAAGCTGCTGACGTAAGCTAAATGCCATCTCACAGGGATAATTTGCGAGATGGCATTTATGAGATGAGTTCTATAGAGAGCCTCAAAAATAATGGCACGAAGTGCCGTTGTTTTTGGTGAACGCTCTAGCACTTACCGCGATCAAAACTAAACTTACCTGCACCAAAGAAAAGCACCACAAGACAGGCCCACAGAAATAGAAAAGGCGGCGCAGCTAAAAAGGCATCTGGGTCCGTAAATATATTCTTAAGTTCCTCAATATGCGCCGTTGCATAGGCAACAATCATGGTAGAAATAAGTGGTACAGTGGTCAGACGCACTTTAAATCCTAAAAGCAGACAAAGTCCGCCAAGCAACTCTGTGCCTGCGGCCATTCCGGCATTGATGCCTGGCATGGGGATATTCAGAGTAGTAAAAAACCCAACGGTACGCTCCCAGTTCATAAACTTGCCCCACCCTGCTTGCATAAAGCCGTAACCCCAATAAAGGCGAATCAAGAGCAGAAAAACATGAGACGCCTGGTCAACAATACGAAGCCAAGTTGTGTAGAGCTGAGTAAACATAATTTTATTCCTTATTTTGTGGTTAAAAGACCGAGCGCGTTCCATTCAGAAAAAAAGGTAAATATCTTTTCGCCGGCTTGCTTACGCTCTGCATAGCTGACTAACTTTTGAAGTACAGCACCCTTTTCCAAAAGTTGCAGCAAACGGAATTCAATAGGATCAAGCGTACGAAACTTAACCCTTTCGTCGGCACGAAATAAGGCAAGAAAGGTTTCTTGTTTTTTAAGTTTAAATTGAGTACCGCTCCGTGCACGCTGTTGTGTTATGCCTGTTCTGCTCGACATCTCCTTTAGGGTACTTCCGTTTTGACTCAGCAGCTGCACCGGATACCATAAATGAAGTAGCCTAACGTGCGGTGCGAGATACAATTTCTTACGGCTAAAGTTTTTATCGCGAATCTGTGTTTCCGTAAGCTTGTTCGTTTCGCCTGCATCAAAGGCATGAATACGAGCATCGTCATAGGCAATACAATCGAGATAGATCTGCCGGGTTTGGGTGGATAGTCCTTTTTGATTTTTAACAAAGGAATAAAAGCGAAGCCCCAAGTCGCGTAAGGTAAACGACTCTGAAGGATAAGCCAGCAAATAGGCATCACGAAGTGTTTGATATTTTTTTATCGGGCTGACCCGCTGAAGACACGGATAATCTTCATCAAAGGATGCCTGAATTCGCCACCAATACTGCTGAGCATAAAGCTCTAGGCGCTGATGGGCGTTAAGCTTTTCCGTATGCTTCGCAATTTTATTACTGGCCGCATGCTTCTGCATTTTTTCATTTGCGAGCAAGGGACGCCGAATAATATTGGCGAACAATCGCTGAAAGTTAAGCAGCTCTTTTTTGTGCTTGATTGAGCCAACGCTCGGCTTTTTTTGCCTCATCATGAACCTCTTTAAAACTTGGAATATGCGCGTCCCATTCAAGTAGTGTCGGCGTATGCCCTACTAATCCAATAGCATGCTGATATAACTGCCATACTGCGGGAATAGGAGCTCTATCATGAGTATCGATAATAAAACTGCCTTGATTGTGGTGTCCCGCAATATGAACCTGCGCTACCCGCTCAAGCGGAATTGAAGAAATGTACTGAAATGGGTCGAAATTATGGTTCTGGGAGGAAACGTAAATATTGTTCACATCAAGCAAAATGCCGCAGTCAGCCGCTTCAACTACCTCACTTAAAAACTCCCATTCGGTCATTGTTGAAGCATGAAAAGTCGCGTAGCTACTTAAGTTCTCCATCGCTAACGGAATTTCTAGTTCGTGCTGAAGGTACCTAATCTTCTCAGCACAGCACTTAACTGCTGCTTTAGTGTATGGCAGCGGCAAAAGATCATGGGTGTAGGTTCCATCTACACTGCCCCAGCATAAGTGGTCTGCCATCCAGGGAGTGCCCGTTCTTTTTACAAGTGACTTGAGTTTTTTAAGGTGTGTGCGATTTGGCTTCTCGGGAGAACCCACATAGAGGGAAACGCCATGCATGATAACTTTATATTGTTCAAGAATCTTATCGAGCACATGTAGCGGACGGCCGCCATCTACTAAATAATTCTCGGCAATAATCTCGAACCAATCAACGACCGGCTTTTTTGATAAGATGTGATCGTAGTGCGGAACTCTTAATCCGATCCCCACTCCAAGCTTTGAGAAACAATTAAACCGATTTGCTGACATTCTAGAAGAGCCTCTGGTAGAGGGCGCGTGAAGCTCATAGCTTTCACGCCCCCCAAGGTCGATTTAGCTAGTGACTCTTTCCCCCGCAGCCATCTTTTCCGCCGCAGCTTTCTTTAGCCTTACAGCTATTTTTATCTTTATGCGCGCTCGCATCGTGCTCTTGTTTCTTTTCAGCTCCGTTGCAACCAGCTTTGCCGTTACAGCCTTCTTTACCCTTGCAGCTCGATTTTTCTGCGTGAGTATCTTTAGCTGGGGCAGCATCTTCTGCGTACACATTTGCGCTAGTGGCTCCCACTAACAAACCTGCCATAGCCATTGCGACGAGTGCTTTCTTATTCTTCATAGTCTTATTTAGTCCTTCACAATTTATGAGTGCATGCCTTGTTCAGTGTAACCTGCATTCGCGCCCAACAAGGCTTGAGGGCGCTTAGCGTGAACTACTATAAGTGCAGTTGGACTGCACCGCATTACAAACTATTCAGGTGAGCGTGCAATTTTGTTGTGCTGAGAATCCCTACTTCAGCAACTAGAGCTTGCCTAGGCAGCGCCCCCTAAATATTTACCTCGTATTTTCAATGCCTTATCTCCATTTTTAACGGCTAAGTTATGAGCCCAGTAATTGAGTAGCCAGCCCAGGATGGTATAGTTCCATAAGGTTTGGAGGTTCTTTTTTAATTCCCTCCTAAAATTAAAGCTGCCCGAATTGCCTCATTTCAAATGGGCCGGGCGGCTTATCATCTAATGGTTGTAGTGTGGAAAAATCAAATAAAAATAACGCTTCTCTACCTCAAGGCTCTGCAGCCGCTAAGTCTCTTGGCCAGCCCGAGGCTCTCGCAAGTCTTCAACTTAGTCCTCCTGCAAGCCCTCTTGACCAGCTACAACTTGGTCAATCGCTTACTGGAGCACTATTGCCCAACGCCAGAAGCCTTGTGCATGAAGAACTCGCTGCTGCCTACGAGCTTCTTTGTCTGCGCCTTGGAAAAGTTGCAAGCGTGGCTGATATAAATAAAGCATACGACCAGGGTGTAATTCGTTCTCTTACTCGCGACCCTCACTTTATTGGTCCAATTCAAAAACAAGACCAAAGCGATTCAGGAACTGAAAGGCGCTATCACTGGACTACATATTCTCGCTACTTTGATTCTATTTCTCATCTTCGTGAAGCTGCGCGCGTTGGGGGAAAAGCTGGAGATCCGTATCAATTTGCCGATCGCCCTACTCCCGAACTTCCACAGGTCCGTTTTAGACAGGCCTCATTAAAATCAATTGGCATGATTCGGGAGCATTTGGACCGGAACAATGGCAAGCCAACCTCACAAAACTTTCCTAAAACACAAAGCGTCTATTCACCTACCCTAGAAACTTGGGTCGAAATGGTAAGCGGCAAAGAATGGGTACAAAAACAAATTAATGAGCGATTTGCGGGCAAGCGACCACAAAACATCCAGGAATACGAGGAAGTGCTGGTCGAAATCGTCTTTCCATCTATCGGTAGTCTTGAAGAGTACTTTGGCCGTGATCGAGAAGCAATTGAAGCTGCAATAGACGAACTTGCAGATCTATATACAGAACACTTTCCAAATTTTCGATTTGATCAAATTAAAATAGAACAACCAGAGACAGACCCCACGGCCCAAGACCCCCAAATTCTATTCGCCGACAGGTCGTTGGCGCACAAGGTACTTACAGAGGCAAAAGAAAAACTTGTGGGACAAGATGCAGCAATTGCCGCCGTATGTAGAACCCTAGAAGAGGTTGCACTATGGCACGATCCCAATAAACCTAAAGCCAGTATTTTATTGCTTGGCCCTTCGGGCACCGGCAAAACAGAACTTGCGAAAATAATAGCCAAGGTTTTTCTTGCAGATCCATCGGACATGCTACGAGTAGATTGCTCTGAGTTTAGTCTTCCTCATGAAAATCAAAAATTAATTGGCTCGCCTCCAGGCTATATTGGACATAATGCGGGCGGCATTTTGAGTCAGCAATTTGCTAAAAACCCCAACACCGTCATTTTATTCGATGAATTTGAAGAGGCGCATCCCTCAACTCAGCGGCTTTTGTTGCAACTGATGGATGAGGGCCTAATACGGGATAACAAGGGAAATATCTTGGATTTTAGGGGCAGCCTTTTTATATGTACTTCCAATGCTGGCTTAGAATCAAGCAGAGAAGATGATACAGAATTTACAGGTGCTGACTTTTATAGACAACGATTTTTAGACGGTGAAATTAACTTTGCACGTATGGAAGAGCTTGTAACCGATGCGTTTCATCGCGGAGCAGCTAAGCATTTTCCGGCCAAGCTGCGGGGCAGATTTTCCACAATTCAGAGCTTTCGTTTTTTAAGCGTAGCTGATGCTGAGGTTATTGCCGACAGAGAAATAGTGGCTATTACGAAACTAGCGGCAAGTCATAAGGTTCAACTTCATATCGAAAATCCAAAGGAACTGAGAAAGTGGATTCTTGAAAATCAGATAGTTGAAACAGGTAAAAAAGTTAGGGTATTTAGCGACGACACTGGAGCCCGCTTTATCAGAAAGTTTACTGATCGCGCACTAAAGGGCCTAGTACTGGATGCCATAAACGATTTAAGAATTACCGACCATAGGCGCGCGTATGTAATAAAATTTTCTCAAGCAGATGGGCCCTATGTGCAAAAATCGGATTTTCAAATGCGGAGAAAAGGTCGCCGCAGTGATGGTGACGCCACCTAATTTATACTGGGCTGCTTCTTTCCGAGAACTCAGCTCAAATGTACAAATTATGAGTTGGCTTTTAGTAAATTTTCAAGGAAATACGCGGAAAGCGCTGCCCTGCCTTCAAGTCCGCTCTTACGATACACACTCGTAGCTTGATGCTGAGCCGTCTTGTCGCTGGTGCCTCTTTGACTGGCTATTTCCTTAAGCCCGTATCCCCTTAGTAATAACTTAGCAACTTCGGCCTCAGCCTCTGTAAACTGCCAGGCCGAAAACTGAGCGAGAACCGCAGCGTGTACACCCTCAGAAAATCGCTCTGCTTGCCGTTGCCACTCAACTGATTGGGTTTGGCTAAAATTTAGTTCTGATCTTAATTTTTCATTTTCGCCAAAAAGCAGTAGCGCATCTTTTCGCAGCAGCGCTATAGCGGCCAGTGAGAAGAGAATGATGCCTAGCTCAGCGACAACGTGCAGCTTGGACGGCTGACTTTGGTAATCAAAAAGTAGGTCAAGTGCAGTCACCAAAGCTACCAAGTAAAGAAGTAACTTCAGATATAAGCTAAGACGTCGAGCAGAAATCAATTAATTCATACCTTTAGCAAGCATGGGCAAAATCGCCCATAGGGGCCAGACGGCTTAAAATAGGGAATGAACCCTATAGAGAGCAATAATCAAAGTAAGCAATATGAACAAGTAGATTAAACCGATTTTGCGGAGTACTTGTGGAAAATTTATTTGGTCACCTTCACCTGGTTCTAAATCACCTGCCCATTATTTTGCTTCCCCTTGCAACTTTTGTTCTAGTTTTGGGGCTTAGCAGTAACACTCAACCCTATGTGCGGCTGGCGCTATTTTTAGGGCTCTTTGCAAGTTTAAGCGCAGTTCCCGCTTTTTTAACCGGAGAACCTGCCGAAGAGGTGGTGGAAGAAATTCAAAGTGTCAATGAACAGGCGATTGAAAACCACGAGGACGCTGCTGCAGTCGCACTTTGGGCAAGCGGATTTGTAAGTCTTATCTGTCTTATAATGCTTCTGGGCAAAAAAGATAGTCCTGCTTTTCGTCGTCAACTACACCTCGTAGTTGCCTGCATGCTTATCGCATCCATTCTGCTTGCCTGGACGGGGTACCAAGGCGGCAAGATTCGGCATACTGAGTTTCATGGTGGCTCGTTCACAGCCAAAAAAGAAGCTCACGATTCCTAGGAACCCATCTCATACATGCCATCCTTGCCCCACCGAGAAGCCATCTCAAATTTACAAATTAGGAGAGGGCTTCTCGTGGGCCAGAAGGGAGTTAAATCCATTGACATAGGCTTGATACTCTTGGCTGCTTATGCGCCCCGTCTGAGCCATTTGAGTTAAAGACTGAAACACGACCTGCGGAGTAATATTAAATGATTTAAAAATGGCCAGCATGTTGTGGCGAGCCCCCTCAAGAGAGTCGGTGTTACTTAATGCCGCATTGGTAAAGTAGCCGGCAAAATCACTCGATAACTTTGGGTCTCCCCCCGTCAAAATCATGGCCAAAGGATTTGCTAATCCGATAACTTGGGGAGTCAGAGGGTTTGAAGCATCGGTGTTGTACATCGGGCGCTTGGAGCCATCTTTGTTTTGCAGTTTTGCACCTCCATCACGTCCGATATCAAAAAAACTCCCATCGGCAAGCTTTAGCTGCCATTTGTCGTTAATTATTCCTTGTTCACGCATGAGTGCACGCACAGAGTCTCGCGCTTTTTGGTCTGGGTGTTTGCCAACTTTTACTAAGCCCCCTACCACTCCCACAATCCCGCCTATTGCGCCGCCAATCACCGTGCCAATTCCCGGAAGAATGGCGCTGCCTACATAAGCTCCGGCAGTTGCGCCATTTATGCCACCTTCCACTGGAGACCCCTTGCCCCAGCCTTGAATCACTTGATACCCAGCATACGCAGCGCCAGCTGCGCCTAAAAATTTATTAAACTTGGCGCCAAGTTCAAGTTTAGCTAGACCAGGAAACAATTCGTTTACTTCACCAGAAATTGTTTGGGCCAAATCGGATCCCAAAAATTCCTTTGGCACTCCCAATTTTTCAGCAATAAAGCCAAATCCCTCTTCGGCTATCTCACCAAATCCGAGGTCGCCTGCATTAATTCCAAGTTCAGAGCCAAGATATTGGAACGCCTGTTTTTCAAGGCGGCCCATCAAATACTCCTGCGCTATGCTGCCGAGGTTATCAAAACTGGCATCAAATCCGTTTTGCCCCAGTGCGCGCAATGTTTCAAATTGCTCGATTAAGCTGCCTACATATTGTACGTTCTCGCTAAATGTAGTGGCCCCTTCAAAAAGCCCGAAACCTGCGGCTTTGTCTTGAGCAACTCGTTCTCCGATAAGATCGCTTAGCGAACCTAAGCTACTAAATAAATTAATTAGACCGCTGAAAGGTTTTTGATCCACCTGAGAAAACAAAACAGTTTGAGAAGCCAGCCCCGTTTGGGCAACCCGCGCCTGCTGGACCTTTTGTAATCCAGCTAATGCCAAGTCACGTGCTAGGTCAGAGTAAATCTGCTTGGCTCCAGTGTTAAATTGTATGTTGCTCATAGCTATCCCTTTAGAATAATTCGCAAAGCTGCTGTTCCGTTGTTGACGCCGCAACGGGCAAAAAAGGCCCTTTTCCTCTATTCGCAAAAACTAGTCGAAAGTTGCGTAAAATGTACGGGATCCCGCCCCAAGGTGGGCGAATTTAACCTGTGGATAAGAATCAGGCGTGATTTAAACCAAGTCTTCTTTAGCTAACCCTGGCTAACCCCAACCATTTTTTGAAACTCTGCTGCAACCGACACAAGGTCATTTGCACAATGAGACATTTCGCTCCCGGCCTGCTGCGTGCGTTCAGCAATATCGCTGGTTAGTTTGGCAACTTGCCCTATCTGGGCAACACAA
Organism: Bdellovibrionota bacterium; assembly: GCA_044347745.1. Lineage (GTDB taxonomy): Bacteria > Bdellovibrionota_C > UBA2361 > UBA2361 > JAFLCA01 > JAIBBV01. The sequence continues at coordinate 31,840 of JBIKUD010000021.1, forward strand.
CTTTCAATGTTATTAAGGTTAATGGTTTGATCGAGGGATGCATCGGCAATAGTACTTACTAAGCTTGCTGCCTGAACTGTGTGGGCATCCATTTCTTTAAATACTTGGGAAGCAGCTTGCACCACTGTGGTTCCCGCTAAGGTCTCCTCTTTTGCCTGCGAAAGAGTTTTGGCGGTGTCTTGGGCAGCTTCTGCCGAACGACGTGCAAGGTTTCTGACTTCATCAGCAACTACTGCGAACCCCTTTCCAGCTTCACCCGCTCGGGCCGCTTCTACAGCGGCATTAAGTGCCAAAAGATTGGTTTGAAAGGCAATCGATTCAATGGCACCAATAATTTTCACTGCATTCTCGGTTACACCTTGAATGCGACTTATTGCGGAACTAATTTCTTCGGCTTTTTTTGAAGCTTCAGCAGCCTTATGAGTAAGGCCGCTCATCATTAAGGCAGTCGCTTCTGCCTTCGAGGCATTTTTAACCGATGACTCGGAAACTTCTTTTACCACTTTGGTAGTATCGGTAAGGGAGCCCGCCTGTTTTTGAACTCCTTGACTCAGCGATTCACTGCCTTGACTTATTGAACCGCATGCCACAGAAATTTTATCTGAAGTCGAACTAAGCCGCTGGGAAAACCCCTTCAGCGGACCTATCACCCACTTTTGAAGCGCCACATACAACCCACCCCATAGAAGAATGCCAAGCGCTCCCAGTAAAATCTGAATAGCTCGCGACTGTTTTTCTGCTCTCAACGCAGCCGCAGAACGATTCTTCACGGCGAGCTTGTATACTACGCCACCCGTTTCATTCTTAAACTCATAAAAAAAGTCTGCGGAGGTTGTGTCAGTTTCGTTTGGGTTAACGACCGTAATTTCTGTTTCGGTCAAGCTTTCAACTTGCGCTATATACTCGCTGTTCCAGACTCGACCTGATAAAAAATAGCCTTGTGCTGGAGTTTTTCGGTATGGCTCTTCAGCGTATTGAATGGGGTATCCTACAACTTCAATTGGGCCCTGAGGCGATTTAATAAAATAGTACCTATTCTGCAGGTTGTGCGCCCATTGCTGAATCTGGCCAGCATCAAATTGTGGCGTGTCAAGGCTCTCGGCTCCCACCGGCGCCGTTACATAGACAAGTTTACCTGTCTTATCAAACACCCAGGCAACATTTGCTTTGAAAGTCTCAAGTCCAGAATCTATATTGTTTAGGCCCCAGTCTGGGTCAGGTTTTTGTGCAAAGTCTGCCATCTCGTTCCAAATCGAGAAGCTATCACTTAATCCATACAAAGAATCTGTTTTAAGAGTCAGTAATTTAGCAAAAAAGTTTTGTTTATCTTCAAGAGAAAGCTTTGACTGAGCGCGCTGCCACCAAAACAAGCCCGCAATCGTCAGTGCGAGCACACATAAAAGACTTCCCAGCAGCCAATTGAATCTGTGTTGTAAACTTCGCATTTCGATACCCCGTATAAACCCTGCGCGAATGATTTTTGAAAAAAATGAATCAGGCTGGGTTTATGAGCTATGGTCGGTCAGATTACGAATAAAATTAAGAGGTTCATAAAATTGAGTAAACTTGAAAGGTGCCCTCCCGTAATTAATTGGGCTAGGCGCAATTTCTTGAATAAAACCAGTTTCAGCCTTAATGAATCCAAAATGGCATCTAGGAATATTTCGTAGTTCAGATTCGAATTAGGTATATTAGTTCGGCTGCACCTAGCCTTCGATCCAACCTCGGCACCACTACCGCAGCAACTAACTCACGGTTTTAACGCGTCATCGCAAATCCCACTCTGGGAATTACCGATAGTCCCGTACTACCCCCTATCGAATCTTGCCTTCTTTTCTGAGGCGCTCCATAAGCGCCTCCATTGAAGCTTCACTTCGTTCCGCTTGAGGCGCTGGAGGAACTTTTTCTAAAGTAGCTTCACCTTGAAGAGAAAGACGCAGTGGAATGCGCTCTCGCTCGTCTTCAGAATCGAGTTCATATAAAGCCTCGGGGTCTTGACCTAATCCCGTTGTTGCAGATAGAGCGCTGTCTTCTAGTGCTTGGCGCAGGGCTTTCTCAAATACATTTAAAGCATCTATATTTTTGTGTGAGATAAGGAGTGAGTAGCGCACCGGGTTGCTCGCTGGAATATCCTCACCGGACTCGCTATGTGTCAGCAACACAGCAGTCACTAAGCCAGAGAAAATACATGCACTAAGACCTCTTGAGCCAAAGGGAAGCAAAATGGTTTGTGTGCCCTGCGGTATGGCTCTATTAAAGTCTCTGAGTACCTGAGTCTGGTGCAGGGGCTCAAGCTCCTGAAGAACTGATTGGACTTCACTTTTACTAAGCGCCTGACTACGAGTTTGCGCTGGTTCTCCAAGGTAGGCTAGGCAACGTTCTATAAGACGGGTAAGCCTGGGGGGAGTTAATGCGGTTAGAGAAAGCTCGTTCGTAATAACCAACTGGTAGTCTGCCCAATTTTCTCCTCTCTCAGCGCGCACAAGCTTAATAGCTTCCGATGAAACCGCAAGGTTGGTAGCAACATCACAGTATCCCTCTGACTCAGGACTAGCGGCTCTCAAATCCGGAATCCTTAACTCCTCCACTCCGGAATTCGCGGGCACCTGATTCAAAATACAACTAGTGTTAGTCATAGCCCCCTCTCCTCTATGAATTTAAAGCAAGGTACTGCAGGTTAGTTTGATCCGGGAGCTCTAAGTCGTTAGGATTTCGTGAGAAGATAGCAAGGATTTCGGATGGCGTGTTTCGCCGCCTATTACCAAAAGCCTCGGTTTTCTTAACTTATGCTGGGCAAGCTATGGAAATGAGGTGGTTGCAGGAATCATCTTAGTGCCCGCTTAGCGTAGTCGGCCCTTGGTCCTGCCCCACTGCTTGCTGCATAAATTTCAGAATTTGTTGACGATAAGTCGCCTCGACCGAGGGAAAATCATTATGTCCAATTTTCTCTAGAAGAATCCATTCTTTTGGGCCCGCTGCGAGCTCAAAAGCTTTTTTGCCCATCGGAAGCGGAATGGCCAAGTCATTTTCGGCGTGCAGCATCAGAAGCGGCATTGAACGCGCCGCTAAATGTGCAGTCACCTCAAAACGATCTTGAATGAATGAGGGGTGAACAAAAAGCCAAGGATAGGTATAGCGCGCCATATCAAATATTGAGGTAAATGCTCCCTCGGTGATAAGCCCAGCCACAGTTCGTTCATTGGCAAGCCGAGCAGCAATGGCAGCGCCTAGTGAATGTCCCCAAAGCACGATCTGATTTGGCCCTACCTGTTTCTGGTGAATTAGCCAATCGTAGGCAGCTCGGGCATCAGCAGCAACGCTCTCCTCGGTGGGGTTTAAAGGAGTGCTTGCACCAAATCCGCGATAATCAAAAAGTAAGGTTTGTAGGCCATACTCTTTAAATAGAGCAGCTACGTGTTTTAAATCGTGCAGGGTAGCAGCATTACCATGACAATAGAGTAAGGTTATTTTGGCTTCCGTATTTTCAATCCACCAGCCTTCAAGCTTCGAGTTATGCTCACTCGAAATCTGCACGAACTCTGCGACTCCAGGCAGAGGGCCAACAGATGGCGTGCTACGATTTTTAAAAATAAAACTTCTTTGAAATAGAATTATAAAGGAAGCAAGCAGCACATAGAGGCCAAGAACGGTGAAAATTAGGGCTTTCATAAAAACGAGACTCTTTCAGTCACTGAGCATTCGACGCACGCGGAGCTGTGCTCCATTTTGAAGCATTGGGTGAACAGGCAACTACACTTCAAAAAAAACTGCGAGTGAGAAACAAACGTTAAGCTGCTTCCCACTCGCTCAATGCCTTCACTGTGTTTGTATACCGTTTCCTTCGCTCCGGCAAATTGCCGAGGTAGAACTAGTCTGCCACAGCCCCCAGTTCAAAAAGCAGGAACTCCGCATCACTTTTAGCTTTAAGCTCTACTACTTCAACTTCCTCAATTGCCGCAGCATCGCCAGCATCAAGTTGTTCTCCCAAAGTTTCAAGTTGCCCTTTCACCACTTGAATCCACAGTCCGTTTCCAGCTTGAAGTGCGAGCTCTGTAGTTTTGTTTGCCTCAAGCTTGCCCACAAAAAAGCGCGCATTTTGCTTAATGGGTAACACCTTCTCTTCTAGATTAGCTGAAGCAACCAGAGTAATTCCCGCAGTATGAGCCTGCGGTCGCCACTCAGCATACGAGGGTTTTCCGCCTCGATGTGCTGGTTGTATCCAGATCTGCAGCAAATGAGTTTCGGAGTCTTGCGATGGATTAAACTCAGAGTGAGTTACTCCAGACCCAGCGCTCATCGCCTGCACCTCACCAGCTTTAATCGAGCGCACATTGCCCATACTGTCTTTATGGGCAAGCTCACCGCTGACGACATAGCTAAATATTTCCATGTCACGATGTGGATGGGTACCAAAGCCCATTCCTGGTTTAATCCAATCTTCGTTAATTACCCGAAGAGATCGGAATCCCATTCGCTCTGGATTATAATAATCAGCAAAAGAAAATGTGTGCTGGCTGGAAAGCCACCCATGCTCAGCTTTTCCTCTTTCATCGCTGCGAAGAATCTTGATCATAACTCACCCTAATTATTTTGCTACTGACGCCCCTTGGCCCAACGTACCGTGGCGAGGCCGACTCGTTTACCAAATGCTTTTGCTGTTGCTAGATCAGCAGCCACTGGCGCAGCTTCCCCATGAGATGACTGAGCCATGGCGCCAAGAAAACTGCTCAATCTATTAAGTTCATGTTCGCTGCCTCCCTCAGTATCTGGTCCTGGCATAAATCCCGTGCCAACCCAAATCATGCTGTGCTGCATTGCCATTACAATAAGTGAATTGAGTGTGGAGAGTTTGTCGCCACTTGGAGCACCAGAATTCGTAAAACCCGCTGCCAGCTTGTCCTTCCAGCCTTGCTTAAACCAAACCTTACTGGTTGCATCGATAAAAGTTTTGAACTGTGCCGAAGGACCACCCATATAGGTAGGGCAGCCAAAAACGAGGCAGTCATCTGCTTCAAATTGGCCAAGATCTTTGGTTGCATCTTCGGCCTTTATAAGCCTGGCTTTGACCCCAGGAACCGTTTACAAACCCGCCAAAACGGCCTCTGCCTGATGCTGTGTATGCCCGGAACCTGAATGATAAATAACTGAAATGCTTGCCATAAATTACCCCATCTGGTATAGTTTTAATTAGAATAGTTTTAATTTAAACATTCTTTTTGGTTTTTACAAGTATTCATTTAATGAAGTTGGCCTAAATATATGGCAACCCACTACAAAGGTAGTCTGCGCGAAGAAGCGGTGCTGAATGCTTTTATCGCTCTTATGCGTGCTGCTGGCTCAGTTTCACAGCGGTCATCGGCCCACCTTAAAGACTCTGAGGTGACCGCTCCACAATTTGCGGTCCTGGAAGCCTTGCTGCACTTGGGACCTCTCAAACAATGCGAGCTCGCACGCAAGTTACTGACCAGCCCTGGAAATCTTTCTTTATTACTCTCTACCCTTGAGAAGCAATCTTGGATAAAACGCGAAGCACACAAACCTGATAGGCGCTCAACAACCGTTTCACTTACGGCAGCCGGAGAAAAGGTAATTACTCCCCTCTTTAAAAGGAATCTCTTAGAATTGACCTCTGCCTTTTCTTCTATGAATCTAGAGGAGCTTGAGCAATTACGCGCTCTCTGTCGAAAACTAGGCTTGGCCCAGACTGAACCAGTCCCAGAGCCTTGCGATACAGCCAACCCCCCAACACAGAATTAACGAGGACCTATGCATCTACATCTTCTTGAAGAACTTACCACCGTCTTTGCACTCTCGATTGCTGTGCTTGTTTTGTGTCATCGCTTAAAACTCCCTCCGATTGTGGGGTTTTTATTCACTGGCGTGCTCGCTGGCCCCAACGCTTTTGGCCTACTCTCATCAATTGAAGAGATTGAAGCATTGGCCGAAGTTGGAATCGCGCTGCTGCTTTTTACGATAGGCGCAGAATTTTCTCTGCAAAACCTTTTACAAATAAAGCGCTGGGTACTTGTTGCTGGGTCAGTTCAGATGGCTTGTACTCTTGCTACCACCACGGCTATTGCGATGTGGTTTGGCTTTTCCACCGGGGAAAGCGTATTGCTCGGAGCCCTCATTTCACTCAGCAGTACGGCGCTTATATTAAAACTTTTACAAGATAGAGCAGAAATTGACAGTGTTTATGGACGTCTTGCCTTTTCAGTTCTCATCTTTCAGGACCTCGCTGTTATTCCCCTGATGTTACTGGTGCCCTTTTTGAGCGCCGAGGGTGCGTCACTTTCCGACGGTGTGTATCTCCTCTTGAAGGGCTTAGGTATGCTGGCGGTCGTTGGTATCGCTGCAATATGGATAGTCCCTCGAACACTCAATCTTGTAGCTGGAACAAAAAGCCGCGAACTCTTCCTATTCGCAATAGTCGCAATCTGTTTTTCGGTTGCTTTTCTTACCCAGAAGGCAGGACTTTCGTTAGCTCTGGGCGCATTGCTTGCAGGCCTCATAATCTCAGAGTCGCAGTATAGCCATCAGGCTTTGGGAAATATCATTCCCTTTCAACAACTATTCACCACTCTCTTTTTTATTTCTGTAGGCATGCTCCTTGACCCTCAGTTTGTCTGGGATCATCTGGGCATACTACTGCCACTTGCTCTGCTTGTTGTGCTTCTTAAGGCCTTGCTTGCCATGCCGGCTGCATTTTCTATGGGACTTTCTCTGCGCACCGCAGTTCTTTCAAGTCTTGCATTGGCCCAAGTAGGAGAATTCTCCTTCGTGCTTGCGCGTGAGGGAGTAAAACATAATGTCCTTGCGCCCGAGCTCTATCAGGGGTTTTTGGCTGTTTCAGTGCTGACGATAGCACTCACCCCTCTTTTACTTTCAATTGGCCCCCGTATCGCTGATTTGGTCGACAAGCTGCCTCTCAGTGAGAGCCTTAAGATGGGCTGGCGTCGCACTGAGAACTCCCAGCATCTCATGGGCCACGAAAAGCTTCGCAATCACGTCCTCTGCGTCGGTTATGGAGTGATTGGTGAAGCGGTGCTGCATGCGGCAAAAATGGCGGGCATCACAGCTGTCGCAGTCGACATGAACCCTGAGATTGTTCGCAAAGCCAGGGAAATTGGCGATTTTGTAGTTTATGGCGACGCAACCCAAGAAGCAGTCCTCAAAGAAGAGTGTGTTGAAGAGGCAAAAGTCGTCTTCGTGGCAATCTCAGATCCTGTGGGCACCCGCAGAATAGTAAGTCTCGCGCGTCAGTTAAATTCCAAAGCCCATATCATAGTTCGAACCCGCCTCGTTACTGAGATTCAAGAACTTTACAACCTGGGCGCTCAAGAGGTTATTGCGGACGAATTTGAAAGTGCGGTCGAGTCCTTCTCTCGTGTCATGCGCCGCTACCTCGTGCCCCGCAGCGAGATTGAAAACTTCACCACAGAATTTCGTGCTCGCGGTTATGAGATGATTCGTAATCACGACACCCACTCTCCTAAACTGAGTGAAATTACAGACCTTGTGCCTGAAGTAGATTTGCTGACCACACGGGTGCAAGCCGAATCAGTTGCTGACAAAAAAACTTTAGCTGAACTTGGACTACGCGCGCAGTACGGCGCTACCCTGCTTGCTATTCGCAGAGGCGAAGAAACGCTCGTGAACCCTGCCAGCAACACCAGTTTATGCCCAAATGATGTGCTTTTACTGATGGGGCCAGTGTCAGATTTACCGGCGCTTGAGGGGCTATTTGAGCGCGCGAGCAATATTTAACATAGCTATAAATATCCAGCTGATCACACCCAGTGCAGTGATAGTTAAAACTGCGCTTTTTTACCACAGGGTTCACAGGGTTTCGCAGGGTAGAAAACGGGGAACAGGATTTATCAAAACAAAAGCTACAGCTGGTTGACCACTGTGTTAAAACACCGCCTCTTACCGCAGCGAAATGTTACTCTATCTTCCTCTGCGTATCCCTGCGTTACCCTGTGGTAGATTAAAAAACGCCTCCTTTGCCAATAGTAATGAGCCCAGCCCTAGACTTTACTTTAACTAGTCTAGAGGCAGCGGTAGATGAAACTCCGCTTTTTACCACAGGGTTCACCGGGTGGAATGCGGCAGTGTTATCCGGCTTTTACCTTATTCTAAGACTATGGCATACTTTGGCCCACAGAATGGCCGTATCTAGCTGCATGCCACACATTTGAGTGAGCTGTTAGCGCTAAGAATCGGCCCACACTCAAGGTAAAAGGCCACCATGGAAGTTAAAGGCAACGAAAAACTCTACAAAATTCGTCACTCTCTTGCCCACGTGCTCGCGCAGGCGGTTTTACAAATTCGCCCCACCGCCAAGCTTGCTTTCGGACCACCAATTGACGATGGCTTTTACTATGACTTTTTATTTGAAGAACCACTTACCACCGAAGATTTTGGTGATATTGAAAAGCGCATGCGCAAAATTATTGGTGAGCAACAAAAGTTTGTGGGCTCAAGCATGCCAGCCGCAGAAGCAATTCAGCATTTGAAAAAATTAGGACAAAACTTTAAAGCTGAATACTGCGAAGAGCTGGTTGGTCAAGGTGAAAAAGAAATTGGTTTTTATGTAAATGGTCCCTTCGAGGATATGTGTGCTGGGCCACACGTGGAACACACCGGACAAATTCCGGCGGATTGCTTTAAAATTGATACGCTCGCTGGCGCTTACTGGCGTGGCAGTGAAAAAAATCCGCAGCTCACGCGCATTTACGGTTTAGCATTTACCAATAAAAAAGAGCTTGAAGCCTTCGTTCAAAAGCGTGAAGAAGCCAAAAAACGTGACCACAGGCGACTAGGCCAAGACTTAAAAATATTTACCTACTCGGACGATGTTGGCCAGGGCTTGCCACTTTGGATGCCTAATGGCACCGTGCTGCGCGACGAGCTTGAAAAACTGGCTCGAGAAGAAGAGCGCCGCGATGGCTATGTGCGAGTTGCCACTCCGCATTTAACCAAAGACAAACTGTACTACCGCTCGGGGCATCTGCCTTATTACAAGAGCGATATGTATTCGCCAATTGATATTGACGGAGAACAGTTCTATTTGCGTCCCATGAACTGCCCGCATCACCATCAAATCTACTTGGCCGAGCCTCATAGTTACCGAGATTTGCCGCTGCGCCTCGCAGAATACGGGCAAGTGTATCGCTATGAAAACAGCGGGGCATTGAGTGGTCTAATGCGTACACGCGGCTTCTGCCAAAACGATTCTCACATTTATTGCCGTTTTGATCAGGCCAAGACCGAGTTTCTTAAGGTAATGAAGCTGCATGCTCGCTACTACGATATGATGGGCATAAAAGAGTACTACATGCGCTTTTCTAAGCCCGATCTCAACAAACTCGATAAATATGTGAACGAGCCAGCAAAATGGATCGCTGCCATGAAAATTGTTCAGGAAGCGATGGATGAGTCTGGCTTCCCCTATGTTGAAGCTGAAGGTGAGGCCGCCTTCTACGGACCAAAAATCGACTTTATGATTAAGAGCGTTATTGGGGTTGAATACGCCATTTCCACCAATCAACTCGACTTTTTGGCCACGGAACGCTTTGGTCTTACCTATAAAGGCGAAGATGGCAAAGACCACCCCGTGTACGTTATTCATAGGGCTCCGCTAGGATCACACGAGCGTTTTGTAGCCTTTCTTATTGAACAGTTTGCAGGTGCCTTCCCTACCTGGCTTTCTCCCGTACAGGCTGTTGTGGTGCCAATTGCAGATCGTCATAATGAGTACGGTCAAAAGGTGTATGAACTACTGCGCAATGCGGACATCCCGACTGCCAATGGCGGAGTTCGTATTGAGCTCGACGATTCCCGCGAGTCGATGCAAAAAAAGATTCGCAATGCTCAGACTCGAAAAATTCCATACATGCTGGTCGTTGGAGATAAAGAGGCTCAAGACAACACCGTTTCCGTGCGTCTGCGTAATGGCACAGATCTAAAGGCAATGTCTTTAGATTCGCTTCTTGAAAGAATTTTGACAGAAGTTAAGCAGCGTAGAGATAGCTAAAAGCTAAGCCCCCTATCCATGCATGCAGAAGCTATATCGTTGGGAGCCTCTGCATTAATTGCGCGCGCGCAGCTTCTGCCTGCTCTCGCGTCATGCTCTCGTGGAAGGAAGCAAGCTTATAACCAGAGCCATACTGCACCCCAAAAAGAGCTTGTACACGTTCGCGGCGATGAAATAGGCGCATATCAAAGACTTCAAAAAGTGTGCCCTGTGCCTCTCGGGGAGTACTGCCTATAAACGCATGCACACCCAAAACATACTGTGCGACCGAACGTGCAGATTCGGTCTCTGAACCCAACCAATCACCCATGCGATGGATAAATGCCTGAGCGGCTGCAATTTTTGCTCGAGCAACCTCCTCCGCTCTCACATCACCGTTTCGAGAGCCTAGCTGCTTAAAAATCTGCCCCACATGCTTAAATATTTTTGCTTGGGTATCAAAATCTGGTGGCACCAAGGCATCAAGGGCCACAGTATAAAGATAGACTCTATCAACGAGCGATCTCGAAAATTTAGCTTTATCGCCTGGTGCCACTGCATCAGGGTTGACGCGAAATTCCGCGACCGCTTGCCAAGTTTTATGCTGGGCAGTTAAGGAGTACTGCAAAGCATCGTTAAAAAAGAGAAGACTTTTTAACGATGAATGAGGAACAGCCTGGGATTTAGAAATACAGCCATAAAACTTGGCAGCTTCCAAGTGCAGCGCCACTCCAGCTTCATAAAAAAGGATTCGAGGCCCCCCTAATCCCTTACCCTGATCATGGGTATCTGGCTTTTTGGCATGATCTAAAAGGCGCTGGGTTAAATCTGCTTCATAAGCTCTTACAAGGGAAGCAAAAGAAATACCAACTTCAGAACGGCCCAAAAGCTTTCGTGCGCCTTCAAAGTGTTCTTCAGAGACTAAGCCTCCTCGGGTAACCAGTCGCTCTACAAGGAGGGCTGGAGTTTGCTGAAATTTCGCTGTACCTGGAACGGTGAGTGGATCAAGATTTATATTCAGTGAACTTGCTGTGGGGACATGCGGAGTAGCGGAGTCACCCGAGATAATAGCATTACTGCCTTTCGCCATAACTGCCACAACCTAAAAGCCCCTTAAGCCTGAAAAATGACTATAAACAGGGGCACCACAATTAAGCCTCTATTCTAACAAGCTGCCAGGGCTACGCAAAAGTATTTGCTGAAAGGATCTTCCAAGAATATGCAAATAATTCAGATGCTTGCCCGGTCGAATTCTCAGCCACGAATTCTTATTTTTCGCGCCGCAAAGCCCGAGCGACTTCCCGTTTGCCTTCACGCTCTTTTATTGAGTCCCGTTTATCGGGATCGGCTTTTCCTTTTGCAAGCGCTATTTCAAGTTTGGCCCGGCCTCGTTTTAGGTAAAGCTGCAAAGGCACAATAGTAAGTCCCTTTTGTTCTACCCTTCCCCGCAGTTTATCAATCTCGTGCCGATGCAGAAGTAATTTACGCTTACGCACGGGATCATATTCAAGCGCACCGGAATGGGTATAGGGAGCAATATGCGCGCCCTGTAAAAAAAGCTCATCTCCATAAGGAAAAATAAAGCTTTGGTTAAGACTTACCCCACCAGCGCGCACAGACTTGATCTCAGCACCGCTTAACACAATGCCAGCTTCAAAGGTTTCAATAATATGATAGTCGAAGCGTGCTTTTTTATTGACCACCACTACTTTGTGGCCAGACTCTTCGGGGGCAGATTTACTCATGGAGAGAGCTTACCTCAATCGCCTGGTACAAAACTACTGGCTTAACCCGCATTCTCCTGGGGGCAATTGTGGCCCGGGCACTTCAGCACGTAGCTCGGTTACCCTGTTATGGGCATCAACAAAAACCAGCTTTGGTTTATATGTGCTTAGCTCTGACTCATGCAGCTGCATAAAGGCCGCAATGATGACTAAGTCTCCTGGGGTGACTAAATGCGCCGCCGCGCCATTAACGCAAATATCTGTACAGTGCGGCTTCCCTTCAATGGCATAGGTCTCAAATCGTGTGCCAGAAGTCACATTCCATACGTTCACGGCTTCGTAAGGAAGAATGCCACTCAGCTTCAGTAGCTCTGGAGGAATAGTGACACTTCCCTCATAGGCCACGTTTGCTTGAGTAACGGTTGCACGATGTATTTTGCCTCTCAGCATGCGTCGATAACTATTCATGGCAGATCCTTTAAGCCAATTTTAGCCCACTGCGCGATTTGTTTTGGGTCAGCACCGCTTCTCCAAAACTATGCTCGGCTGCGGGAAATACACCGGCATGCACCTCATCGATAAAATGCGAAACTGCGCTTACAGCGGCCTCTCCAAATTCTGCATAACGCTTCACAAATCGAGGCTTAAACTCTGGGTTTAGCCCCAATAAATCCGTACTTACTAATATTTGTCCGTCACACTGAGGGCCAGCGCCTATGCCAATCGTGGGAATTGATAGTGCTGCCGTTATTTCCGCTGCCAACTCGGCCGGAATTCCCTCTAGCACCACGGCAAATGCACCAGCGCGCTCAACGGCCATTGCATCTTCTAAAATTCGCTCACGTGTGCCGGCGATAAGATCTCCGTTTGCTCCTGCCGATATTCGTCCCTGAATTTTATGTCCCCCCATGCGGTGAAAACTTTGGGGAGTAAGTCCCACATGACCCATTACGGGAATATCGACCTGCGTCAGCCGCTCAATAGTGGCGGCCATAGGTAAGCCCCCCTCAAGTTTAACGGCAGCCACCCCGCCTTCCTTAATAAGACGGCCAGCAGATTCTACCGCTTTGTCTATTGATATTTGATAGGACAAAAATGGCAAATCGCCCACCACCAAAGCGCGCCTCGTCGCTTTTGCAACACAACGGCAGTGATAGCTCATTTCCTCAAGTGTGACCGGCAATGTGGTCTCAAGCCCCTGAATAACTGTGCCCAGAGAATCGCCTACGAGCAGTATGTCGATTCCAGCCTGATCAAAAAGCCGCGCAGAGGTAAAATCATATGCCGTCAGGGCCGTTATTCGTCCGCCTTTAGTCCCAGCTTGTTTTTTTGAATTTTGAATAAGAGGAACGGTAACCCGTTCTCTGGATGAGACTACCTGCATAAAAAGTCACTCCTGTTTCCAGTAAATGCTTGGTGCAAATAAATAGGGCGCAAATAAATAGGGCGCAAATAAATACGGTGCAAATAAATAGGGGGCTAATAGGGGCCAAATTTGGGACTGGGCTTTACAGTTACTGCGCCTGCCCTGACCATTTAAAACGCCTAGTCTAAGGTGGCACGACCTTATAATACACCTGACAGAAAAAGCCCACCAGAATGGAAAGTATGCCTAACTATCTAAAATTGCTTAGTTCTTAGAAGCACAAGGGTGCAAGCCTCAAGCACCTCTATGCCCGATTCCATAAGCTGTTTGGCAAGAATAGGGTTTTCACTACCCGGATTAAAAATGACCCGTTTTGGCTTTAGGCTTAAAATTTCGGCAGCAAGTTTTGATGAAATTTCTGGGCCCACATACATAGTAATGGTGTGTGGCGTCTGGGACTGCACTTCAGCCTCAGCAAGACCTGCAAACACCTTTTGGCCCTCTATCTCTTTTAAGCGAGGAGATACAAGCAAGGTGCTGTAGCCTTCATCTTTAAGCATACGCCAAGCCATATGAGCATATCGCTGTGGCTTATCGGAGGCTCCTAAGATGCAAACTGTCGATTTGTTCATGGCCCAAAGTGTACCAAATGCCGTAGCTATATTATAGTCTCATCGTTCACGTACAGCGTTGCTCCCGCAACTAATTAATGGAGAGATATCGTGTTAGCATATTCCCCCTCTGATGTAATTGAGAGTATTCGAAAGGCGAAAAACTTAAATTCCGCCGTCAAAAACTTCCTGAAACGCGAAGTTGCCGGAGATGCAAAAGCTGCCCAGTTTGCAAAAGACTTACGTGCCGCATTTGAGGCAAAATTGCCTGAGCGTGGCCAAGCATTTATCGAAAAAAATCTGACTGCCCACGAAGTGCATCTTTTAAGCATCATTCGTTACGCATACGCTGAGGGTTTGGCACAAATTGTGGAAGCGGTTGCAACCCAACATGCCGATAACTTTGCCAAGACCTACACTCCGGGGACCGAGACAATATCAGTGACCGACAAGAAAAATTTTGAAGGCATTTTAACACAGGTAGTAAAGTCGCTTTCAAATGAACTAAGCACCAGGCAAATTCCAGCAAATAATTTTATGAAAAATGCCGTATTGGTGTTTTTATTAGAGCCTCAGGTGTTTCGTGAGGCTCAAAAATTGTTTGCGAAGCTGAGCTAAATTCGCCGCAAACAAGCCCCCCGCTTCCATTTTTCTCGTGAATCTACCCACAAATATGGGTAGACTGCCCTTGATTTTATTGGAGGGGCGCCGTGTTACCTATCTATCAGTCTAGAGGCAACCTTAACTTCGACGCAGTCAGCGTCCTTACCCCACAACAAATTGATTTTGATTGGTTCGGGGAAAAGCTAAAAAACCCCGCCCAATTTGTGATGGCGGTCGATTCACACAAGCTTTATTTTGTGGCGCAGATCGGCAGTTCAGCGCACTTTGATAACAGCGCAGCACAGGGGCAATTTGTGGAAGGTCTTTGGACCAAAGATGTTGCCGAGTTTTTTGTGACCAATTCAGGGCAAACAAGCTATCAGGAGTTTAACCTGTCACCAACAGGAGCTTGGTGGAGCTGTTACTTTTCAAAATATCGCAAACGAGAAACTTCGCTTTTCAAAATGCCTCAAGGCGTTGAAACCTTTTCAGTCATCGAAGGCTCTCAATGGAAAGCCGGACTTTCAATTCCGCTCAGTGAATTCTCTGTTCCCCTCGCGCTCGAAGAAAGCACCCGCATAAATGTGTGCTTCGCCCTCGGCAAAGCCAAACGGCAGTACGTGAGTTGGGCACAAATTAAAAAATATGAGCCCGATTTTCATCTGGCTGAAGACTTTGAAGATGTAGATTTAATTGCGCTCGAGACAGACAAAGCTTAAGAGCGCGTAACAAGTAAATAGACAATAGAAGGGGCGTCCGCTCAAGCCTGGCATAAAACCGCCTTCCTACCCGCAACAAAACATCTAACCACTTGAATTGCCAGCAGAAAATAACTTTTAAAATCGTTCGAAAAATCGTACAATGGTTCTATATGAGTTCACGTTTACTTACATTGCTTGGTGAACAACCGTTGATGCGAATAGTGCGAGGATTGCTGCTAAACCCAGAGCCTCTCCATATTCGAGAGCTGGCGTCGCGCTATGCTCTCTCGCCTGCCGGAGTCTCCGATATTGCACGCCGTTTAAAAAAAGCTGGAGTACTTAAAGCAGTGCATATTGGCAACAAACGCTGCTTGTCCCTAGCTCTCTCTGATGACGAAAAGGACTGTCTCAGACAATTTTTCAAGATAGCGAGTCGATCTACGCTTGAGAAGCGAGCCTCTGCATTTAGCAAAACTGCCAAGGAAAAGCTTAATTGGATGGATGAGGCATTCGAATTTTACCGAACAGTTAAAAAAAACAGATGATGACTCCATTAAAAATTCTTAAGCAAGCAGTGGCCATATTTGAGCAAAAGAACATAACCTACTGCCTTGTTGGCGGCCACGCCGCAAGTTTATACCGCACTCAGGAACGATTAACGCGCGACGTAGATTTTGCTGTGCTGAGTGAAGGCGGTGATGTAAAGAAAATGGCCGAAGATGTGATACTTGAATTGGGCCTCAAGCCGATGATCGGTTTTATCCCGACTAGCCCACAAGAGCAGAAACGTGATTCCACCTGCATGGTAAGTGCCACGCCTGCAAAGCATGAGATGAAAGGAATAATCGACATACTCCTTCCAGTTCTGCCGTGGGTTACACAGGCTGTAGAAAGAGCGCAGTATAATAAAATTAATATGGGATTTGCCTCAGTGCCAACCATCCCCCCAGAGGACTTAATTGTAGCGAAATGTTACGCACTCAATAATTCTCCCGATAGATTTCAAGATTTAGACGACCTAAAGGAAATATTTACCGCCGTCAGCGACTTGGACTTGGACTATGTAAACCAGCAACTAGGAATGCTTAATGTTTCGATACCAGAAAGCATTAAAAAATACGTTCGTCAAAAGAGGCATGGGCGTTAAACATCGAGCGGCCACGGATCCCCTGCCCCTTCCGCAATTTCGGGGCTGAGGTTGGTTAACATATCAAGCACATCGTCAAGCCCATGAAGCTGCGTATGTGCGCGCACCAACGTGCGGCCTAGGCGTCGCAACGTGCCGGGAACCCATTGCCTATAACGTTCTATGCCGCGTTTGTCGGCAAGCTGCAAAAATCTTCCTGATACCCGAAAGTCCCAATGCAGCAAATATTCGTTGTACCAGTTAACAAATTGAGGTCCCAATTGCGCCTGTTCAACAAAATAGTTCAGCAAACGTTGATGTCGAGACTTTCCCAGCGCCATATCTATGTCACGATCATTAAGTAGCGAAATGAGGTCGCGCACGGGAGAATTGACCGACATGTCCTGAAAATCGAGCACGCAGAGTTGCCCGTCGGGCAACACAAAAAGATTAAAGGCCATGTAATCAAAGTGCGCCAAAGTTTTAGGTTGCGCCGCAATACATTCGCAAATTGCATCAAATGACTTATACAGCACTTGAAGCGCGGACGGCTTTAACCCCTTTGGAACAGCGTAGAACTCTGTAAATTCACGGATAGTTTGCCGATACCAATCAAATTCAGCCCAGCGCTGATGCGCGACGCTCGTTGACGTAGTGTACGATCTTTGAATCTGCACAATTACGTCTATCGCCCGTTTAAAAAGTACCTCGGTTGGCTCACCCTGTTTCTCGACCACCTCATACACTGCCTGATCTTCGTTTCGAAACTGCTGCAACGGAAAACGCCAAAGGCCAAGATCGCCAATGTCCTCAACAATTAAAGCCTTAGCTTTACGCGCATCCACATACACCTTGGGCACACGTACTGAAATAGACTCCAGGTACTGAGAGATCATCACAAACGTGTCATCTTGAGTGAGATCTTGCCGGCCACCTTTAATTGGTCCCGTCGCCTGGTTCAGCAACATTAAAATTGCTGAATTTACTTTGCCCTCTAAAGATAAACGAACATAACGCCGGGTAGACATATCACCCGCCAGGAGCTGAATGCTTTTGAGTGCACTTTGTCGCAAACTTGGTGATGTTGCCAGTAAATCGCGAGCAAGTTGTTCTAGCTGTTTTTCATCTGATTGCTGGCTGTTCATTTTGTGTTCCGCTTATATGAGGGCTTGCAGCGCAAGATTAACCTGCTCTTTAAGATAGGAGGAGGGGGTTTCTACTTTTCGGCCCGTGTGAATCTGCGCCAGCTCAGCGGCAATATGTTCAGATAAAAACCACTGTACTTTAAGTAAGCTCACACACTCATTCGCTGCCTCGGTCGAAGGATCAAAAATCATATCGTCTTGCCGCATTCCGTCTTTAAAACCGATTCCTCGATTCAGTAAGGTAGGGTAGCGCTCAGCTAACTTAGTTAATGTTTGCCTTTCTCTTGTGGTCACGAAATACGTGGGTACTTTTACTTCACCATTTGCTACAGGAGTAGCTGTCATATTGTCTGCCAAAAATACAACCTTCTGAATCCAGTTGCCTCCTGCGCTTAACTTTCGGTCTTCAGAAATTAGAAATAGCTCTCGCATTGACTGGGGGCTGCATCCAAATCCGCAAGACTCCATAAGGGCGCTGCGCACTTTTAAAGGATAGGCCGCCCCGAGTAATGCCCGTTCGAGACTTCGATGCGCTTCATAGGCGTCAGGCGTATGCTCTAAATATGTGTAAAGCGGATCATGGGCGATAAGCTCAAGGTCAAGCTCTACACTTGGAAATGAAAAATCTGAACTCGGTTCAAGCCTTAATATGCCTGATCCTTCAAGCCATCCACGCCGAATACAAAACCACACTAATGCCCGGGCGTAATGAGGAACGGCCTCAGGGAAATTCTCTTTTTTTTGTATGCTTACAAGCCCCTGCCCGATTGCTTCAACAACCGAGCCACTGTTTTTCATTTCCTCTTCAAGTGCTGCAAGCCCAAGTTTCACCGTATGGAAAAAACGAGTTCGAAAAATTTCAAAAGGCTTGGTGGCGTCATGAGTTTGCCCGTGCACGATAATAGCTTCACGCTCTTCTGTGGTTATCAATTTTGCTGAAAGGAGCCATTCACTGAGCACCGAGCAGACAAAACCAACCGCCAGGTTATGCTCCCAAATTCCAGAAAAATCTTCGCGCCGCTCCACTGATGTATAGGGATCCAGAATAGCGAGGCTGCCTTCGCTGCTGAGGCCACCGAGCTTCAAAATTTCAAGGGATTCTTTATAGCGATGCCGCCACGCACCAATTACCGACTTACTGGTAAATGCCGGTAAATCTTTTGTCGCCTCATCATTCACGACTGGCGGCAGATTCATTTGTGCAAGTTCTACAAAATACATCGGGGAGCTATCCGTGCAGTCTGGTGATGCATAAGGCTATTCACAACGTGGCGCTGAAGCTATTCCTTTCTTACGCGCTTAAAGAGCCAATGAATACGCTATCTCTGCGCCTGCTTTTATTCAATAGCGGAGAGCTATTTCCCCTTCAGGAAGCTGAGGAAAGACTTACCTGTCTTATATTCTAATTGCTTTGGCTTTTCTGGAGGCAATTCAACTGGCTTTTTCTCTGCTGAAGAGAAGATGACAGGACGCTGTAGCGACGAGGAAGAAAGTGTCGCTGTTCTTTTGATTGAGGTCGAAGATTCACCTGCCCCACTATCGGCAACCATTTCTTGGCTAAGGCGCACGACTGGCTTTTCCACAGGTGAGTCCGTGACTGCCTTTTGTTCGGGTGGGAAGGCATTCGTATGAGGCCCAGGAGTAAAAAACCCTGGGTATTGAACTGGCTGACGTGGAGGATTTGCAAGCTTCTCACCCGTCATAACGATGGGCTCAGCTTCAAGCTCAGATAATTGAGCCGGTTTAGCTTGAGGAGTCTCTACATATTCATCAACGTGTTCCACTTCGACATCAGATTCTTCTGTTTCTGGTGTTTGCGCCTCTTCGGCGTCTACGCTCGGTTCAACACTCGCAATATGAGCAACAAGACTTGGCTGTAGCTGCACACTATGCGAGGTACCTGCGTCAACAACTACCCAAGTATGCGGGTCTAGCGCGGAACAAAAATCTGCCCCGAGTAAGGCTACATTCTGGCCAGAATGCCCCGATTTTTCGGCCCAAGCTTTACAGGACTCTTCTGAGGTAAACAAAAAAACTAAGGATCTATGCGCTTCATTCAGCCGTAACACGCTTACCTTGACAGTAGAACCACTTGCCTGACCTGGAGAGGTAATAGGAGAAGCAATAACTGGCGAATACACCAAACGATCGGCGAGCTGATAACAAAGGCGTTCAACAAACGACGAATCGCCCGTAGAAACTTTTTGTAAATACAGACCAATCAGCGATCGGTGCCTATTTTGTTGTGTATCCTGTTGCATACCCGCTCCCAGACTCTTTAGATGAAAGTAAGTCATCAGAGGTATTCAAATATTTGACCCTGCCCAAAGCCGCGGGCATCGGCCGTTTTAATCTCCAGACTAGAGTGCCGTGTCAGCGAGTCACTCTAGCGAAATTCGAAACAAAATACTCAGTCGATTCAAACTACTAGCTCATTGCTACTGAGATTTGAGGATGGCCAAACCAGATGTTACCCTCAAGTTACTCGTAAAAGGGTTAAGCTATGAAACAAAGAGGCATACACGCGCACACCCGGGCAAAAATGCTTAAAATTTTTGAATCTCTTTACCCTGACCCCAAAAGTGAACTGCACTTTACGAACGACTATGAACTGATTGTGTCGGTTATTCTGTCGGCACAATGCACAGACAAAAAAGTGAATCAGGTTACTCCCGAACTTTTTAAGCAGTATGCAAGTTTTACCGCTTTAGGTAGTGCACGTATTTCTGACATTGAAAAGATTATTCGCCCAATTAACTATTATAAATCGAAAGCAAAAAGCCTTATACTGATGGCCAAAGCTGTTACCACCGAGCATGGGGCAGCACTTCCACAAACAAGACCGCAGCTTGAAGCTTTAGCGGGCGTAGGCCGTAAAACCGCCAGCGTTATTTTGAGTGAAAAAGGAATTGAACCAGCTCTTGCCGTAGACACACATGTGTTTCGTGTGTCTCAGCGATTAGGATTAGCGCACTCAAATAATCGAGAAACAGTAGAGTTACAACTAAGAGAGCAGTTTGATCCCTCTTTATGGCGAAACCTTCATCACTGGCTTATTTTGCATGGTCGTAGAATTTGCAAAGCGCAAAATCCGGCATGCCAGAGCTGTGCATTGTCCACCTTATGTCCGTCAGTTGAGGTTACTCAAGCTCCTCAAACCGACCTTCATTAAGTTGGTAAAAATGCGGCGAGCGCGGCCTCGCTGCAAATTCATAGGCGCGTTCAACTTGACGCTGAATTAATTCAAACTTTGGTGAGCCCACATGCGCAATAACAAGCTGATCTCTACTTGGATGCGCAAAAGCAAGATCTCCACGCTCAAAACGTGCAGAATTGAGAAGCACACTCACAAATAACGTAGATGCTATTCCGCATGAGCCCTCGAAGCTCCAAACAGGACTCTGAATGGTGGGCAACTCTTTTGGTAATAACTGATTCCAATGCTCCGCATTGGCCGCCGCCATACGTCCCATAATTGCGGCAGGAATGCCCATACGCTGAGCACCTGCTTCGTCTAGCAGCAATATGTCGCTACCCTTTCGCAGCATAAATTCAACAAAAAATCCCCCGCCTAAAGAAGCCCCACGCTGGCAGCAAGTTTGCTGAACTTGAACCGGGCAAAACTCATGTGGACTCGGATTAAATGCAGCGCGAGGCAACAATTCAGATTGGCTGGTTTTATGAAAAAAACTTTGGGCATCCGCTTCAGCTTTTTCAAGTAAGCGGGGAATTTGCCGGTCGAGCGCATATTGGATGCCAGCCGATTGCAACTGGTCCCACTCGTGTTTGGCAACTTCTAAATCGAGGTCAAATTCATGTCCTCCCACCGTGCTCACCAGAACCGAACTTCGACTGCGACTTACCCCAGAAAGGAACAGACCTTCCTGACGTTTTTCTATGCAGGTACGTAACTCTTGAAAAAAGTGCCGCTCGCCTGGCGCACTTAGAAAGCGCCAAAGAGCTGCTCCGAAACGCGAAAAACCGGACACCCCCAAAATGGGTGATTCAAAAATGCCGATAGACGGAGCAGCAGTAATTTTTCCGTTCGCTGCTAATAGTTCGTAGCCGCCATAGCTAGTCTCTAGATTTCCTGTGGCGAGAATCGGTACAAGACGCAGCTGGTGCTGCGCGAGTTTAGATGGGTCCGGCGTTGGCGCTTGATTTCCGCCGGCTAGATATTCAAACTTTTGCCTGCTGGGTTCCACGGTAAAATTCCACACTCAAACCAGCAGCAATTATAGCAGTCCCAGCGGGCTAACATAGGCTACACAGAGCCAGGCTCACGAACGCAGCTATTTTTGAAGAAATCTAGAACTCATCTCATAAATGCCATCCGTGGCATTTATGAGAGTGCTCCAAACTCGGACGGGGACCCCATAAAAGCCCCGTCCTTGCGTCGCACCGGCTTCCTCGCATGCTCGGTCGCCGAGCACGCCATCCTTAGCGTGCCTAGGCGCCATCTCAAATTTACGAATTATGAGACGGCTTCTAGGAAGTTAACGCACTTGCCCAATAACGATCGTGGCATTAGTGCCGCCAAATCCAAACGAATTGGAAATAGCCACTTTTACATTAGCCTTACGCGGCTTATGCGGCACGTAATCGAGATCGCAACCTTCTGCAGGGTTATCAAGATTGATGGTTGGAGGCACTATTCCCTCTTTAACAGCAAGAGTTGTAAACAAGCCCTCAATAGCTCCAGCCGCTCCAAGCAGATGACCAGTCATCGACTTTGTGGAGCTGACCAAAAGACCTTGTTTTGCCCAGTTACCAAAGACGGTTTTAATGGCAGCGGTTTCAGTCACATCGTTTGCATCAGTTGATGTGCCGTGCGCATTCACATACTGCACTTGTTCAGGCGTCACTCCCGCAGACTCAAGCGCCATGCGCATACATTGTACCGCACCAGCACCATCAACACAGGGAGCTGAAATATGATACGCGTCGCAGGAGAAGCCGTATCCCAAAACTTCGGCGTAAATTTTTGCCCCACGCTTAAGTGCATGTTCATACTCTTCAAGCACCAAAGTGGCAGCGCCTTCACCCAGCACAAAACCATCTCTATCTCTATCAAATGGGCGACTTGCTTTTTGCGGTTCTTCGTTGCGCGTTGAAAGCGCTTTCATGGCGCAAAACCCGCCAATTCCCATATGTGTTACAGCCGACTCTGAACCGCCAGACAGCACGACATCTTGCAAATTATCTGCTATCAAACGGTATGACTCTCCCAAGGCATGCGTTGAAGAAGTACAGGCGCTGGTGATGGTGTAATTAATGCCCTTAAGACCCAAGCGAATAGCGACATTTCCTGGTCCTAAGTTGCTAATCATGCCTGGAATAAGAAATGGAGAAATACGACGAGGGCCGTCCTTCAGCATAATTTCATGATATTTCTCAAGAGTGCTTAAGCCGCCAATGCCAATTCCAAGCACACATCCGATGCGCTCACGCGGCAAAGTTGAAGTTGAAAGCCCTGAATCGTCCCAAGCTTCTTGCGATGATGACAAAGTAAACTGAGAGAACAGGTCCAGTTTTTTTACTTCCTTGGGCTCAATTAAGCTCAAGGGGTCGAATCCTTTAACCTCGGCGGCAATTTTTGCGGAGAAATCCTTGGCGTCAAAGCGAGTTATTGGACCAACTCCTGATTGACCTGCCAAAGCAGCCTGCCAGGCGGCACCTGCCGTGTTACCGATTGGGCACAATGCCCCAAGTCCGGTTATGACCACGCGTCTTTTAGCCATGCCTGTACATCCTCCAACTAATTGAATGAGGCCAGGAGTCTAGCAAATACTGAAGATAAGAAAAACTAGGCCCTAAGGTATTAAACCCTCTACGGTTTTACTGCCCCGAACACAATAAATCGTGGATGCAGTGAATCGCGGACACCCTGAAAAGAGATCAAGCGCCGACCGCAAATTTAACCAGCAATTTCAGCAAATTAAGGGGATAGAATGAAAATTTGGTAGGCACGATAGGGATTGAACCTACGACCCCTTGCGTGTGAAGCAAGTGCTCTACCACTGAGCTACGTGCCTACAAAACTGGGGAAAGTGTAGGAGAAGCGCAAAAGAATTTCAACCAACACGCAACCTTTGGCTTCTTTTAGCGAATAGAGAGTAGAGACCTGCGATTGAAGCTTGAGACCTCAAGTTAAACTGTTTGGTTTCTACATTTGTGTTTAGCGCTGGCCATTTGGGCTTGGTCAAATGAGGCGGGAGTAACTTCCCCGACGAGCCACCTATTCGTGGGGCAAGATTAGAACTGCTCCCCCTTATCAAGTTTACGGCTGGTCAGCGTTAACACACTTTTGGGTAGCTACGAATAGAGCGAACTATTTTATTTTTGAGGTGTGTAATGACTACAATTAATAATCATTCTTATTCCATCCCTTCTATCGATAATCCGCTGCAAGGTTCAAACGGACGCTGGACTGATAGCGCAACCAAGCTTGGTGGCGCGCTAGGCTCAGCCGAAGCAAATTTACTAAAAGCTTTTACGTTCGCTGACGAAAAAGACAGCGGGTTCAAAGCATTTGCCAAGAAAATGGGCTTCTCCGGTGCGACACTTCAGGGCCTGCAAATGGCTTTGCAAATTAAATATGACAAGGCTAAGCAAGCTTTTACTCTGCTCAGTCAAATTCTGGCCGGCGCGAATGAAACTGCCCAGCGTATTATCGATAAGATTGGACGCTAGTAACGCCGAGAGCCCCCTTCGCAAGAATTGGAGGGGGCTCTCGCTCTTACGCGGCTCGATTTAATAAGCATTACAAAGTACCGATGCGCGTTGGGCAGGTCCAAAGACAAAAACGGTCCAGTGGGTCATGGGTATTCCGCAACTTCCGGGGTGTCCGAAATTGGGCCGCCTGGAATTAGGCTCCTAAGCCCTTTCCCCTCGCCTCAAAACCATAAGGCGCTCGTTACCTGCGAGATCGCAAAGCCATTCTGAAGAAGCCCACGCACCGGCCTGCGCTGTGTTTTGCCGGGTTTGTTCATAAATCTTGGCCAGCGCTGCATGCTGCCCAGCTCCGGTTTCACACAGAAATAGCCCCCTCGGCTCAAGCACCCTCGGAACTTCTAGAATCAATTGCCGAATATCATCGAGACCAATTGAACCAGAATACAGGGCCGATTGCGGTTCATGTTGCAATTCAGGGCTTATATTTGCTGCTTCTATTTCAATGTAAGGCGGATTGGAAACCACCACATCAAAAGTGCTCTGCACCGCTGCGGTCCAATTGCTGGATAAAAATGTGATGTCCTGCGCCACGCCCAAATGTTTCGCGTTTTCAGCTGCTACTGCGAGTGCTGGCCCGCTTAAATCAACAGCCACCGCCTGTACTTTTTGTCCGCGCTTTTTCATTTCGGCAACGAGGCTAATTATTATGCAGCCCGAACCGGTGCCCAAATCAAGGACTCTCACCTTTGTGAGTTGCGCCGTGCGCCGCAGGGTTTCTTCTACAAGCAATTCGGTGTCTGGTCTCGGAATTAAAACCGCAGGCGTTACCAAAAATTCTCGCCCGAAAAACTCTTTTTTCCCAACTATATATGCGACTGGTTCATGACGGCTGCGGCGCGTAAGCATTTGACGAAAAGTGTGTGCTTGCTGAGCTGAGACGAACTCATGCGTATCAACAAGCAACTTTAGGCGGTCACAACCACGCACAAACGCAAGGAGGATTTCTGCATCAAGCCGCGGAGACTCACTGGTTTGAGCAAGGCACTGTGTTCCCTCTAACACCAGAGCCCGCACACTAAGGAGCTCAGTCGTCATCGTCCACAGTTTTTGGAGGAGCTGACTGCCCATCCCCGCCTTGCAATGCTTCGGTTTGGGCATGCGCAATTAACGGTTCAATTATAGGATCAAGTTCACCTTCAACGACCGAGGCTAGATTGTATAAAGACAAACCAATACGGTGATCAGTAAGGCGCGATTGTGGGAAATTATAGGTGCGAATCTTCTCGGAGCGTTCGCCAGTGCCTACTTGGCTACGTCTATCAGCTCGGCGTGCGGCATCGAGTTCTTCTTGCTTCTTTTCATACAAGCGCGCACGCAACACCCGCATGGCCTTATCTCTATTTTTAATTTGAGACTTTTCGTCTTGCATCGCTACAACTATGCCCGTGGGTATATGCGTAATACGCACGGCTGAGTCAGTGGTGTTGACGCTTTGGCCTCCCGGTCCACCGGAACGATACACGTCAATTCTTAAGTCCTTTTGGTCAATTTGCACTTCCACTTCTTCTGCTTCAGGAAGCACTGCTACCGTGACGGTAGAGGTATGTATTCGCCCGGCCCCTTCAGTTTTGGGCACGCGCTGCACTCGATGCACCCCACGTTCAAACTTAAGTCGGCTAAATGCGCCACGGCCCGTGACCATGGCAATAACTTCTTTAAATCCACCCGATGGCGCTTCGCTGGTGCCAAGTAGCTCCATTTTCCATCCACGTGTTTCAACGTAGCGCGTGTACATGCGCAGCAGCTCTCCAGCAAAGATTCCGGCTTCATCACCACCGGCACCTGCACGAATTTCAACAATTACGTTTTTGTCATCGTTGGGATCTTTTGGTACCAACAAAAGCTTGAGTTTGCCCTCAAAAACTTCGAGCTCTTTTTTAAGCAGAGTCACTTCTTCACGGGCAATTTCTATTAAGGCGGCATCATCGCCCTTTTCGATTATTTCGAGGCTGCCATCGAGTTCGCGTTTAGCTTCCCGATACGCTCGAAATGTATCTACGATTTCTCGAAGATCGGAATGCTCTTTTGATAACTTTTGGAATAATGCTCTATCTTTCACCGTTTCTGGCGACGAGAGTTTCTCCCCGATTTCGTCAAAGCGCTCTTCAACTTGCGCAAGTTTGTCCCACATAGCTTGTCTGCATCCTCAACGGCGTCTCGATGCACAAAAAAGGCCTCTGCACCGCACAATTTATACCGTCCAATCTATAGATGTTCACCGCGAAGAAGTCAGTTTTGGCAAAGTCTTGAGGTGAACTCTGCTTTTTTAAGTCTCTGTTCGTCGGCAAAATGCGTTCAGACGAGGCGCGAGGCTCGTGGGTCGACTGAGGGGTGCT
>JBIKUD010000099.1:0-4676 GCA_044347745.1 Bdellovibrionota bacterium
AGCATCAATTCAGTTTTTGCGTCTAAATCGGCCAGGTTTTGCATAAGCTGCCCAACTTTGGCTCGGGATCCAAAATCGCTTGCACGTAGCGGTTGGCTTAGTGATAAGGCAATTTCATCGTCGCCTCTGCCTCCGTCATACGAACGCGGCTTACGCAGTTCAGCATCCAGCACAGGATTTTCTAGAGTGCTTGTTGTTATTCCCAAGCCACGCTGGCCTTCAATTTTGGCCCGAATGTCACTTAATACTGGGCTCTTGAGCAAAGCCTGCTCAAAAAGAGAATCTAGAGTTACATTCTTTTGAAGCCCGGAATCGGCCAAGAGCGACATTGGAGCAATTGCGAGGCTTGCTGCACAAAGCATCAGGCAACAGGAAAGTCTGGTTTTCATGTTTTTTTATCGAATAGTACACACAACTACGAGCGTGGCTTGCTTAACAAGAAAGCCACGTTAGCTCAGGAAGACTAGAAATAGTCTAGGTGTGGAGGGCTATTCGGAGTTTGCGTCGTTGCAATGCGAAGACGTGTTTCAGGGGGTGGCTTGTCTTCAGCCGAGTCCTCTAAAGAAGTAAGCCTACTATGTAGTACTGTGCTGCCTATTTCAGCATTATTCTTTTGAAGCACAAAAGTGGAGACGAAAAGAATTGGTCCCACATTATGTAAAGCAGGTGCTTGAGCAACCCGCACTTTCATTTCACAACAAGCAGCGTCATCGGCGTGAGGGTCTTTATGATCTGAAGCATTATCATGCGCGTGTGAATGCTGGTCGCTTGCCGCATGATGGTGATGATGGTGATGATGGTGCGCGTCGCCAGAAGGCAACTGATGCCAGTGGGCGGTCGCCCTGTCCAAAAGGCCATGGGATACGCAGAGCATCCAAACCACTGCAAGCACTGTCGCCATGTTTCTTCGAAGCTGCGCTGTCATATCCATTGCGTTATCGGCGAAACACCACATTTCCTTAAATCTGACAGTAGTGGGCCAGGGTGCAGAGCACAAGGAGGGTTTTAGGAGCCATCGGGTGCGCACGTCTAGCGGAAAATGCTTGGGACAAAGGGGACAACCCCTGGTTCGCGAAGCAAAGGACCGAGCGTCGAGCGGAAAATATGGACCCAAGCGCGGTCCTGAGTTGCCGGACGGCAACTCACTCGAAGCCCCTTCTTCCCTGCGGGGCAAGCGGTTCGATCCCGCTAGTTTCTTCGATACACAGCGATACTGCTTATTTGTAAGTCCCGGACCGAGCGTCGAGCGGAAAATATGGACCCAAGCGGGATCGAACCGCTGACCTCAACAATGCCATTGTTGCGCTCTCCCAGCTGAGCTATGGGCCCTTATAGAAAGGAAACAGCATATTAAGCGGTTAAAGTTACAAAGTAAATATAGGCCAATATTCTACTTTGACAGTATTTGCAGAAGGTTATTTAGTCGTAGTAAGCTTCGACCTCAGTTTTCGGGCTGTGGCGCAGACTGGCTTGTCCGCCGTAGCCTTAGCGAAGGCGGATAGCGCGTTTCAGACTTCGCTCCTTTGGAGCTTCGTCTGGACAAGCCCTTCGATGTGAAGTCTGTACCGACGAAGCCTCGGCGAAGTCGGACCCCGACAGATTGAGGGGCACGTTGTATTGATGTTTGTTTTCGGGCTGTGGCGCAGACTGGTAGCGCGTTCCCTTGGGGTGGGAGAGGTCGCAAGTTCAAATCTTGTCAGCCCGATATTTTCTCTAATTTCACTGTGTCTTCATCTGACAAGATTTGAACAGACAAGCACAGCAAATCTTTAAGATTGCGCAGCAATCTTGTCAGCCCGATCGTATGTACCTAAAAGCTGCGCGGGTATTAAGCCAGAGACCACTCACCGTTCAGCAGATTAGAATCGAACTGAGAGCGGAGATGAAAAGTTTTAAGAGTACAGGCAGGAACCCCGCACTGATTTCAATAAGTTAAACCATCAAAACGAAGATTCCTTGTTTCTAAAGCCCCCAGCTTAGTTCTATAGTTCTGTGTAAAGCAGTCGATTTTACGTATATGCCCTTTCCATTGCGTCATGGGCGAAGCACGAAGAGCAGTTTTTAAACCTCGATGCGTAAATAAGCAACAGTTCCGATAAGTTAGATATGTCTAGCGAAACGCCCCCCATTGATTTTGATTCCGAGCAAAGCTGGTCCATGGCTAGGCGCCATGCGGCTTTTTTGAGTCCCATCCCCTCTTCTGTATCACTGTCAGTACAGACGCTGTGGGCCAACCATTGTACTGGAAACAGAACAGACGGCGCTTTGGAAATTTGGCCAGATAGTTTTATGGCCCTGCGCCGCGTTGATAGAACGGCGAAACTTAAAACTCCGATTTATTTTGCAGCGCAGGCCCTTTTCCCCGATGCCTTTGCCTCCATGCAAGAAGATGATACCTCTGATGCGCTTTTACGAATTTTGGGCCCAGGACTATTCGCTAGCTTTCTTGCAATGGTGTACTTGCATCGGCGGCTTAGTCGCGTTTGTACCGCTCCAGAGTGGGAAACTCTTTCAAAAGAGCTGGTTTTGAATATGGAACTTGGGTATCTCGTTGGCGAGTCTTTGCCAAAAGTTTCACCAGCCCTTGGCGCACTTCTTGGCGGTATCCGTTATGCTTCCTTGGCGACATTTCTCATACGCAGCCCTGATATCTACACGCGCTACCGCAATCGCATGAAGAAAAAATTTGACTTGCCCTATGAACATCAGCAATGGGGATGCGATCACGCTCAAGTTTCTGCATATCTTATTAAAGATTTAGGCTTCACCAAAGATATTATCGAAATTTCAAAGGTGTTGCGTAAAACACCTCCTGCAGGACAAAAACTTATTCCTGAAATGGCAGTGTGGCATTCGGCTCTACACTGGATTGATGGAATTAAGGATGGAGAAGTTCCCCCTAAATCCCCCGAGCATAGCAGCACCCTCGCAGCCTCAGCCGCAAACGCAGCAAATGTTAAAGCAAAGACCGATGAGCTATTTCGCAAGGGCTCAAGCTTTGGGTGGATGTTGCGTAAAGTTGGTGGAGACGATGCCGCTGAAACTGAAGAGAAGAAATAACAAGCTTACGTCCCAACCCGTTTTGAAAATTAATTGAAACAGCTTGCTTAATTAGGCTCCCTTAGAGGAAATTCGGCGCGTGAGTGCCTTTATAAAAGCCTCTTTGGCATCCAATGGGATAGTAGTTGCGGCAGCAAAGGGATGACAAGCATCAACGAATCCGCCAACTTCCTTAGTCGCTGCCGGCAAAAGATCAGCAAGCGAGCTGGCTTGGTTTGTATTGATCTGCTTCCTCAGCTCTGGCCCAACCCTCATTGAAATTTTTATTTGATTTAAATTAATTGGGCCAAGACCCGGAATCTGGTTGGGAACAATCTGAAATCCGGCAAGATAGGAGCTCTCCAACTGCGGACGGGTAGCCACCAAGTGTTCGCACATCAGCCCTACAGTTTTTACACCAATAGGTTGTGCACCCTGAATTAAAGAGAAAAAATATAATCCTCTTTCAAATTCAAGCGCTGGAGGTTGGTTCTTAAGTGTAATTAGTTCCTGATCATATTTTTCGGCAAAGTGGACGAGCGCTGGTCCGTTAAATTCTCTAGCGCCTTTAAGTGCTACATCTGGTCCGCCGCGAAAATAGGCAATAGATCCAAGCGTGTCGATACACTCTACAATTTTCTGCACACTCCAGGCGCCCCACGCACTTTCTTTAGCATTACGATCAAAAGTAAGGCCTACAAGAGATCGCACCAGTTCATTCACACCGGAAAGTGCATTTTCGCTGTCATAGGCTCTGTCTCCTACAAATCCGAGGACTGCCAGCTGCGCTAAATCGATATTGTCGGCATGCATGCCTAGCGCAAATAAAAAGCAGACAGCGCTCGCTGTACAATCTGGAAGCCCAAGCAATTGATACTGAATAGGATTAATAACCTCCATCTGCGGATATGTGTTACCCACAACGGAATGATGATCCAATATGAATAATTTTTGATACGCCTCGGCATGTCTGGCCCACTCATCAAGCATGCCTGAGCCAAAGTCGGCCACCACCACTCGAGGTTTTTCATTTTTATGCAGATTTAATATCTGAGTAACCACTTGAGGATATGGTTTTTCGAGACAATAGCGTCGAAACGAAATTCCAGCGCGCTCAAACGCAGCGGTCAAAATGGCCGCAGAGCTAATTCCATCCGAATCATTATGATGAAATAAGACCACCGGCTGTTTCGAGCGATTAAACTCTGCTCCGCAGGATTGGACATGCTTCACAAATTCATCTTGAATCATGCTGGCAAACTTACAAGTTGAGATGATTCAAAACTTCCGCTCCAGGCCTGCTCTCGGAGTTTTTTCCAAGTATTGAGACGCTGGCTATGTTTATGTGGATGCGGAGTGAACGTGCGTACGGCTCTGTCACGTGGCAATGAAATTTTACCACCTAAGGTTTGGGTGAGTGCAGCAATAGCGGCACCCCGAGCACCACCCTCTCGCGAGCTAAGCCGAACAAGTTCTACCTCGGATACATCGGCTATAAATTGCATCAAATAATTTAAATCAGACAATCCACCCGATACTACAATTGAGGTGAGCCCATCCAAAAGACCCGGAGATTTACGCATTCCGATAATATGATTCGCTATGCTGAAGCCAATATGTTCAATCGCTGCTTTTGC
>JBIKUD010000100.1:0-4657 GCA_044347745.1 Bdellovibrionota bacterium
GGCAGAGCAGTTCGT
Organism: Bdellovibrionota bacterium; assembly: GCA_044347745.1. GTDB lineage: Bacteria > Bdellovibrionota_C > UBA2361 > UBA2361 > JAFLCA01 > JAIBBV01. The sequence goes on from JBIKUD010000100.1 coordinate 16, forward strand.
ATTTAGAAGTGAATGACTTTAACAATGATGGGGTTCTTGATCTTGTATCAAGCGGAGGCTCTAACAACTCGCTCGCTCTTGGAGGAACCCGGGATGGAGTGGCGCCTATTCTTGAGTTCTCGCTGTTGTCAGTGGCTGAAGCGAAGCAGGCGCTTTCTTTATTCGACAAAACGCTTGCGACCCTTGGTTCGCAGCGCGGTGTAATCGGCTCAAATCTGAGTCGCCTTCAGGCAGGGGTTAACGCGATTGTTGGCGCTAAAGAGAACTATGAAGCAGCAAACTCTCGAATTCGAGATGCAGACATCGCAGAGGAGTCTGCTCGTCTTGCCCGCAATCGTATTTTACAAGAAACGGCTACTTCACTACTGGCCCAAGCAAATCAGCAGCCCGCACTTATCTTAAGCTTGCTATAGAAAGCTCGCATAAATGGAATTAAGATTATTTTGGTATGAGTTTAGCTTAGGGCTTCTTCGCTTGCTCAATCGCCAGAGCTCGGACAAGCTCAGTCAGTTTGGTCTCAGTAGCAACATGTTTACTGTAGAGCACAACAAAAACAAACAATGAGCCTGCGGCAAACAGGTAAAATACAAGGTCTGTTCCGCGCCCTACCCCCAACATATTGGCAATTAATACAGTTATGTCTGGAAGTACTATGGCCAGTGCAAGAAGGGCAAAAAAACCAAGGGCTATCATGCGGTCAAAAAGCACCGAGCGAAAATATCTGAGGTAGAGTGCTAATGCTCCAAGCGTGAGTAGCAGAAGTGCTGGTTGAATTAGTTTCATCGGCGCAGTATCCCTGTAAAGGATTCCCACAGAATATTAAAGGAATTGCTCATGCGTTGTCCTTTTCGAAGCGAGTATTCGGTGTACCGAATACGCACAGGCACCTCTACATAGGGCAGTTTTTGTTCGGCAATTATGGAGAGAATTTCGCTTGCATGGGCCATGCGATTTTGGGTGATTTGAATTTTTTCAGCGCCTTGGCGACTAAACACACGCAGCCCGTTGTGGGTGTCGGTAATTTTTAGACCCGTAGTAACCCGCGTAAAAAATGTTGCAGCTTTAAGCAGTAGGTAGCGCATAGGTGCAATATTGTCGGCTCCCCCGCCCTCTAAGAAGCGCGAACCCAGGGCCACTTCTGATTTAGTTTCAATTAATCTTTGAAGCATTCGCTCTACATCTTCGAGTCGATGTTGGCCGTCGGCATCAAAGGAGACTATGTAGTCTGCTCCCTGTTTTAGCGCATAGGAGATGCCGGTTTGTAGCGCAGCTCCTTGTCCTAGGTTAATTAAATGTTTGGCTATATGTGCGCGGTGTTTTCCGGCAACTAAGCTTGTTTCGTCTTTTGAGCAGTCATCTACTACGACCATCTGGTAATTAGTTTTCTCAATCTCGGCAAGCACAGCGCCAATGGCAGTGGCCTCATTGTATGCCGGAATAACTAACCAGATATTTGGGGTGTTCATGCCCGGGTTCCAAAGAGAGAGCGAGAGGCTAGGGCCATTTTTGCTTTGGAAGCCTCGAGCCGAAGACTGAGTAAGTCTTTTAATCCGAAAAATCCAAGTCGCAAGCTTACGACCGTTTTTCGCCGGGCGGCGCGCGAAGCTTCTTTCCAGCCTACGGTGGCGGCGCGTTCTGCAATGACGTCGAGAAGCTTAATTTCTTCTTCGAACTGTTGCAGGTTTTTTCTGAAGGTTGCGGTACCACTTTCTTCATGGCGGCGATACCAAAAGGCCGGTTCTGGAATACCTACGATTTGTAGTCCAGCGACGAGCATGCGACTCATAAAGTCGAGGTCCGGTGCACATTTAAAATCGGGCAAAAATTGGAGGTCTTTAAGCTTTGGTTTGCAGTAGCAGAGGGTGGGGCATACCACAAAGTTGCCCCGAATGAGTGATAATAAACCTTCTTCTCCTGTAAGGAAAAATGGGGAGAAAAACGAGGGCAGCAAAAGTGACTTATAGAGATCTGGAATCGTGAAAATTCGCTTGCCGTGCTGGTTAATAAAATGACTTCGGCAAGTGATTGCCGCCGCATCGGGGTAACGTTTAAATGCTTCGACCATCGTTTCGGCGTAGTGTGGTTGCAGCATATCGTCGGCGTGCAACAGGGTGACGTAGTCCGTTTTGGTGAGTTCTAAACAGCGATTCCAGTTGCCCGATTGCCCTAGGTTTTTTTCATTTCTTTCATAACGAATGCGTGGATCTTGGTATGAAGCAATTTGAGTAGGCACACCTGCGTGGGGGCTTTGGTCATCAACAATTATCAATTCCCAATCGCGGTGTGTTTGGGCAATTACACTGCGTATTGCGGCATCAAGAAATTCTGGAGTTGAATAAAACGGAATGGCAAATGTGAGCTTCATGGGACCAGAGCTTATAAGGGTCTTGGCTCTTATGCAACCAGGTTTGGGGTGAACCTTAATAGTTCCAGGTGGTTACCTCAGAGTGCCGAGCGATAAGAATCGTCCCGATAGAGCTCAACCGCCTTTTGTGGAGATCCGTGGTACACAACTTTGCCCTTGGAGAGCAGCACAGCTTGTTGGGCTGTTGATTGAATCAGGTTCATGTCATGACTAACAATTACGATTGTTTTTCCAGAAGCGAGAAATCGTTTAAAGACTTCTCCACATTTGGCGTGAAAGCGCTCATCTCCCACCGCCAATATTTCGTCTACTAATAAAATGTCTGGGTCAATATCAATTGCGGCGGCGAATCCAAGACGAGCAGCCATGCCAGATGAGTAGTATTTAATGGGAGTGGTCGCAAATTCGCGAAGCTCAGCAAAATCCAAAATAATGTCAACGCGCTTCTCAATTTCCTTTCGGCTTTTTTTGAAGAGGGAGCCGTTTAAATAAATATTCTCTATGGCGTTCAGTTCTGGATCAAAGCCAACCCCTAGTTCGATTAGGGAAGCAATTGAACCATTCACCCTGACAGTGCCTGAGGTGGGTTTAAGTACTTGTGCTAGAACCTTTAGAAGTGTGCTTTTGCCACTGCCATTACTACCGATAATTCCAAAAACCTGGCCTTTTGGAATTGTGAGCGTAAGGGAGTCGAGGGCGTTAAACGTGGAATAGTGCTTTAGTTTGCCAGTTCGAAAGAAACGAATAAGTGTTTCTTTTAAGGAAGACGGACGCTCTCGATATGAGCGATAACCCACGGTCACATCCGCTAGCTCAAAGGCCAGTCCAGAGTCTGCTGGGCTGACACTTGATGGTGATGATGGCTCGGTATTCACTGCTGCGTGCATGGTTTAAAGAAAATATAAAAATTTATCTTCAGCTTTTTTAAAGACCACGAGGCCTACAAGAAGCACCAACAGGGAGCCTGCAAGATTGAGCAAAAACAATTGTGCGTCAGGAAGGGTGCCTGCATAAAATAGGTCACGGATAAACTCGATTTGATAAAATAGCGGATTAAGCGTCAGATACCCGATCAAATGCGCAGGAAGGAGATCTCGATTGTACAAAATGGGGCAGAGGAAGTAGAGCATGCTCAGGGCTACCTGAGACAAATGTAAGGTGTCGTCAAAAAACACGTTGCTGGTCGCTAAAAGCAACGAGACGCCAACTACCACTAAAAAAAGTGGAATGACGATTACGGGAAATGCAAAAACTGTCCAATAAATGGGTCGCCCTGTGGCGAGCATAATCAGCAGTAAGGGCACCATCGCAAAAAATAAATTTGCCAAATTTGAAAAGGTAATTGAAAGCACAAATATATACTTAGGCACCGGAACTTGTTCAAACAACCTTGCATTGGCGCGAATCGAATGCAGCGACATTAGCGCAGTGCTATTAAAAAAATTCCAGGCTAAAAGCCCAGCGAAGAGAAACACCGCGTAATCTTTCATTTCAAAGCGCATGATGTGGGAGAAGACCACTGCTAAAACAGTCATCATGGCCAGGGGGTGAAGCATGGTCCAAACGTATCCAAGCAGTGAACGCTTGTACTTGGTTCTTAAGTCTCTTAAGACGGACTGTTTAAGGTATTCTCGATAGCCGTACATTTGGCTGAAAAAATCGGGAATAGCAGAGAGAACGGTCGACATACTATGCACTTAAAACGAATGAAGCCTCACTAATAGCTGGGCACTATAGCGAGAGCTGGCGTCAGCTACAATCAGGCATTATTTAAGTTTGTGATGCGCCTAGGCGCTCAGAGCCAGGCAATATTCTCCAATTGTTTCAGCACGTTCGCCTTGAGCCCGCCTTGTCAGACGTGCCCGAAAACGCTTATAGTGCCCAAAGTTTTTAGTCTGCGCTTTTTCGTAAGAAAGCTTTAATGGGTAACCCGAGTGAACAATCGTTAATTTCGGACAAGGTCGTGACCGACGATAAACTACAGCTGCAGGATCAAGTCGCGCGCTTATTATCTCAAGTGAAGCTGCTTACTGAGCGTAATGTTGCCCTAGAAAAAGCCCTCTCGGAAATACAATCGTCTAAATCTTGGCAACTGACGGACCCTTTGAGGCGTGCGGCGCTTTATGCACGTATGGTTCTGCCTCTGTATCGATCAGAGGTTGTTCGGTTTTCATGTGAGGCCGGCGACAACTTGCGTGTTGGGCCTAAGGGCATGGAGGTGATTGGTCAGAGCCCCACAGTGTTATTACGAGCATCAAAGTTATTACGAGCATCAAA
>JBIKUD010000055.1:0-15595 GCA_044347745.1 Bdellovibrionota bacterium
GCGCAAACCAAAGAAAAATCGTCAAAGGTATGCACCACAGGCCCAAACTCAACTCCGTGACGTTTGAATAGATGCACATCAAGCTCCTCACTAAGGAGTAGGCGCACGGCAAGCTGCAAGCCAATAGGCACTACAGCAAGCAGCACAATTCCAGATCCAACAAAAACCTTTTGAGGAATCGCACGCATCGACGTACTGGCGTATAAGGTTTTCAAAAGCGCCCACACGAAACTAATCAAAATAGAACAATAGAAAAGATAATCCATCACACCAGGCTTTGAGGTCTCGGCAAGCACTGGATATCGAAATCGAATAGAGCTTTGAAACGCTGTGCCTTGAGGAAGGAGAAGGGCAGCTTCAGTCATATTAAGTGCGCTGGCTTTCGCAGCAGAAAGCAATCGTCCTTTGTCGAAGTCAATTTGCAACTCATAACTTTTTGCTTCCAATCTGAGCACGTTGACCGAGAAAATAACCGATTGCAAAGCAAACACGAGCGCCGCACATTTACACCAGGCACCGATTAGCCTTTTAAAGGTGGCGCCAGTGCCGAGCAGCAATAAAAGCGGCGAAGCTAATGTAAAGGCATATAGGCTCCCCATGCTCAGAAGCAAACCCGCAACTGCAAGAAAACCGCCCTCTCGCGAAACATAATCCCAAAACAGTTGAAATGGACCAGAGAGTGCCCCTATCACAAGAATAAATACTGCCGCAACAAATGAAGTCAGCAACCCGGCTCTCAGATACTTTGGCATTTCAACTGCCGAAGCTACCTCTGCTGCAAGAGCATCAGCCTCAGGTGTTGATTTTTCCATCGCCAAGACTGCTCCTGGCACCAAGCTCGCTTCACGAATTTTGTAATTTTCCTCAAATATCTCCTCATCTAATGTGGGAGGGGCTTCAAGCAGCACATCAAATTGAGACATTGGAAGCTCTGGGGCCCTTGGAATTGATTCATATCCACCGGGAACAGGATGGCGCACGAACTGAGGTAACTGGCCGACGCCATCAAGATGAAACGCAAGGAGCTCAGCAACCTGGGTGCAATCTACAGGCCGCTGCTCTTGGTCTTTTGCCAGCAACCCCATGGCAAGATCATTCATCCACTGAGGAATTTCAGGACGCAGCACAATAGGAGCGACAGGAATTGTCTCGAGGTGCTTACACATAAGCTCCGCTGGGGCATCGCCCTCAAAAGGCAAGCTCCCCACGAGCATTTCGTAAAACATAACTCCAAGGGCATAGAGATCCGCACGGATTCCAACCCCACGCCCGCTCCATACTTCTGGAGCCATGTACGGGATACTACCAATAATCTCGTTATAACCCGTAAGATCAGAAACTCCCGGCTTAGCCACACCGAAATCAGTAATTTTTACGCCACCACTCTCTTCAATAATTACGTTTCCGGGCTTGAGATCGCGATGAATAATATCTGCCTGGTGTATAGCCGCGAGCCCTTTGCAAATTTGCTGGGTTATCCGCGACGCCTCAGCTAGGGGCAGAGGACCTTCAGCGATACGCTCCTTAAGCGTCTTCCCCTCTGCATACTCCATGGTAAAATAAAGTCGTCCCCCATTCGCGCCAACGTCAAAAGTTCTAACCACATTGGGGTGGGTAACTCGCCTTGTTAACTGCACTTCCCGCAAAAACCGCTTAGTGTGTTTTTCGTTCTGACTGAGTTCGGCGTGAAGCACCTTAAGTGCAACCAATTCGCCCCCGAGCATTACATCTTCAACAAGATACACAGCGCCCATCCCGCCCCTTCCAAGCTGGCGGACCACGCGGTAGCGATCTGCAAAGGTCTCAGTTGTGATTAATTGCGAATCTTCAAGCACCAATTTTGATTCCTTTTGCGCCAGAACAGGTGAGCAGCATCAGAAAATATCCCCTGTAGTTAAATCGGCTGGTTAGCTTATTGTCTTGAACTCGCTCTTAAGCCTTGAATATTGGCTAATTGTTTGTAACTATTCAGAATTCGAGGTGTGCTATGACTACGACCCCCACCATTCTTCCCTATCAAGCTGCATTTATCGATTTTTTGGTTGCATCCGGAGCTCTTACCTTTGGAGATTTCGTCACCAAGTCCGGTCGCAAGACCCCCTACTTTGTGAACACGGGCAATTTTAATGATGGCTCAAAAATTTCCAAGCTGGGTTCGTTTTACGCATCACATTTTATTGCGCAGGGACTGCAAAAAGCTGATGTTATTTTTGGACCGGCCTATAAAGGAATTCCTCTGTGCGTAAGCACCGCAAGCGCCCTCGCCAACGAACACAAGCTTAACGTCGGTTTTAGTTTTGATCGCAAAGAAGTTAAGGATCATGGCGACGGCGGACGTATTGTCGGGCGCTTAGTCAAGGACGGAGACAAAGTGGTGCTAGTGGAAGATGTTATTACCGCCGGCACAACACTAAAAGAAATAGTGCCCTTCCTACGCGCCATCGGAAAAGTTGAAATTTTAGGAGTCATAATTGCCGTTGATCGATGCGAGAAGGGCGCAGGCACTCTTTCCGCGGTTCAAGAAGCGCAAGAAAATTTAGGCGTGAGCGTACGTCCAATTGTAAATATTCACCACATCGTTTTATACCTCTCACAACCAAACTCGAGTGGCTACCTGCTTCCAGTTCAATTACAAAATAAGATTAAGGAATACCTGGAGATTTACGGTGCAGCTTAAGATTCAAAAAGCTCTTCTTGCATTGTGTATCCTGCTGGCATTTCCAACCTCCGCCACCTTGGCTTTAGATCTACCCGCCCCTCAAGAGGCGCGAGCCCAGCGCGTTTTTGAGATCGTGTTCAGCCCATTTTGCCCCGGTCGCCTCTTACGCGATTGCCCGACCTCCAAAGCCCACGATTTAAAAGAGGAAATAAGGCTCTTTATATCGCAAGGTAAAAACGACACCGAAATAATTAACGCATTGGTAGAAAGATATGGGAATTCAATCAAGGCACTTCCCGAAGGCCATGGATTTGGCCTAGTGGCCTGGGTAACTCCTTTTCTGTTTGTTTTTATAGGAATTGTGCTTTTAGCCCTTTGGCTACGCAGAACAAAAAGCGCAGCGACCCCAAAACACCCCTCTGAAAGCCAAACAATTTCCCCTGAGACTCTTAAAAAAATAGAAAAAGAAATGAGCGCTTAGTAAGGCACTCGAATCGAAAACCCGCAAGCTCTGTAAAAGAATGGGATCCCACTTAAGTCAGTAGGCTGACTTCTTTCACTATCCGAGGTTAGAGTAGCTTTTTAATATCTGCTACCAAGGCCAGCATCGCCTCTGAGTCTCCGATAGAATAGGAACCTCGAAACTCCCCTTCTTTATCCACCAAATAGAATCGATTCGAGTGCAGCAACGGCTCTTCTTTACTCGCGAGTTTAAAACCATCCGAGACTACAGACTCAACCACATTCTTGGCTCCGGTCAAAAGAGTCCAACGCTGAGGAGAGACCTGATTTTTTTGCGCAAACTCCTGAAGTACCTTAGGAGTGTCGTACTGCGGATCAACGGAGAGCAGCACAAAATTAAACTTTTCCGCAGCGGGAATTTGGGCCTCAACTTTTTTAAGCTCACGCAAAATGAGCGGACAAGTTGCACTGCAACTTGTAAAAAAGGCTCCAGTTACCCAAACTTGTCCTTGCAGCTTGTGCGAAGAAAACTCTGAGCCATCTTGCATAATAAGAGAAAACGCGGGGGCCTTTCCAAGTCGAGGCAATTGCAAAGCAGGAGCAACCGAAGCAATCCAACTAGCTCCGAAAATTACCATCAAAGCTGCGCCAAGAACAAATATGGAGCCAACTCTCATACTACATCTCCCCAATCAAGAAGCCCGAAATGAAAACGTTCGCGTTTTTTAGGACGAGTTATGTTTACAAAAAATACTAAAACGAAAAACCTACATCGGTCACAATTAATACCAGGAGCACCGGAAGATAAAAAACAGAGGCCTTCAATAGTCGGCGCGCATCAGGAATGGTTTTGGTTTGAGCAACTTCGTAACTTACCTTAAGCAACGCAAGACCGAGCAGTAACGCACCCGTCGCATAAATATAGCCAGACATTCCTATATACGTTGGCAAGAGCGATACTGGTATAAGAACGACAGAAAACCATATAGCTTGGCGAAATGTGCTGGCTCCATCTGGCTCAACGCAGGGAAGCATCTTAAATCCTGCCTGGGCATAATCTTCGCGGAACATCCATGCAATTGCGAAAAAATGAGGATGCTGCCAAAGAAACAGAATTGCAAAAAGGACCCAAGCGCCAAGCGAGATCTCATTTGTAGCCGCCGCCCAGCCACCCATAGGAGGAAGCGCGCCTGGAATAGCACCAATGGCTGTATTAAGCCACGTAATACGTTTTAAAGGTGTATACACAACCGTATACAGAAATGCAGTCAGCAACGCTAAGAAACCAGTTAACAAATTGGCCTGCCAGACCAGCAAAACGGTGCCGCCTAAAACAAGAAGAACACCAAAGATAAGAGCATCTGCAGGCAATATCACGCCGCAAGGCAAAGGGCGTTTAGCAGTGCGCTTCATCAATGCGTCAACATCGCGCTCAAGGTAGCAGTTAAGCACGCCTGAACCAGCGCAAGTCATGGAGGTTCCCAAAAGCACCCAAAGCAAAGCATCAAGCGGCGCCAACCCCTGGCCGCCTAAAAAGTATCCGGTGGCGGTGGTGACCAAAATAAGAGAAACAATTCTTGGCTTGCAAAGGTTAAGATAAGCTAGGAACTTTTTTTTCATGAGTAGCAGCTTTACTGAATGCGGCTAAGCCGAAGCCAGCCTTATGAATAGAGTGTGGCTTAAGATCACCTTGGAGCTTGCTTTTGTCAAATAGCGAAACGAGGAAGCGGTAGCGTCAATAACCGCCTAATATAACTAGGATTTAAACCACTAGCGTAAAAGCTCAGAAAGCTCCCTAATCGCCTCCGTTAAGCTCACAGCACCTTCTCTCAAATTGGATAAGATCACATCAGCTCTGCCTGTCAGGTCCGTTACGGGGCCAAAACGAATATCTCTGCAATTGCGCGCAAAATTATCAATAGAGTTGCTGAGCATTCGCTCTCGGGTGGTTTCATCTGCAATATCGCGTTCAAATTGTGCCCCACCGAAATCAACAAAAATTGAAGTAGGCGGTTTCGAACCATCAGTGACCGCAACCAAAAAATTATCGGTATTCGAATCCAAGTTTGTCACTCCAGAAAGCAGCAATGAGCGCAGCGTAATGGCACTTTGATGAATATAAGAGACTACTTCTCTGTCGGTTCGCCTCCCGCTCTGAAACTCATGAATCAGATGAGTAAGTGACTCGCCTTCGATAAATTCCATCACATATATATGTGCAACAGCTTCAGGCTGACCAGCGACAGGAAACTCGGCATGCTCAAGAAGTATGGGAGCACACTTACGCTCATGATTTAACGTACCTGCCGATTTAAGTACCTCTAGTTGACCAACTATCGCCCTATAAAGCGATGCCTGCTCATCCTCGTTATTAATCTGCCATCCAGGAAGCGCTTGCAGTTTTGCTGGCCAAACTGGGTGGGCCACCTTAATAGCCACATCACTACCTTCGCGCTCACCCCACGCAGTACCTTTGAGCGTTGCGTAGTACACGACACCTTCCGAGCCTGATCCAATATGCTCATGAATTTGATAAAATCTGCCACTTCCAACACTGAGCTCAAACGCGTTTTGCACCAAAGCCGAACCGGAAATATCGCTTAAGGTTCCTACCTCAAGATATTTCAAGGCGGCCTGGCTCAAAGCTTCAACGACGCCCTGAGGGTTTGGCGCTGGAGTAGCGCCTTCCGCTGCAGCTTGAGAAATTGAGCCCATATGAGACATGCAAGGTACCTACTTAGTTAAATACTACTGTGAGTTATGCACACTTTAACAAGGAATGGGGCATACCTGCCCCTTACGTAAGCATCCAAAATTGCTACATGTTTACGGGATAACCGTAAACCAATGTATGCCGACCCCTTCGAGGGTTTCCCAAAAGCGAAATCCCACAGGTATACATTGAGAAATTTTTTAGAGAGCCTCTCTAAAACTCTGACCGCATGGGCCGCGAAAGTAGCACTTTTACTATTTCATCAACGCCCATTTCGCCGGAAAGCAACTTTTGCACGTGTTCAGAAATAGGCATCTCGACTTGGTACTTTGAAGCAAGTTTTAAAACAAGCGGTGCTGTAGTCACCCCTTCAGCCACTGAACCTAAGGAAGCAACAATATTGGCAAGCGTTTCACCTTTACCAAGTCGCAAACCAACTGTTCTGTTTCTACTCAAGTCAGAGGTCGCTGTCATAGAAAGGTCCCCCAGGCCCGAAAGACCTGAAAGCGTGCGCAAATCGGCCCCCATAGCCACTGCTAGGCGCGTCATTTCAGCTAAGCCTCTTGTCACGAGCCCAGCTCTTGCCGAATCGCCCAACCCAAGCCCATCGGCGACGCCGACTCCAAGAGCGATAACATTTTTTAAAATGCCACCGAGTTCTACCCCTAAAGGATCGCTAGACAAATACACCTTCATAATGTCGCTGGTAAAAAGCTCAGCTGCTCGGCGAGCAGCAGTCTCGCTTTTTGAAGCCGCAACCAAACCACAAGGGCGACGCAAGGCGACGTCTTTCGCAAAACTGGGACCGGAAAAAACGACCGCCTCTGTAACCGAAGCATGAATGTGATGCAGTGTCTGCAAAGGCGTACAGAGCGTTTCTGGATCAAGTCCCTTTACCGCGCTCACAAAGAGAGTGCTGGGTTGAATGTGCATACGCCGCAGCACCTGCCCCATAAATTTTGAGGGAACAACAAAAATATGCACCTCGCGCTTACAGGCCTCGGCCAAATCAGTAGTAGCCCGAACTGATGAATGAAGCTCAACTCCGGATAGATAAAGTGGGTTACGGTGCTGTTGATTAATACTTGCAACCACCTCTGGCTCAACACCCCACGCCAAAACGTCGCATCCAACACAAGCCAAATGATGCGCCAGAGCTGTGCCCCAATTACCAAGTCCGAAGACAGAAACTTTTTCCATGGAAGAAATCAACTCTGACAAGTTAACTCTGTTGTAGCTTAGGCAAACTCCAAGCCCCGCTAGTTTACAACTTCGCCGGCCTCTTCTTCAGCAGCTTCACGCAAGGGCGCCACTGCCACAGCCTTTTCCCCAGCTTCAAGGTCCATAAGCCTTACACCCATTGTGTTTCTGCCAATCTGAGAAACACCTTTAGCCTGTGTGCGGATCACTTTCCCCGAGGAGGTAATCAGCATCAACTCTTCTTCGTCTGATACTGCACAAACCCCAATTACTGGGCCATTACGCCCCTCAGTTTGAATATCGATTAATCCTTTTCCGCCTCTTGTTTGAACTCGGTACTCTGAAAGAACTGTTCGTTTTCCGTACCCGTTCTCACAAACCGTAAGGAGCGATTTTTCACTTGCCTGCTCGGGGGCATTTGCTACCGAAGATACTGGCACAACCGTTACGCCCACCACCTCATCACCTTCATCGAGCTTAATTCCTCGCACGCCAACAGCAGTTCGTCCCATTGGGCGCACATCCGCTTCTGAAAAACGAATTGCCATGCCAGTTTTGGTGGCCAAGAGCACTTCGTCACTGCCACTCGTAATAGAAACCTGAATGAGCTTGTCGCCTTCATTCAGCGAACAAGCAATAATTCCATTTCGGCGAGAACGGGAGAACTCACTGAGCTCGACTTTTTTAACAGTTCCTTGTTTTGTTGCCATCAACACAAACTGGTTATCTAAAAACTCACGCACAGGCAAAATAGCGGCGATGCCCTCGTCTTGTTTCATCTCAAGAAGATTTACAAGAGCTCGTCCTTTTGCCGTACGTCCTGCTTCAGGCACCTCATAAACCTTCAACCAATAAAGGCGACCTAAATTAGTAAAGACAAGCACATCGGCAAGCGTAGAAGCTACAAACAGATGCTGAATAAAATCTTCATCATCCGAAGCAGCCCCAGCTACCCCTTTGCCACCTCGCTTTTGAGAGCGGTAGTTTGAGGCGGACGTGCGCTTTGCATACCCCTTATGACTAATTGAAACGACCATCTCCTCATCTTCGATGAGGTCTTCCATGTTAATTTCGCCGCCATCATCAACAATCTCAGTGCGGCGTTTATCGCCGAAAGACTCTTTTACTTGCTCAAGTTCGGCTACGATAAGGGCATCCATCTTGGAAGAATCGCCCAAAAGCGACAACAAACGCTCAATTTCTTTCTTCAGCTCTTCCCACTCTTGCTCAATTGCAAGACGTTCCATTCCGGTAAGCTTTTGGAGTCTTAAATCCAAAATGGCTTGACCTTGAATTTCCGAAAGAGAGAATCGCGCTGTTAAGTTATCGCGTGCATCTTTCGGTGTTTCAGACTTTTTAATTATTTGAATAATTTCGTCGATATTAAGAAGCGCAATTCGGAAACCGTCTAAAATATGCATGCGCTCTTGAGCTTTTCGCAGCTCAAACTGACTCCGTCGAGTCACCACATCACGCCGGTGATCGACAAAGCAGCTTAACAACTTCTGCAACGAGCAGATTACCGGCTGGCCTTCGACAATTGCCAAGTTAATGATACCAAAGCTTATCTGCATTGGAGTCAGTTTATACAACTGATTGAGTACCACCTCTGAGGTGGCATCGCGCTTGAGCTCAATCACAATGCGCATACCCGTGCGATCGGACTCATCTCTAATTCTTGAAATTCCCTCAATCTGTTTTTCGTTTACAAGCTCAGCAACGCGCTCAATAAGGCGCGCTTTATTCACCTGAAAAGGAATTTCGTGCACAATTATTGCTTCACCTTCCCGGCTCTTATGTTTGATTGCTTCAATGCTCGTTTTGGCACGAATTTGAAGCACACCTTTGCCTGTGGCATAAGCATCAACAATCGCTCCGCGCCCATAAATTGTGCCACCTGTAGGAAAATCGGGGCCGGGAACAAGCTGCATCAATTCGCCAAGAGAGATATTTGGATTCTGAATAGTAGCAATGGCAGCGCCCACAACTTCAGCCAAATTGTGCGGAGGCATGTGCGTGGCCATACCAACAGCAATACCATCGGCGCCATTTACCAACAAATTTGGCACTGCTGCAGGCAGCACCACTGGCTCGATATTGGAATCATCAAAGTTTGGAATAAAATCGACAGTATCTTTATCCAAATCCTCAAGCAGCTTCTCCGCCACATGCGTCATGCGACACTCGGTGTAGCGGTACGCGGCAGGAGGATCACCGTCAACAGAACCAAAATTTCCCTGACCATCGATAAGCGGATATCGCAAATTCCAAGGCTGAGCGAGGCGAGCAAGCGCCTCATACACCGGAGAATCGCCGTGTGGATGCAAGCGCTTGAGTACTTCTCCAACTACACCGGCGCATTTTGAGTGCTTTTTATTAGCTACTAGCCCTTCGCCCAACATGGCGTACAGAACTCGTCTTTGTACCGGCTTCAGTCCATCTCGAGCATCGGGAAGCGCTCGGCCAACGATTACGCTCATGGCGTAATCCATATAGGACTGCTTCATTTCATCTTCGATGTGAACGGTTTTTAATTGTCCTTCCACTGCGGTACTTCCAATAGCAAACAGACCCGAAATTGGGTCAAAAAAGAGACAAAAATCACTCGAAATTCTAACCCAGTTTGAGTTGTTTTTTCAAGGATAACTTTTTGAAATTATTGGGGAACAACGGCAGCTTAGAAGCCTGAGCGTTGATAGTGCACTCGGAGCGGAGCGTTTGTATTGCCTGCACCCCTACTCACGCATGCGATAGCTCGTAAGAGCGGCTGTTACCGCGCAAGCCACGTTCAAACTTTCAACCTTACCGCTCCCGGGAATACTAACGAGATAGTCAGCCGATTGCCGTGCAAACCGACTAAGCCCTTCCCCTTCTGCGCCGAAGAGTAGCACAGTACGCTTTGGCCACTTTAGTTTGTATAAGTCAGCTCCGCCATTCACCACTGTTGCAACAAACTGATAGCCAAGAGCTCTAAGCTTTTCGAAATCGGCTTTAGAATCCTCAAGCCGCACTACCTCAATTGACTCAGCACCGCCCTCAGCCACGCGAGAGGCAGCTCCGGCCAAACTCAGCTCAGACTGGGGCGATATAAAAATAACTTCTATGCCAAAGTGCGCTGCCACGCGCAAAATAGCTCCCACATTATGCGGGTTCTCTACGCCTTCAAGATACAAAAGAAGCTTTGCTGAATGCTCCTGGCTGGCGAGCCAAGAGCTGAAGCGTCTAAGCGGCTTCTCCCGAACGAGAAGGCAGATCCCTTCATGATGCTGAGAGCCAGAGACCTTTTGCAGCTCAGCATCATCGACTAAATGATAAGCCAACCTCTTGCTGGCGCAGAATCTTAAGAGTTCAGCACAGTCCGACTTTCGCTGCTCCGAGACATAGGCGCGAATTATGTCTTGAGGTCTTGCTTCAAAAAGGGCAAAGCAGGCATGCACCCCATACACCTTCACCTCACGCGGCTGCGGGCTTTTGGTACGAACTTTTTGATTTGGCCGACCAGCTCTATGCCGCCGGCCTGAAGATCTTTGACTCACAACGACCGAAGGTAATTTAATAGCGTACGCACTCCAAACCCAACTCCGCCGCGCTTAATGTATCCAGATTCTCCATCAACAAAGGCAGGACCAGCAATATCAAGATGGGCCCACTCAACCTCGCCAATAAACTCCTCAAGAAACAAAGCTGCGGTAATAGCTCCGCCGAAAGACTTACCGATATTTTTTATATCGGCGACTGGACTCTTAATCCAATTTTTATACTCTTTTGCCAGAGGCATTCGCCACAAACGCTCCCCTGCGCGATCGCCAGCCGACTGCAAACGCTGCGTTAATCCGTCATTATTACTAAATAGCCCCGCATAATCAGTTCCAAGCGCCACCATACAAGCACCCGTAAGCGTCGCAAGATCAATAATCACGTCGCACTTATCTTGCTGAGCGAGATGCAGGGCGTCAGCAAGAATCAATCGTCCCTCAGCATCAGTATTCAAAATTTCAATCGTTTTTCCACTCATGGCGCGCACGACATCCCCAGGTCTAGTCGCTACGCCATTAATCATATTCTCAGTTGTCGGCACGTAGGCTCGAATTTCTATTCCAGGCTTGAGCGTAGCCACTGCTTGCATCGTCGCTATTACGGCAGCAGCACCTGACATATCGCACTTCATTGTCTCCATGCCCGAGCCCGTTTTAATGCTCAGCCCACCACTGTCAAAAGTGACCCCCTTACCCACTAACGCAATTACTTTTTTATTGGTCACTCGCTTTGGTTTATAGCTGAGTCTCAATAAATAGGGCGGCTCTTCACTCCCTTGCGCAACAGCAAGTAAAGCTCCAGCCTTCATCTTCTTTAGCGCACGTAAATCATAGGCCTTAAAAGACAAAGCACCTCTTCGCGCCACTTTTTTTGCCTGCTGCATAAGCACCGTGGGTGTGCAGTGATTAGGTGGCAAGTTAATTAAATCACGCGCCAAGATAGTAGCCTGGCAATATACTCGCGCCACTTCGAGCACAGCTGGCGACGGAGCGCGAGTACCCAGCAAAGTTACCTTGCTCGGACCGTTGTACGCGTTTGAATCTTTCTTTTTAAATTCACTAAACTGATAATTTGCCAGCCACAGACCTTCACACAATGCTCGAATCTGATCTTCAGTTCGAAGATCAAAATCATCAATACAAATGCTTATCGAGGCAGCTTTTACTTTGCGGGCCGCATCAATCGTTGCGACACCAATTTTTCGGCATAACTCGAATCTTTCAAGCACGGATTCTTTTTTATTTTCTTGCCACCCCACAAGCTGAACACCCGAAACAGGCAAGCCGGAAATAGCAGGCAACCAAAACGCGCCACCTTTACTTATTTCAACCTTATGGTCCCTTAAGCGCTTAAGTAATGCGCCATCCAAACTTTTGTTTAAGTGCGCAAATGTTGACCCAGCACTTGGCGCAGGAGTCCGTTTTTCGCGCTTCAACAGAGCGGGGCTTATCGCTACCACCGCAACCGCATCTTTAAGTGATGTCATTGTTCCTTTTTGCGCCACAACTTGCATAAAACCAGACTCCCAAATAAACCCAGGTTATTTTCAGGCTACTTTAGCAGAGAGTTGCTTACCCCAAAATGGCTCATCTACTTGAAACGCCTTCATTTTTTGAAGTGCCGCAGAACTCAGAAATACCCCTATATCGATTAAGTCATTTCCCGCATCCAATACTCTGGAATTCTTGCATTTAAAGCCTTGCGAGACTGAAAACGAGCCTATGTATTGAGAGCACCTCAAATGGAGACGACCCAAACTAGAGAGTAGGTTGTCCACCTGACAGTTGGTTAATAGAAGGAGCTTCAATTAAAGTCTCGCATTCGGTTCTGGGCTAGATGCGTATGGAAAATGACGCCATGAACATAACTCACGATATTCAAATACTTCAGCTTGCGCCGGAGCTACCTCCTCAGCTTCGTGAATTCCTTATTCAAAAGGGCCTCCCCACATACATCAGCCAAGATTTGGGCGCTGTCACCGCTTCACTATCGGCGTTTCCAAATCCAATTTTGCTTGTGTGCTGTGGAGATAATATCGACTTTGCGTTTGAGTGTACAAAGCGACTTATTGGGCAAAAAGACATTCACCGTTTTCCACTCGCGCTCGTGGGCAAAGACGTTGATAGCTACGAAAATATTCTCAATAAACATTTCGTGCTGGCCACCACAATTAGCACTCCATGCGCCAATTCCGATATTCTTGAAGCAATCCAGTACATCGTACGCACCTATCCAAAACAAAAAGGCTCGATTGAAGGCACTGCTATTGAAGAAATAGCACCTTTGCCACCAATTAAACCGACTCTATCAGAAGCGCTAAAAATCAGCGAAGCCCCTCCCATATTGGCTCATTCAGGATACAAAGAATACGAGGGTATTCCTGAATTATTTTTTGCTGAGATCGAAAAACTAAAAATTGGCAAGGACGGCATCGGGGGACTGCTTTATCCGCGCGGCTTGAGCGAGCTCTTTTTAAAGTCTGGGGATTTTTTACCAACCGAGCCAAAATTTGATGAAGCAGTACGCACGGTGACTATGGATGCGGGGAAGTGGGGCCGACTTCACCTGTATCGCGTCTCGTATATTTGTTCAAAATTAGCTACCGCTATTAATCTTCCGACCGAGATACTCTCTCAACTAAAAACCTCTATTTTCTTATTTCCCTACTCATTTATTGGCGAAAACTCAGATTTGCTCAAACGTGAGTATCACGAAGCAAAATATAGTGCATTTCGCCGCGAGCTCTGTAGTAGGGTAAAAGATAGCGCCATGCATGCAGCACTCACGCTACAAGCACCCGAGGTTGGAAACCTCCTAGCGACACTCGGTCGATTAATTGGTCGAGAAGAAGCTGCCAATGACTCAAACCTTTCGATTGCGGCGTCACTCCTAATGGCGGGAGATTTAGCAGATAGAGTCTGCTTCCAGTCGGGGCATTGGAATCCACGTCGCGCATACATGTTGCTCAAAAAAATACGCTCAGAACAGCTCACGGATGTGCATCCACGCGTACTCTGCGCTCTTGTAAAATTTCTCTCTGAGGCAGTCACTTCACATCCGTTTGCGTTTGTGGTGCCTCGCCACCTGCGCAACGATCCTAAATTGCAACGCGCAGCAAAGGAGTGGTCGGACCAAAAAGTACAGCCTTTTGAAAAGAAAGTTCCTCTGGTCAGTCTCATGCCTGGCATGCGACTCTCTCGGCCAGTTATTACCTACGATGGCCGAGAAATCTTGTCGGGAGATTTAACCCTAGACCAAGATCTTATCTGGCGGCTTTGGCAGCTATCCAGCGTAAGACCAGTGAATGGTCCGCTGGTGGTATTTTCGGAAAACTAAGTTAACTCAAGACAGATCTGCGAAAAGCTTAATAAAATTGCTGTCTTTTACTGCCTTTTCTAGAAGCCATCTCATAATTCGTAAATTTGAGATGGCTTCTAGGCACGCCAAGGATGGCGTGCTCGGCGACCGAGCATGCGAGAAACAGGAGCGACGCAAGGACGGGGCTTTTATGGGGTCCCCGTCCGAGCTTGGAGCACTCTCATACATACCACGGATGGCATTTATGAGATGAGTTCTAGTCCTCTGGGCTGCTGGTGGACAATTGCCAATCATGCTTTACTCATGAATTATTATGGCTTTGAATCCGCTTTTTACCCAATTATCCACTAGAGCTCATCTCAAATTTACGAATTATGAGATTGCATCTAAAGCGACCCCTCGGCTGTTCATCCGTTTAGCACTGACACTAGCACTCAGCCTTTGTCTTACGGGATGCCTCCAGGCTATTCCACCTCAAGATTTTGCGCCAACTTACGAGGTACTTGCGTATCCGGTACATAAAAAATTTAAAGGCAAAATCGATCTGAGCCCAGTACAGATTCAGGACAAAATTTACGGTGCACTCACACCGGAGCACCTCACCCGCGCGTTAACTGAAGCAACTACAAAGGCCGGATACCTTGCGCAGCCCCCAGGCTCTGGAAAATACCAGTTAACGACCCGAATTTTGAATGTTGATCGGCCGCTTTTTGCTTTTCAAATGAATGTAAAGGTAACCATTCAGTACCAGATAACAGATAAGTCGAATGGCGCTTTGCTATTTAATGAAACAGCGACAGTTGGGCATCAGGTCGGTTTTTTTGAAGCTGAAAATGGGGATGAGCTCCTCAGGCTTGCGCTTGGGAAAGCGATTAGTGGAAACTTCACTCATTTCCTAAGAGCGCTCTCAGTGTCAGCTTCTCAAACGAACAAATCTTAAATTTTTTTAGAGAGGTAACAGCCTATGTATAAGATACTTATTTTAGCCGTGTTTGCACTTGCAAGCTGCACTCCACGGAATAGTTTAAACCAATATAGCGAAGGCGATGTTGGAATTAGTACTGTGGTCGAATTTGGCACAGTGGTACACGTTCGCCAGATTAAAATTCGCGGCGAAAACTCAGGAGCTGGTGGAACAATCGGCGGCCTCACCGGCGCAGCTGCAGGGTCTAGCATAGGTGGAGGCAAAGGCAACACCGGCGCAATTCTTGGTGGAGCAGCTCTCGGAGTTGCAGCAGGCATTGTTGCTGAACAAATGGCAGGCGACCGAGACGGCTATGAATATACAGTCACCAAAGAAAATGGCATGACTATTACAGTTAGCCAAAACGCTATGAAAGATGAGCCTGTCCTCAGGGTAGGACAACGCGTCATGGTCCAAAGCTCTGGCAGCTACCAACGCGTTATCCCAGCCGACACACTTCCCGAAAAAATCAAACGCCCCAAAGGCATTAAAGTAGAGGACTAGAAGTCATTTTTTAAAAGCGCGTTTTTAGGATCAGGGATGGTCATAAAAAATTGGCGCTAATCAACTCGTTCAAAGTTGCTAATCCTTAGAAGGAGCCCTTCCCTGGGCTCCTTTTTTTTGGAAAATCGAGCATCTCAAACGTTGTTTTTACATCTCAATGCAAAGAGAGTGGTAAGGCGACCAAGCATATGCAAGGCCAAGGCAACGAAACCCCAAACATTTTTAGACGAAAAACGCT
>JBIKUD010000054.1:0-15595 GCA_044347745.1 Bdellovibrionota bacterium
ATCCACCTCTGGTACATGGTAACCGCCTCAACTCTCGCCAGCCCCCCCGAGTGCCCCGCCCCCTGGTACATGGTAGCAGGCTCAGCGGCTCAGCCAGCGGCTCAGCTGCAGGCTCAGCTCTCAACCAATCGTGACCAGAACCCCACCTCCGCAAGCCGCAGGTAGGCCCCGTAGCTCCACCTACGCCCCTCACTATCCTTGCTATGTGATTTAAATTTAACTTTTTTCGCCTCTTTTGGGGCTGCCCATCACTAACGGCAATATCAGGGCCCCCATTCCTCGCCATCGCGTAGAATAAATCAAACTAAGGCTCTTTTAGTACCAATCTCCCACCGCCGAAGCTAAAGCTGGTATAGGTGGGCGAAACATTCCCGGAGGCCACCTCAATCCGGACTCTCCGCGGCAAGCGCGCTCATATAAATCGCAACACCGGTCATCCAAATAATTCATCAACCGTATGTAAGCCACCCTCAACTCTGCCTTACTTGCAAGCACAAATAGGCGCCGGCCTATTTTCTTCGGCAAATGGACCAAATCAATTCCAAACTTCTTCAAATATCCAGGACCAATTACACGTTTCCCGTCTAATTTACGTTGTAATTCCAACTTAGCCTGACCCTCCATTACTTTTTCCATAATCTGAGAGTTAAGCTCTGCAGCACTTTGCTCGAGATCAAAACAGTCCATCCATGCATCAAGCTCAAGTTTAAGCTCGTGAAAAACCCGAACCTTCGAAAGAAGTCTCAAGCAAAAAGCCCTGTCTTGACGCTCGGTCATTTTCAAATTCGGAACCCTTGGAAGATTTCGATAACGAATATAGGGAACCTTTCGTGAAGTCGCTGCTTCTTGGCGACTAAATTCTGCCCACGAAGAAAGTCCTGGGTAACTTTGAATGTCTGCCGTTAAATTCGCCCGAGCGGGATTAAGATAAAAGTATGCAATTCGTTCTATGGCGAAGTCTGAATCCAAAATTTGGGCTACCATGTGATTCGGTTCCCACAGGTTGAGCTGATCGAGCCCAAGGAGCGCCTTTATCGATTCCGTGATTTTTTTCTTGAGCTCCATGTAAAATTTGGCGCATTGATTGGCGTCTTGAGCTACAAAGATCATGTGCAGGTGATTTCCCATCCACAAATAATGGGAGACCCGCACCTTATGATCCCTTTGAGTGCGGGCAAGCGCCGAGTCAAGAATCAGGCTCATGGTCGACCAACAAGGAAAAGGCAGCCCCTTGCGTGCTCTTAGGCAAAGCTCATAGAGTTTATTGGCTTGGAAGCGTCGTCTTCGTCTCATACTCTCTATTCGCAATATTTGGGAAAAAGTTGCGAAAGATGGGGAATTTTAAGACGATTAAAGCAAAAACTAAGTCGATTCGAGCAGTTAAGCTTTTAGGCTAAATGAGGCGGGAAGGTTAGTATGTACCAGGGAAGAAGAAGAATGAAAGCGGCTGAGCTCCCTGCCCTCCTCGCCCTCACCTGCCTCCTCGCCCTCTGGCTCCGCCTCCCTGGCATCCACGCCGGACTCCCCTACCTCTACTGGGAAGACGAAACCCACCACTTCAATCGCATCGTTGAAATGGTAAAAACCGGTTCCTACAACCCCCACTACTTCCACAAGCCCTCCCTCCACTTCTACCTTCGCATGCCAGTAGTGGCGCTCAGCTTCATCTGGTCTGCCAAAAAGGGATACATCACCTCCATCAAAGAAATTGAAACACGCAACCCCTTCGGCCTCGCCACCTACAACTTCACCGCCTCCCATCCCGGCATCGTCAAATGGAACCGGGCACTCAGCGTCCTCTTTTCACTCACACTCATATTCTTCACTGGGCTCATTTGCCACCAAATCACCCGCTCCCGAGCCGCTGCACTCCTCGCAGCCCTCCTCACCTCCCTCTCCCCCGAGCTCCTCAAACACTCCCCCATCATCGGAGTTGATGTGCTCATGTCCCTCATGTGCATCCTCAGCATCTGGTGCGCACTTCAAATTCAAGAACGCTATTCAAATTTGCTTCTCATTCTGTGCGGTCTCTTTGCTGGACTTGCCATTTCGAGCAAATACAACGCAGCCCCCATTGCCCTCCTCCCCCTCATTGCTCTCTGGGCAAGCAATCAATTCAGTGCCCAACGGGCCACCTTAGCACTTAGCCTTCCTATAATTGGATTTTTTGCCGCATCCCCCTTTATCCTTGTCTCTATTCCGCTTTTTCTCGATCACCTTGCCTATGAAATCTGGCATTACGGCGTTGCTGGACATGCCGGACAAATGGCTGAGCCCGGCCTGCCCCAGGCTCTATTCTATCTTCGTTGGCTGCTCCATGATGGCATCGGCTGGACTGCCGTCGTCTCCTCAATTTTTGGCCTTCTCCTTTTATTCAAACAAGAACAGCGCAAAACCGCTGTGCTTATGGCATTTCCTCTCCTCTTTGCCGCGCTCATGATTGGTCAAAAAACAAACTTCACGCGAAACGTCCTTATCCTCATACCAATTTTCGCCGTTCTCTCGGCTTCAGGCATATTCCTTCTTATTCAGCGCCTAAACGTACCTAATTCCTTCAAACTAGGACTTGTGTTCTTCTCACTTCCTATCCTGCTCCTGCAGCCTCTCATTGGATCTCTTCAGTACCGCAAAAACCTTCTTCATATCAGAGAATCCCGCGTTGATGCTCTCGAATTTATTCAGGAAACCAAAGACAAACTTACGCCCAGTGCCGTATCAGGAGAATTGCAGTTCCCCTCGTCGCTCTACAGGCAGCAAGGCTTTGAAAGAACAGATCTCTCCAAGCTCTCAGGCCTCGCCCTATTTCAAATGGGCTACCACTCAGTCATTGCAGGCCCTGAAGCCGAGATACATTCAATCCTTGAGTTTTATAACCAGACACGTCTTTTTCCTGGCATCAATGAAACTCAAAGAATAATTGCGAATCCCGAAATTCGAGTGTTTACCGTTCGCGATGACGCCACAAATCAAATTAAAAATTTCTACCTCAACAACTCGCTTAGCGAGCTGCCGGCGATGAACCTCAACCAAGCGGGTCAGCCCTCATGCCCAAACACCACCAGCACAACTGAGAGTTATTGCTGGCTCACCAACCGAGCGACGGCAATACAGCTTCCTCGTCCAACCAATAAAGGACCGGTCTACACCTTGGAAGTAAAAGCAATGAGCCCCTGGCGCGACCAAAAAGCAACCATATTTTTTGCTGACTATGAAGCCCCCCTGCTCCCTGTACCCCCAGCAGAGCCAGGCTCCTGGTCACTATGGACCGCCCAAATTCCCGAAAAAGCTCTAAAAAATAGCCCTGTTGCTCTCCTCCTTCTTGAGCAAATCCAAAGTCCTCGCTCAGCGCACCTCAACGCCGACCCTCGCCACCTGGGACTTGCACTTGAATCCCTTAAACTTACCCCAACCAGATAACCAAATTTTGCTGGCCTCAATAGACTTATGCTAGCCTGACTCCATGACTGACAATGGAATTCATATTGTAACTGGGGGAGCTGGCTTTATTGGTTCAGCTTTCATTTCTAAGCTTAACTCCAAAAGCATCGATCGTATTATTGTAGTTGATGAGCTCGAGAGCTCATCAAAATGGAAGAACCTACTGGGCAAGTCATTCCTTGACTACCTGCACAAAGATCAGTTCCGCGCAGCTCTATCCAGCGGCAAATTTGCAAACCAAATTCGCAGCATCACTCACATGGGAGCCTGCTCCTCGACTACCGAAACAAACGTCGAGTATCTGATGCAGAATAATTTTCGATATTCGTGCGAAATTGCCGACTACGCCTTAAAACACAACATCCGCTTTATTTACGCCAGTAGTGCGGCCACGTATGGCGATGGCGCATCAGGCTACTCAGATCAAGATTTTCACAGCAAAGTGCTTCGACCTCTCAACCCGTACGGATTTTCAAAATATTTATTTGACCTGTGGGCCATTAATTCCGGCGCAGTCAGCAAGATGGTTGGCCTGAAGTTCTTCAACGTATATGGCCCAAATGAGTATCACAAAGGTTCCCAAAGAAGCGTCATACATCAAGCCTACCTTCAAGCAAAAACAACCGGGCGTATTCGCCTCTTTAAATCCTACAGACCTGAATTTCGCGACGGCGAGCAAAAGCGCGATTTTATATACATTAAGGACTGCACCGAGATTATGTGGAATCTCCTTACAAAACCCGAAGTCGTTGGAATCTATAATTTAGGGACTGGAACAGCCCGAACTTGGAACGAAGTAGCCCGTGCAGTTTTTGATGCTCTTAAAATGCAAGGCCAAATTGAATACATAGAGATGCCAGAAGCGCTCCGCAATCAGTATCAGTACTTCACCCAAGCAGACGTACAGAAACTACAGCTCGCATTACCAGAAACAACTTTTTCCGATCTCAAATCTTCCATCAGTGACTATATTCTCGGCTACCTCGAAAAAAGCGAGGCCTGTATTTAGTTAAGTACGAAGGAGGCTCAGCTTGAAATCTTTCTGCAAGCAACAAATGCGGTTGCTTATGCGAAAAGCTCTTACACATTTTCGAGCCCTATGCCTCCTCTTCTTGTTGCTGTTTTTTTCCGCCCCTTGTTCTTTTGCTAAAGAAACTACTATTCACTTCCTTGACGCCGGAGAGGGCGACGCCATTTTAATTTCTACTCCGAACAAAAAACACACTCTTATTGATACAGGTACACTTATCACTGGCCCACGCATAATAAAGCTGCTTCAAAGCTGTGGAATTACAGAGCTCCAACATCTAATTCTTACGCATCCACATCCAGATCACATTGGAGGAGCATTTCCAGCCTTTGCTTATCTCAGCATTCAATCTGTATTTGACAACGGACAGCCCATTCTAAATCTGAATGAGAGCATATATCGATGGTATCAAGAACTCGTTCGCAGTCATCATCATTATTCCACTTTACACAAAGGAGAACGACTGACGTTAGATCAAGAAGTATCTCTAGAGTCTCTTTGGCCACCAAAACAACAATTATCAGATGACTGGAACACCAACTCACTGGTATTAAAGATAAAGGCCCATGAAACAGAAATACTCCTCATGGGTGATGCCAATTTCGACACCGAGAAAGCGCTTCTACGTTCTGCTGAGCAAAAATTAAATGCCCACATCCTTAAAGCTGGGCATCATGGTTCAGCTCGTACTGGCTCGCCTGAATTTATTAAAGCAGTAAAACCTCAGCAGGTTGTCATCTCCGTAAATAGCAACAACTATTGGGGCTACCCAGACGCAGACACCCTCAGGAGGTACTCAGCTTCTGGAGCAACTTTGCGTCAAACAAGTAAGTTTGGAAACCTCGCCGTTATAATCTCCGACAAATCTTACACCATCAGCGAACATGCAAAACTTTGCTCGCAATAACGTACAGCTTCTTCGCTCGCTTTCCCCCTTAAGCGTTGCTTGGGTTTGCTTCATTTTTGCTCTCGCTCCCACAGCTCGCTACCTTCTCTCTATACTCCGCACCTACTTAAGCTCAGAACAAATATTCATAGGAGGCGGCTTAATTCTCGTTATCGCGATTGCGCGAGCAAGAGCGTTAAGCTTCACAAACTGGCTTTATATTCTTATTCCCTTAATTACCGGCTATTTCACCTTCTCTATCGCAGAGGAGCGTTTTCACTTACTTTTGTTCGGAGTGCTGGGACTACTTTTTATGCGCGATGCTCGCTCTTCTGGAGTCGATGCATCTTATGCATTTTTTCTTGGAACCTGCATCGGAATTCTAGACGAATTGTTTCAGGCAGTACTTCCAAATCGAGTAGGAGACATCCGAGATGTGGTGATAAATTCAATTGGAGTTGCGTGGGGAGTTTTATTGGCGAAATCGCTTCAAAAGAGCTCAATGCAAAAGGACAACTTGGGATGACTAAGAAACAAATTTTGTATTTTTATGTTTTTGATGACGAAATAAATAATCTTTCAAACCGTTCTATAATTTCTGCATCAGTGCCCTCATTAAGCAGCTGTTTAACCGGCTCAGTCGGCAGTTCAAAATGTGCCTTTATAAGCTGCGCGTAGCGCACGTCCACAGCAGCATTGCGGGTTCTTACTCTTTTCATCCAGGTCTCGTCCGAAGTTTGAATCCAGATAAATTCAAGACCAGCAATATGCTCTAGCAAATAACGTCGGTGCTTTCTTTTATACGCAGCCTGAGTTACGACTAACGGGCAAGCTGTCTTGGATTTAACTTTGATCTGCTCAGCAACCTGTCTAAAATATCTATCCCGCATATCTTCCGTAAACGAGACTCCTTGACGAATTGCATCTTTCATCTCTGGAAGCAGATCATCATCGGCATGATACACAGTCCAGCCATACTGCTTTCCAAGCAAATCTCCGACATATGATTTACCCGCACCGGTTAAACCAAATAAGAAGAAAACTCGTGGAAGTTTGATATCCTCTGCAATTACTTTTATTGAATGCTCGGCCATTATTGACGGTCCTTTGGATATGCGAATTTCGTGTACAAAAACGCACCACTTCTATAGGCTCAACCCCTTCAATAACATAAAACCCAGGTTCGGGCGAAAGGCCCAAAAACCTATTAAATTGCTATAACCGACTCATGCACCTCACGGTCCCCACTGAACTTATTGCCGCAGAGAATTTGATTAATGAGTATACGTGCTCCTCTTCAGGCGAACGTGCTATCAAGAATCGCTTTTTAGCCCTAATAGGCAACTATCCGGGATGCCTCTACCGGCACAACGTACCCGGACACCTGACTGCGTCGGCCTGGATTGTAGATAAAACGGGAGAATTTGCCCTATTCACCCTACATAAAAAGCTAAATCTCTGGCTGCAGCTTGGTGGCCACGCTGATGGACAAGGCAACTTACTTCAAGTTGCTCAGCGTGAAGCAACCGAAGAAAGCGGACTAGAAGTCGTTCCGTACGCCTCAACTATATTTGACTTAGATATTCATGAAATTCCAGCGTACGGTACAGAGCCCGCCCACGAACACTATGACGTACGTTTTATCTTTAAAGCAGACAAAAGCGAACAATTGACAATAAGCCCAGAATCTAAAGATTTGCGTTGGTTCCGACTTACTGAAGTTAACTCAAATCAGTTCGATGACTCAGTCTGCCGAATGCGTGACAAATGGCTTTCTTTGCGCTGAAGTGATTGTTCAATCGTGCTGGGCCTGGTCCATATAAACAGCAGCACTCCGATTAAAACAACATCTGTACCCACAATTACCCAATAAGGAGTACCTAAGACCACTAACAAAAAAGCAGCCAGAAGGATCATTCCCGTAGCCATCAATTTAGGATGAATGCGAATTACCTGATACTCCTCCCACTCGCAAATGATTGGACCAAATTTGGGGCAGGTCCGCAAAAGTTGGTGAAGTCGAGGAGAGCCCTTCGAGAAAAAATAGGCCCCCAGCAGCATAAAACAGGTAGTAGGCATTACAGGCAACAACATCCCGATCACGCCCAAAGCGACACTGACCCAACCTGCGAATATGTATACCTGCCTCATAGCGTCCAAAAGTATGCCCCTTTTTCTGTCCTACTCCAAGCCCTGCAGCTCTCCAGTAGCCAGGCGCAGCGAATTCTTTAGAATTTCTGGGTCATTTTTAACGTAGGCTGAGCATAAGAAGCCACTTTCTTTTTGCTTAATCACATACATCACCGTGCCAACTGCCCTTCGGCATTCTGCGTCATCTGCCCTGTAAATCTGAGCACCTATGGCAGGGCAAGCATCCTGGCTGGCGCTGAAGAACTTTAATAGACGAGGAGTCTTGCCTTGTGAATCGATACGGGCAATCACCTCCTGGCCAGCATAACAGCCCTTGGTAAAAGAAACTGCCTGCTCCAAACCAGCTTCAAGCAGTATTACATTAGAATTTATTTCATATGGATACATGGACTGCTTGGCCCGCAAGCGCCGCTCTTGAAACTCACTTTCCGCGCCAGCGATGAACGCAAAATTTTTCAACCAAGTCAAAAAACCCTCCGTCGCATCTGAAGAAAGCAACACATCAGTACCGAGAGACTCAAGACGTCTCTGTCCGATTGTAAATCCAAATTCAACCATGCAGACATCGCCTGCCTTAGGCTCACCCATTAACCCGAGAAACGCTTGGCTTGCATCAAGGTGCATTACCTTGAAATGAGTTTCTACTGAAACCTCAACCTGCTCGGTCACTCGAAATCGCAGCAGCGCCGCGCTTACCTCTGTTATCGAGCCCCCATCCACCAATAGCAAAAAATCAGCTGGGCCACGACGAAACACCGTAAAATATGCTTCAACTTTGCCCTGAGGGCTGAGAGCAGCAGC
This sequence comes from Bdellovibrionota bacterium, assembly GCA_044347745.1. Classification (GTDB taxonomy): domain Bacteria; phylum Bdellovibrionota_C; class UBA2361; order UBA2361; family JAFLCA01; genus JAIBBV01. The sequence continues at coordinate 8,307 of JBIKUD010000054.1, forward strand.
CACAATCGCTTTTTTTTCGGTAGCAAGTCGCACGTCATTACTAAGGCGCGCCTGGAGGTAGCGCTCTGCGTGTTTCCCACTGACTCTCAACACATGAGCATTTGTCAGTTCAAAAAATGTGGTCATTCAAGAATCGTTCCAATACGAGAAAGTCCGGCCCAGCTCCAATAAATAATGAGAGCTCTTCCCTGAATTCGAGAAATCTGGATGAATGGTTCGGTCCAAAATCGAGAATCACGCGAGTGATCTCGATTATCCCCCAAGAGCATCACATGGCCTTCCGGAACCACCGCCGGACCAAAATCTGCATCAAATGTTCGCTCAAAATCCCAGCGGGCATATTCTTCAGCGAGAGGAACTCCATTAATAAGCACTTTAGTGTCCCGAACTTCAACTGTTTCCCCAGGCAACGCGACCACTCGTTTTATGAGATTAATCGCGGAATCATCTTCTGGCGTTTGTGGATCATCGGGTCGAGTAAAAACTACAATATCAGCACGCTGAGGCTCCGCGTAATTCAGCACGGCATGTGTAAGAAGCGGCAATCGGAACCCATACGACAATTTACTAACGAGTATGTGATCTCCCTCTTTAAGGGTCGGATACATCGAGAGAGAAGGAATTCGAAATGCTTCAATAAGCGACGCCCTAAGAATAAAGGCGGCAATGAGAAACAATATCAGGGTCTTTATAAATGAGAAGATTTCCGAGAGGTCGGCTTTTGCTTTTCCTACGGTAGGACCAGATGGAGGGGGCGTTGGAGACTGCTTATTTTGTATAGGTTCCATGGGCGGAATTCTGGCATGCCTACCTCGGTCGAACAAGCTTAGGCTGCAAACGCCAGCTCCTCAGGCACTAGAAAATAAAAAGCCGGATCTAAGTAATGATCCGGCTTTGAAAACTGAGGCATTTGACTTTAGCTACGTAACACTATCCCTTCTGTACACTGAGCTCCTGGTTAAGCGTAGTTTAACTTTATCCTTCCCCAAGGATTAAGCATTAAACTGTTGGCGCTTACCGAACACCACCGTACTGCAGTCAACTTCAAGTCCGCTGTCTTTAGACTTAACTGTTGAAACAAAAATTCCTGGTTCAAATGAGCGCTCTTTAAGCAAATCTACTTTAGCTTGTTCCGGAATAGACATGTGCGCTTTTATGGAGAAATTGATTTCGACTAGCACGCTTCCAGGCGTTTCATCCAATATCTTTGTAATCATTCCGTAAATTGGATAGGTTTGCCCAATCTCAACTTCGCCACTGGTAACTTCCAGGCCGAATTTTTCGAAGAAATTTAACTCTTTTCCTTCATTTTCCATGAGCATCACCTTTTTGTTAAAACTACTACAAAAACCAATTTGCGAAAAACCGAATTGAAACTGCAAACGTAACGTACACCCACATATCAGCAGGAGCCTTAATTTTGCTTCAGAAATTCAAACGACGATCTAAAGAGCAAAGCAATTCAATAACTTAGAGCAGTTATCTGCCACCACGAGCATTTGCGATTCTTGCCCGGGCGAACCAAGCAACTGGGCGCTAAAGCAATTTTCAGCGGTTGGCGCACAGGCCTGTGTTGGAAATGCCAGCGCAGGAAGCTCAAGTATGTTTGCGAGCGCAAGAAATATATTTGATGGAACAAGCTCGCGCTCATCCAATGATTTTTGGGTTGGAACGCCACCAGGCAACGTAGGCGTGATAAAAAAGTCCGAACCAGAGAGCGTCGAGCAGAGCTTATTTTTCAGATCAGTGACTTCCTGTTCGGCCTCTCTATTTTTCTCGGCGCTCATTTTTTCGGCACGAACAAGTACAGCCTTAGCGGCAGCAGGAAAATCAGCAGCACGATTCAAAAAAGGAGCTAAGGCTTCAGCCATTGCAGTCACAGCTAGCGGTTTACGTAACTCAAGTGCTCTTCCAAAAATAGGCTCCAACTCCTTAAGTTCAAACTTCTTTTGTAGCTTTGTGCAAAGTGACTCAAAATGTACCCGCGCCTTCTCCGGCATTTTCCCAAGTTCCGAACTATGAGGTACCCACAATTTTATCTGCGCGGACTCAGCAGTTTTGATTCGACTCTTTCCAAGCTGTAAGACTACTCGGCTTAAGATATCAAAACTTTTTGCAAAGACACCTAGAGAATCCAGTTTCCCGTAGGTAAAAGCACCTCTACAAGGAGCCCATTCGGCACTCAACTTAAACCCAAATATACCAAGCGTGGCCGCTGGCCCTCGAATACTTCCACCAAAATCAGTTCCTAAACCAAACTCTGCTTCATCCAAAGCAACCGCAATTGCTGATCCAGTACTTGATCCAAGAGGGGAGAGCTCGGTATCAAAAGGATGAAACATTGATCCAAAATATCGATTCTGCCCTCGATAATTAGCGCATAATTCGTCTAAATTAGTGCTTGCGATACAAGTAGCCCCCGCCTGCTCAAGTACTTCAACTATCCATGCGCTTTTTTCTACCCGCTCAAAAAGGGGCGGCTGAATTCCTAGGGAAAGCGGCTGGTCTTTGATGCCGATATTATCTTTCACCACGAACCGGAGGCCAGAAAGTGGGCCGCTCTGCGAAGGAGTCACGCTTGAGTAGCGCCGAATATATATAGGATTCTGCGTCAATTCTGACTCCGAGCAAACATCATTTGCCGATACAAAACTTAGAGAATATTCTGCCTAAAATATCCTCGGTATACGTTTTCCCAACAAGCTCCTCTAATGAGTGCAAAGCCAGCCGTAACTCACTACTCACCAGCTCTATTGGCATCTTTTGCTGTATCGCGGCAAGTGCTCGCTCAAGCGCATCGGCACAGTGTGCTAGACAAATACGATGCCGCTCATTCGTCACAACCTGGTTCGCTTGCCCTGTATCAGTGGAGCCTCCTCGAACCTCATCAACTAAAGCAGAGATTAAGGCGTCAAAGCCACTTTTGTTTTTGACTGAAAGGTAGAAATTTTGCGCGCATAAACTCGACTCACAAAAATGGGTGGCAAACGCGTTCGAGTTTAAATCTATTTTATTTGTAACCATCCATATTTTTTTGGATTTAGGTTTCACTGACTCTAGCACTGTTCGCCATGAATTATCAGTATCACCGGCATCAACCACAAAAAGGACCAGGTCCGCCCAGGCGAGCCTCTCTTTTGCGAGCTCAACTCCAATTTTTTCTACCGGATCTTCAGATTGAGATAAGCCAGCAGAGTCACAAAAAACAAATCGATAGCCTTCATAGGTAGCTGATTCCTCTATGAGGTCCCGTGTTGTCCCAGATATGGGAGATACGATTGCCCGCTCGGTGCCGAGAAGCACATTAAGCAAACTTGACTTGCCCGCATTAGGCTTACCACATAAAAGCACTCGAAAACCTTCTCTTACAAGGTGACCATAGCGATAGGTTGCAATCAGTTTATCAAGTAACTGCTTCGCACCTTGAAGCTTCTGACTAAGAAGGCTCAACGCATCTGGCTCAATTTCCTCTTCAGGAAAATCAATGTGGGCCTCTATTTCAGCAAGTACATCTCGAAGGGGTTCTCCAATTTGAGTAACAAGACCGCTAAATCTACCCCTTAGTTGCTCATGAGCTAACTTAAGAGACTCCTCTCCAGTTGCACTCACCAGGTCGCCGACCGCCTCAGCCTGAACGAGGTCAAGCTTACCATTCAAAAAAGCACGCTTGGTAAACTCCCCAGGCTCTGCTGGCGAGATACCAAACGCAAAGAGGGAGCGCAGCACTTTCTGAACAAGCGCTGGGCTACCATGAAATTGAAATTCAGCGACATCCTCACCCGTGTAGCTATGCGGCGCCGGCATAAAAACAGCCATTGCGGTGTCAATTTCAACTGTACTTTTATGGTCAATAATATGTCCAAGGACCAAATATCTAGGCTTATCTACCGGAGAAATCTTCGATCGAAAAAGTGCCCGCAGCGCTTGCCGCGCTCGCGGGCCACTCATACGAACTACTGCTACTCCGGCGGGTGCTGGTGCAGTGGCTAAAGCAGCGATAGTCGAAAGGGAGCTCATCGTAATCGTTCGCCGTTTAAAGCCTGAGCACCCACTAAATAATGGTCAAGCACCAACCAAATGCAAAAATCAGCACACTTGCCACAATAGTGGCCTGGAAAGGCGTGACACTTCGGCTTGTCCTCAAAGTTACCTGCTGAACGATAGAAATCACGTTATTCACAAGCCAATAAAGCACCAACCCGGCAGGGAAAGGGAAAATGACGAACATGACCGTAAAGATGATGGGCATCATCAGCATCACCTTTCGCTGCGTTTCGTCGCCCGTCATTGGTGTCGTTGCTTGCTGCACATACATACTGGCGCCCATAAGCAGCACCATAACCGGAACAGGTAGTCCGAATACATGCAAAGCCTCGGCCGCAGAAAGGTCATTAATCCACAACGCAAAAGGTGCGTGTCTTAACTCAATTGAATACAGCAGGGCATTGTATAACCCGAGAAAAACAGGAAGCTGGATTAAAATTGGAAAACAGCCACCCATTGGGTTGACGCCACGCTTTTTATAAAGTGCCATCATTTCTTGATTAAGCTGCGTGGCATCTTTAATTCGCTCCCTGAGTGCTTTTATCTCAGGCTGCAAATCCTGCATCGCCTTCATCGACTGAAAACTTGCTTTGGTCAGTGGCAAAAAGAGCGCCTTAATTACAAGCGTCAGCAAAATAATTGCCAATCCCCAATTTCCAAGCAAATTATGAAATGACCTAAGCAGCCAAATCAGCGGAAATGCCAAGAATGAAAACCAGCCTAGGTCGACATTACGGTGCAATTCAAAACCAAGGCCGCCCAGCACATCCGAATCTTTTGGACCTGCATACACACTATACTTAGCCGATTGAGGCGCACCTGGGGCTCGCACAAAGAACACATTTTTCTCAACACCTATAGGAAAGCTAGTGACGGCTTCCTGCGGTACCACCGTGGCCATAAAATATTTGCCGCCGAAAGACACCCAGCGATTTGGCCCAAGATCCTGAACTGGACGACCAGAGTTTTTAGCCTCCTTATCTACCTCCTGAATCATCAAATGCTTAAGTTTTCCAAGATCATTTAGGTGCGTGAACTGGAGCGCATCGAACTGATCAATCATCTTTGCATCTGAAACATAGTGGGCCCATTCGAGCGCAATTTTCTCACCCGAAGGACTTGGAGCACTAAGGTTGACCTCAACATCAAAAAGATAGGTGCCAGGTTTAAAGGTAATTATTTTCTGAATGCCAATTTTGTTAGGCAAAGTACCCTGAAGCACCAGCCTCAGGCTCGCATCAGCGACAAGAGTGAACGTATTATTTTCTCGCTCAACCCCTTCGCTAACACTTGCCAATTGATAAACAACAAAATCATCTCGAACATTGCCAACGCTCACGCCGAGAGGCAAAGGAGCTCCCTCAGATTTCGAAACCATATCAACGCGAGCATCTTCATTTAATTTGCTGCGATAATCGTTCAATAGAAAGCTTTCGAGACGCCCTCCAAGCAGAGCTATTTGAATAAGCCCTTGTGGAGTACGAACCGTCAAGGAACCTGCAGCCTGCAACTCCGAAGGATTAGGGAAGCGCCCTTGGTTAGTTGACACAGCGGCGAAAGGGACTGAAACAACATCACCTGCTGCTGGTGCTTGTATAACCTGAGGCACAGAGCCCCCTGTAACCGAAGTTCCCGAACTCTGAGAGGCCTGCGGCATACTCTGGGTGACCGGAGCATTTGGAACAGGGCGGGTGGCTGGAGCCAAAAAGAGTTCTGAGTACACCATAATGACTACGATGCACAAAAAAACGGCAATGGCGGTACGTTTATCTTCCATGATCCAATTCTTATTTTTTCTTTACTGGTGGCACAGGATCTAAACCTCCCTGGAACCACGGATTACATCGCACAACTCTTTTTGCGGCTAAAAGACAACCACAGAAAAAGCCGTGCTTTTCGATCGCTTCGAGGGCATAGTCGGAACAATACGGCTCAAACCGACACCGTTGCCCAAGGAACGGAGAGATGAGTAGTTTATAGGCATGATGAAGGCCTCGAGCAAGCATCAGGGCAAATTTATTGATAAGTTCAGCCACTCTTTTTATCCCAAAGATGTGAGGCTCATAGAATTCCAATATGCTTCCAATGAGCGCAGTTGTAGCCCCACAAAATCTAAGGTCTTAATAGCCCCAGTCTTGCGAAGCTGCTTCGCAGCTCTTTCTCTGCAGCAGCCAAGTCAAAACCAACCGAATCCTGCCTTGCTATTACAACAATATCCGCAGAACGGGTAAACTCAGGCGCCAACACTCGAAAGACTTCCCGCACATACCTCTTAATTAAGTTACGAACCACGGCCCGCTTATCGATTTTAAGTGTCACTGTGATGCCGATTCGAGATCTGGCAAAGTCCGTATTCAAAGCCAGCACCAAAAAACCCCGCCCGTAAGATTTTAGGCTCTCCCCTGAACGTTGCTGTACCCTGTTAAAATCTCGTTTAGATTTTAAACGAGCGGATGGAGGCAATCTGTACTGAGCTTTAGTTGGCAAATTCAACCCCTCGCGCTGACTGTGCTTATCAGGGCACTAAGCGCTAAAACGGGGCCTATAAGAGCCCCGTTTCAAAATCCAGTGAACTGTATTCAAGCTAATAGGTCCGTATAAAACTTAGGCCGCAGTAACCAATTGTTTCGTATCGAATTACAGCGGCAAAGAATTACAACAACGGATACTACTTGTAATGTCCTTTGCGCGGACTAGTCACAGACAGACGTGCACGTCCCTTACGGCGACGGGCCTTAATAACATCACGCCCGCCTTTCGTCTTACGACGTTTACGAAAACCGTGAGTCGTGCGGCGGCTCTTTTTGCTTGGCTGATAGGTGCGTTTCATGGGACTTACTTCTCCTGGAAATCAAGAACCTGGTTATAATGGGTTAGCGCACAAAGATCAACCCCACCGGACTTCCAAAGAATGGCGCAAGTCTCTGAAATAACAAGGCTTATTTCCGCGCTCCCGCTTTAGATCAATATTTAAATAGACCTGTTGGCAAAATATTTTGGCCAAGCAAGGCCGAACTACTCCCCGCGGAGCTGAGATGACGCGCTTTGTTTAAATCGCTTGAGTAGCCTCGGGAAAAAGAAGTAAGCAGCGCCAAAAACGAGAATCCAGTTCAGTAACGCGCAAACCAAAGAAAAATCGTCAAAGGTATGCACCACAGGCCCAAACTCAACTCCGTGACGTTTGAATAGATGCACATCAAGCTCCTCACTAAGGAGTAGGCGCACGGCAAGCTGCAAGCCAATAG
>JBIKUD010000101.1:0-4494 GCA_044347745.1 Bdellovibrionota bacterium
TGTTTTTGTGGGCGCCGCATTAATCTGCCTTGCTCTCTTGCTTACGGCGCTGCCCACCATCGCTCGAGAATACCAAAAGTTTGCCGAAAATTTTCCACAGTATTTGCAAACAGCAAAAGAAAGGGTGCTGCCGCTCTTAGATTCCCTGAAAGCGTATATGCCTTTGCCTGCGAATGGCGAGGAATTGCTGGCTTTTGTTTTCGACAAAATTCCTCAAGTGGATAGAGAGAGTGTGGGCCGTGTCTTAAGTACGCTTGGCGCTACCTTACTGCAAGGATATTCGCTTACATTAACACTACTCAATTTTGTGCTGCTTCCATTTATTGCATTTTATCTCGTCGTAGATTTTCCGGTATTCCATAAGTGGTGCTTGGAGCTTTTTGCACCAGCGACGCGAAAAAAAGCTCTCGCACTTGCTCGAGAGATAGATAGCTATGTTTCTGCATTCGTGCGAGGACAATGCACGGTGGGCTGTATACTTTTTGTGCTGTACGCCATTGGTTTATGGGCCATAGGCGTGGAGTTATGGATATTGCTTGCGATTATCTCTGGCTTTGGAGCAATCATACCCTATATGGGATTTTTAGTCGGGATTGTGCTTAGTCTTGTGATGGCGCTTGTTACCTTTGGCGATTTGTCACATGTGCTTCAGGTTGTTGGGCTTTTCCTTATTATTCAATTTATCGAGGGCTGGGTAATTACGCCTAAAATTGTGGGCGAAAAAGTAGGGTTGTCGCCTATAATAGTCATATTAGCTATTTTAGCTGCCGGGCATTTGTTTGGCTTGCTTGGAGTGTTTCTCGCAGTGCCTGGAGCTGCCGTGTTGCGCGTCCTTTTAAGACATGCGCATCAATGGGTAATCCGGTCTGCTTCTGCATAATATGATTTAAACTCGTCCGTCTTGGAGTTGTCTATGTTTGGTTCCCCTCTGCTTACTAAGTTAATCGATTTGGCGCTTGAGGAAGATTTAGCCTGGGGAGACGTCACCTCTGAATTGTGTGTTTCAGAAAAGCAGAAAGCATCTGCTCGTCTTATTGCTCGTGAAGATTTATTGGTGTGCGGCTTACCGATTATTCAACAAATTGTTTCTCGGGCAAAATCTTCGGTACAGGTCAATTTAAAAAAGAGTGAAGGAACCTGGGCCAAGGAAGGAGAAGTGCTCGCCGAGCTGCGCGGCCTCGCGCGCGAAATTCTAGCGCTCGAGCGCAGCATCCTTAATTTTTTGCAACGCATGAGTGGGGTAGCGAGCGCAGCGGCTCAAGCTCAAAAACTAGCGGGAAAAATTTTAGTGCTCGACACCCGTAAAACAACACCAGGATGGCGTGTGCTCGAAAAGTATGCGGTGCGCTGTGGTGGGGCCCACTCGCATCGATTCTCTCTTGGCGACATGATACTTGTTAAAAATAATCACATCGATGCCTGTAAGGGGAATCTTCGCGCGCTCCTGACTACACTTTTTCAAAAAAAACCTGCTTACATGCCGGTTGAAGTAGAAGTCCGCAATTTAAAGGAATTAAAACAAGCTCTTCAGTTTCCAGTAGATGTAGTGATGCTTGATAATTTTAGTAACGATGAAATTGCCACTTGTATGCCCCTTATTCGCGGCAAGGCACCAAGCCCAATGGTTGAAGCTTCGGGAGGCATTACTGCTGAAAGGCTTAAAAAGCTCAGTCGCTTGGGAATTGACACCGTATCAATGGGGGCCTTAACCACGCAGGCAACCAACAAAGATATATCGCTTCGTATTAAGATTTAGTCATGCAGAAACGACTACACGAATGGGAACATGAAATTTGGCAGTGTTGCCCCGAACTTGGTGTGGTGCAGTGTTATGATGAAATTGGCTCCACCATGGATGCTGCGCCTCAGCTCTCGCCTCACTTGGCACTTGAGCAATTTGGGGTGCTTGTGGCGCGAAGCCAATTAAGTGGGCGAGGGCAGCATGGGAGCACCTGGTCTGAAGGCTCTCGCGGACTCTACGCCACTTGGATATGTAGGACGGCGCTTGCGCCCGCGCGCTTAATTGGGCTGTCGTTGGTGGTCGGGCTGGCGGTGAAACATGTGTGTGCTGAATTTGGCGCAGAGGTACGTCTAAAGTGGCCGAACGATGTATACTCCGTAGCTGGAGCAAAGTTAGCGGGAATATTGATTGAGTCAAGTGTGTGGGAAGGTGCAACTCAGGTGGGTATTGGGGTTGGACTTAACATTGAACATGCCCCAGTTACCGAACAACTGACGACCGATCTTCTCGCGCTCACTCAGAGGAAAATTTCGGCACCACAGGTTGCAGGACTGCTGAGTTCGGCCCTGATGCGTTATTGGTCAAGGTTTCAGCTGGGAGGCTTCAGTGCATTTAGGGAAGAGTGGACTCAGTCGGCCTTTGGGCTTGGTCGTGGTGTTCGCTTACACACGGCCAATGCGGTCCAGCAAGGGGAGTTTATTGGAATAAGTGAGGATGGATGTTTACGTGTCCTTATTGAAAATCGCGAACACCTTTTCGCATCCGGTCACCTGAGATTTTTGTAGAGACTCCTATGCATAATAGCAACACCGCGCGCCTCTTGTGTATCGATATTGGAAACTCCCAAATTTCAATCGGCTGTTTTGAGCGAGAAAAACTTGAACGCGAATTTTTGTTAAAAACGGACACGGGCAGGACTGCCGATGAGTACGCCGCTTTGTTGTTGCCACTACTTGAGCGCGAAGCCTTTCCTGCATCTTCCATCAGCAGTGGAGTGGTCTGTAGTGTGGTCCCTCAGCTCACCGCGGTTTTTTCGGAAGTATACGCAAAATATTTCGCAGTTACTCCGCTCGTGCTTGGTCCGGGCTGCAAAACGGGAATTGCCCTTAAAATTGCAGAACCCAGTTCTCTTGGACCTGACCGTTTGGCCAATGCGGTGGCCGTGCGTGCTTTATATGGAAGCCCAGCTTTGGTAGTCGATTTCGGCACCGCAACTTCCTTTGATGTGGTCGGCGCTGATGGCGCCTATTTAGGCGGGGCAATCGCCCCAGGTGTTCTCGCAGCCACCGAGGGACTGATTTCAAGAACGGCTAGGCTCCCCCATATTGAGTTACAGTGGCCCAAGTCAGTGTTGGGAAGAACTACTGCAGCAGCCATGCAGTCAGGAAGTATGATTGGATATATGTGCCTCGTTGATGGCTTAATTTCGCGACTAGAGAAGGAAGTGGGCACATTCGCTTATATTGTTGCAACGGGGCACCAGGCTAAAGAGTTTATTTCTCACAGCGAGAGGCTAAAAACGTATGAGCCTGCCTTAACCTTGCATGGCATGCGATTGGTTGCTGAGATGCAATAAATACGAAACCCAAGGGCCTCTTATGAGCGATGAAATAAGAGAGATAATAGTAAAATATAAAACGGCGTTGGATGTTGTGGCCGAAGAGATAGAGGCTGCCGAAAAAGTAGTAATTGCCCCTGACTCGGTCGACGTACCCACGGCTTTAATTCAGGATAAAGAACAAAAAAGTGAATTAGTAGCCGAAGTTGATCTTGAGCGTGATATTCGTTCGCAGCTAGCTGACATGACTATTCCCCAAAAAATTAAATTGGCACTTTTTGGGAATGCTATTTGTCGTAGCCTCCTCATCTTGGACGCGAGCAAGATGATTCAACAGTTTGTACTTAAAAACCCCAAGCTCGGGATGAATGAGGTTGAAGCAATTTCTAAGAATACCAATGTCTCTGAATCGGTACTGAGAACTATTGCCGACTCACGTGTGTGGATGAAAACGTATGCCGTAAAATTAAATATTGTGATGAATCCAAAAACTCCCGGAGATGTATCTTTAAAGTGGTTGCGCTATGTCCAGGAAGCTGACCTGCGGCGAATTGCGAAATCGAAAAATTTACCAAGTATTATTACCACTACGGCAAAAAAGCGGGTTGCGGAGATGGGGGAAAAGTAAGGGGGGCGAGCACTTGACCGGTTTTCTGTAGACCTGTTAGTCCGTCACCCGTGATCTGTTCCAGTTTCAGAAACCATTTTTCAGCTCCTGAGAAATAAGGGGCGCTTAGCCCCGGTACATTAATAACTTATAAAGATGAGCTGCCAAGCAGTCGGCTTCTGCTACAAGCTTGCTGCCACTTGCTCCAAGCTCAAGTATAGCCTGGCACTCGCGCAGGCTTCCCATTGCCATCTGGAAGAATCGCTTTCTATCTGCCATAGACTTTCTGCCGTGCCCCTCCGCTAAGTTTAAAGCTACCGATGCTGCTGCTCGGTTTAGCTGGTCTTTTAAATGCCGGGCTAGGCATAGGTTTTGCGTTCGGCGGTAAAACTCGACCGCTAGTTTATAAGTTCGAAAATTCATCATATGTAGGCCCTCCGTTTGGAAGAAAAAAAGTACTCACCCGAGTGGGTACTGCTTTTTTTCCAAACGGAGGGCCTTAATCATGATAAAGAATTTTCGAACTTTAAATCACGGCGTCGAATTTTACCGCCTGTGCAAAACCCTATGCCTAGAAAGGCACCTTAG
>JBIKUD010000056.1:0-15168 GCA_044347745.1 Bdellovibrionota bacterium
GGTCACGAAAGTATTAACCACTAATTCGCTAATTGATTCAGAGGTTTTTTTACATTCTTTGCGGAGGTTCTTTAATTCTTTGAGGCGCTCAGGATTATTGGGGTCTTCAAGCAATTTTAACAGAGCTTCTCCGCAGCGCACCGCAGTTGCTGCACTGAGCTCAAGAAGATCAAAAAAAGTTTTTTCGCGACCAAGAAGGCGTTGTAGTGAAAACATAGGAAGCTTGACTCTCTAAAAGCGAAAGATGGGCACATCCTAACAGAATGAGGAAGTTTGTCAGTATTAGAAGCCATCTCATAATTCGTAAACTTGAGATGGCTTCTAGGCACGCCAAGGATGGCGTGCTCGGCGACCGAGCATGCGAGGAAGCCGGTGTGACGCAAGGACGGGGCTTTTATGGGGGCCCCGTCCGAGCTTGGAGCACTCTCATAAATGCCACGGATGGCATTTATGAGATGAGTTCTAGGGAAGTGAATGAAATAAGGGGGGTTAGCTCGGGGGAGTTGTACGAAGCAAACCCCATCGTCACTTTCTTGCCGCTAACCAAGCCGTGTAGATGAAAATTGATCATTCACGAACTTTGGAGTGGGACGTCCAATTTCGCTAAGAAAGTTCTCCTGTCTCAAGCTCACTTCGGCGATGGTGCCGACAAGACCTGGATTTTCTCTCAGTAATTGGTCTACATACGCTTGTAATTTGTGTAAGCGCCGGTCTTCCGCCATTTTTTCTTCTTCTTTGCGAGCGATGATTTCTTCGCGGCGGCGAACATCTTGAGCTTCAAGTTCAATTTTCTCAATTTTCTTCCAGTCTGTGTAGACAGGCTCGGAAAAAACTTCAAGCTCTCTCCTTAAGAGAGGCAGTTCCTCTTTATCAGTGCTTAGGTGAAGTTTATTATTTTGCTCAGGCTTGGTTTCGGTGTGTGGCTTTGGAAGTTTTGAGCGGCGCTCAAGCTCCCGGGCAATTACCGCAGCAATAATGCCAGAGGCGATAATCAGTTTAAGGCCTTCCATGCCTTTTTGAACGCCCTCTAGAGCCTGCTGCAAAAGAGCTTGGGCTTCCGGCGGAAGTTCTTGGCTTTGAGCAAGTATTTGGCCCAAAGACTCAAGTATATCGGGATTAACTAAGGCGGCTTCCAACAAATTCGATTTTTGAAGGGCGGCGACAAGCTCTGGCTGAGAAGAGGGGAGTGCCTCTGGGTCCATGCCTAGCTTGCTTGCTAAATCTTCGAGTTCTTCAAGAGACGCACGCTCAAGCATCTGATTTAATGCCAATCGAGCATGCTCTTGCTGCTCGGGACTTAATTCACTTAATTGTCCAAGGCCTGCAACGGCTGAGCCCGTAAGCTGTGAGAACAGAAGGGCTTTTATTAAATCGAGATTTGAATCGATTTGTTGTTCAAAGTAACTGGCTTGTTCTTGTTGCTGGGGTGAAAGCAAACCAGAACTGACAAGCGCCCCTTTTAAATCGATAATATCTCTTATGCCCATTACCCTGAGCGAAGAGTCGACTGTTTGATTTAAGGACGTTAAGGCCCTTTCAGCATCTACGTTTTGAAGCTGGGCGGCTAAATTTTCTAGAGCGGGGCTTAGTTGAGGCTCTTGAGCTGGGGCCAGTGTTGTAGCTGTTGGTGAGTTTTGAAGTGTCGGGCCGCTCATTTAATGTATTCTCCGGACGGTAAGTACATTCTATTCAAATTCTGCTGGCAATTCGGATGCTGCGAACCGTTAGCTCCCTTTAGCTAAGGAACCGCGCCCGCACATTCTATCCACCGGCTTTTCTTAATCCACCATGACCCTAGATGTTATGCGTCGGATAGGCAGGCATGTGCCTTTTTTGCCTGGCGGAAACGACTGGAAAATGCTCTGTAACTTCAATAGGTTAGGCTGATGTTGCGGGCATATTATTGTCCGCTCTGAGCTCCAACAGCCACAAAAATATTTGGAATCTTGCTTCGAATATCTTTTAGGAGAGTAACAAGTTTAATGGCGACCAGGTTTTTGGGCGCATCTCGGTGATACCGTTTTTTAAAAAACTCGCTATCAGCTTCTTTGGAATTTATTTCTGACTGAACTGTATCTTGGCACTTCAAATATGCCGTGCGCTTATTTTGATTAAAGTCGCTTGTGACCTTGAGGTATCCAGTCTTCACCATGTACTTATGGCGATTTTCCATGTCGTTTCTGACCCAGTATTTCCAAAACTTGGTCATCATGGGGCAGCGCACTTCGCGAGTTTGACGCGAATTGACTACATCAATTTCCAAAATTGCATCCAAAACCATGGGGCATTCGCCAAAGTTGACAGCGCAGTGTAAATAAACTGCGGTCAAATAGTTAATCATTCCCTCGTCAAGTTCGGGAATACTTCCTGAAGATTGTCCATCCGCTAGTCTCGTAATGTGGGCTTGGAATTGTTCAAAGTAGGTTATGGTAGCATCCTGAATACTGCTGTAGGTATTTTTAACTGGCTTTGATTCTTCATAGCTAATTTCGCCTGTAAGGTTGCCTCGTTGTTCGGGTGCTGCTTGGGCACCCCAAATTGGTGCACACATGAGAGCCAGTAAGCTAAAATAATAGATTTTTGCTCGCATATGGGGCATTCCACTAAAAATGGCAAAGTTTCTTTACGGCGGTTGCTGGCTCTAGGGTAGCACGACCGAGAGTAACTGAAAAACATCCTGGTTAAGGTGATTGGCTTCAGTGCCAGGCGTTCGGTTTTCGCAAACCTGAGCCCTAGAAGTCATTTTTTAAATAAAAAATGGGCTTTAGCCTGCCAAGGTTCTCAAAACCCTTGCATCTTCAGCACCAACCGGCGCATCAAGTTCAAGCCTGCCTTGTAAAAGCGCAATGGCTCTATCTGCATACGCCAAAGCGTCAATAAGCTCTCTTGAGGTAAAAATAAGAGTCATACCTTGACCACGGACGGTCTGAAGCAAGATAGCCATAAATTTTTCAGCATTGGCTACGTCCAAACCAGAGACGGGGTCGTCGGCAAGCAACACTTTAATTCCCTGCATTCGCAAACTAGCAAGCAGTACCAATTTATGTTCAAACGGGGAGAGTTCTCTCAGTAGTTTATCTTTAATGGGCTCAAGATTGTATTCAGAAAGAAGCTCTTTTACCTGCTTTTTAAGGCGACCATTAAATAGTTTTTGTACAAAAAAACTAATTGAAGATAGTCTTGGTTTCGCACCCGCAAGAATCACCTCTTCAACTTTTTGCTCGCTGGTGTGTTCAAGACCTCCATTTAAAAAGCCCACATCAAGAAGAACTTTTTGGCGCTCTTTAACGGAAAGCGTACATAATTCTTTATCAAAAATTCTGACACTGCCGGCATCTGGAGACATAAGCCCGGCGCAGCATCGCAGCAAAGTCGATTTTCCTGAACTGTCAGAACCAATAAGCGCTACTGCTTGACCGCGAGTAACTTCGAACGAAATGTTATCGATAGCGCGTTCGATCGTGCTAAAGTTTTTGGTGAGGCCTTGGACCACCATGTCAAAAGGGGCTGGACTGGAGGCTTCCCTTGAATGAGCAGGAAACTCTTGAATTGATGCATTCATACATCCAACAACAAAAACCACATCAGTAAGCAAGACTCAGCTATTTGTGTCTTAGGGCTCAGAGGCTAGCATGTTGATTGAAGTCATAACAGACCGCAAGTGAAGCCTTCACATGTGTAATCTGCTACAGTGGCGAAAGTAACTTGTGTTTGATTTGTTTAGTTCGCTATTTATTTGTGGCAGTCGCTATACTGCATGCGAGAACCGTTAAACTGTCATAGAAGAAGACTAGGCAGCCGAAAGGAATAACGCCCTGGGGGACTTATGGACTTTACATTTGCGCTTCGACTATTTGCTAAATTTCGGGCAGCTCAACTTGCTGCGCAAAATCCAGCGCGTACCCAACAGGCCCAGTTATCTTACTTGCTGCGCCGTGCTGCCCAAACAAAGATAGGAAAAGAATATCGTTTTAATTCAATTTCCTCAGTTGAATCCTATCAGCACAGTGTACCTTTACGACGTTATGAAGATTTTTGGGAACAGTATTGGAAACAGACATTCCCCGTTCTAGAAAACATAACTTGGCCAGGCAAAATTCCTTTCTTTTCTTGGACATCTGGCACCACCAGCGGCAAGCGAAAGTACATTCCTTATTCTAAAGAAATGGGGGACTCGTACAACAAAGCTGGCACTGACTTGCTGGTGCATCATGTGCTTAATCGCCCGTTAAGTAGAGTGCTGGGGGGCAAATCTTTTATGCTTGGGGGAACTACCAAGATGGAAGAGTTGGCGCCTGGGGTGCGCCTTGGAGAAATTAGCGGAATCTCAGCCGTGAGACTGCCTGCCTGGGCTGAACACTTCTTTTTTCCTCCGACTGAGCTGAGTGGAATTTTTAATTGGATTGAACGCACTCAAAAAATAGCAGAGGCATCGTTAAGCCAAGATATTCGAATTTTGGGCGGCATGCCAAGTTGGCTTCTTATTTTCCTAGAAAAATTTAAAGATCGCTTTCCACACGAAGAGGGGCTGATCTCTCGCTTGTATCCCAATTTGGAAATGTTCGTGCATGGCGGGGTTAAATTTGATCCTTACCTCAAACAGTACAAGAGGCTGCTCCAAGGAACCCATGCAGAATTTCGGGAGGTGTACCCTGCCAGCGAGGCCTTTATGGGGGTGGGTGATCGGGGTTATGGTGAAGGATTACGTCTCATTTTGGACTCGGGCATATTCTACGAATTTGTTCCTGTAGAGGACTTAGACAAACCGAATCCTAAGCGGTTTTGGATTCAGAATGTTGAGAAAAATGTAAACTACGCGATAGTCCTGACGACGTGCGCTGGGGTGTGGTCATATATTATTGGCGACACCGTGCGTTTTGTAGATACAGAAATTCCTCGAGTGCTGGTTACGGGCCGCACCACCTATGCGATGTCTGCATTTGGCGAACACCTAATTTACGAAGAAATTGAAAAAGCGATTGCTGCTGCCGCTGATGTCGTAGGCCTGTCAGTTACCGATTATTCTATGGGAGTAAATGTCGCAGCCCAAGCTGGAGAGCTGGGATCGCATATGTATGTAGTTGAGTTTGATAAGGAGGTGCGAGACGCCGCACGCATTAAGCTATTTCGCGATACCCTAGACGCACGTTTGCTCGAGCTCAACGATGATTATGCTGACCACCGAGCTCCGGGTTGTGGCTTAAATCCGCCTGTTGTCAGAGCTGTTCGCTCAGGCAGCTTCGCCGATTGGATGGCATCGCGAGGCAAGCTTGGAGATCAGCACAAGGTGCCACGGATAATCAACGACCGTGAATTATTTTCGCACTTGGTCCAATTTTGCGATGCAAAGCAATTGGTGCTAGCGACAAGTTAGAGGGCGGCGCCTTCGTTTTCGTGGTGTGTAACGGTGACCGTTGTTTCCGCAATATAGAGCACGAGCGAATCGCTTAGTGCTCCGGCTTCTTCAATTTTTTCCATTAATTCTTGTCGATCAGGGGCATAACATCGAACAATTCCCCAGCGTGGATGGGGAGCGCCCCAGGGCCAATCATAGGAAACAAGCTCAACCCATTCGCCAGAGAACATCTCTTTCAACTGTGACCACGGAACTCGAGTTTTCATAACGAAACCTGCTTAATCTGAGGAAGTTGATGTAAGTGATGGGCAAACTGATTGGCCCTCAACGGTTGGAAGAGTATACAGCATTTGAGGCTTCTAAACAAAGGGAATCTGCTGAGCTGCACAAGCGCCAAAAAGCGCAGTAAAACACGAATGTTTAGGCAGCTAAGCTACTTGCAGTGATTGGAGTATCCTGGCGAAGCTGGGCCGATATTTGGGCAATTTCGTTTTCAATGCTTCGGGCAAGCTCAGGGGGGAGTGGTGCGGGAGCCGGAGCTCCTACGCGAGTCTGATCGGTGCTTTCAATCGAATTGGGGCGCTCAATTTTATTTGGAGAGATGCCCGGTTCGCTCACTTCTTTATCGTCAATTCTTAATGCTGGTGCTGCTCCAGCTTTTGGGGCCATGGGCTTTTCGTCGTTTGAAGGACGTCCTTTTGGCTCAAAAGTATTAGGGGTGGGCTCTTCGGCGTTGCGCGCCGGAGTAGATGTGGCCCGCGAATAATGTCTGATGAGTTCTGCTGACTTGGAGATCGTTTCAGGAGCAGCTCCTTCACTGAGCGCAGCTTGCGCCATGTTGTGAACTTGACGGTCGGCGGTTTCAGCAGTAGTGAGCCCGGAATCTTTGCCTATCTCTGTTCCTTCAAAGCTAGGCGGGATATCCGCCACCTCTTGACGCACAGCCGCTTGAGCTCTTAATTCAGCGTCGCGATTCTCAAGCTCATTTAAACGGACATCGTTCAATGTGCTGGCCTGAGACGGTGCAATCCCAGCAACCTGCGCAGCTTGTTCTTGCTGGGCTGTTGGGGGACTACTATCTACGCTTGTTGTGGTCTGCATCATGGTCTTTCGGCTCACTGGACAAATACAAAAGGGTTATGGAGCTGGCTGGCGAGTATGTGCTCTAAGTGTCTCTGACGATATGCCCGATCTATATGCCTCGCCTCTAAGGTCGGCTCCGGGGAGGCTCGCCGATGTGAATTGAACTCGGCGAGATAGGGGTTGTCCTAAAAATTGAGCTGGCTTCCAAGCGCCGTTAGCGGTTGGGAGCCAGCTCATTCATTTGAAGTATACTTTAAATTAGCGGAACAGTACCTTCTGGTCTTGAACGCGATCACGATGTAGCTTGTGAGTCTCTGAAATCACAAAATTAATCAAGTCGTTATTGGTAAGGCCCACACAACTTATCCAAGAGTACAGGTTATCTCCCAAACGTATAAACGTGCGAGCCGTCAGGTCTTGGGTATCTGAAATAATGTGGAAGAGGGTCGAGGTCAGGGTCGATAAATTTCCGGAGACATGATAGCCGTTCAATAGACCAGAATTGCCTGCTATCGCCACCGAGGTAGCAGAATCGTCAGACATATTTACGGGGTAATTAAACAATTTGGGAGTATTCGGAGAGGAATAGTTTGCATTGATGTAATCTCTGAAGGACTGACGATCCGCAAATATTACCGTTTTGGCATTATTTGGTGACTCAACAAAATACGAAAAGCCACCCCGAATTGATAGATCATTTACAAGGTTGTTCTTATTCGTCGCTGAGAGAGGCACTCTACCTGCAATCAGTCCGAGGAGTGGCACGTTTGCGTTTGAGATCCCGTGAATACAGGTAATCGAGATTCCGAAAGAGCCTCCGTCAGCGTGGCAATGCACGGTTGGGACTGGGCCGGTACCTGGAAATTGCATCGTGACAGGCCCACCACTTGGATCAATTGGAAGACAGGTTTGGGCATGGGCCATAATAGGCTGGCTCATAAGAGCAAGTGCGAATGTGATGTGGGTAAAAAACGTTCTCATTTTGATTCTCCAGAAATTAGTTTCGTGACTCAGTTTTAGTACGCGCGATAACGAAGGTTAGTTGGCGAGGACAGGTACGTTAGGCCGTATTTAAAGATAAAATCCGTATACGGAAGTGCTGCCGCATTTTCGCATACTTCAAATGGTGCAAAGCTATTGGAGGATCCTGTAGTTCGATAAATGACGAATTCAGGAGCTATTCCAGCTTGGTCATACCCAGAGACTGAAAATAACCAACTGCTCAGATCTATACTCATCGTAATGTTTTCTGTGTAGGATCCGTAGAATCCAGCTGGAGAAAAATTGGTTCGTGCGGTTGATTGTCCATGAATGCCATGCTGACCAACGGGTGGCAACGAGTAGCCACTGTTCACGTAAGTAAGCAGCTCATTTTTGCTGAAGTACCCAAGGGTGGTTGGGAGTGCACCGACGTTGTTGTCTCGATAGCTAATAAACGCATATCGAACAGAGTTGGTGATCAAAAAGATTTGCCCCTGCGATATCGGTGACCCGTCAGTCACGGTGGCGAGCAAGGTTCTAAAGGAGCTTTCGTTTGCAGTTGTTATGGGGACTGAAGCTGAGAGGCAAGAGAGAATGCCCGTGCGATCTGTGTTTGCGGTGGCATAACGAACTCCGCCGAAACGGCAAACCGTGTTGTTTGCAGGAAACGAGCGGTATTGCGAAAATGATTGCGAAAGATTGACAGTGCTGCACTGTGCCTGTGCATTACTGATATGAACAAAAAATGAGGCTGCTGCGAAGAAATAGGACAAAGGACTCAAAAGCTTCATGTGTAAGCTCCGTTTTCCAAACCACAATGTGAAGGCAGCTCCTTCATGCTGAAGAGTTGTCTGACCCAGGAAACCTATTTACCTAAGCCACTGCTGCCCAGTGCTGTTATGAGACGTTGTTTGTTTTGTGTGTTATTTTCCTTTGATTGAAGCTAAGTTTTTGAATTTATGCTTTTTATGAGCGAGGGCCATAACACATTAAAGCGTTATGGCCCTCGCTACGTAGTGCTTTAAGAACAATTATCTCCGAATGCGCTGTAGCACTGGATGAGCATCTCCAATCAGAAGTCCGCCAGTAAACGCAGATACTCCGAATACCTGATTCAAAACGCTTGCAGCTCCTGCGTTTAATTCGACGACCACATTTGGAATAAGCAGGTTTTTCTGCTTGGGTAATGGCAGTGACAACGCTGGTAAGGTCAAATCAAATAATCTTAAACGCGCCACAACTGACCCATTTACCTTTACGAGACCAGACAAATAAGAGTCACTGGTATTTGTGGTATCGATAATAAAATTGGTTAAATCAACGACGGTGCTTCCAGCCTTAAGGCGTAGTCCACCGCTATGCACGAGTTCGCCCTTTGCTGATTCTAGGTCCAAAGAGGCAAGGGGAATCTTAAATTGGGCTTTTCCATTAATGATTTTTGCATTTCCAAGTGGCTTTACTGAGACTCCTAAAGATTCCAGAGCTGATGCAAAAACACTAGAAAATGTCACATCGGTGCGAATGCCACGATACACATCGCTTGGAGCTGCAAGAGCTACACTAGAAAATACCGCCAATGACAAAATGCAAAGAAGTGCCTGACGTCCAAAATAACGCATAAAACCTCCACCAAAGTTATGGAGCCAACACGAAAACTCGTTTTGGCTCCCAAGGAACACCTAATACACCTGTTATGCAGCAAACAGTTTATGGTGCAGCAAAATGGGGCAATTTTATAAATTTGGACTGATCGCGTTTGGTTCTCTGGCCATCATGGGCGCATTAATTCGTGCCGTATTGAGGACTTGCCTCAGCCAATCGCACTTCTTGCTCGTTTGGTTCTGGGAGGGGAGATTTGCCATAGCGGGCGTAGAGCTCAGAGAAACTAATTAAGCGGCGCTGGTCTTCGTCCCATACACAAAGGAACATAGTTTTTAAACTACTGAGCAGGGTAAGAGTGGGGACATCTTGAAACTCGGGGTTCTCATAATGACATTTCTCAAGCCTATAATTTGGAATTGAAGGCTTAAGGTGGTGGATATGGTGAAACCCGATATTTCCGGTTATCCACTGCAATACTTTTGGTAATTTATAAAAAGAGCTGCCCTGCATTGCGGCGGCTGTGTAATCCCATTCCCGCTCTGGTCTCCAATAGGTGTGCTCAAACTGATGTTGAATATAGAACATCCAAATGCCGGCGGCTCCAGAAATATAAACGGCAGGAGCAATAACCGCTAAGAAGGTGCTCCACCCAATCGCAAATCCAAGCGCAACTACAAACAATGTGACAGCAAGGTTTGTCCACCACACATTGCTGCGTTCGCGAGCCGTGGTTTTTTCAAAGTCGATAACGCGGCGATTGATGATTAGAAAAAACACCACTGGGCCAAAGAATAAAAATCCTATCGGATTACGGTATATTCGGTATTTGAGCCGCTCCCAGGAGCTTAACTTTAAATATTCACGAACCGTCACAATGTCCATGTCTCCATGGCCACGTTTGTCAAGGTTTCCGTTCGTTGCATGGTGAATTGCATGCTGTCTGCGCCAGTAGTAATAGGGAATAAGCGTGAATAAACTACAAATAGTGCCAACAACATCATTGGCGGTTCGTGACTCAAAAAATGAGCCGTGACCACAATCATGCTGAATAATGAAAAGTTTTAAGACAAACCCTCCAGCGACTGCAGAAAGAAGTAAGGTGAGGAGATAGGGAAGCTGAGCATGGTAAGACCAAATCGCCAATGCAAACATTCCAAATAAACAAACCGACGTTGAAATTAATTGCCAATAACTAGCCACAAGGCTTGGGGCTTGGTACTTGGCGGTAATTGCCATTACCCGCTTGGCGTCTTGAGTGTTGGTGGCATTTACATGGTTTGATGTGTGGGCAGACATGGTCGATTTTCCTTGGGGTGGATCCCCTCCTAAAAGCGAATATACTCTAACATACGTGCGGTACTTTGTCAGTGGATGAGCTTGTCTCTTTTTAAAACGCTTAGGCGCCTTGTTTCTGCAAGATAAGGTCATCAAAATGGAGCTTTGGGCTCTTGGTAGCTTTACAGAATACAGTTTTCGAGATGAAAGAATTAAGTCCCCAAACGCTCAAATATATTAGCCGCTTGGTGCCTGATGCCCATGAGCGTGACTCTTTTATTGCAGTGCTCATGAAAGGGGACTCGCAGGAGCGGTCAGTTTTATGGCTTAACGATAGGCCCGAAGAAATGCCATTTCGAATTGAGAAGCCTTTTGCCTGGCAGCCGAGTTTTGTAGATCGAGTAAGTAACGGGGTAAAGCCGGGTGCGCATCCTCTTCACGAGCAGGGAGCTTATTACTGCCTCGATTTATCTTCGGTGTTTGCGGCAAGCAGCATTTTGTCTCTCAATTCTCTAGAGTTAAGAAAATTGCATGCCCAAGGACCCACTATTCTTGATGTGTGCGCCGCTCCAGGAGGCAAAAGTATTTTTGCTTGGCAAGCAATAAAACCCGAGCTGCTCATTTGTAATGAGGTAATTGGAAAACGCAGTGGTGCGCTCATTTCGAACCTTAAACGTTGCCGTATTCTGCCCTCTATCGTTATTCGTGAAGATTCAAAGAACCTAGCTGAAAAACTGGCTGGCTATGCTGAACTTGTTTTGGTTGATGCGCCATGCTCAGGGCAATCGCTACTTGCAAAAGGTGAGGATTCTCCAGGCTGTTTTCACCCATCGGTAATAAATACCAATGCAAATAGGCAAAGAAGAATATTAGCTAATTCATCTCACTGTGTTTCGGGTGGTGGCTATCTTGTGTATATGACTTGCACCTACGCTCGCGAAGAGAATGAAGGTGTTGTGGAGTGGTTTTTCAAAAAGTTTCCCTGTTTTAAGCCAGTTGCAATTCCCTCTCATTCTGAATTTCAAAGCGAATTAACCTCGGCGCCTTGTTATCGTCTTTGGCCTCAAAAGGGTATGGGAGCTGGAGCTTTTGTGGCGATGTTTGAGTGCCAAGAACAAAGAGCAGCATCAAATTTAGACTCCGATTTGAGAATTTGTTGGAGCTCGGAAAATTGAGGTCCTGGGCGCCCTTGTCGCTGATCTTTATACCGGTTACGATTCTGGCATCATCGGGTCTTTAAAGTGAATAACTTTTGCCAACGTCAATCGTAAGGATTTGGAATGACTGTTGTTGTTATCGGAGCTGGGGGCGGGATTGGGAGAGCACTTACTGCGGCGCTATCTGCGCGGGGTGTGCCGGTAGCTGCGGCTGGGCGCAGTGTGGAAAAACTCGAAGCGCTCTCAGCGGAATATGCGCTTGCGCGGTATGGCGTGCTTGATGCCACTAACGCCGCATCAGTAGACTCGTTTGTTGCAGAGTGTGCCACTAACTGCGGACCAATCCGAGGACTTGTGAATCTTGCTGGTTCGATAATTTTGAAGCCGGCGCACCTTACCACAGACGAGGAATTAAGAGCCTGTCTTGATACAAACTTAGTAAGCGCCTTTAACGTCGTGCGTGCTGCCGGTAGACGCTTGGCGAACAACGCTTCGGTTGTTTTGATGTCAAGTTCGGCAGCGCAAATTGGGCTTGCAAATCACGAAGCCATAGCTGCCGCCAAAGCTGGAGTTGAAGGGCTGGTCCGGTCGGCTGCCGCCACGTATGCCGCAAAGGGAATTCGCTTTAATGCAATAGCTCCCGGCTTGGTAAAAACACCGCTGAGTGAAAAAATTACCTCGAGTTCTGCCGCTGAAGCTTTTTCGCGAAGCCTTCATCCGCTTGGACGACTTGGTGAAGCCGCTGATATTGCAAGTGCAATAGGTTTTTTACTTTCAGACGAAGCAAGCTGGATCACAGGGCAAGTCCTCGGTGTCGACGGAGGATTAGGGCGAATTAAGCTAGGTAAGTAATGAAGCGCCGATCGTAGACTCGAACATGAAACAAGACCAACCCTCAAAATGGCTTATTGCAGCGGGCATCTACAATATCGCCTGGGGCACTTGGGTAGTTTTATTCCCGTCTTCAGCCTTTTCTTTGCTCTCCATGCGAACTCCGGACTATCTCTTTCTTTGGCAGTGCATAGGAATGATAGTTGGCGTCTATGGGCTTGGGTACCTGATTGCTGCGCACAACTCCCGACGCCATTGGCCAATAGTGTTGGTGGGGCTTCTCGGAAAGATTTTTGGGCCACTAGGATATCTTTGGGGGCTGATACTGGGCACCACACCTTCTCAGTTTGGTTGGCTCCTTATTACAAACGACCTGATATGGTTGTACCCTTTTAGCGCACTGCTTCGTGATGCATATATCGCTAATCAGCCCGCCCTTGGTGAATCTTTATCGTGGGATGATGCCCTTGATCTTCGATTAGGGGGTGAACTTTCGCTTCGAGAACTTTCGCGCGAATCAGATGCATTGGTGGTCTTTTTGCGTCACGCTGGCTGCACTTTTTGTCGCGAAACTCTCTCTGACTTGGCTCAGCAACGACACCGTATTGCCACCAGTGGGGTACAAATCGTGCTTGTCACTCAAGGGAAGCGCGAAGCCATCGAGTCTCTTTGTAAACGTTACAATCTGAACGAGGTAGCAATTCTCTCGGATCCATCCCGAAGCCTGTATCGGGCGTTTAATCTGAAAAGAGGCTCGTGGGGCCAGCTTTTTGGGGTATCGGTTTGGATTCGTGGCCTAGCAGCACTTCTACGAGGCCACGGCATTGGTCTTCTTGATGGCGATGGGTTTCAAATGCCTGGAGCTTTTTTATTGCGTAAGGGGGTTCTTCAGCGCGCATTCCGACATACGAGCGCCTCCGATCGACCAGATTATTGTGAGCTTTTGAAAGGTGAGGAGCAGTGAGCACACTCCTATTGTCCGCAACCTCTATAGTGCATCTGATTGCAACGTGCTCCATGTTCGGGATCGTGCTCTTTGTGCATGCGGTGCAGTATCCCATGCTGGCCAAAGTTCCTGAAGCAGGACGCGAAGGATTTGAGGAAGAATATACCAGGCGAGCGGGTATAGTTATCATGCCTCTCATGTTAATCGAGGCTGTGACAGTAGTAATTTTATTGGCCTTATCGCCCGGTTCCGCGTCTCTTTGTGGTGCGTTCCTGCTTGCCGGAATCTGGGGCATCACCTTTCTAGTCAGCGTCCCTTGTCATAGAAGCCTTTCTCGAGCGTGGACCGATAGGGTTCACCGCTTGCTTATCTGGTCAAATTTTGCTCGTTGTTTGTGCTGGGGGGCGCGGGTTGTCGTTGCTGTGCGCTTACTCGATTTGGTTACGCCCGCATGAGGCAGCGCGCTAAAGCATTTTTAGGTAATCGAAAAATCTTGTCTCAAGATCATAGCGAATAAACACTTCACTGGCTCTCGAAGCTTTTGCTAACTTTTTCAGATCTTCTTCGGTGTTTGGACAAATACAGATTACTTTGTTGTCGGTAATGCGACCGATGTTCACGAGCTGGCGAAGGATTCCGGACCCTTGTACGTCTTCCCAAGCCATGTCGATTATAGCAACGCGTTCCGGAATTTTAAGTTCTTTGGTAATACGCTCAACTTTGCTCGTACGAATGCTCTTGAGCTTAGCTTCATCACAAAGCCGCGCCAGGTTTTGTCCAAGATACCTATCTGTTGTTCCGATTACGACAAGCATTGAGACGTCAATAAAAGAGCTTAGTAAGCATAGTTAGTTACCAGATCTATCGGCCTACATATGGAAATTTTGCAGTCTGGTTAGAATTTTAGAAACCCAGTTTGTCTACCGTCGGGCTTGTTTGGACTTAAGTTCAATGATCTTAGTTGGTTAATGGAAGTGGGGGAATCCGGTGTTTAGGCCCCTTCGCGTTTCAGACGGGCGACAAGTTTGATAGAATTAGCCATAACAGAGAAACAGGGGGACCTAGAGGCATGAGCGACCAAAATAATTCGCAGAACGATATACTTCGCGGCGCGATACAGAATCTATTCACCAATCACAACTCCGTGATTAATCGTGGAATGAGTCATTTCTCGGGCGGATCAAAAAAGGCCCAGAAGCGGGAGCTTGAATTTGCGCTGACGGTTTTGCTGGTTGATCTGGCTTCCTGTGATCAAAATTTTGAAATGCGCGAATACACCATTATTCAAAATGGTCTGAAACGAGTTTTTGGCACTACGAAAGATCAGGTAAGTGCTCTCATTAACGAGGCGAATACGACTTTAAAAAATATGCGTGGTAGTTCGCGTTTTGCCTCTCAGCTTAAAGATTCTCTGAGCATGGATCAGCGTCTTGCCATTATGGAAGTAGTAGACGAAGTAATTAAAGCCGATGGGGTAGAAGACGGCTTTGAAACGTATCTGCGTCAAAAGTTTGCCGAACTTTTATGTGTCGAGCTAAACACTGTGGACGGGGCTGAGAAATAAGCCAAAGCCTATTTCCCCTTATTTCTGCGAGTATTTCTTAGGAGCATTCCTAAAATTCTAGCTCCGATTTGTTAAGAGCTTCCCTGAAATGTCGACTTCTATTCTCATGCGACGAGAGGGGCGGCCCGCTCCAATCGTTTCGCTGTCTAATTTCGCCCGAAATTAGACAAGAAGGAACTTAAAGGTAGTAGTCACTTTCTGCGTGACTTCATTCTGGCTGCTACCTTGTGACAGTGAGGTTGTATATGACAAGTGACTTTTCTTCATCCGCAAATCGCGGCATTTCAAGAGCACAATCAAAATTAAACGACGTATTCTCGAAGCTTGCATCTGGAAAGCGTATCCAGAAGGCGAGTGATGATCCTGCAGGTCT
>JBIKUD010000102.1:0-4413 GCA_044347745.1 Bdellovibrionota bacterium
TCGAGAACCGCTGGACAGTGGTTGAGCCGTCAGCTGATACAAGAATCATCTATGTGAGCTCATCAAGCGGAAATGACGCAAATAATGGCTTAAGCCAAGCTACGCCAAAGCGAACAGTAAATGCGGCGAGGTCGCTCGCGCGAGCTGGATATCCTGATTGGATTCTACTTAAGCGAGGGGATGATTTTACTTCGTCTCAACACGAATTGTTTCCAATAACCTCAGGGCGCGGTCTTACAGAGCCCACAGTAATTGCTCCATATGGGGACCCAGCAGCTTCCTTGCCACGAGTTCGGGGAGGCTTGATGAGTAGTGCAGGGTATCAATCAGTGAGTCACATTTTTATTATGGGCCTTGATTTCGGGTCCCAGCAAATAAGCTCTCATGTAGGGGGAACCAACTTGTTGCTTGAGGGTAACAGGTTTAAAGACCCACAAACGGCAATAGATTTGCAGGGCTTATTAGCTCCAGCCAGCAACTACAGGGTGCGGAATAATCTTGTCGAAGGAACAGTAACCAACTCATTCTTTTTCGGTAGTATTACTGGCTTGACTGTATTTGGTAATGTGATCGTTCGTCCCTCATACGGAGTCCTTGGTAACCATGCTATGTATATTAAACGTGAGGGCAATCAGAGTGTAGTCATTGAAGAAAACTTGGTGAAGAACGAGAAAACTCATGGAAATGGCATCATGGCTCGCCCAGGGGCACTTGCCATAATGAACCTAGTAATGGGCTACGGCTACAGTGGATTAACCTTTGGTGCTTGTAATGATGGAACCCAGCCGAGTTGTTACCCCAA
Source organism: Bdellovibrionota bacterium (assembly GCA_044347745.1). Lineage (GTDB taxonomy): Bacteria > Bdellovibrionota_C > UBA2361 > UBA2361 > JAFLCA01 > JAIBBV01. Next base: position 803 of record JBIKUD010000102.1, read on the forward strand.
TAACGTGGTTTTCCACTCAGAGAAAAATATGTTTCTTGGATACTTCGCCAATGCTTGGATTGGTTGTGGCACAACCGTTGAAACCCAATACATAGCAGCTGGTCTTATAGAGAAGAATTTAAGAGTAGCAGCAAGTTCTCCAAATTGTTACGCAGGTCCGTGGGGAGTGCCAACGGGATATTCTGGCACTAACGTAATGGTTACTGGCAATAGGACTCTCCCCACTGCCACCCCGCTGGAAGTGTACCAGACTTTTTTGGGAGAAACTCCGACTGTGCCAGCATTCTGGAGTAATGCTATTGCTGGTATGAAGTTTAGAGATATTGACGAACGTTACACAGCCGAAGAGATTTATGCCTACCTTTGGGCGCTGTAAGTAAGACTAAATTTTGAACTATTGAATGAGGAGAATATGACAAAAGGATTTCAAAATATTTCACTGCTTTTTTGTTTGATCGTCTCGCAAGCAACTATGGTCAGAGCTGAAACAATTCGGCTAGTAACGAGAAGTAGCGACACAACGATTAATGCACCAATATCTGTTGTAAGCTTTCAAGTTGATCCGCTCACAAATTCAATTTCGGGGCCAATAGTAGAAAATGCTAGCCTAATTAGCGCAACTAGGGGTTTTCAAATGGCGCTGAATCAAATTCCCTCGAAGGGCTTAGCTTTATTTTCGAATTGGAGGATGGCTGGCGCAAATAAGCGGGCATCCCTGGCTACCGTGGCTACAGATGGGACTCTTGTCGCGAATGAGGATATTAGTTTTCAGGCGCCATTGGGCCCTACCGGTGGAATTGCCACCTACTGGCTATCTGACATTTATTGTACTGGTTATGATTCTAAAACCGATATTTTGACAGTTGTGGGCAGTTCCGAATATGCCCCGTCCGGGGGGGTAGTTGTTGCTTCCAGAAAACTTTTGAAAATTGGTCAGCCCTTTGAGAGGCATCCCACAGCTATATCGGGACCCTTTCAACGAGGATGCATGGTCGAGAACGATAGGGTGTTTGCGCTTCGTTCGAACTCCTCGAGTGCGATCGTTTCAAGATCGATTGATACGGGCACAAGTTCGGTGGCAGCTGTTCTCGCCGGAACTCAGCCGACATTGGCTGATATGACGATAAGGGGGCGAGCTTTTGCGATTAGCGTCACTGACCCGGTGGGCGGCATTAGCCAGTTCGGAGTGGAGGGTATAGATCTGAACAGTGGAGCTGTCACTACACTTGCAGTCGTTCCCAAGATTACAGTAAATGCCTCCAATAACTATTCAAGATTAATTCTAGGCAACACCTTGTCGAGTATTGCTTTTACAATACCGTTTGCGCCCGCATTTGTAGGTGGGATTACTGATACTCAGGTTAATCTCGTTAACTTGGTTGACGGCTCTAAGCTTAGCTTCGCAGTGCCTGGCAGAGCCGTGCCCATCTATTATGGCGAGTAAATCTTTGCCCCTCAAGAGCATAGTCTGTTTAGGTTCCATTCCTCGGGATATTCGATAGGATGACGGATATGTTGATGAAACTGATGGAATCTAAGTTTTTGAATCTCTTGCGATGGATTCTAGCTATAGTGGCTTCGATAGCTAGCTTTTATTTGTCAGCATGGTTAGCAATTCTTGGGCTAGAGTTGGTGAAAATACCCCTGCAGAAATATTTCTGCCAACAGTTGGACTCTGGTCAATGTTCAAGTCCTCTCTGGGTAGACTCGGTGCCATTCTCTATTTTTTTGGTATTCGGATCGATGTTGGCAGCAGCCTTGGTTGTCTTACTGGGTACTATAGTTGCTCCAGGTCGCCGGAGAAGCACGCCTTGGATATTTTTCTTTTTGGGTGCAAGTGTTTTGATTATTCTAGGAGGGCAATTTCTCCATTATACCTTGGATATGAGGCTAGTGGTAGCCATGGTAGCAGCCTTTGTTGCAGGGGGCGTGACGGCAAACTTATTGGATAGAGCAATACGTGGAGCGAAGAATGCATGAAGTACCTAACTCCACTGGTGCCAATAACCGCCGCTGCTTCTTTGCTATTTATTGTGCTACCCGCACTCGGATGTTCGCGTACAGATACCGAGGAGTCTTTGCAACAGATGGGAACGCAGCTAGTGGGGAAAGCAGCATCAGAAGTTATTAAATTAAAAGGTCAACCGGAACAAAAGGCAGTTCTGACATTCAGAACACAGTCTTGGGGGCCAATTGAAATTCTTGGCGAGAATTTAAAAGACGGAGAGCGGTTCGAACAATGGCAATATAGTTTTGGGGAATTAGATCTTTTGATTTGGTTTTACCCTCTGGATGGGGCTTCTTTGCCCGCTGTAATCGGTTCCGGTACGCATCGACGCGGCGCAGTTTATGAGGGCCAAAATTAAAAAGTGCAGTGATATTTTGCTTGGTTTAGTAAAGTGAGGGTCTGATCTCTTCTTTTAAGGTGTTTTTTGTAAATCGTTATGAACAGAATTGTTGCAGCTCTTAGCCTTGCCCTTTTTGGATATTCTTCAATAGCTCACGCGTGCGAGTGTGTTGCTTCGCCGCCTGGATGGGCTTTGTGGGATTCTTACAACAGGGCAGATCTTATTTTTACTGGAACGGTGATTGAAGCGCGAGGAAGATTGATTACGTTTCAAGTTGGTAAAGTTTGGAAAGGAGCGATAAAGGGATACAAAACTACTATCGGAGATCCAGCTGGAGAGGCGCTTTCCAGCTGCGATTATCATTTTGAAGCTACACGTACCTATCTCGTGTATGCCAACAAGCACTCTAAAGACCGCGGCTTTTATGTAGAGGCAAGTACCTGTTCTGGAACCCTTACGTTATCTGAAGCTGGTGAGAAGTTGGCCTTCTTAGAAGATCCAAAGCCACCAACCGATACAACCAAGGGTGAATAAGCCAAGGCCCCAATAGTCCGTCCCAGCAGGCCCAAGTGCAACGCCGTTGCCGGCATGAAGTTTAGAGATATCGATGAGCGGTACACGGCTGAGGAGATCTATGCGTACCTTTGGGCGCTGTAAGCGGTTCCGGTACGCATCGACGCGGCGCAGTTTATTAGATTGTTAGAGGCAAAATTGTTGATTAGAAAACTTAAACGCCATAGTATTTTTCTCTCCAGTCGATTTTATTGTTGGCCGACAATTATGGTAATACTGATACGGAGTTTCTTTATGATTAAGTATTCTCTCTCTCTCTCTCTGCTCTTAGCCAATAGCGCGGTCGCCGAACGCGGTACCATCTCTATAGATTCTCTTGCTAAAGCGGTAGCAGAAGCCGCTGAAGCTAGCGCTTCTTCATGCCAATACTACCTTCTTGACCACACTCGTAAAGTTCCCTTAGGAGAAGAACTGTCAGCTGAAACTTATAAAAAGCTTAAAGCCGGCGGGTTGTTGCTGTGCAAAGGAGATTGTCCTAAACCTGATGACGGTGCTGATGCTGCTGACGCTGCTAAGGTTTGTACTGATCGAGATGGCAAAAGCCAAAAGCCATCAGTGGGTTGGCTACATCGTTGCGAATGTGTGTAAGTTTTTTGGTTTGACAGCCGAAGAGTCAGATGAAACTCTGGTCCACCAGTAGGCAGGGTTTTGTCAGGGATGTGAAGAGTGGCCGAGCTTCTGAGGGGCTTC
>JBIKUD010000057.1:0-14814 GCA_044347745.1 Bdellovibrionota bacterium
ATGATATACCCCGACCCAACAACGACCCCACCTACTACCTACTGGCCTCGCGGAGTCGGCATCGGCTTAGAGTCTGACGATACGCTCGTGTATTCAAACATAATCAAAGATCGCACCTCTATCGCCGAGAGCCCCTACATGTCCGGTATCGAGGTAAAATCGAATGCAAATAGAAATCTGCTTTATAACAATATTGTGTACAATTGGTGGCATCCAAGTGCTCCAGAATCGAAAGCTATCTGGCTCCAAGATGGAACCCAAAACAATTTTCTGATTAATAATGAGCTGCAGATGCCGAATGGCGGTATATTGATCCAGCGCGGGAATGTACCAGGCGGAGCCTATCCAAGTGCTTCATTTCAAGGTAATCGATATCATTCCCCGTTGGGCACTCCCTTTGGTATTCCTAGCCTTCCAGCTGGATTAATTAACTTTGGTGCTTGGTTAGCGCACAGTGGGGAGCAAGGCGCCCAGAATGACCCAATTCCGTATCCAGCCCCAGGTAGAAATGCAGCTACGTATATGTCCTACCTGGCAAGTCTCGGAATTGTAACTCAACCTCATACTTTGGAAGGCCTTTTGCTTGAAATGAAGCAGCAACGGCAAGGCTACTGGCGTCCGGAACTGACCGCATCCGCATTTAACAACTACATTCGGGCCGGTTTTGGGCGCTAGTGGCCACCTATAGGTAGAACCTATTCCTAAAGGTTTGAATACCTGTATATATGTTGTAGTTACCTTTCAGCTCGACACCAGCTTTTATTCCTAGCCTAAGGGGAGAACCGGACGTCCACTATTTTTTGCCGTTTCACTAGGGCTAGTTTTTAGAGCTGATCCTGAAATCTGTCCCCAAAAAGTTAGAGACTATGAACATATTAGTAACCGGCGCAACCGGATATATTGGGGGACGACTCGTTCCACTTTTGCTCGAAACAGGAGCTCAAGTGAGAGTACTTGCTCGTGAGCCACGCAAGCTTGCTCGCCGCAACTGGCCAGGAGTGGAGGTATTTCAGGGCGATGTACTTAGTCCAGAAACTTTACCTGCAGCGCTCAACGGCATAGAGGTTGCGTATTACCTTGTTCATTCACTGACTACTTCCGGCGGTAATTTTTCAGAAATAGATAAGATAGCTGCCAGAAACTTTGCTCTTGCTGCAAAGGTGGCGGGAGTAAAGCGAATTATCTACCTCGGTGGATTGGGTATTACAGGCACAGCGCTCTCAGAACATCTGCGTAGTCGCCATCAAACCGGCGACGCGCTGCGTTCAACGGGTATTCCAGTAACTGAACTACGAGCTGCAATTATTGTTGGGTCAGGAAGCGCCTCCTTTTTAATCATCTACGATTTAGTAAAAAAACTGCCATTTATGCTTTGTCCGCGCTGGGTGAAATCAAAATGCGAACCCATTTCCATACGACAAGTGATGGCATATCTCGTTGGGGTGCTTAAAGAACCAAGAACAGTTGGAGAGATTCTTGAAATTGGTTCCGGTGAAATTCTTAGCTATCAAGAGTTAATGGAGCAGTGTGCCGAGGTGCTCGGGAGAAGATTGTGGATCGTTACTGTTCCCGTACTTACTCCTAGGCTCTCTAGTTACTGGCTAAACTTAGTCACCCGAGTGCCCATTAGCTTGGCCCGCCCGCTTGTTGAAGGGCTGCGTAATGATGTTGTTTGTCAGGATAAACGCATTCGAGATTGGATTGCAGTTCCTTCAATCTCCTATAAAGAAGCCGTTCGTCTAGCTCTTGATAAAATGAGTGCGCACGAAGTGGAGAGCAGCTGGACTGATGCAAATACCGCCCTTACTGGAGGGCGGGAGGTGCCAAGAGATGAGCCGCTTAAGGACGAACGGGTAAAATTTTGTCGCGCTCCAGCTGATAAGTTGTTTGCTGCCATAGAGGCAATTGGTGGAGATACGGGCTGGTATCATGCAGATTGGCTGTGGCAAATACGAGCCGCTATAGATTGGCTAATCGGCGGAGTAGGGATGCGGCGAGGAAGACCTGATTCCTTAAAACTTGAAGTCGGCGACCCGCTCGACTTTTGGCGTGTCGAAGACATTCAGCGAAATGAACGCTTAGTGTTGCGGGCAGAGATGAAATTGCCGGGAACTGCTCGGCTTACCTTTGAAGTTGAAGAACATGGGGAGGGCTCTCAGTTAAAACTCTTGGCACATTTTTGGCCACGGCCATACTGGGGGTTACTTTACTGGTATAGCGTGCTGCCGCTACATAATTATGTCTTCGAGGGTTTGTTGCGTGCTTTGGTTAGTAAAGCTGAATCGGATTTTTGCGAGCGCTCGGCTAGCCGAAATTCCTAAGGTTTAAGTAAAAATAAAGCGGTAACACGATCGCGATCATACTCCCACTTTGCGGACTGGGTTAATTTTGCTTAGGATTGTTAACGCTCTAGCTAAAATTTTTCTCTATAGGACTTGGCATATGAAAGGGGCTCAACTACAGCGCATAGTGCTTACGACCAGCATTCTTATGCTCTTATCGATTACCATGGGGTGTTCTATTACAACTGAGAAAGTACCATATTCTGTTCTTACAAAGTCCAACAACTTTGAATTACGCGACTATCCATCTCATATCGTGGCCGAGACGGTGGTAGATGGAACACTCGAAGATGCCGGCAATAAAGCTTTCAACAGCCTTTTTGGATACATCTCTGGCAAAAATTACTCGAAAGGTAAAATCGCCATGACTGCGCCGGTTTCGCAGACGGCATCAGCCGAAAAAATAGCAATGACCGCACCAGTAGGCCAGCAGCGTACTGCTGCGGGCTGGACAGTTTCATTTGCCATGCCGGCAGTCTACACGCTCGATACTTTGCCGGAGCCTCAAGACCCGCAAGTGAAATTGCGGCAGATTCCGGCGCAGCATATCGCTGCTGTGGAGTACTCCGGCACCTGGAGTGAAGAGCGATATTTAAAATATAAAAATGAGCTCGAGCTTTGGATTGATAAGAATGGACTTCGCATTCAGGGAGAGCCTGTGTGGGCGCGCTATAATCCACCTTTTACTTTGTGGTTTCTCCGGCGAAATGAAATTCTGATACCTGTGGATAAAGAAAAAATATCGCCAGACAAAAATAGCAAAAACAGATAGTAGAGAAGTATGAAATTTACAAAGGGTGGAGATAGAGTATCAAAAAAGCCGCCCATGGGAGTCGAACCCACGACCCTCGCATTACGAATGCGATGCTCTACCAACTGAGCTAGAGCGGCATACAACTAAAACTACTACCAACTTTCCGCCTTCGCACAAGGACTACGGCGGACTTTCCACCTTCGCCAAGGCTACGGCGGACAAGTAGGCTACGTCGGACAAGTAGGCTACGTCGGAACTAGCAGTTCGCTGGCGTGATAGCTGTGCACTTTCGGCCCTGTAGACTAGCCTAATTTATTAAAAAGGTCACGTGCTTGGTGAATGCAATTTAGCTCGGTAAAAGCCCCGCAAAACTCACCGGTTTAAAATGAGCGGGTTTACGCACTTTCCCACGAGCGTCTTTGCCAGCGGCATAAGCGCGGCCTTCATAATGCAGGACCGCTACTTCAACCACTTCAGGGGGCCAAGAAACATTACACCGGCAATGCCAATCGGCGGGCGCAAGCTTACTCAGGCTATTAGCCCAATCACCGAGGGCCACGAATTTTTCTAAATTGTTATCGCAGACTAAATCAAAAGCCTTTTCAAGTGGTAGTCCAAATGCCAGCGCGTTCCAATACATCGTATATGCAACATCGCTCAGTCCATCGAGCATTTCATTTGGGTCAGCCGCTGCCGCATTTTTATAGCTAAGGGCATCAGGCTTGGTAATGGGCGTGCCCTCAACCTCCGGAATTACACCTAGTCCCTTAATTACGAATTCTAGTACTTCTGAGAGTAAAAGCTGAGCCCCGAGTCTTCGTTTAGCCTCGTCTTCAACACTAAAGCTGTTTGGTACGCTTTGACCGGCAAGTGCCATGAACTGTGCGACTTTTGAGCTCTGCATATTTCCTCTTTGATTCCTCGTCTAACAACCCGCTGCTCTATCAATCAATACCCCTTGAGCTTCTCAGCTGTAAATAGGGAGCAAAAAACATAAGCGCGGCTTTGAAAGTTTACTTCAAAACCGCGCCTCGTATAAATGCCCGTGGGGGCATTTATAAGATGGTTTTTAGGGAATCCTGGTTGATACGGCTTAAATTTCTCAATCAGAAATGTAAGCCAGCCGGACCTCGTTATTCCTCCTGACCTACTCCGCCAGAAGGTGGGTTGCCATCGGCGGGATTATCAACCATGGCTGCACCGGGTTCAACACATTGACAGGTCACGTGCGAACCATCGAGATAGCTTGCTTTAACTTGGCCTTGGGGACAATCTGCTTCGCAATCGTCAGCAAATGCCGGAGAAGCTACAAAAAAACCAACTGAACAGAGTACTGCAACTGTGAATCGCATAAATAAAACCTCTTAGAAACACTTAAGCGGTTGGACAAGTTGAAGCTTACCTTGAGAACGAGTGAAGCCCCACCATCGCTTAATCATCGACAAGTTTTAGGGTAGCTTTAGATTTGGTGCCAAAAATTATGACGACAAGCTACTCATAATTCCTAGCGTAGAATTAGTCTAATTAACTTGATGGGTTAAGTAGGGCGATAGGAGGCTGAGTTGGGAGCCCAAATCGGATAGAATCAGTTGAGAGTGAGCGGCTGAGTGCCTGCTTGTCTGGGTCGGGTATTCGCGCTAAATCCAGTGGTACTCTTTTTCGCTGGGGGCGTGGTTGCTGTATGGGTAAAAGTGAAACTGTGGGCAAATCTTCGGGTTCAAAAAAAACACTTAAAGAGTCCGACTTTGCTTATAGCGCCAGCACTGGGGGCATACGCATCTTAGTGCGCCCCGTGCACTTGCCCGAACACTCGGACCCTAGTGGCGACGTCTTTTCATTTGCCTATACCGTTCGCATTATCAATGAACGTAGCGACACGGTGCAGCTTCTTGAAAGGCATTGGCTCATAATGTCAAATGGCGTTCGCGTGGCAGAGGTTGTAGGCCCGGGAGTAGTGGGTGAGCAGCCTTCTTTAGCTCCAGGTCAAATCCACGAATATTCAAGCAGCGCTGTGATACAAGATCCAATAGGTTCAATGGAGGGAAGCTACACGTTTCGGGCTGCTGATGGCTCATTTTTTGATGCTAAAATTCCGACCTTCGATTTGTTCTTCCCTTTGTCACTTCATTAGTTCGCCATGATTTTAATGCACCTTTTTGATGCTGGTGAATAAGCGCAGATGAAATTTTCAAATGTTTCATCAACGCTGCGTCAAGCCAGCATAATTGCAGGGGACGAACTGCGTGAGATTTTGCTGCGCAGACGTTCACTTTTGTCGTTGCTCGTGTACGTAGCGGTTGTTGCCGGTTCTTTGTGGCTGCTATTCCGAGTTCAGCGTGTGATGGGCGTCAATCTTATTCGCCCAGTTGATCAAGAAGCTTACCAACGCTTGCTTTTCAAAATGCAAGAAGTAGGCATGGGAGAAGTTTTTACCATTCTGGTCAAACTGTCTCAGTTGCCAGAGATGCTCTGGATATTTCAGCTTTTTTCGGTGCTTTGGTTCCCCACATTAGTGGCTTTAGTAAGCTGTGATGCAATTACAGTTGATGTGTATCGCGGCACCTTACGGTTTCTACTGCTTCGCACCTCACGCACCGCTTATTATCTTGGAAAATTTTTAGCGCACACCATTCTATACTTTGTACTTCAAATTGCGGGAATTCTGGTGGTGTGGGTTCTTTCATATTTTACCTATCAAAGGCAGGATCTGTGGGCCTTAAGTAAATTCAGCCTTTATTATGCTGCGGTATTTGTGCCGTATTTGATGTGGCTTGTGGCAATGACCCAATTGGTGTCGAGCTGGAGCCGTAGACCTATGAGCGCACTGGTCCGTGTGCATGTACTTTGGGTTCTCCTGATTATGCTTGCTATTCAGTGGCCCAAAATGACGCCTCTTGCCGGGGACCTCGTCTACGGACTTTTTGCGCCCTTCGAGCATTATCCAACTGCAGCATTTTTCGGCTATTTATTTTGGTCAATCCTGTTCTTTGGGTGTGGACTTTTAGGGTTTTTAAGGCGGGAAGTATGAGCAGTACTCCAGCACTTGAGTTAGTGAACCTCTCCAAAAATTTTGGCCGAGTAAAAGCGGTTGATGGGTTGTCTTTGCGTGTGCCCGACAAATCGGTGACTGCCTTTGTTGGTGCCAACGGAGCTGGCAAGACCACAACTTTTTCTTTGATTGGTCAATTTATTAAGCCAAGCGCTGGGCACATCTCGGTATTTGGCAAAGATATTTCTGAATATCGTTTTACCGGGGGCGCTATCGGGCTTTTGCCTCAAGATATGCAGTATTTTGAAGATCGTAGTGTGGCGAGGCAACTTGAGTTGTTTGCGCGTCTTGGTGGCATGGATCCCTCAGATGCAAAAATAGAAGTTGGTCGTGTACTTCAGCTTACTAAGCTATTAGAGAAGGCAGATGCCAAAGCCGGCGAGCTTTCGCACGGGATGCGAGTACGCCTTGGAGTTGCACAGGCGCTTATTGGAAATCCACCCCTGGTATTATTAGATGAACCTACTGCTGGACTAGATCCTCGTATGCAAGCCGAGTTTCGGCAGGTAGTTGAAGCGGTTCGAGGGCGAACGACTTTGCTCATTAGTTCACATAATTTAACCGAGCTGCAAGAACTCTGCGATTATTGCTGCATGGTAGATAAGGGTCGGTTGGTTAAACAGGGGCCAATGTCAGAGATGCTTGCCTCTGGTTCAATTACTTTGCGTATTTTAGCGACGAAATTGCCTGAAAACCTAGAAGCACTAAAAGAATTGCTGCCAGGAATTGAAATGAGACTTGAGACTGACTCTGCGCTGCTTTTGCGTTTGCCGCGTGGGCAAACTGAAGTTGCGGGCATAAACGCCAAATTGCTGCCCTGGTTACTTGGCAAAGGAGTTGGAGTTTTAGAAGTGCGTGAGCTTAAGAGCCTTGAAACTACTTTTTTGGAAGCCACATCTGTTTCCCGAAACTAGAACTCATCTTATACATGCCATCCCCTGGCATGTATGAGAGTGCTCCAAGCTCGATCGCCGAGCACGCCATCCTAGGCTGGCCCCTGCTAACTCGCTAAATATATTTAGAAATTTTCGTTGCCCGCCTTTGCCTAAGTTTTAGCGCAGGAGTATACTCGTCGCATACTCGGTTTGTGGTTTCCTGCTTCCTATAAGGAACCCTGAATTTCACGCTTTGCCGCTCTAGGTCGCTTAGCAGCGCATCATTCAGGCTGTTCTCCAGCTAAGTATTGGATACCAATTTTCATATTTTTCTTTTGGGTAGACTTTATTAATAAGCTTCCGTCTTACACGGCTTTTGGTGCACTGCGCCTTTTGCCGCGTAAGACGGAGTAAGCCGTAAAGGTTTTCTTTGTCTTTTTCTAGACCTTCTCTCGTTTCGATCCATGAACAAAATGCCTCAGAACCCCGTTCCTAGCTCCCAGGCTTCCGACCAGGACCAGATGCCCTTCAAGGTCAACTGGGGCCTTGTCGTTGCAGTGCTGGTCTGGCTCGGACTTGCATTGCTCATGCAATGGAACAAGACCTACACCAACGCCTGGCAGCTTGGTTTGGCAGGTGTGCTCGTGCTCATGCTGGCTAGTGCTCGTTCTGTACCCAGGAAGTAGCCGCGCGTAGTTCGAGATTGATTGTGGAACAGAGCGTTTGTTAGTTTATGTGTCTCGTTGGTTTCGCGGCTTGCTCTGTTCTTACAATCTTTTTGATCTTTAATTCACCTATTTGCTGGTAGACGAGATTCTCTTGCCTTACGAGGTTATTGACTTATTAAGTCAATAACCTCGTGGGACAAAGCGAACCAATAAGGTTCTTTTTGTTCTCAGTCCAAATTCTTCCTCGTTTCTGCTTGGTGCATCTACCAAGCATCGTTCTATGCAAATTAATCCATTCGAAGAGATTGCAGAGCGCAGACCTGCAGAGTTCTTCCGCGTGCAGTCGCAGGAGAGCGTCAACGCCCAGCGACTTGTCGCCGTGGTGTTTGGCGGATTGCTGCTTGCTGGCAGTATTCTGGGGGCTTGCTTTGGTGTACTCACGTATCCAGGAATCGCCATAACTTTTTTCTCTTGCCTCGAGATTGGAGCGATCTATACCTGGTACACCTGTCGCTACGATCAGTACGTGCTGCCGAATGACGTTTTCTACTTCGGGTATCGTGGCAAAGATCCAGTTATCCTTCGGGATGATGAGGAAATTCGCCGTGGTAAAATCGAAGAGTTGACGGATCTCCAATGTGTATTCGCCAAGCCTTGCCGAAACCTGAACCTCAAGCTTGAACACCAGTGTTTTGGGGTAAAGGCTACGGCAAGGGTTTATTTTAGCTTCTGGCTACGCACGCAAGCGCCTCACGATGTGGAGCGTTGGCTGCGATGCCGAGCAAAATGGCGTGAGACTATTCAGCAGCAGTATCAAGAGCTCGTTGAGGCAGTGGGTAGTTCACTAGGGGTCTCTTGCTTGTCTAAAGAGGAGCTCTCGAAGCAATTGTTGTCTCGTGTAGAAACTGCGCTTCATCGAGTAGTGCATGTGCGTTTCAGCATCGAGCTGCAAGCCACGTACTATGATGTTGAATACGAAAGTATTGTGCATTTTCTCATAGAGCAACACCAAAGACGTTGAAGGACTTATGCTCACAATTCCATTTACCCAAGGTTACCGTCTGGTTCGCTTTTGTCCCGCGTCTTTTTTGATTTAACCTAAGATACGTGTCTTGCATCTAGTCCCTCTCAACTAGGGAAATGCGCTAGTTGCCATCGCAACTTTCAAAGTGTCCGTATGCAACGGTAAGTTGCAGACGCCTGGTTTAAACATTTTCAAAACCTTTAGTGAATCTGAGCGGGACCGGTAGGGGGTGCCTACCAGCCCCGCTTTGATTCTTGTCATGACCTGGACATCACCCACGTTTCGATGAGAGTGCCCACAGCGCCAGCATTCCGCACAGCAGCGTCGCAAGCCCGCCTAGGTTGAGTGCCCAATTGATTCCCTGTGCATCGGCCAGAAAGCCGAGCGGGAGAATTAAAAGTGCATACACCAGACGCTCTCCCATGCTGCGGACCGAAGCGATGCTCGCACGTAGCTTTTCATCAACACGGTCGTTCACATGGCGTGACACGAGTACTGGAAAAAATCCCCGCACTGCTTGTTGAAGCAGCGCGAAGCCAATGCTCCAGTATCCGGCCAAAGAGCCAAGCAGCAGGTAACTCGCCGTGGTCAAGAATAGCGGAAGCTTAGTCAGCGCCTGCGCGCCAAAAATGCGTTCCACCAAATTTGCCCGCTGCGAGGACCATGCAGCAACCAAGTTGAAGCCTGCGAAGATTGCTCCCCACAGTCCCACCGCAACTCCATTCATTTGGAGATACGGTTGGTACATCCACAGGGTGGCGTTGTTGATGCCCATCAAAAATGCGGCAAACAAGGTCAGCCTGCGCAGTTCGCTGTTACCGAGGCAAAGCCTGAAGACTTCTTTGACATCACGCCAAATGGCCCTCCAGTTGTTGCTTGTCGGTGTCTCGCGTGTTGGTTCGACCAGGCTACAGCTAATCAGCATCAGACACCCCGCAGCCACTGCCGTCATATAGAAGGGCAATCGGATGCTGTAGGCACCCGCGAGTCCTCCCATAGTAGTGGCAATCGCCGCGCAGATGAATGCCCATCCGCTGTAGGCTCCCCAACGCTTCGTGAACTCGTCCTTACGGCCGAGAGCCGCGAGCGTATCATAGAGCAGGGCCTCATCAGCCCCGGACATGAACGCCAGGCCCACAGCCATCAAGACCTCCGCCCAAAGGAAATCCCCGAAGGAATTGCCTTGAGCGTACACAAGGTCGCCCACCATGAGCCCCGCTCCACCCAGAATCATCGAGAGCTTGCGCCCCAAACGATCCGCGATGTATCCGGTTGGCATCTGTGCTGCCGCCATGCACAACGAGAAGATGGCTTGGAGCAGCATCGTCTGGAACATGGAGAACTTTGCTTCTTGCCACAGCAGCGTGATGGTCGGCATGTTGAGCGCCAGCGCTCCCATTCCGATTCGCACGATTGCGGACTTTCGCAAATTTTTCTCCAAGGTTCCGGTTGTTTCTGCAAGTTTGGTTGCAGAGTTTTCCATGAAAAAACCTCGAATTTGCCCGAAAAGCTCGGGTCAGCTCGAATGAAGACTGCAAGCAGCTACAAGCTGCCCGCAAAACCTTTAACCAGGCGTCTGCATCCGGCTCAGAAGCCGAATCCGCTTACTCTTTTTGCGATTGAAATTTTATTCTTGAAAAAGGACCACCAAGCGAAGCCTCGCCGGGCCAATGTGGCTATGCTCTTGGAGTTTGATTCTTAAATGAATGGTAAGGGGGGGGGCTGCTGAAACGAATGCAGACTACTGAATAACTTCTACCCGTACCAAATTGTATGAAGGAATTTGAGCGTCTATACCCGCAGGGGTCATAGAACCCACCTGGGCGCCCTGTTGAATGGTGCCCCAGCGGGCATAGTGCGCTGCATGAACCGCGGATGATGCGGCCAGCTTGGGTAGATATAGACAAAAAGTGTTCATATTCACGCTTCGGTATGGACCGGGATTTTGCTTCTAAGAAAATTGCTGATCTTGCAAATAAATTAATTTCGTCACTCCTATTTTGATATCGAGATGCACGTACCAATAAAAGGGGCCTCAAGAGGTTTCCCTCCCGAGGCCCCTTTTTACGTAAGGAAATACTTAGTAACGATAGTGCTCTGGCTTAAACGGACCTTCTGCGGAAACGTTTAAGTACTTAGCCTGTTTATCGCTCAGTTTTGTAAGCTCAACCCCAAGTTTTCCAAGATGTAAGCGAGCAACTTTCTCGTCTAACTTCTTAGGCAAGGTGTACACGCCTACCTGGTATTTGCCACGATTTACATACAGCTCAATCTGGGCAAGGGTTTGGTTGGTGAAGGATGAGGACATTACAAAGCTTGGGTGTCCAGAAGCACAGCCAAGGTTTACTAAACGACCACGAGCCAAGACGATAATTTCGTGTCCATTTGGCAACACAAACTTATCAACTTGTGGCTTAATGTTGATCTCCTTAATTTCCTTGTTGTTCTCTAACCAAGCCATGTCAATTTCGCAGTCGAAGTGACCAATGTTACATACAATGGCCTGATCTTTCATGACTGAGAAATGTTTGGCGGTAATAATGTCGCAGTTGCCGGTTGCAGTCACAAAGATATCTGCAATAGGTGCTGCCGTTTCCATAGTGACAACTTGGAATCCTTCCATTGATGCTTGAAGCGCATTAATTGGATCGATTTCGGTCACCATTACTCGTGAGCCGTAGCTTCGCATCGAGTGTGCGCAGCCTTTACCCACATCTCCGTAACCAGCGACGAGCACCGTTTTGCCAGCAAGCATAACGCCTGTCGCACGCTTCAACCCGTCTGCCAGCGATTCGCGGCATCCGTACAAGTTGTCAAACTTGGATTTGGTTACTGAATCATTCACGTTGAAAGCAGGAAGCTTGAGGGTTCCGGCTTTGTGCATTTCATACAAACGATGCACGCCAGTGGTAGTTTCCTCAGAGACTCCGTAAATGTCTTTCAGTAGCTGCGGGAACTTATGGTGCACCATCATAGTCAGGTCGCCGCCGTCATCAAGGAGCATATTGGGACCTTTGTCGCCAAAGAACAAAGTTTGCTCAATACACCAGTCGTATTCCTCAAGTGTCTCGCCTTTCCAAGCAAACACCGGAATTTTAGCAGCAGCAATTGCAGCAGCAGCATGGTCTTGGGTCGAGAAGATATTGCAGCTTGACCAGCGAACTTCAGCGCCAAGCTCAGTCAGGGTCTCAATAAGCACAGCCGTTTGAATAGTCATGTGCAAGGAGCCAGCAATACGCGCACCCTTTAGTGGCTTGGTCTTGCCATACTCTTGGCGCAAAGACATAAGACCTGGCATTTCTTTTTCTGCCATTTCAATTTCTTTGCGGCCCCAGTCAGCTAAGCTGATATCGGCAACTTTGTAGTCCTTTAATGTGTCTTTCATGATGCATCCTCTTGCTTGGTTAAAGTAATTAAAAAAACATCTTTCTTTTGGCTCAAAATTTCGAGTTTTGATTCAGAGAATCCCTCGCTAAATGCCCAGCTTTTTACTTCTTCCGGGTCAAATCCGAGCCAAAGATCTGCATATCGTTCGCGCATAAGTTCATTTTGATGGCGCATAAGATCAACGATAATAAATTTGCCGCCGGGTTTGAGCACGCGAAACGCATCGTGCAGTGCATGTAATGGTACTGCTACATGGTGAAGCACCATGTAGCACACCATGTAGTCTACGCTTTCATCTCCAATTGGCAGATGCTCAAGATAGCCCAGACGAAAATCAACTTCATGTGCCTTTGTACCAAGGCGTTGTTTTGCTTCGGCAAGCATCCCCTGAGAATAGTCAACGCCAATAGATTTTCCTGGTCGGGGGAGTACATGCTCAAAAAAGGCGCCAGAGCCGCAGCCCAGTTCTAGAAGTGTTGCGTGTTCGGGTATGCGAGAAGCCACTAACTCAAAAAACGACTCGCTCCCTTGGGCTTCATCACGCATGTCATGCCACTTGTTGGCGACAGAATCAAAAAAGTTCCGGGCTTGATCGCGACGTTTGCTCAGCACTTCGTTCGTAGCGGCAAGATCTTGTAAAAAAACTTCGTGCTCGGTTGTTGGTTCTTTAAGACTTTCTAAAAATAGAGCTGCCGATTTTTGAGCAAGAGATGAGGGATTGCTTGAGCCGAGTGAGTAATAAACCCAAGTGCCTTGTTTTTGTGCGGCCAGCAGGTTTGCGGCGCTTAAAATCTTGAGGTGGTGGCTTACTGTTGATTGCCCGCTGCCAAGAAGTGCGGTCAGTTCTTGGACGTTAAACTGCCCTTTGCTTAAGATATGCAGCAATCTAAGCCGAGATTCATCTGCAAGAGCTTTGTAAGTATCTGAAATCATATTGTATATTTATAGTATTGCATATTAATCGATATCTGTAAATATATAGATTAAGTTCGTGCTTATTCCCTAAATCTGGCAGAATACTGCTTATGAACACCGACATTTCCAATAGTTTTGCTTTTACCATGTTTTACGATGGCGACTGCCCACTTTGCAGTAGAGAAGTAGCGCTCCTCATGAAACGTGACGTCCATAAGCGCATCAGATTTATAAGCACAGCCTCTCCAGATTTTGATCCTGTCCAATACGGAATTTCTACCGATCCAAATAGACTGATTCACGGAATGATGGCAGACGGCACGATAGTGCGCGGCGTAGAAGTATTTCGCCAGGTTTACAAGCAGCTTGGTCTTGGCTGGCTTTTAGCGCCTACTGCTTGGCCGGGCCTTAAGCAAATGTTTGATCTGCTCTATCTTGTGTTTGCAAAGTATCGAATTCCGATTGGAAAGATTTTCGGCAGAAAGTGCGCAAACGGTTCGTGCGAAATGGATGGTTAGTTTTAGGCAAAATTTGGCGCGCTCTGATAACGACCTGCTGCAAATAACCTTCAAAAAATAAATAACCGGCACCGACCAGAAACCTAAATCTCTGGTCGGTACCTCACGAATCCTCGGGGCGTCATGAAGCGCCAGTATCTAATTGGCGCCAAGTCATTCAGCTCGATCCTTTTTCCAGGGTTTCTCACCGTCATCGCATTTCACCGCTCTGGTTTGAAACTTTCGGGCTGAACGCATACAGTTTTCGCTCGCCGCTACTTGCTGTGCATCTTAGCAAAGCCCCGCCCACCAGTCTTAAACAGGTTGCCCCATTCTCAACTAAGCAGGTGGAGAACCTTACTTGCCGAGGTCGCTGTCACAGCGTCCAAGGTCCGAGACTCTACCAATAATTCGCAGTTAATTGCCAGTTGATTTGCGAACCCCTAAGCCCGCTCAATCACCGTCGCTATACCCATGCCCAAACCAATACACATGGTAACTAACGCATAGCGCTTCTTGGTTCTTTCAATCTCATCCAGCGCCGTGCCAATAAGCAATGCTGCTGTGGCGCCGAGTGGAGGGCTTAAGGGAAAAACAGCGACCGTACCCGTTTACTTCCTGTGGGTCTGCACCTAGTTGCCGCATATTTACGAGCGGCACTGGCGCAAAGGCTGGCCGGAGGTGCAGGCTGGCCGGAGGTGCGTCCCAACTACAATTCTCGTAAGTTCCCATAGGCTTAAGTTGTTGATGTTATATAGAAAACCACTTAAAAAAGCTTAAAGTACTAGGTGCGGTGTGGTCTTAGTGATGTCAGGGGCCGGGTGTATAAAAGTAGGGTGTCCGCAATTTCTTTGTGTTTAACAAGTGAATAGTGGGGGTACCACTGCACTATTATACTAGTGGGTCGCTTATACTAGTGGATCGCTACTCATGCTGGGTTGCGAGCTGTTCATCGCCTAAATTCCTCCTTGTCCAACCCAAAAGCGCGCTCTAGCCGTAGATGCCTTTTAACAAAATACCTAAAGTTCTCCTCAGCCGAGCCCCCTGATACTCCTAATCCGGTACCTTTCGACAAGATGGAGCCGGCTTTATCGATTACCCACCAAGCTGGAACGGGGGTTCTGCCAACTCCACGTACGAAAGCCTCATTCTCATCTAAAAGAACCAGCCCACCAATTTTGTTGGCCATCTTAATAAGATTCTCTTGAGAGTCGTACCCAACGATGATCTTCATTCCGACATTACTTTGTTGTGAGGCACGAGATCGTAAATCCAAGAGAAAGGGGAGTGAACCATGGCAAGC
>JBIKUD010000066.1:0-12109 GCA_044347745.1 Bdellovibrionota bacterium
AATTTGACCTTGATAGAATCTCTCTGGCTTCATACCTCTATAACTCTAGTTTTGAGCGCCTTAGTTTCTCGATGGGTCACACCGTTTTGTATGAGGATCTTTCAAACGTTTCGCCTGGTGCCATAATTGGCGGAGAAGATAGTGGGAACGTTCGGCTCAGCTTCGTTTCAGGGACCCTAAATTACGATGAACGGGATAATCCGCTCAATCCGCGTCGCGGATTCAACCTAAATTTCGATTATAAACTTGCCAGCGAGCTTATCGGCTCAGATGCCGACTACTACGGACTAGGGGCAAAGGCCTCCTTTATAGTGCCTGGTGACTTGCTTTTGCTCCCCCGCTTCTCTTTTGCGTTAAGCAGCCGCCTCGCAAGTACCTGGACTTTTGGTCGTAGCTCGCAGGTGCCGATTACCCAACGCTTTTATCTAGGAGGCAGAAACACTATTCGTGGTTTTCGAGAAAATTCACTAGGGCCACGCGGGGCCGACGGAAGTGTGATTGGTGGAGATTTACTGATTGCGCAAAGTGCGGAGCTTCGTTACCTGATTCTTGATTCTCTTTCTATCCACACGTTTCTTGATGCAGGCTCGGTATATCTCCAAGAAGAATCAGCGTCCGTAGATGACTTACGCTATAGCAGCGGAGTTGGCTTTCGTTTTCTTTCACCTATTGGTCCGATTGGAATGGATCTTGGTGCGCCACTCAACCAAAGAGACGGAGAGCCCTCACTACGTTTACACTTTAGTATTGGGTCGAACTTCTAGAACTCAAGGAAAAATTCGCCTCATTAAACACAGAGATTAGAAACCCTAAACCTCCTCTACAATTTCGGGCGCCATTTATCTCTCTGTACTCTTGGTTTTCTCTCAGTCCCTACTCTGTGGTAAATTATCATTTCGTTAGATTTTTTAGAATTTGGCCCCACTGAAGAGATTTCATTGGCTGCTCGAAATCCACTGCCAGACAGAAAAACAACTCCGAATCTAAAACTGCCCGTGCTCGGCAATACGGCAAAAAAACTCAAGCCAAAAATACTAATTTGCAGATCAGGATTCAAAAAAATAAAAATTATTCACTAGTCTTTTCAATTAGTTACAGTCAAATCGTTTTAAAGAGGCGCTAATAAATCATTCTCCGCATCTTAATCCTCATGAAAGCTAATGGAGGGCTGGTTTCCTAAACGATCAGTCTAACGCAGTGTAGCTCTCCACTCTTGCTGAGGTTTGCTTATGGTTAATGTGATTGTAATTCAGAACGGCGCCAGCGCTGAGCAGATGGGAAATGCAATGGCAACTGTGCCTGCTGATCTACGTAGCGGGCTCATTACCATTGGGGCTCAAGCACTCCCACACGGCACCCACATTAATAGCCAGAAATTCTCGATGCCCTCATGCATAGAGATGGCTGCCGAGAAATCAACAAGCGATACCTTGATGCTGATTGATGCGCGAGTCACCCCATCCACCGAGGTGCTGCAATCGATGGTATCACAGATGAGCGACAAGAACATTGGCTTCTTGTTCGCACCAATTGAACACGGCTCTGATATGCTTAACATACCAGAAACATCTGCTGACGCTCTGCTTTCAATAATTTCAAGCGAAGCTCCACTTCCCTTGGCCTGCTGCGCTTTCAGAAAATCACTAATCAAGGGTAATCTTGAAGGAGCATCTATTGCAGATATTCTTTCGAGCCTCTTAGTTACTGCAATGACAGATGACATGGAAGTAACGTCATCCCATACAGCAATCGGTCAAGGACAGTCGATTGATGCAGGACGGTTCATTATTGGACGAAGCGCACAAGCCCGCTGTCTTCGATTGCTCGTTAACAACTCGAATATCGAAGAAATTTTCCCGCATCATGCCTGGGCTGCGCATCGCGACGAAAGTGCCGCAGCATCGTATCACACCCTCGCCGCGATGTTCTTGCGATATGGGGACGCCAATTCAGCTCTTGAGTGCCTCGGACTTGGTGACCGTTTTGAAGACAGTCCTCGTTCCCTAGCATTAAAAGGACTGATTGCTTTAGAACGCGGGGAAACTCTCACCGCTGTGGCAAACATGGTGTCAAGCTTGCAGCAATATGAATCACGTAAGAAAGAGAACAACTCCCATTACGTTCACTTTGCACCAGGCGATCTCGACAGCATCAGCTCAAACCTCAATGCAGGACTTGAAGCGTTGCATCGCAAAAACAACGAGGAAGCTTTGGGGCATTTTGCCAAAGCAGTATTCAACTTTGATCCATTCTACTCTCAACTCGGGGTAACCCAAATTCGAGCTGGTGGAATTTCTCAGTAGTAATTCACCGCAGAAAATACAAAAGGGACCATTTTGGTCCCTTTTGTATTTGTAACTCTAATGGGAGTATGCGGCAGTCAGATCACATATTCGCTAGCTTCTTGAGAGTTGCTGACATTTCTGCAAGCTGAGTGGCTGCCATTTGTGCCTGAGATACCCCGCTTGAGGTGCTCAAGGCAGCTTGGGCGACTGCTCCGATATTCTCCGTAATCTCCTTGGTGCTATTCGCAGCCTGAGAGACGTTACGTGAAATTTCATTAGTAGTCGCTGTCTGCTCCTCAACTGCCCCGGCAATCGTATTTGAAAGGTCATTTACCTTATTAATAATCTCTGAAATTCCACCAATTGCGGTTATTGCTGCCTGAGTATCAGATTGAATCGCGGCAATTTTTTGCCCAATTTCTCCGGTTGCTCGCGCAGTTTCCTTGGCCAACTCTTTGACCTCATTTGCCACCACCGCAAACCCACGTCCAGCCTCGCCAGCTCGAGCAGCTTCAATCGTAGCGTTTAACGCTAATAAGTTCGTTTGTTCAGCAATTGATGTAATGACTTTTACAACCTTACCAATTTCTGAACTACTTACCCCTAACTTAGTGACAATTTCGTTTGTTGATTTGGTCATTTCCACAGCATTTGTGGCAACCGCAGCCGATTCGTTGGCACTTCGAGCAATATCGCGAATACTTACAACCATTTCAGCGGTCGCTGTTTCGACGGTCTGCACATTTTTACTTACTTGCTCGGAAGAGTTAGAGACGACCGTACTTTGACTGGCGGTCTCCTCGGCGCTTGCTGCAATTTGCTGACTAATCGCCGTAAGCTCTTCAGATGCTGCTGCCAGGCTCGTTGCCGTAACTCCAATTTCATTTCGTACCATTACCTGAGCTGTTATATCAGTCGCATATTTTACTACTTTAAATGGCTTTCCTTCAGCGTCGAGTATGGGATTATACGAAGCCTGAATCCAAATTTCTTTATTGTTTTTACCGAATCGCTTGTATTGCCCTGCATCATACTCTCCGCGACGGAGTTTTTCCCAGAATTCAGTGTACTCACGGCTTTTTTTATAATTCTCATCAGCAAACATGCTGTGATGTTTACCCTTAATTTCAGATAGAGAATATCCTAGTGTCTTAAGAAAATTTTCATTCGCCATTAAAATGGTGCCATCCATCGCAAATTCAATTACTGCTTGAGATTTACCAATAGCGGCGATTTGTCCCTGAAAATCGGCATTTTGTAGCTTTTGTTTGGTGATATCAGTCGCAAATTTTATGACACTAATAGCGTTGCCTGCCTCATCAAAAACTGGGCTATAGGAAGCTTGAATCCAAATCTCCCGCCCGCCTTTTCCAATTCGTTTATATTCCCCCGAGTCAAATTCTCCATTCGCAAGTTTTTTCCAAAATGCCCTATAATCTGAGCTGCTCGCGTATTCAGGATCTACAAAAATGCGATGATGTTTACCTTGAATTTCGTTTAACGAATAACCAACAGCCTCTAAAAAATTTTCATTCGCATTACGAATAGTGCCATCAAGGTCAAATTCAATAACTGCTTGAGACCTATGTATCGCCGCCACCTGACCGGCATAAAATCTAAAGAGTTCTCGTTCTTCGGAAGTCAACTGAAGATCTTGGTCAACTCCAGCGTTTGTAATGATTTGGGTTTGTGTTTTGGACTGCGAACGATGATTTTCAACAGATGACATCGCGAATTTACCCCGATTATTTCGAATTATAAAATTAGTGAAGTTAAATCTCGTTTCATGCAGCCAACCTTCTTTCATGCACATACATGTTGGCTGTATCCCTCATATCTCGTTACTACAGGCTATTGTCGCCAAGTGTAAGCAATCACTTAAGGGATTCCCCTACGCAGAACATACGGCACAACATACTGAATTTACTATACATAATTATACCTATTGGTTTAGACTCGACACTATTTTACATAGTTGATGCCGCTCAATCATTTTAACGCTCTGCTTAAATGCCCACATGCGCCTCCTCAATTGCTTCATTCTTTCCTTTGCCTTGCTTCCTACTATTGTCGTAGCCGAGGGTGCCTGCGCGCGATTTGCCGGCGCACTGGAGCTTGCATCGAAGCTTCGTGGCCTATCAATAAAAGAGCACACACGATGTGTAGAAGTAGGCAAACCACAATTCACTGCACTACTTAGCGAAGGATTTCTTGACGAGCACCCTCCCCAATTGCTCCAAGCCGAAGAATCTCTCCTAAAGACCATAGGCTTCATTTCAAAAAACTTCGCATATGCCGATTGCATATCTTCCTCGGCAGCATCAGCAGTGCTCGCTTTTTATAAGCCAGAACTAAAAACTGTATTTGTGCCAAATTGGACTGACACCAGTGATGAGATATTGGTGCATGAAGCTGTTCATGCGTTACAAGATCAACACTTTAATCTTGCTGGCTTTCGCCAGGACGGGTCTAGTTCGAGCGACCGATATTTGGCTTCAGCAGCTGTGGCTGAGGGGGACGCAGTGTATGTTCAAGAACAGTTTCGTGAATTACGCGGATACCCAATCGAAAACATTCAGTCACCCATTACTCTTCCTTGTGAGTTGCCAAACTCACTCCTTCGTATTTTAGATTTCCCCTATGACTATGGACGTTATTTCTTTGCCTTTATGGATTCTCAAAACCGCCTTCATGATCGAGATTCCTTATTTAAACAGCCTCCAGGCGCAACAAAGCAGCTTCTTTATCCACGGCACTTTCAGACGACAAGCACACATCCGAACACACCTACTACCAACATAAAGAAAAAGTTTGAGAATGGTCAGCTTAAGGACACTCTAGGTGAGTTTTTTATACGGGCGCTTCTAGAAAGTTCAATTTCCAAAGAGGATGCTATCCTGGCTGCTAAGGGATGGGTGAGCGACTCAATAACGTTTATCGCAAAAGGTGCTCAAAGTTCACTTGAATGGAAGATAACCTGGGAAAGCCCACAAGATGCTGCACAGTTTCACAAAGCCTGGGTGCAACACCTCGCCACATTTTACCAAACTAATTTACACAGGGACTCTCCGCGTATCCTGTTTCAGCTATCGCCTAAGAACAGCTTCACGAGTATCGTCAAAGGCTCTATGACTTTGTTTACCGCGGATATTCAAGAATAAAACAGTTCTCTAGAAGTCATTCTTTGAATAAAAACGCCATCTAGCCGCGCCAAGGATGGCGCGGACTGGCTCGGGCAAAGCAAGAAAAAGCCTGCCCGACGTGAGGTTGGGGTGTTTGAGGCCCCAATCGAGCTTGGAGCGCTTTTTAATTGACCAGGGATGGTCATTTAAAATATTGGCTATAGTGGTTTTCAAAAGTTTTTGCCGCTATATTCTGAGCAGTTAAAAAGTGACCGCGTAAGGGCACTGTTAAACCCATGCACTTCGCCTTACCTCTCTTTAGCGCTAGTAACTTTTGTAAGCTGGGCTTTGTGAACGACGAGATCTTTAGAAAGTCGTATTAGGGAATACCTTGTTATGCTCCCACCGAACAAGCAGGTCACTGGGCCCCATACTGCCCAAATATTATTCTCATTCGGTTTGGGACTGATTCTTTTGTTTGCCCTAGCGGGTAGCATTTCATTTTGGAATGCCGACGGCGTAGAACTCTTCGGTGCTGCTCGCTACAGTCTCATATGCGCCGCTTTGCCGATTGTGTTTGCGCTCTACATGGGTGGACGCAGGGCTATAAAATTAGATCCACGCGGCTTTGCCCTTATACTCCCCGTCCTCTATTGTATCGACTGGTTGCCAAAATCTTATAGTCTCATTCAGGGCCCCCATATTCGGGGCGAATTATTGATTGCTTTTTTACTCGCCCTCTTTCTTATTCGTGACCATAAACTAGGCTGGGTGAGACTTTTCGCCATCTTCAGCATCATGGCATTGAGCACCACATTTCTGGTGGAAGCTCAGGGACGCACCTTAACCTCTGATGACCATCCCAGCTTTTTATATAGATTGTGGCTTCTTAAAGAGCAGTTTCCGTTCATTCCTTTTTATTATCCCGGCTGGAACGCCGGTATTGATCAGCGTGACTTCTTCGCCACCGGAGCGTTAAATGTGTTCTTGTTGTTTGCCCCGTTTATCTACGCTTTCCCTCTTGAGCACTCGTACACTATCTTAATTTCCCTTGTCCTCTTCCTTTTGCCTTCTGTTTCCTTCTACATCGCTGCTCGCATTTTGCACTTTAGAGTGAGCACAGCGTTATTTGCGTCTCTGCTCGGACTTTGTTCCTCCCTCCTTTGGTATCGTTGGGGCTTAAAATATGGGACCATGGGTTTTATAGCCTCTGCCTCTTTAGTGCCGTTAAACCTGGCTCTTTTTCAGCGGATAATCTCTAAACCCCAAGACACCTCGAGAGCCCTTTATCTTCTGAGTATTTGCACCTGCACCCTCATGCTCCTCTGGTCTCCCTCAGGACTTATTTTTATCCCCTGTGCTGCATTCGCGCTTTTTAATCTTCGATCGCTACTGAGAAGCCCAAAATTCCTTGTATATGCTGCCTCGCTCCTAGCCATTAATCTTTCCTGGCTACTTATTTTTGTCTCTGTTTCGAAGGTTGGCAATTTTATCCAAGTGTACAAACCAAGTTATGACTCAATGGCCGAGGAACAGGAGAAAAAGACCGGCAAGCCACATATAGAAGTTGCTCCAACCACTCTTGCTGAATTTGGGCGCGCCAGTCAAAAAATTTTGCGGCAGACCTCTGTCTCTGCAAACCCTTTGCTCATCCTACTTTGCCTTCCAGGACTCGCTCTATTGAGAGGTATTCGACGGAATTTTTGGAGCGCTCACTTCGCTTGGCTGTTAATGCTAGGCACTTTGGTCGCCCTTTTTAAACCACAGCTAGAACTAGACCGAATGCTCGTAGTGCTCTGCTTTGTAAGCGCATTGCCTTGTGCCAAAGCACTTGAGCAACTACTTGCATTGTCAAAAAGATCGCCAATATCAAAAATTGCTTCTGCATCGGCTTTGTCTTTTGTGCTGGTAAGCCCGCTGGCGACAGGTTCACTTTTGCGAAATAGGAGTTTTGATCATTTTCACTTTTCCAACCCAAGAACAGCAGAATTGCGATCGCTCATCACCCAGCACGCTGGGCTTGGCCGGGCTGTATTTACCGGTTTTGTCCTCCACGATTTTGCACATGGACACCTCGCTCCCCTCCCGCTGCTTACGGGCGTGCCGATTGTGGCTTCTAGCCCATTTCACGACCAGTGGACTTATAAAGAGCTGTTTCCAAAATCCGTGGTTGATGCAGGGGATGCGGCCATTGAAGCTTTACTCGATGATTACAACGCAACTCTTGTCGTTGCGCATGAAGAACGCTGGGTTGACTATTTCCGTTCAAGACGGCCTCAATATCAGGTATTAGGTGAAGCACGGCCATTTACAGTTTTTAAACGTATGAATTACCAACCTACCTATTTTCGCTCTGGAGCTGGGTTGATTGAGTCTCAAGATAACTCTTCGGTTACACTTCGTTTAGATACAGTAGATGCCGATCTTAAATTCAGCTATTTCCCCTTTCTTCGATCAACAGCTTGCACTCTCACGCCCATACCAAGCGCTACCGGAAAGAATATGATTGGCTTGAGGGGTTGCCCTCTCAATATACCCATCAAGATTGAATCTTGCGGCACGTGGTGTCGAGTCTTCTCTACGGGAAATACTCCATGAATGTCCGACACTCCTCTCTCCCTAAGCTGCTGTTTCGTGTAGTGGGCCTAATCCTACTTGTTGAATTGATCACCTCAGCGCTTCCCTCATACTGGCCGGCAATTTTGAGTAAAGACTTTGAAAAAGCCGGTTGGCACGCGCTAATTAATCCCAGCAGTAATCTCTTTTTGTGGTGGAGACCAGATCCCTTACTTGAGTCATTGGATTCTTGGTTCTCAGCACAACTCAGTTATCCGGGACTTTACGCAACCTCAATTGTGTTACACCTCGGTATTATTTTTGTATGGCTTAGCTTTGGGGCACCTGTTCGCTGGGTTTTATTGTCTACGCTTTCAATTCTATCTTTGCGGCTGGTGTTTGGGTGGGATCTTATTGTTTGGCGCTCGCTCGTCTGGATTCCGTGGCTTGTTCTCGCCTTAAGAAATGCACTGCTTGGACGTGACTCTTTCCTCTCAGGACTTTTTGTTCTCTTTCTGGGTTGGAGGATCGGTCAAAGTAGCCTTCCGTTAGGGTTTGCACTTTTTTGCCTTTCCCTAGCTGTTTCATGGCTACCTGACAGGCTTAATCGACCAGCAAATACGGCGTTTACCAAAATAGTAATTTGCACTGGATTACTACTTTCAAGCGCGCCCCTCTGGAGCATGCCATCAATTAATGGTCAGGCTTATCCGGAAGATGCGCATGTGGTACCAACTCAGAATCTCGCAGCTCCCCTGCATGCATTGCTAGGCCCAAGCCCCACAATCCCCTCTTTTGATGGACTTTTCCTTAAGTCTCAGCTTGGTGGCTACAGTGTTTTGCTACTCGCCCTGAGCCTCCTTGCATGCATACGTGCTCGCAAAAACAATCAACTCTCCCCTGTCCATTTATTTAGCCTTTGCCTTGCAGTTTTATTAAGCCTGCACCTTTGGCTACCCCCGAATCTCGCGGCCATAGCTCCCTTAGCTTCCCTGGCTCGTATAATTCCCGGTCTTTTTTTGGTTGACGTCGCCCTTCTAGGCTGCGCTTTCTTGATTGTCTGCGTTCCATTCTGCCTTGGCTGGTCGATCTTTGCGCTCCTTGTTCCCCTTGGCACCCTGCTTATTGCCAACCACGAATCCACTCTTTCAGGAAAACTCGTTCAACCATCGCGTCATCACCCGCTCCATGAACTTCAAGAATTATCGCCTGAGCAGGCTGAGATCATCGAGCCTTTTGTCTTTTCACCATCCTATCGCCTCTTAAGCGAACAAGGCCTTTGGCTTGCCTTGGAATCTCAAAACCTTAGCAAAGTAGAATTTCGTGGCGTTTCTGATGCAACTCTTTTCGCGTCAGACGAGAAACCGCATAGCCCACGAAGTTCGGTATTTGATGGAGATCCGGCCACACGCTGGTCCCCTGGAAAAGGACTGCAGCTTGGTAATGAGTGGCTGCTGTTACATTTGGCCGATACCCGATCAATTCGGGGAATTGAAATGCACACCCACAATTTTTTCACTGATTACCCAAGAGGACTTCGGGTTTCGACATTTGAAAGCTGCCCAAATTCTAAAGATGAGACTCTAGAAAAATTGAATCAAAAAATTGTGCTTTATGAAATTCGAAACTGGCAAGGAGGCATGGGGATAAGTCGCCTCGGATACCCCTATTACGAGCCGGCGCACCGCGGACGCGTTTTTTTTCCTAAAGGCGTAAACACTCACTGCATCCTCCTTGAGCAAATTGGTGAGGATAGACAGTATGATTGGTCTATAGCAGAAATAAAAATTGGCTACGAAGCTGCAGCGTTTAAATAGTTTTAGTTAACTCGTTTGTCAGTCAACTTTGGCCTGCTGCGGTTTCAGTGGGCCAGTTTCGGTTCTGCCTTGTTCGGTCGGCCTGTTTTCTGTACACCAGTTAGTCAGTTTTCTGTGACCTGCTCTAGTTTCAGAAACCAGAATCCGGTGCCTAAAAAATAAGGCCCTGCTTCGCTTACCCCGGCCTACCCTGAGTTTATCGAAGGGATTAAAACCAAAAAATATTTAACACCGAGCTCACGAAGATCACAGAGATTAGAAGCTCTAAACCTACTCTATAATTTCGGGTACCATTTACCTCTCTGTGCTCTTGGTTCCCTCTCAGTTCCCTCTCTGTGGTAAATTATCATTCGCAGATTACAAAGGTGGCCACCCAATTTGGAAAACTTACGGAATACGGGCTGAGGCCCGACTTTTTTCAGAAGCGCGCCTCCTGTCTTCTGTTCCCCTTGAACAGTTCTCGGTTGGCCTGTTTTCTGTAAACCCGTTAGCCCGTCACCCGTGACCTGCTCCAGTTTCAGAAACCTATCTAGCCGTTTGCTGCAATCTTCTGAGAACGAGAAACCAGCTTTACGACACCAGACTCTTCACGCTGAAGGGTGCTGGAAATATTATCTAGAACTCCATTAATGAACATTGGGGAATCAGGAGTGCCATATGCTTTAGCTACTTCAATTGCTTCATTAATAGAAACATTCAGGGGAATGTCGGAACAGAATGCCATTTCATAAGTAGCAAATCGCAGAATGTTGCGATCTACGCGGCTCATGCGACAAATGCTCCAGTTTGTTGATGCAGCAGTGATAAGCGCATCAACTTCTTCAAACTTAGTTAGAACGCCCTCTATAAGGGAACGTGCGAACTGTAGATTATCGCGCTCGGCTGCCGAAAGACTCTCTGGGTTAACTTCAGCCACCTCTGACTTGAAGATCTTGAAATACATATCCACCATCTCAGAGCGCCAATCACTGAGCGTATCACACTGATACAAACATTGTAGAGCGGCTTCGCGAGCCTTTCGCCTAGACCTCATAGCGAAACCCCTCGCCCAATTTGTTTCATCAGGTTCACCATTTCAATGGCCGCCATAGCTGCGTCATAGCCTTTGTTGCCAGCTTTTGTTCCTGCTCTTTCAATAGCCTGCTCAATTGTGTCGGTGGTTACCACTCCAAAAATTATTGGCACTCCGATCTGCAGCGACACCTGAGCAATTCCTTTTGAAGCTTCAGCGCATACAAGATCATAATGAGTTGTCGCGCCACGAATGATGGCACCTAGTGCTACAATAGCGTCGAATTTTTTTGTCTCAGCTAAACGCTGACAGGTGAGCGGAAGCTCAAAGCTCCCTGGAATATGCACCACAGTTGCATCGCTCTTATTTCCACCGTGTCGCACAAACGCATCGAGCGCTCCGGCGAGAAGGGGCTCGACGATAAAGCTATTAAACCGTGGGGCCACGATACCAACTTTAATTCCTGCTGCCGTTAATTGCCCTTCTATCACATTAACCACGGTACATTCCCCCTACGAAAGGACCAGCACACCAAGCGCCTCCATTCTGCTGCCGTCGGATGCGAACTACTCCGACGTGCTGAAACAGTTATTCACGAGTTTTTCTTAGGTGTGACCTAAAATTTAAAAGTATTACATTTAAAACTGCTTAAACTTCAATATGTTATCCAACACTCATGCTTAACCTGATCTACTAGCCGCTTCAAGCCAAGAACTTAAATAAGGGTGAATGATTCCCCACAGCCTGTGCATATTCTGTTGATAAATCAATTAACGCCCTGCAATTACAGCATTTAATGAAGGTATTCTGCCTGTAATTTGAGTTAGTTTTGGGAGCATGAGATACTCTGCGGTCGCAGAAATTTAAACTCGTTTTTTGTAGTAGGCCTGGCTTATGCGCTCAAAAGTACTCGGTTTCCTAATTGTAACCGTCCTTAGTTTTGGATGCTCCTCACGCCCTACCCTTATGGGCGATTCAGAAGCACGGGCAAGTTTAAAACTGCCTCCTGTTCGTTCTGAGTCACAGCGTCAGTCCAACGAAGAGGCAAGCCCGGCAATCCGCGAAGCTGTGCTGGAAGCAATTCAGGCACATATGTTCAAGGTAGGCCGATTCCCACGCCGTGCAATTTTGGCGAGCACTATTGTGAGCATTGCACCGTCACAAGATCGCTATGCGCTCCTCGATTCTGACTGGGCCTACAAAACGAGAGTACGGGTCAACCTCGATACCTATTCGGTTGAGCATGACTATCTAGTATTCCAGCGTGGGACAAGTTACGTGGTGAGAAAGACATCGCTTTAGTTTGCGGCGTAAAAG
>JBIKUD010000022.1:0-50387 GCA_044347745.1 Bdellovibrionota bacterium
CAGTCGCTGTGTAAACCAAAGCTGTCCAGCGAGGATAGAGCAGCGCATTCTGCATTATGCCTCACGATTAGGAATGGATATTGAAGGGCTGGGTGAAAAGTGGGTGGCAATTCTTGTTGCCCGGGGACTTGTGCGTGATTTGGCTGGAATTTATTCGCTGTCTCGCGCACAGCTTCTTGAGCTTCCGCGTATGGGTGAGGCGCTTGCAGATAAACTTTTGCTTGCTATTGAAAAGAGTAAGTCGCGCCCACTTGCCAGATTTATTTTTGCGCTGGGCATTAGGCATGTAGGCGAGCGCACTGCCGCAACCTTGGCCAGGGCCAGTTGCGATATTCACGGCTTCTTAAGTTTGACGCACGCTAAGCTAGAAACCATACCCGATATTGGTGAAGAGACGGCGGCAGCGGTCAACGAGTTCATTGGTAAGCAGCAGCACGTTGAGGAAATTCAGGCGCTTCTTGCTCTCGGCGTAACGCCAGCAACAGCCAAGGTGCAGGCAACGGGGCCGCTGACTGGCTTGACCTTTGTACTCACGGGTACGTTGCCCACGCTTTCAAGGCAGGAAGCTCAAGCCTTAATTGAAGCAGCCGGAGGAAAAGTAAGCGGCAGTGTTAGTAAAAAGACGTCGTTTGTGGTGGCAGGGGTTGAAGCAGGCTCTAAGTTAGATAAAGCGCAGGCTTTGTCGGTGCCAATTCTTGATGAGGAAGGTTTTAGAAAGGTACTAGCCAGGGGTCCAAACCCCTAGGCTGAGAGCCTAATCGGCATGGATGCTTATAACACTCTGAAATTGCACGACTATTTTTCTTCTTTGGATACGCTATTTATAAACCTGCCTGGTGCATACCTTTGACATCATTAGGTTTCCTTGTTAGTCTCCGCAGCGATTCAAAGGTTAAAAAATAACCGGACACCGATGGTCGGTGTCACCCCAATCTTAGCTTGTCTTGATGAGGCGGTTAAGCACGGCTTCTAAGGCCAGGGGCGAAAATGTAGTTACTGAAAAGTAAATCGAAAAGTAAATGGAGTAGATAAGCAACATGTCAGTCGCAGCAGAAAATGTGGAAGTGCGTAGCGAGCTAGTAAAAAAATTTCGTGTGAACGAGAGCGATACCGGCTCTCCAGAGGTTCAAGTGGCGCTGCTTACCTCGCGTATAGCAACCCTAAGCGAGCATTCAAGTTCTCACCCTAATGATGTCTCTTCAAACCGAGGCATGCTTGCTCTCGTGTCGAAGCGTAAAAAGATTTTGCAGTACCTCAAGGACGAGAACGTAGGTCGCTATAAGGCGCTTATCGCAGCTCTTGGCTTGAGAAAGTAGTTTGTTCAATCCACATTTCGAATATGTTGGGCAAGGCCGCCGGGGTGTATAGTCCTCGAGCGGTTGTTTGTCCTGTTCACAGTATTTAAAAGATTCCAGCCGAGGCTAGGCTTACGTTGCGAATCTTAAGTTACAAGAGGTCAATATCATGAATTCTGTTTCAATTTCCCTTCACGGGCGTACATTTTCAATCGAAACTAACCGAGTAGCAAAACAAGCTTCAGGTTCTGTACTTGTCAGGCTTGGCGATGCAATGGTGCTCGTTACAGCTTGTGTAGGTGCCGATAAGAAGGGCGACTTCCTTCCCCTCACGATTGATTATGTCGAAAAAACATACGCCGCAGGAAAAATCCCCGGTGGTTTCTTTAAGCGCGAGGGTAAACTGAGTGAGCGCGAGACCCTTGTGTCGCGTCTTATCGATCGCCCATGCCGTCCACTTTTCCCAGAAGGCTTTACTCGAGAAATTCAAGTTATTGCGACCGTTTTGTCGGCTGATGCAGAGAACGACACCGATGTATTGGCAGTGACAGGCGCATCTGCAGCGCTCACTTTGTCGGAGCTGCCGTTTGAAGGTCCAGTTGCCGCAGTGCGTGTGGGTCGTGTGAACGGCAAACTTTTGATCAATCCTTCTTTTGCTGAACTTCAGGGCTCAGATTTAAATTACATCGTGGCTGGAACCAAAGATGCAATTGTGATGGTAGAGGGTGGTTCGAAAGAAGTGCCTGAAGCCGAAGTTGTTGAGGCTCTTTTCTTTGCACACAAAGAAATGCAGCCGCTTATTAAGGCGCAAGAAGAGTTGCGTGCTCAGTGCGGCAAAGAAAAATTAGAAGTAACTCCACCGCAGCGCGATGAGGCCTTTATTGCAGAAGCAACTAAGTTCCTCACCCCCGGAATTAAAAAAGCAATTCGCGTCAAAGAGAAGCTTGCTCGTCGCGATGCAGTGCGCGCCCTGAAAGATGAAGCGCACACGAAGCTTATCAAAGAAGGAGACGAAGACGCCGATTCAAAAGCAGCGTTAATCGACAAGACCTATGAAGATTTGTCCTACCGGCTTGTGCGAGACATGGTGCTTACTGAGAAAACTCGTATTGATGGACGTGACAGCAAAACCGTGCGCCCAATTAGTATTGAACTTGGTATTTTACCACGCTGCCATGGTTCGGCTTTGTTTACTCGCGGTGAAACCCAAGCAATTGTGGTTACTACCCTTGGTACCACCGACGAAGCACAGCGTTTAGATAATCTTGCTGGTGAAACCACCAAGACATTTATGCTGCACTATAACTTCCCTCCGTTCTCGGTTGGTGAAACAAAACCAATGCGTGGACCAGGACGACGCGAAGTTGGTCATGGTGCGTTGGCTGAAAGAGCAGTTGCTCGCATTATGCCAAACGAAAAAGAGTTCCCGTATGTGGTCCGTATCGTATCGGAAATTACCGAAAGTAACGGTTCCAGCTCAATGGCTACGGTGTGTGGATCTAGCTTGTCGTTGATGGATGCAGGCGTGCCAGTTAAAGCACCAGTTGCAGGCGTGGCGATGGGTCTTATTAAAGAAGGCTCAGCGTATGCCATTTTGACCGACATTCTTGGTGATGAAGATCACTTGGGTGATATGGATTTTAAAGTCTGCGGTACCGAAAAAGGTATTACTGCTTTGCAGATGGACATTAAAATCAAAGGACTCGAGCGCGGCATTATGACTGAGGCTCTCGACCAAGCCCGTGATGGACGTTTGTATATCTTAAAGCAAATGGCCGAGGTGATTAATCAGGCGCGTACAGGCTTAAGCAAGTTTGCCCCGCGCATCATGAGCATCAAGATTAATCCAGATAAGATTCGTGACATCATCGGACCAGGAGGCAAAACCATCCGATCAATCACTGAGTCTTGTGGGGTGAAGATTGAAGTAACCGATGACGGCACTGTAAATATTGCAAGCAACGATGAAGGAAAGGCCAAAGCTGCTTTGGATATCGTACGCGGTCTTACCCAAGAGGCTGAGATTGGCAAAATTTACCGTGGCGTTGTGAAGCGTCTTGCAGATTTCGGCGCCTTTGTTGAAATCCTTCCAGGCACAGACGGATTGGTGCACATTTCTCAGTTGACTGAGGAACGCGTGCGTCAGGTAAGTGACGTGCTGCAAGAAGGTGATGAGGTAATGGTTAAGGTTATCGATATCGATCGCCAAGGCAAAATTAGGCTTTCTCGCAAAGAAGCAATGGCTGAGCTTAAATCTCAGGCTGCAAGCTAAGGCTAATAGCGCTGAAAAACATTCAAAAGAGGCAGCCTTTATGGCTGCCTCTTTTTTAATGGACGCCGTATACCCGGTCTTTCCTAAAATTCAGCTTGGCCATTTTTTAGGCTTTTCAACTGCCAGCACCCAATCTCTTTGTGCTAGGCTCATAAGGTATCTTATGATCAGTAATAACAGCTTGCTTAGTTCGACACGAAATTAAAAGGACTTAGGCTTATGAAGTATATGCAGAACATTCTTGAGGCAATTGGCAAGACCCCGCTCGTTAAACTTCAAAAAGTGGTCCCTGCCAATAGTGCTACGGTTCTCGTGAAGTGCGAATTTTTAAATCCAACAGGGTCAATCAAAGACAGGCTTGCTGCGCATGTAGTGGCGGATGCAGAGAAGCGAGGTCTTTTGAAGCCAGGTGGTACGATAGTCGAAAATACTTCGGGCAATACGGGCCTTGCACTCGCCATGGTGGCTGCGGTGAAGGGCTATCGCTGCGTGTTTACGATGCCTGACAAGATGAGCACAGAAAAAGTAAACATGCTCAAGAGCTTCGGAGCAGAAGTGGTCATTACTCCCACCGATGTTCCTGGTGATTCACCGGAACATTATGTCGAAACCGCAAAGCGAATTGCGCGCGAAACCCCCAACGCATTCTACGTAAATCAGTATCACAACCCAGCCAATATAGATGCCCACTATCAAAGTACTGGTGCCGAAATTTGGAATGAAACTAACGGCGAATTTGATGCGATTCTTGCGGGCACAGGCACAGGCGGCACCGCCTCTGGAGTAGGGCGCTACTTTAAAGAGCGCACGAAGAAAGTGCGCATTGTGGGCGTCGATCCAATTGGTAGCGTGCATTACCATTATTTTTACACCAAAACCTTGCCTACGCCGCACGTGTATAAAGTTGAAGGAATCGGCGAAGACATTTTGTGTGATGCTCTCGATTTTTCAGCGCTTGATGAAATACGCCAAGTAAATGACAAGGAATGTTTTGTAATGGGACGGCGCCTGGTGCGTGAAGAAGGCCTTTTCTGCGGCGGTTCCTCTGGTGGGGTTGTGCATGTGGCTTGCCAAATGGCCAGAGAACTTGGGCCTGGCAAAACTATAGTAGCAGTATTAACCGACTCTGGCTCACGTTATATTACCAAGTATCTTTCTGATTCTTGGATGAGAGACCATGGATTTTTAGAGTCAGGACCAGACTTGGGGCTAGTTGAGCAATTGCTCGGTGAGAATAAGAAAAAATTGGTTACCGCTGGAGTTGATGAGCCGCTTAAGGAGATTGTGCAGAGGCTCCGAGAACATGGTATTTCGCAGTTACCGGTGCTCGATGCCCATGGGAAACCTGTTTCAATTGTGCACGAAGTTGATGTGCTTCATGCCTTACAGAATGGAAATGTGACCCCAGATGCTGCTGTTCGCGAGGTTGCGAGGCCCATTGGCGGTCTTATTTACCCTAAGGCGCGAATTGAAGAGTTGTATCGTATATTCGAGACCGACAAAGTTGCGATAGTGGTTGATGCTAATAAACTTGTGGGCATTATTTCGAAAATCGATTTGATTGAGCATTTGTCGCGAAGCTACTCAAAGCAACGTTGAGATTTTTAAGTGGATACCAAAGCTATGACTTCCAAAGGTAAATTTGCAACGCTGGCAATTCATGCAGGCCAGGCGCCCGATCCAACGACAGGCGCCATTATGACGCCGGTGTATCAGACGTCAACGTATGTGCAGGAGAGTCCTGGAGTAATGAAAGGGGGGCATGACTATGCGCGAAGCATAAATCCTACCCGCACTGCTCTTGAAGCCAATATTGCTGCACTTGAAGGTGGAAGCCACGGCATCTGTTTTTCTTCTGGATGTGCCGCGACAAGCTGCGTGATCCAAATGCTCTCACAAGGCGATCATGTGGTTCTTTGTGATGATGTATACGGTGGTACTTTCAGACTCTTTGATAAAGTATTTGCCCGCATGGGTGTAACGTACACCTTGGTTGATATGACAGACTTGTCAAAAACTAAGGCTGCGCTCAAGCCACAAACAAAACTCGTGTGGCTTGAAACTCCTACCAATCCAATGCTCAAAGTCATCGACATTGCAGCGGTTGCTCAAATTGCAAAAACCCAGGGTGCTTTGTTAGCGGTTGATAACACCTTTGCCACTCCGTATTTACAATCTCCGCTTGCTTTGGGGGCCGATATTGTCGCGCATTCCTGCACGAAATATATCGGGGGGCACTCAGATGTAATTGGTGGTGTGTTAGTGGTTAAAGACGCTGTCCTGGCTGACAAATTGCGCTTTATTCAGAATGCAGTAGGGGCTGTACCCGGACCCTGGGATTGTTTCTTGCTCTTGCGGAGCACGAAAACTCTGCATGTCCGCGTTGAGAGGCACTGTGAAAATGCGCAGCGCATTGCAGCATTTTTAGCCCAGCACCCAAAAGTTGAGAAAGTGTATTATCCAGGACTCGAAAGCCATCCACAGCATCAGATAGCAAAGAAGCAAATGCGCGGATTTGGCGGAATGATTTCTATGGTGGTAAAGGGTGGGCTTCCCGCTGCTAAGAGCTTTTTGGAGAAGGTACAGTTATTTTCTCTTGGAGAATCTCTTGGCGGAGTCGAATCGCTGATTGAGCATCCTGCTATTATGACGCATGCCTCAATTCCGGCTGAAAATAGAGCGAAATTGGGAATAGTTGATGGACTTGTGCGTCTGTCGGTCGGCATTGAAGATGTGGACGATTTAATTGCGGATCTTACGAATGCGTTGGGAAAATAGGGGAAATAACCGATTGGCTCAATACCAAGCCCAGCTTACGCAGCTAATCTGTGTAGGTCTCTGTGCGCTTTTTCTTCAGAGTCTGTTTTTCCCAAGTCCAGCTGCTTTTGCTTTTGACCCGGACCCAGACTCTGTGGGCCAAGAAGATGCAGCGGCGAGCAAGCCAAAGCGACAGCCCTCGGTTGCTTTCACCCGTTACGCCAAACAATTTAAGCTCATCTGTGATTACCTCGAACAGGATGGGCGCCGTGAGGTATTCGGGCGCCATGTTGAGTTTTCCTTACAGGAGCTTGACGAATGCACTCCCTGTAAAGCGCTTTTACGTTCACTTGCTACAGCATGTAAGGTCAAGGCGAAGGCCGAGCCAACACCAAGTCCCACTCCCAATCCTGAAGCGCCTGCACCGGTTGGGCTTCATGACGACGCGCCATTGAAGGTGACACCGGTGACAGCCGTTGCCAGACCAGCAGTTCAGAGACCAGTGCAAAGAGAGCCAAACGTATTACTTCTTGATGTAATTAGTCAGATGGGAATCGAAATGGCGGCAGATTCCAAGAGGGCAGAATTTGCAAAACAGACCTTTGTAAATTTAACGTCTTTACTGCGCGACCCCGAAGAATTGGCTCCTGGTGCAAATGAATATCTTGATATTTTAGCTGAATATTTTCTTGCCCCCTTTTCTCATATCGACATTGAGCCGATTGATGCCGAGGTTGATGAGGGGCACGAGATCGAAGTTCAGTCAGTTGATGACTTATTCGAGTAGCTATTGTTACGGTAAAGACCCACCGCAATTTAAGGCACTGATTCCCTCGCAAATTACCTCTCGGTAATCGGCCAAGGACTCTTGCGCCCGTGCTGAATCACATTGACGCAAAGATGCCTCAAAACGGGCATATGCTTCGGTGCTGCGTGTTCGTAAGTGGGGAATTGGCTTCATGGGCAGAAAAGCAAGCGGAGCCGGGTCAATGCGGAGGCGCTTTAGAATGGAATCAACCTGAGGGCCTACGGGGATTGTGGAAGTTTGAGTGTTAAAATGAAAAGGCAAGCTAAAAAGATAATGATCAAGGCTAAAAAGTGTTGCAGCTTTGTCACAGTCAGCTCTTAAATTCTGTAAGAACCAAAGCACATACTCATGAACGAGCCTTACGGTATTTTTCTCATCTTGAGTAGTTTTTAGTATCAAGCGATGCACTAACTGCATCAAAATTTCCCTCCATGACGTGAATGGAAAATGAGAAAGGGTGTCTAGCTTTTTCCGTAAGTCATGCACCCAGATTCCTTGCGTTTGCTCGCAAAAAATGAGCATTTCAGCAAATCGGTCTGACCAGGCGCGAATATGCTCTCGGCAAACTTCTCTTTTTCTGGCTAGTGCGGCATCACGCCAATTTCGTCCGAAAAGGAACTGCGCTCGGTCAAAGTCACACCAGAAGTGGAAGAGGCGGGCCTTGATTTGCGAAAGAGAATTAGTTGTTGGATCGGTACGCAGCGTCTCGAATTTGGTCACCTCATAACTGCAACTGCGACTTGTATAGGCCGGTAGACCAGGCGCGCACAACTTTGTGCCTGCTTTAAATTCATCTTTGGTAAGCAAAGTGCCAAATGCATCCGGAGAACATGGGGGAAGTTGAGCTGGATAGTATTGTTGTAAAGCCGAACTTGGAGCGTGGGCGACTAGTACTTGATGTCGTCCGGGAATAAGAGGACTCATGCTATCCCAAAAGAGTTTGAGGCTGGTAACGGCAACCACGCTGCAACGGGCCCAAAGTTTAAGGTGTGAGTCAAAATCGCGGGGTATGAGCTGAAGCTCTTCTATAAGCGAGGGGCGAATTTTTTCTGGGCTTGCAAGGCAAGCGAGTACCGAGATGTCGCCAGGGATGATCTGCGAGCAAGCGGTTGGTAAACTTTTTGGGATAATCCAATCATCAAGATGGCAAAAAGCCTCCTGAAATAATTTGAACTTAGGCGCACGAAGTTCTTTCCATAACTTTTCACGCAGCCGTAGCCCCTGTTCTGTGTACCCAGGCAACCGGTCAATTTCTCGAAGACGCACAAATTCTTGATTCCATTGGACTGAGCCAAAGGTTTCAATTTGAGCTGAGGGACTTGCAAGGTCCTGAAGTCTTAACCTCGGCCTAGGAACGATACTGAGTTGGACCTGTGGACCCTGGGTATTCTCCGTTTCAGGGTCACTCAGAAAGCCAAGCGCAGCAAGTTTGGCATCGGCGCAGGCGCTGAGAGGTGCCGAGGAGAAAGGGGGTAATGATTTCCGGGACATAGGGTTAAGTCTGCCAGGGCTGGCGCGAGAGTCAATACAAGTTGCGGAAAGGTGCGGGTAGTGCGGTAACGATTTAATAATACTAGAGAATATAGCGTGGCACGCCGGCTAAAGAGTTGCGCTCAGAGCTCATATTCAGAGCCTATTAAGCCGAAAGAGTAAGGGTAGGGAATTAATAGTACTTTTTTGTGTGTTTGGGGCGTCCCCGTTTTCAACCCGGTTCTCAAGCTTGGACTTAGCCGTATGAAGGTGCACATTACATTCTGTGATCTGGTTGCAGCGCTGCTTGTGCTTTTGCTGCTTTTGCCGCTTTCGCTTGTTGCTGAAGAACCGAACGTGCAGGTTGAAGCAACACTCAATGAGGCCGCAGTTGTGACCCCCGTATTGCCTCTTATCCAATTAGAAGAGGCATGGGATGAAGTGCTCGAGGCAGTGTTGCGCCAAGATCTCTCCACAGTTAACGAGCTCGTGTTAAAGATTGAAACCATTAAGCTTGGAGCAGATGTAAGAGCTCTTGATAGCTATGCGCTTTTTTTTCTTGAGCAGGGAAGGCGATTTCTTCGCGATGGCAAAAATTCAGATGCTGCCTTCTACACGCGTAAGGCACTTCAACTTTCTCCAGACTCGCCACTTGTTTTAGCTCGGGCTTTGCCTTTGGTGCGTCAAACCTCATCTACTCCGATCTTGCCGATAGTTGGGAAAATATTAAAAGGGGTATGGCAGCATCCGAACGTTGCATTACGGGTGGTCCAAGGTCTCCTATACCCGGTGTTAATTGCAGGCAGTATGGGCCTCCTCATCGCCTTTATGTTGCTTTTTGCAAGTAAGATTGAGGTGACACTTCGCAATATTTCAAAGCCGCTGCCCTCAGGGTTTCGGGGGATTTTGGCTCCTTTGGTGCTTTTGTTTATTTTGGTTTTTCCCCTTCCATTCGGACCGCTATGGACGTTGAGCGTGTGGGCATTGCTGCTCTATGTCACGCTTCCAAATTATCGATGGATGGGTTTTTTTGCGGGCGCGCTTATTGTGGCCTGGGGCACGGTGGTGCCAGTTCGTGAAAGTCTTGAACGCTGGCTCGATAATCCTGGCATACAGGCGATGATTGACACCATTTCAGGAGATTATCATCACGGCGCTCCTGAAAAACTCAAAGCGCTCTCGATGCAACGCAATGATGATGGGGCTCTGCATTATGCCTTAGGTCAATCGTTACGTCGTAATGGTGACTATGAAGGTGCTGAGAACGCATTTTTGCGCGCCGAGATGATTCTAGGCAAACAGCCCTGGACCACTGCGCAGCGTGGACTCGTGGCATTTTTAAGTGGACGCACAAAAGCGGCTGATGAGCTTATGAGCCTTGCTGAGAAGCAGGGGCTAACCACTCCAGCACATTATTTTAATTGGTCAAAAATAAAATTTGAATTACTGGATACGCAAGCAGCTCGAGATTTACTTGGGAAAGCTGTCGCTGGAGATACGGATCTGACCCGTACGTTGCAGAAGCGTGAAGATCTTCTTGGAACTCAGGCGCAATTGGCGATAGCAGAAATTACTTTGCCTTTCCGCCTTGTCTTGGCTTCGGCGCTCATGCCAACCATGCATATCAGTGATTCATTTAATGCCGTTGCATTTGCTCTAATGCCAGGACTTGAGCCGCCGGGAATTGCGATTATGGGATCCTTTATTTTGCTCCTCTTTTTTGCGGTGCGCGAGCGCAAAACTCGCTCCACGCCTTTGTCATCGTATATTCACTTATTTCCATCCCAATTATTGCGAAAAGTATTGGTATGTATTCCGGGAGGCGCCTGGATTTTATGCGGCCGTCCTCTGGTCTGTGCCGCCATCCTTTCTGTATGCGCTTTTCTTGCCATGCCGCTTATGGCCTGGCCTACCGAGAGTATCGCATTTGTGCACAACTTCCCCGATTTTATGCCTTATTACCTATCGTTCTTTATTTTACTTAGTTTAAGCACCTGTTATGTCGGCGCTCATTTGGAGAACTAGTTAGCATGCTCAGTGGACACCTTACCAAAGAGACTTTAGTAGAGGTTCTTCGCAACGTCTCGCAGCGTCGCCGTCAAGGAACGCTTGAGATACGCTATTCGCAACGTGCCATAAGAATACTATTTATTCAGGGCAAAATTGCTGAGGTGCTTGAGCAGGGTGTTAATCCAGCTCAAGAGGTGCTCCGTCGATTGCGTCTTGCCGGAATTTGCCCAGAGGGCTTTGGTGCACAAGTGCAGGATTATTCGGGATTATGGAGCAGTATCGAGGCAGATCCAGTTTGTCAAAATAGACTAACCCAAAAAGAGTTTGTTGAAGCAATTAAGCATAGGGTTCTCGACAAACTATATGAACTTGATTTTGCCCATAATGGATCTTTTGAATTTTCGAGCACGCATTTTGATTTAGATAGAAATTTTGTTCCCTCTATTTCGGTAGGTCAGTTGTTGCTTGATTTTGTTTCGTTAGCCGAAGATCAAAGTCGCTACGTACAACTTTGTTCGGGAGAAAAGCAGGTTCAGGCCACCGGCAATGAAATTCCAGGTTTGTCGCTTGCCGAAAGGAAACTCCTCGATCTCTGCGCTACCCCCATAAGCCCTCATCGCTTGCGAGAGTGTAGTCTGTTGAGTGCTTTTACCTATCAAGAGGCATTTTTACGACTACATGAAGAAGGGGCTATACGAATAGAGGCTGAGCCCGAAGTGCTCAGTGTTGATGGATTTTTGGATGAGCAGGTGCTGACTCATTTAGATGCTTCTATTGATGCTGCATTTGCTGATGAAACAATATTTCCCAAAGCAGAGGCAATTCCTTCGGCTCTTGAAGCTCCGGCCGACTCCTTGCGCATTGTTGGCCAAACAGAAGTAGCCGCTGTCCGGATGAGAGCAAGCTGGCGGATGAAATGTAATCATCTCAGCATACGCTTGGGGGCAAATCCCTGGGTGCCGGCAATTGTGATGGTACTATTTTTAACGGCGTCTATCGGAATTCCCTTAATGCTCTGGTCGTCCTTGACTGCAACATTCTAGTTACACATCTAGAGCTTATTTTAAATCATCCCCAGAGACATCTAAGAAGAAAATTCCAGCTACGAAATCAATTAGCTCATCAATA
Source organism: Bdellovibrionota bacterium (assembly GCA_044347745.1). Classification (GTDB taxonomy): domain Bacteria; phylum Bdellovibrionota_C; class UBA2361; order UBA2361; family JAFLCA01; genus JAIBBV01. Next base: position 11,741 of record JBIKUD010000022.1, read on the forward strand.
CACACGCCGCCGTAGGCTCCGGCAATAAAGAGATCTGCGCCAGCTCCGAGCTCACCTTTGCAGACTGTTCTATCATGAGACTGGATAAAGCCTGGTCCCAAACCAAGCTCGCTTGAATGCTCCAACATAAAAGGCGCACTACGGCCAAACAAGCCCATGCGTACACTTAATGGACTGACAGATCGGTAACCTACCTGGCCGTACTTAGTGACACGCACGACAGCGCCAAATGAGGGCCCCACACCTACGTCGACTTTAAAAATGTCGAGAAGATCCATTATTCGATTCGGAATCCACAGTAGTACCTGAGCCCACCAGGGAGGAGAGTCGTTATACTCTTCGGCATTGTTCAGCGCAAAATCGCCCCACGGTTTGCGGGGGCTGGCACCAACTTCAGAGTCACGGCGATCAGCAAATGCAGTTGAAGCCCAGCACAAAATTAGTGCCAAAAGAATTCGAAGCAGAATAGGGCGGGTGATTTGATTCCGCATGACCAAGGTACCTTAACTCTAATTACATGGTCCCATAGCTTGATAAAGCTCACAATCGGAATAACAGCTTCATCTTCCCGCGAGCCTTCGGGAGTCCATCTTATAAGTAGACCCGAGTAATGCCCGGATTAAACTGATTTATCTCAAAACGTTGTACCACCGATACGGAGCCCAGGTACTCATGCACCGCATCTCGAATGCGGCCTGAGCCATGCCCATGCACCACTTCAATTTTATCCATGCGAGCCATAATCGCCTGATTTAGATGCTGCTCAAGCTGAGCTAAGGCGTCACGAACAGTGAGTCCATGCAGGTCAATCGATTCAAGGGAACGCTTTTGTTTTTCGCTATAACGAGGCAGCGTCACCGCTGGATCTTTGGGGGCGGATGGCGTTTCGTCAGATTCAACAAGATCGCTTAAGCGGCAGGTGACTTGTAAGTCGCCCAAAGCCACACGGGCACGATTTTTATCGATGCTTAATAGCACCCCACTTTTTTTAAGACTTTTAATTTTGACGAAGCTTCCTGGGCTTAGTTTCATACGACATTTGTGCAGGCGATGGGGCTCTGCATCCTCGAATGAATAGCTCGTCTCGAATTAGGCAGCATGCGCTTTAACAAGATGATATTGTTTTTTCCCTGCCCTTAGAACAAGCATCCCCGATTCAACCAGAGCTTCAGGGAGCCGTAGCTGAGGGTCCGTCACCCGTTCGTTGTTTAAATACGCGCCTCCATTAGTGATAAGGCGTCGCCCTTCTCCCTTAGAGGGCACAAGTTTCGTCTCGGCAAGAAGGTCCAGATAGCTCATCCCGCTTAATTTTTGTTTGTCATAACTAGTTGAGGGTACTTCAGCAAAAATTTCCTCGAGATCCGCGCGCGAAAGACCCTCAAGTGACCCACCAAAAAGCACCTGCGCGCTGCGCTTGGCTTTGGCGGTGGCCTCTGGTCCGTGCACCAAATCGCACACAGCGTCGGCCAGCGCAATCTGCGCTTCCCGTTTTTCTGGTGATTGACTCACACTTGTTTCCAATCTCAAAATTTCTGCTTGAGGAAGGAAAGTGAAAATTTTGAGAAGCTTCACTACGCTTGCATCATCAACGTTAAGCCAAAACTGATGGAATCGATATGGGCTAGTCATGCTTCCATCAAGCCAAACGGCGCCACCTTCGCTTTTTCCAAATTTTCGTCCGGCACTGTCGGTTACAAGAGGAAATGAGAAGGCATAGGCTTCTCCACTCAATTTTTTACGAATGAGCTCAAGCCCCGAGGTGATATTTCCCCACTGATCGGAACCACCAATTTGTAGTTTGCAATTTTTATGTTGATACAAATGGCAAAAATCGAAGGCCTGAAGCAGCATGTAGCTAAATTCAGTATAGGAAATAGAGTCTTCTTCAACGCGTGTTTTTACAAATTCTTTGGCCAGCATGTAGTTGATGGTAAAAAACTTGCCGACGTCGCGGAGAAAATCAAGAACGCTTAGCGGGGCAGTCCAGTCGTAGTTATTTACAAAAGTTGTCTTAACTTTTGCACGGTCAAAAATTTCGAGAACTTTGGCCTGATGTTTAGCCACATTCGCATCGACAGAGCTTTTATCAAGTAGCTGCCTTTCTGCCTTTTTGCCTGAAGGGTCCCCGATAGAGCCTGTTGCACCACCAAAAAGCAAAAGAGGACTAAGCCCCGCGCGCCCCAAATGCATACTGACAATTAGGGGAACAAGGTTGCCAATTTGCAAGCTCGGAGCGCTTGGATCCATGCCCACATAAAACGGAGTCCCGGGACTTAATTTTAAAATTGCTTCAGGATTAACGACATCTTGAATGAGACCACGCCACTCAAGTTCTGCTAAAAAGCTCATGTAAAGGTCTCCCACGAATACAGTGATTATTTAGATTTGCCATCTTGCAAAAGTGCAAGCAGGTATTGGCCATAGCTATTTTTTTGAAGTGGGGCCGCCAGCGCTTCAAGTTGGCTGGCACTGATAAGGCCCATACGAAAAGCGATTTCCTCTAGGCAGGCTACCATTTGTCCTTGCCGTTCTTCTATGGTTTGAATGAACACGGATGCCTGTAAAAGTGACTCAAAAGTACCGGTATCAAGCCAGGCAATGCCACGACCGAGGCGCTCGACGCTCAGTGATCCACGAGACAGGTATGCTCGATTGACATCAGTAATTTCAAGTTCTCCACGGGGAGAGGGTTTTAATGCCCCTGCAATATCGAGAACTTGGTTATCGTAAAAATAGAGGCCAGTTACAGCCCAATTAGATCGCGGATTTTTCGGCTTCTCTTCAATATGGGCAGCTTTCCCCGAAGCATCAAAATCAACCACTCCATAGCGTTCCGGATCCTTGACCACATAGCCAAAAACGGTAGCACCAGAGCTGCGTTTGGATGCGGCTTGCAAATGTTCGGTGAGCCCGTGTCCAAAGAAAATGTTGTCCCCAAGACACAGAGCAACGCGGTCGTTTCCTACAAACTCTTTACCAATAATAAATGCTTGTGCCAGACCATCAGGCTTAGGCTGCACGGCATAGCTAAATCGCATGCCAATAAAACTGCCGTCGCCAAGCAGGCGTACAAATCCTTCCTGCTCATGAGGAGTAGTAATTATTAAGATGTCACGAATCCCAGCCAACATGAGCGTTGAGATGGGGTAGTAGATCATTGGTTTGCTGTATATAGGGATAAGCTGTTTACTGATCGCACGAGTAGCAGGGTGTAGTCTTGTACCAGACCCGCCGGCTAAAATAATTCCCTTCATAAGCGACTACCTTTATCGGTGAATGACTGTCATCAATCAATGATGGTGGACTATGCATACGCGCGTCAGCAACCAAAAAAATGAAGCCAGCAGCAAGGTCCAATCGGGCTCAGTCTAGCCCAGAATACGGTGGAAATACAGCCGACTTGATATGCGACTTAACGCGTACCTAAGGGTATGTTTTCAATCGGCTCAGAGCTATGCAAGATTTCAATTTCCTTGATAACTCGTGCGGCTTGAGTTGGCACGTCACGTTCCCAGCTTTGGTCGCCTTCTCGAATTTTCCTCAGTACGTCGCGGGAAGAAATTTCAAGATAGGCCGGGTTGTAATCGGAAATTGGCTCTATGCGCCCCAGAGAGCGTAAATGCTCATAGAGGTGTTTAATTCGTGGGGGCAGTGGGAGCGTATCGGCTGTTATCAGCCCTTCACGCGGTGGAGGCGGAAGGTCTTGATATCCGTCAACACTGGCCACATACAGTTTGTACATGGCGCTGGTCATGGGATAGATAAGGAGTTTGGTGTCGTGTTGAAATAGTTTGCCCATCGACTCTAAAATTCCACCTTCAAGATGCTCATAGAACTTTTCACTAAGCATCTGAAGGAAGCTATTTATGCCCAGCACGAGACGGAGAGGCTCCTTGGTGTATTGTCGCAAATACAAAGCCAGTCGGTAGTACTCAGGAAATCGAGAAATGAGCACGCTGTACCCAAGGGCCGACAATGTTTCAGCTCTGGCGACAAAATCGATATGCGCCAGTGCTCCCGTTTGTAAAAGATTATTAAGCGTAATTTCAAGCAGCGGAAGTGGTTCAGCATTGGCGGAGCCAGGTTCAGCGAGAAATTGTGCTCTCGCCGAGTGCAGCATATCCACGTTGAGGTGCGTAATCGGACGAAAACTGCCACGTTCAATCAGTACCCGGCGTTTGTAAAGCACCTCAGAAGGCTGTAGCACCTCGCGTTGTGGCCCAAACATTACAGCATTTGTTAAGCCATTTTGCACAAGTTTGAGACTTAAAAGTCGGTTGTCGAGATGTTTAAATCGCGGACCATGCCATTCGAGCATGTCTACTTCGATGCGCTCACTGGTAAGCTCATCCAATAAACTTCTGACAAACAACTCTTGGTCATGAGACTGGTAGAAAGCGGCGTACAGCATGTTCACGCCGAAGGCGCCCAGGGCCTGTTGTTGCTGCAAATTTTCTTTGTCCTTCATGCGTACGTGCAGCAATATGTCGTGCGGGGGGCCTTGAGGTTCAAGTTGAAAGCGAACTCCCATCCAACCATGACATTCATTTGACCCCTTAAAGGCGCGGGCAGTCACCGTATCAGCAAAAACGAAGAAACGTGTTTCCGCCCCACGTTGATTTGAGAGGCGTTGAATAAGTAGCTCGTATTCGTGGTCCAGCATTGAGAGAAGGCGTTTGCGCGAGACATAGCGATCTGATTTTCCGTAAATCTCGTCGCTAAATTTCATGTCATACGCAGACATGGTTTTTGCAATTGTGCCGGCAGCAGCGCCAACTCTAAAAAAATGCCGCGCAACTTCTTGTCCAGCTCCAATTTCTGCGAAGGTGCCATAGATTGCTTTATCTAGATTAATGAGGAGCGCTTTGCGGTCGGTAGTTAGCTCTTTTGAGTCCATACGGTACTTTTATTTAAAAACAGAAATGAGACTTGAGTGATCATCCGTCCACCGAATCTCCGGTGTTGAATCTGGCACTTGGGAGGTGGGGGTTGCCCACCTAAGTGCTGAGGGTGAAGCAGCAAGCGCCACCCACTCAGATTCGAATATCCCCATTGATTTATCGGCATTTTGCACGAGATAGCGTAGATCCAAATTAAGCTCCTTCGCTGCCGATTTAAGCACAGGCAGCAAATTGAGATGCCGGTTTGAAATGTGCATGAGGAGTAGCCCGTCTGGCTTAAGGTGTTGTAAATAAAGGCTTATAGCTTCCTTAGTCAGCAGGTGTACGGGGATGGCGTCTCCGTTAAAAGCATCAACAACCAGGGCATCAAAAGACTGTGGCATTTGGGAGGCGAGCATCTGGCGGGCATCCCCGAGGACTACGTGGACTTTGCCTTGTGCCTGACTCAAGAAAGTAAAGTGTGTTTGCGCCAGTTCCCACACAAGGGGGTTAAGCTCATAGAAAGTAAATTGGTCACCGCTCAGCGCCAGCCCGGCCAGGCTTCCAACGCCGAGTCCTACTATTCCAACTGATCGTGGGCTCTTAATACTTGCAAGAGCCTGATATACCCCGCTTCCCGGAGCATAATATCCAAGGACCTGCTGCTCCTTTCCCGGATCCACAAGTTGAATTCCATGCAAAATTCGGCCGTGGTACTCGCCCCTAAATGCAACCTGGCCAGAATTACGTTCCTCGGCTACTCGCAGGACCCCATAAAAATTTCGTTTGAGTATAAGAGCGTTACTGCCCATTTTGTAGGCATGCACGCCAATTGCGAGTAAGACAAATGCGCTGCTCAGGCGTAACACCCTGCCCGGGGCAGCTCCCAAGAATGTAGCGCCCCACAAGCAGGTGAGCACGAGACCTACAAGTCCTACATGCATCTCGAAATGAGCAGGGAAAATAAGAGGGGCGAGGACGCTTGCGCTAAGAGAGCCGAGTGCACTACCGAGGGCCATAGCTAGATAAAATTTAGTGAGATGGTGCGGTCCCGGTTTTCGGGCGGCAAGCTCGGCATGGCAAATAGTGCTGGCAATAAATACAAGCACTAATACCGCCGATATTGCAAGGCTTGCTCGGGCGTTTACTCCGGCAATTTGATTGTCACAAATGGCGAGCACCAAAAACAAGGCCAACGAAAAATAGAGAGGGCGGCGATACCAACTCGGTTTTTCAAAGGCGACTACAAACGAGAGCAGGTAAAGCCCAAGTGGCGCAGTCCAGAGCAAGGGAAAAGAAACGAGGTCATGGCAGAGGTAGGCAGTTAAGCTCACGAGCAGTAAAGAAGCGAGTGCAGGAAAGAAGATCCAAGCTGCCTGAAGATTTGAGTTCGCATCATTTTTAGATGCGGTATCTTTTGTCTTGCCGTCAATCTTATCTGGCGTCCGTACTATAAGCAGCGCAAGCAGCACTACAAACCCGACAAAAAATAATGCTACTACTTCTTTTTGGGTCTGGAGATTGAAATAGGGCTCGAGCAGAAATGGATAAGAGAACAAGCCAACAAACGAGCCAATATTCGATAGCGCGTAAAGACGGTAGACCGAACGTTCTGGAAACTGACCGTGAAACCAAGCTTGGAGCAAAGGACTCGTGGCGGTCAGGGCAAAGTAGGGAAGGCCAACCTGGAAAGAGAGGGCAGACAGCAATCCCAGAGTTTCGTTGCTAGCCAAGCCAAGGGTTGGCGCGACTAAAAAGTGCTGACCTTGGTAGATAGCGGTGCCGAGCAAAAACAGATGTAGGCATCTGGCCGTTTTGGCCGGAAGCATTGTTCCAAGGAAATGTGCGTAGGCATAACCAGCCAGCAGTAAACTTTGAAAGAAAAAGAGACAGACCCCCCAAACCGCAGCCGAGCCACCGTATAGGGGCAGCAATTCCTTGGCCACGAGTGGCTGAATGACAAAAAGCAATATGGCCGATAGCAGGGTGGTAACAGCAATGTGACTCATAGATAGGTAGTGTATCGTCCTATGTTTTCGATATCTTAGGTATAGGTTTTGGTGTTGGGGGGCGCTCTTGGTGCGATAGCCTTTGTTGGCGCAGTTTGTGGCCGAACTCCTTGATATTTCTGCGGGTTTAAGGCATATTCGGGCGCTTAAACGCTTGTTTTGCACAGGTATGTGTTTATGGCCAAGGCACCTAAAGAATCCGCCACCCTCGTATCGAGTGGTTCCACTGGTTTCTTCTATACAAATCGAAAGAACAAAAAGAAGAATAAAGGCGAGAAGAAGCTTAGTTTGAAAAAATACGACCCAGTTCTTCGAAAGCATGTGCTGTTTGAGGACAAGAAGCTTTCTAAGGTGAAAGCCAAAAAAGCTCCTGCCGCTGCTGCTGCGACCCCAGCTGCTGCTGAGTAGTGCCGAGCTGAGTATTACGAGCAGTGTATACCGCTCACGAAATGAATTTCCGCCTTTAGCCACTGTAAACTTGAGGTGAGCGGTATATAGCGAGGCAGAGCCGAGCCAGGAGCAAATATACTGAGCGTTCTGTAAATGAGTCGCCCGCAGGGCGTCAAAACCCTTAGTTCCCTTTGTTGTTAGCGCTACCGCGCTGCCCTTTTTTGTATGAGCGGTATATTTGTTGATGGCTACGGCTTCGCCTGCGCAATATACTTCGCGATGGAGAGTTAGTGGTAAAGGCGGAAATTCATTCTGCGCTCAGTATATACTGCTAAGTTTTTGTAGCCATCCTGGCGCTTCAAGGTTAAAGTGCTCAGCGGCGGACGCCGGTGTGTGGGTGCGTCCGCATAAGAAAGGGAGTAGGCATGGGGTTACCTCAAGAACCTTCAGTAAGTGACGAAGTACGCAGTGACGATATTCGCCGTGATAATCTTCGTAGCGATGATGTTCGAGGTGCGCCAAAGGCGAACGTAAGCGCTCAAGGTGGTTTTAACGCTTTTTCTTTTGAGACTAGCTCGAGAACGTCGACTGTTTCGGGTTCCAGCTATGCCACGGACGGTCAATTTGCCGCCACGTCGTTAGCAGCCAACTTGCAGGATTCGAACTCGCAAACGCTGAGCGGGAGTCAGCAGGCCCATCTTCCATCCATTGCAGATCAGTTGTACGTGGCCTCCTTTGCGGTCATCAACTACGTATTGGCCCGTTTGTTGATTGCAGGCGGATTGTTTACCCCAATTCCAGATTCATTAGTTCTCTTCTGGGGCACGGTGACTGCCTTGTTGGCCTGTTTAACGCTGGTCTTTGTTCTTCCCAGTTTATACAGCCGACTTTCAGCCGATTTGTCGCGATTGTATTTCTCTCTCCCGGTATTGAAGGCCTTCGCCTTAACTGCTTTGGGGCTCAGTTTGGCGTGGGAAATTTTGTTTGAACGTCAAGCATTAATAACCGAGCGTTTTTTTGACTCGGTCATTTTTGTGGCCTGGGTATGCTGCCTCGAAGAGTGGCTTCGTGCGCGATTCGCAGAGAGCATGCAACATAAGCTTGGGTTTCGCCTCGCCACGCTAGCTCCAAAAGTGAAGCGACTTGAGCCTTATCCTAACCATGAACCTGTCGAAACCGAATGTGATGCTGCCACCTTCCGCGCTGGAGAACTGTACCGCATCGGAGCTGGGCAGGTTGTGCCCTGTGACGGACTTATTGTTGAAGGCAGTGCCGAGCTTAAAGAGCTGCGCAACTCTGGTCTCCAACAGAGTAAGTTTAAATCAAAGGGGCATAAAGTATTTGCAGGTTCGCGAATAGTATCCGGCGAACTTTTGTGTGAGGCCCTTTGCAAGTGTGAAGATTCTACAATTACCTCATTTGCTGATGACCTGGCGGCCCGCCTCGGATTGGCCCGTAGGGAAGAGCTCCTTGCTGAAGTATGGGAGACTCGCCTTTCGGTGGTACTGTTGTTTGCCGCTATGGGCCTGGGTGCCTATCAATACGGTCTTGGGGCTGGAGTTTCTGGTGCCCTTAATGTGTCCGCTGCAGTTCTTCTCTTTGGGTACCTCTTTCGTAGTACCTTCATTAGCTCTGCCCTTAGCATGCTTGTGCTCAGCAAAGGGTTTTACCTTGGAATGCGGATCAAAACCGCCGCTGCCGTCCGCGCGATAGCGAAAGCGAAACAATTAGTGTTCGATTTTATTTCGCCGTTTGCCCACGAGTACTATTTTGTTCAAAATTTTGTTGTTGTTGATCAGCGGGTTGATAAAGATGCGCTTGTGCATGTGCTGCTTAATATCCTGGGCTCTTCAGATGAGCAGCGTAATGAGGCCATTACCACCTACCTGCGTGGACTTGTCTCTGGCTCAGTGACTCATCGAGTCAGTGACTCTCGCTCCTATGAAGGTAAAGGCATGAGCGCCGTAGTGGGTGGGGTTGAGTTTTCAGTTGGAACCGAGGGGTTCCTGATCGATAGAGGGGTATATTTACAAGCGTCCGAATTGGTTGCTGCTTCAGACAACCAATTGGCCCTCTATGTGGCAATGCGCGACGAGCTTGTTGCTTATCTCACTCTTGAACGTAAAGCACTTGCTGACGCCGGGGCTTTTCAATCTAAGCTGCGTGCCGCTGGGCTTAAATGTGTACTGTGTAGCGCAGAGTCTCCAGATAAAGTTGATGTTGTCGGCAAGAAGCTTGGGCTAGATTTAGCCTATGTGCATGGCGACATGAGTCCTGAGCGTTATATTGAAAAATTACGGGGCGACGTAGCGTCTGTTTTCGTGATTGATCCGAAGACCGATCCAGTCTTATCAAAAGAAGCGGCAGTTACCGTGTCTTTTTTTGACGAATTCCGTTGGGATATTGATAGGGCCGATGTGGTGCTCATGCGCGAAGACCTTCACGGTATCGTCACTCTGATTGACCTAGTGAAGCGCTTTAAGATGACCCAGAATTTGCTTCTTATGTTGCCAGTTTTTGCTTTGCTTGTTCCTGCATTCAGTATGCTCTGGACACCCGCTTCGCCTGGTATCTTTGTGCTGGCCTTGGTATTGCCATTGGCAGTTGCTTATCTTGCGCTACCGAAGCTTTTAGAGCCGCAGGCATAAGAGAAATACTCAACAATTCAGTCTGGTTAGGGGGAAACTACGGCGCCCGCTTATTGGCGTCATTATTTTGACATCTTTTTTAAAGTGCGAGCATCCCAAGGGTGAGTAGTCTACATACCGAGGAGGACGCATGGGAGCACTTTTCGCACATATATCTCAAGAAGAGACCCAGCTTGGGCAAATGGTAGATGAGTTAGGGATACAAGGGAAAGGTTACGCCCATGGGCCAGAGCGTGCATTAATGTCAGCCCTTCTTTTTGATGGGGTGCAGGCGTATATGAGCTATTTACTGGCACAGCGGCGTCGCGGCACGGGAAGATTACACGAGGCTTACCGCTGGGTTACTGATCGTTCAAATGACTATATATTCTCTTTTAATAATGTGTGTGAAAGCCTCGGCATTGATCCAGAATTTCTCCGATTTGGCTTAGCAAATGCGACCCAAACTCAACAAAAAATAATTTCACAAGCAAGGCGGCACTAGTTTGCGTGGGCGAATTGTGAAGTGTTTCTCTTAATGCTCCGCTAGGCTGTTTGCCGTGACCTGCTCTAGTTTCAGAAACCAGTTTCCTGCGCCTGAAAAAAGTACACCGCAAGCTACATCCGAGCAGGAGCGGGAATGCCGAGCAAGCCTAGCCCCTTCTCGAGGACTCTAGATGTTGCTGCGCAAAGTCCCAGCCTCGCCTTCACCAGTTCTGGTGAATCGGCAGAGAGAATGTCCAACTTAGCATAGAGGCGGTTATAAATACGGCACACGTCTGCCAGGTACGCGCAAAGCAAACTTGTTTTGAAGGTTTCGGCGACTCCAATTGCAGTTGCGTTAAATTGGCTTAACTTGAGAGTCAGTTCTCGTTCAATCTCGTCATTTAAGAGAGCCCAATTGGGGCTGAGCTCTTTTACCAAAATGTTTGATTTGCGGAGCACCGAATGAATACGTGCATTGGTATACTGAACATAGGGGCCCGATTCGCCATCTAGTCGTAGCCAGGCTTCAAGGTCGAAGACAATTTTTGTTCCAGGATCTACGGCATTCATACCAAATTTAATTGCCCCAGCTGCAATTTGATAGGCCGTGAGCCTAATCTCCTCGTCGCTCCAGTCGCCGCGGTATTGCTCCAGATAGCGCTCGCGAATTGTTTGTTCCATTTTTTCAGTGAGCACTTCGAGAGGCACGATATTGCCTTTGCGAGAGCTCATAGCACCATCGGGCAGCTCTACAAAGTTATAGGGTAGGTGATAACAATCGTTTGCATGCGCAAATCCAATTCGCTTTAGGCTGGCAAATATTTGCTGAAAATGAAATGTCTGCCTCATATCGACGATGTACACACTTTTACTGAGAGAGAAGTCTTCAAACTTTTTCTGCGCGAGTAAAAGATCTTTCGTAGCGTACAGCCCATTTCCGTCGGATTTGATTAGCAGACAAAAGCCAAGTTTTTCCGCACTGAGGTCTACGCCAATAGCTCCATCGGAATCTTGTAAGAGTCCTCGGGAATGATACTCCCGAACAAGGTCTAACGATGCCGAATCAACCTCAGATTCCCAATAAATTTTGTCAAACTGAACACCGGCCCACTTGTACACTCGATCCATCAATTCAATCGACCAGAGCCTCGTTTTTTTCCACAGTTCAAAGTATGGGCCACTTTGGGTTTCGAGCTCTTTTAGAATTTGTGACACAGCTTGCTGGTTTGCCTTGCCGTTTGGTCCTTCAGCTTCGTCTTCAAACTTGAGGGAGGCTTTGGTGTATAAACCTCCAAGCCATGAGCCTTGGTTTGTTGCTGGTTCGGGTTCTGAATTATGGTTTTTATAGTACCAAAGGCATTTGGCAACGTGTGTGCCCATATCTCCAGGAAAAGAGGCGGCTATAACTGGTAGGCCACAGTACCTAAGGGTATGCACCAGAGCTTGGCCCAAACACATATTGCGCATATGACCGACATGCAGATCTTTATGTGTGTTCGGCTGCGAGTATTCAATCATCGATCTTTGAGCTCCCGTTACCTTAGGGGCTTCAAAGGCCGATCCTGAAAGGATGCTGACCAAAGTTTCTGTCAGCGCCTCGGGCTTAATGACTATGTTTACGTAGGGCCCCATGGCTTTCACGCTACCAAGCTCGGAGTCAGCCAAAGCGGCGGCAAGTTGGTTTGCTATCTGCGGCGGAGCTTTCTTGAGCGATTTAGCCAAGCTAAAACATCCAAAGGCAAGGTCTCCAAAATTCTTATCAGGAGGTGGAGCGACCAGCCGATAAATTTCAGGCAGTTCTAAGCCCGGGAATTCGCAGGCAGTAAGAGCCCTCGCAATTTCTCTGCTGTAGCGTAGTGCTACGGGGTCAGCGAGATGGACTCTGCTGGTTTCGCTGCCGAGAGGTCCTCGGAGAGCTAATGTGTCAGCTTGTTGATTCATAACTAATGCTTATAGATGGGCTGCAAATTGTTGCCGCTTCGTTTGGCGTCGTGCAGTTCAGGCTCGCTACTTGCTTCGCCTGCCTGCGTTTCCGCGCTGGGAGTCGTTGACGGAATGCGATATTTTTCCGACGCCCAAGCGCCTAAATCAATACCCCGGCAGCGTGGTGAACAAAAGGGGCCGAATGGCGATTGTGCGGGAAGGGGAGCTTTGCAGATGCGACAAGAAGCGCTCATGTGCTGGTTCCAAAAGTAGAAGTTACTCCAGAGAGGCGGTTTAGAGGTTACAAGCGATATCAAAAGACTCATTCAAAGTTAATCAGTAAGGTATCCTACCGCTTCAAGGCAGGACAAGGAGGTCCTGCACAAATGCTCATACGCTTGTTTCTTAGCATTTGGAGCGAATCAAAACTGCCCAGAGATGGGCACTTTTAAAATGGGATCTACCTAGAACTTTGGATTTTTACTTTCTCAACCTGACAGGCGTCTTGAGCAAATATATGAAGCTGCTGCAGCACCGCATCCTTCGAGAGGTATTTTAAATCCTCGGGAGTTCCGGGCTCTATTATGAGGGTTTCAGCTTCAAAGTGGTAGGCCTGCGCACGTCTAAGATGGTCAAGGAGTCCAAGCTGAAGTTTATCGTCGAGGAGCTCCAAAAGCGCTTTCCACAGCTCCGGTTTATTTCCTTGTGCTGCCACTGCTTAAACCCCTAAAAAAACAAATGCCCCAGCTCTAGGTTTCGTCCCCAAACCCAAGATACGCAGAGGTCTTTGGTCTCACTCTTTATAGTATACCTCACCCTTAAAGATGCGGGTAGCGGGCATACGGCTTCTGGCTGTGTAAGCTGGGACGGACCAACGTTGGCTGCTCTAAGCCCTCAATATTACAAAGAAACAATTTCCGACTAAGCGTTCTCTTGCGAGCTAGGTTGCTGGTGCCCCTGAGTGCTGGATTGTTCTTACAACAAAAAGCCCCCGCCAGGAGGCGAGGGCTTTTTGTTAGGCCGGAACTGCACTTTTTGGGGTGTCTTCGAATTTCGAAGAGTCCGGCTGAGAGCAACGCTAATAAACTAAATTATACGGCTGCTTCTTGGAGACGCACTTGGGCCGCAGGAGCTGCAACGTCGGCTGTTGCTGCTTGCAGCAAGATAGCCTTACGAAGACCAAGTAAATCTAGGTCAAGTGCTTCGCAAATAAATTTGAAGGAAAGTGGAGCGTCGGTCGGCTCATCGTCCATTAACCATAAACGAGCACCTTCTTTTAGCTCGCCTTCGCCGCTTAGAAAATCGGTGATTGCGCGCTGAAGTACTGCGGCGAGCAGGCGCTTCTCAGGAATATAACTACCATTTGGTGGAATTTCGGAATTTGACCAGGATTTCATTGCTTTCCCCTTGTCTAATAAAAATAAGCGACAAAGCTCCAAAATAAACAACTTTCTGCGCCTCGAACCCTATTTGAGTCGCAGCTTTTGGACCTTACGTGGCAAACAAACAACTTAAGAACACTTGCAGAAAACGTCGCTGAATCGATAAGCACTTTGAGTAGTCATTCTGCGTACCCGCTCTTCAAAGTCTAGAAGCATAATGCTTCAGGAAAAATCAGTGCGATTCGAGAATATTCCGACCCAAAATTTGTTTTCAGCAACTACCTCTTACTTCGAGACGATTTTGTCGGCCGAGCACTCTCCCACGCCTTTAGTTTTAGCGTTCCGAGAGACAAAAAGGGGGCGCTGCGACCTTCTCCAACAACAAGCGAAGAAGACAGCCCCTATGCGTCTCTAAAAACGCCGCTACTAAAAAACTTAAGTAGTAGAGCACCCACCGATTTTTACGTCGAACTCGATATGGGAGGCCAAAGGCAAGACTAGTTTCCGTCCTACTTCTGTATTAATTCACAGATGCGTTAATACAGTGCCGTTTAAATTCTCAGCAATATATTGGAACGGAAGCCACTCAAGCCTGGCTGAATTATCGGTACCGCTCAATTCTAAACAAAAATCAAGCGTTCCTCACGACTGCTTCATGATTACCGAACGGGCATTCGATAGTCAAACAAAAAAGTACGAGCAGCCCAAAAAAAGTGAACAGAAAATGAGAGGTAATTAGCTAGATATATTAGGCGGTTAGCTAGGGTTACGAATACATGCCTGGCAATTGGAGGGGTAAAATGGGGTTGCGGGCCTGGATTTCCAAAAATTGAACGACTTTATTCCAAGTTTGGACCCGAAGTGGTCGAAGTTCGGTGCCTAGTTTTGTCAGTTCCTGCTTCTTAAGATCGCGCTGTTTTTGAAAATCTAGAAACAAATCTTTCACCGCTTTATTTGCGTTTTTAAGACGTTCAATTTTTTCCGCAAATACCAAGTGTTTGTTGTCGCCGCTCACTTGCACTTGAGTGCGGAGGGCTTCGAGTTCAACCTGAAGCGAGGAGAGATCCAGAATATTCTCGCGCAGCTTTTCAAGCACCGGCAAACCTTCAAGGACACCTTTTTGATACGCTGGCGTTAGCTCCTCTGGATCCTCGGGGGTTGCAACATTAAGGCCCAAAAGCGCTCCAAAATCCTCAGCTATGAGGTCTCCTTCTTGTACTTTCTGACGAATATTTCTACTCAGCTCATTTATTTCGCTTTCAAGCTCTTTGGTTCTTTTTGACTTCTGGGCAAGAGCCTGTGCCCAAGATAGCACCAGCGAGATTTCTTGGGGCTGTATGCCGCCAAGATTTGCAGACTCAAGTTCGGTGGCGGCATCACTAAATCGCCCGGCGTCTAAGTGTGCCAATACCGTAAGAGTGCTTTTAAGCTCTGCTCGCTTATTTCCAAGCTCTGGAGCTTTAAGTTCATGCGGCAAAACACGATTGAGCAAAACGAGCAACCGAGGTTGGTTTATGAGTTGCTCAAGGGTTTCATGGGCTCGCGCAAAAGATTTATTTTCGACCTGTGATTGCATGCGCTGATAAAAAAGTTCAATACGATATGCGGCCCCAAGCCAAAGAGCTCCAGAGCATAAAAGTATAAGAACGCAGATGCTAATGCCGGCAAAGAGCCAGGCTGCAAAACTGGGCCGGGGACTAATGGCTGGTGCTGATGATGCGGAAGACATGACTGCGAATGTAGCATGCCTCATTCAAGCCAGCTACAGCTTCGCGAGTCTCAAGAGTTCTTGGGGGCTTGGCAGGTCACAAATTATTTGGCCTGGATCAGGTCCTACTCCCACAAAATGCAGTTTTGGCAAATTTTCATATTCAACAATGCTGCCGCCTTGAGCCGCAGCAATGGTTGCCTGGTAGAGTTTGGCCACATATTGCTGGGCAGCTAACGGCAGTTCCGTGAAGTTTCGAATGTTCTGAATTTCTTCAGTCCATCCAGCACATTCTTCGTAACATGCGGTCATTTGCTTACGACGCTCATCGCTTGTGGGAAGGGAAAAGTGTCTATTTCCGTCAGGATCCACATAGTGTGTGCAAATCTTGAGTGGTCCTTGCCAGTCGCCAGAAAGCGTGAGTACATCAAGCTTGTTTATTATGAGTGCGTGAGCTCCGGCGTGAGTTAACGCCCAGCCGCCCTCCACGGCATCGTACCAACCGACCATGCGGCCCCGTCCGGTCGTGGTGCCAAATTCAATTTTACTTAAAATTTTTGCGAGCGGGTGCTCGGCCTCCATTTGGGTAAGGAAAAGATGCACACCCACTTTGGTGCTGTAGGCTTTGGCAACGCCGACGGCATATATGGATTGAGTAATCGGTACAGCATTGGTGTGATGTACTTCGGCAGGGGTAGTGTGGGAGGCCGTAACCGAGGGGGTAAATCCAAGGCGTTTATCTAAGAGAACTCCCTGGCCATGTTCATAAATCAGGTGCTTTTTTTGCTCAGACAACTCTCGGCTTAATTGGGTTACATCTGTAATAGCAGCGGCCAAGCGGGTGCCAGCTTCCCAGTAACAATCCACTATGCGCCGCATGTTCAAAGAAAAAGGCTGTGAAGGATGCCTAAAACGCTGAAAATCAAAATCGGAATCGCTGAGGACACCTTTTGCAATTAAAGCGGCATGGGCACGGCGCTCAGCCATGCTTAACTTTTCAAAGAGCCCATTCCATTCTTCGGGCGATAGCATAAATTCATGCTGAATACGGCGGGTTGCTGAGGTAAGGCGTTTTTCTAATGCCGCTGAAAAAGCAGCCATATCTCCTAAAAAAGCTTCATAAAAAATTTGACCTTGAATGCTTTCGTCACTGTAGCTTGGGGAAATTCCGCGCCCGGTAGATCCGCGAGGAGAGCGAATTTCAGCCGCAAGATCTAATAAACGATGCCCCACGTGTGACACCATCAGGCGATTATCAAGGCGAAGTCTGGAAAGTGTTTCATAGCCAACCGACTCAAGTGCTTTTGTCTCCCAAACTAGTTTGCACGGGTCGGCGACCACACCTCGGCAAAGACAGAGATGGGCGATTGAAGGTTCGGCAACACCTGAGGGGATAAGATTTAGTTTTATCCCCGCTGCGGTGTGCCCTGAATTCGCGCCGCCATTGGCTTTTAACACTGCGCCGACACAATCTTGATCGCCGGTGAGGTAACGAAGGAGGGAAGCAATTTCGAGCACAGACCGTCCTTTTCCTTCGTCTCCAGTGTTTAGTCCGAAGATGGATACATGCGGGCTTTGGAAAGGTAAAGGGGTATGATTGGTGGGAACAAACGAACCAGAAAGTTCAGGAAACAAGGCTTGTTGGCCAGATTGTACAATTGAAATGGGAGTTGCGTGAATGCCGGGAGTAAACTGCGCTCGCGGTGAATGCATGGGGGCCTCAACAAAAATGCACTGATTGACAAAACGGCTTGCATATCCATTTTTAGAATTTAGGCTTCAATCCTGCGAAGCAAAAAATGGGTATCAGGTCGTGGAAGAGTCGCTGCATTTAGCGCCACATCGCCAAAATGAGCTACTCAAGCTTGTCTGTTTTACCGCGCAGTTTAAGGAGGGGTCAATTCTTTTCCAGTAAGCCTTTATAGATGTGAGTGGAAAAGCGCTGCCAAGTAACGGATATGGTTCAAATTTTATCCCTGAGGGTGTGTTATCGCCTCGCTGCTTCGCTAGCTTTGGCCAGTTCGGTAACGACGTGGTATAGGTGACTAGCAGTAGTAGACGCACGTTTAATGGTAGCCAACAAATGGGTCTCAACAAAAATTATCTCGGCAACGACACAGTCAAAGACTCTACAGTCAACAGCACTGTATGCAAGAGCACTGTAAGCAACATCACTGTAAGCTTGGGTCTTGCAATGAGAAGCCAGTTCCCGATCTTCTCGACATCAGGGCACCTTGCCTATTTAGATACAGCGGCGAGTGCGCAGAAACCCAAGGTGGTCATCGACCGACTGAGTCAATATTTGTCGCATGAGCATGCTAACATTCATCGTGGCGCCTATGCCCTCAGTGCCAAGGCAACTGAGCTATATGATGAAGCGCGTCGTAAAGTCGCCAAATTTATTGGAGCCAAAGATTCACGTTCGGTTATTTTCACCAAAGGCACCACAGAAAGTGTAAACCTTGTGGCGCATGCGTTTGAAAATTTTCTGAACGAAGGCGATGTCATTTTAGTAACTTTACTTGAGCACCATAGCAATTTTGTTCCTTGGCAACTTTTAGCTGCTCGAAAAAAGGTGAAGCTCGAATTTGTAAACGTCACCGACGTAGGTCAGCTTGACCTAGAAGATCTACGCAGCAAGCTTAAGGCTTTAAAACCTAAATTACTGGCCGTCACCCAAATATCAAACGCGCTGGGTACCATTGTGCCCATAGCGGAGGTGATTGGAGAGGCTCACAAGGTGGGTTGCAAGGTGTTAGTTGATGCCGCCCAATCGGTGCCCCATCAAAAACTTGATGTGGCAAGTCTCGATGCAGATTTTATAGTTTTTTCTGGGCATAAACTATACGGTCCAACAGGCATCGGCGTGTTGTACGGCAAATTCGATTTATTGGCGCGGATGCAGCCTTTTCAGGGCGGCGGCGATATGATTCGTACGGTGAGCGTTGATGGTTCAACCTGGGCCGAACCGCCAGAAAGATTTGAGGCAGGCACTCCGCCGATTGCTGAGGCAATTGCCTTAGGGACTGCGGTTGAATTTGTCGAGTCCCTGGGCCTGAACACCATAAAGGCGCATGAGGAGGCTCTCACGCACTTGGCCTACGAGACTCTAAAGGCTGAGGACTCAGTTGAGTTATATGGTCCCATAACGAAAAGCTTGCCCCAAGCTTCAATTGTTTCATTTAACGTTAAGGGAGTGCATGCCCATGATCTCTCCACTATTGCTGACAGTCAGCAGGTGCAACTGAGAGCTGGACATCATTGCGCTATGCCGCTTTTGACCCGCCTTAAGATCTATTCATCAGCTCGTATTAGTTTTGGCGTCTATAGTTGCAAAGAAGATATTCCGCCTTTAATTGAGGCCATACGCTTGGCGAAGCGTATGTTTACGTAAATGAGGCTGTTTCGTCTCGGCGCTTTGGTACGATTGGCATGTACGCTTCTTTGCCTTCTTGTTTTTGTTCCTGCGCTAAGAGCGGAAACGCCAAAACTGCGAATTGGAGTGATAAATGGATTGACCGGCGAAGGGGCCAGCTATGGCATCGCCATTCAAAAAGCATTAACTCTCGCAAATACTCAAGGCGCCATTAAATTCTTGTTTGAAGATGATCAATATAAGCCCGCTGAGTCGATTAAAGCCTATTTGCGTCTTAAAGACCGATCTGCACTCGATGCGATTATCATGGGAGATGATCTGACTGCCCAAGCAGTGGCGCCTCTTGCAACTCGAGATGGCATTCCGCTGTTTGCTTGGGCCAGTGATGAATCGAAAGTAGCGGGACCGCTCGTTTTTCGTCTATGGGGCAGGGTAGAGGATGAAGCGCTCTTTTTGGCTGAGCGCATGAAAGCGCAGGGAATTAAGAGTATTTCCATTTTTGCTGGACTGCACCCCTATGCCTTAAGACTCGCAGAGCTTCTCTGTACTCAATTTAGCTCTCAGTGTGTGCGAGTAGAGCAGCTTGCCGCTGATGTTGTTGACTTTAGAAGCTTGATGCTTCGGAGCCACGAAAAAACCGATGCCTTTGTGCTTTGTCTTATGCCCGGGCAAAATGGCATTTTTGCGAAGCAGAAAGTTGAAGCTCATAAACCCCAATTAATATGGGGTTGTAACTTTCTTGAAAACTCGACTGATCTGGATCTAGCTCAAGGCGCGCTTGAAGGTGCAAAATTTGTGGCCCCGCAGGTCAGTGTATCCTTTAAAAGCGATTATGAGCAGGCGAACCAAGGTTCCGCTCATCTGATTTCGGCCGCTATTCACTATGATTTAGCAAAATTGTTGCAGCGTGTAGCCGAGCACACGCGCACCCAGCCACTGATTTCTGAATTGGTAAAGCTAGCGGGAGCTGAAGGAGTGCTTGGAGCCTTTCGCCCTCAGATACAAGGGGACACGTATTATTTCAACTTGGGCTTAAGGGTGTATGAAATCCAGGGCAAACGCTATCGCTAGTTTGGCAAAAGTAGATCTCGCGCTACCAGTATCAACGAAGCTCTTTTGTGAGCACAGTCGAGCGTCGATATACCCCATTTCCAATAGCTACTGCTTGTAAGCGCAATTCACGAGCAGTCCCAAAGCCTCCGGTTTGGGGAACAACAAAAGAATACTGCAAAGAGCCAGAGCTATTGGCGTTCAAAGCATTAGGTCCCCCAAGCAGGCGCGAGAGATTCTTCATCTCAGGAAGATTGAGGCAGAGTGTTTGAAATGGACTTGGCAAAAGTCCTCGTGAACTTCCATTTTGGGATTTAAAACTAATAAGTAAGTACACGGCGTCGTTTGCTTGGGCGCCGCTCACTTGGATCTGGGCCGGTTGTCCCCGGTGTAGGGGTTCCCAAGGAAATAGCGGCCAGCCAGGTGAGAGACTTACTTGAAGCTGGATATTGCAGCTATCTGGATAACTATCGCCATTCACGTCAACCTGCGGCAAGAGGATAGATTCGTAGAGATCATTTACCTGGTTACAATCGCAGTCAATTTGGGGATCTTGATAGGCGGTGATCAAACTCTGAAGGTCGCTGGAGTTCACCATACGGTCTTGATTGATGTCTGCAAGGGCACAGATATCTTCAGGAGTCACATTGGCGGCTGAAGCAAAACAAGATTTAAAGCCAGCAAGGTCCTCTTTGCCAACATGTTGCCATGGAGCGGCAAAATCAAACTCTGCCTGGCCCAAACTTTGTAAGAATCGAAATAAATCGTTCCGTTGATTTGCATTTAAATTTGCATAAGCTGCTGCTGCACTGGCGGCTTCGCTGCCTGGTGCGTTATGCCCATAAAATATGGGCGTCGAGCTTTGATTGCCTAACACGATTGAATTTAGGTGAGAAACTTGGGTAAGCGGCTGAGACCCATCGTGCCAGAAGAAGCTGCGTAGCTTTAGTCCCCAGAGAGGTGCTGTTCGCATTTCGGTCGGTGATGCGGAACCTTGTGCTATACTGTCTGCAGCCTGTCCCATGTCATGAAGCAAAAAGTCTGAATAAGGCCTAATAGACTTGTCTCTCAGGTGCTGGGGAGTTGTCAGTGAACTTGAGGTTTGAAATTGAGGGGTGTGACAGTTCGCGCAGCCTATTTGCCCGAATAATATTTCTCCGTTCATCCCACTTCGCGGGGTTTGTGGTGGTGGTGCCAAAAGGCGCTGAAATGCTGCAGCGTAATCGAGGAAATCCTGCCCTGAGCTGTCGGAAACTACTTCAGGGTCTGTCACCGTGTCGCAAAGTGGCAGTGCAGACTGATTTCCCTGGGGAGCATTTTCATTGGCGAAAAATCTATTGGTGAGGCCCATTTCATTTAAACTTGCATCGCTCGTAAAAGAAAGCACACTTGCATGCTGCGCTTTCCAGCCAAATCTTCCCACGCGAAGTGGCGCGCCAGCGGGGTCTTCAAGCGCAGCGACAAAGTGGGCCCGGCCACTTACTTGGGGATTGCTCGTTTGCTGCAAGAGTGTTGAGTCGGGAATTTGTTCGACCAGTCCCGCGCCGAAGGTGGCGGTGGCAATTCGTTTGCTTATGGTGTTAGCGCTGCTTGGCACTGTTTCGCGGCAAATCGAATTTGAGCTACTACTGTTTGATTGTAAGAGAGAGCCGCCTAAATTGGAGAGTGGATCAAAACCTGAACTGCTTAAGTGCCCAAATCGAATATTACTCATGCTGAGGCCGATACTTGCACCTCCAAGTGGAGGCAGTGCAACGGGCTGAAGCTGGCCATGGCATTTGGCGCAGCTATTTTCATTAAAAACTGGTCCTAGCCCGTTGCTGACTCCAAAGCTGCGAGAAAACTCATCTTTGCCGCGAGCAAATTGCAGTTTTTGCAGTGTAGTTAAATCGGGTAATGATTCACCAGCGCGTTGTTGGTGCACCTTCGGGGCCACCTCAGAGGAGGGCGCGGGAACCTGCGCCACAGAAGCCTGCCTAAAGAGCACTAAAGTCAAAAGTAGCCCCGGCAGAAGTAGTTTGTGCATACTTAATCCTCGTAAGTTCAGCACCAAAAGTATAGCAGAAATTTTTCCCTTATGTTGGGGTATTGTAGCCATTTTTGCGGGCTAAAAGGGGGGAGTTCCCAGTTCCCGTTGGATCGTTTTCAGAACCAGTTGCCCGAACCGGATCCTGGCCCGGCCTGCCCTGAGTTCATCGAAGGGCGTGATTTTTAACTATGCGCTCATGACTTTTATTAAGCCACCACATTCAGTGCTGCTCCAGCGCCTTGTAGCACTGAAGCAGCACTTGTAGCGGCAAGTTCTGAGCTTACCTGTTGGTATAGGCGAGTAGGGGACAATTCAAACTGTTTGCGTTTCAAGTCTTCAAACGCTTGCAGTTTGGATTCAATGAGAATTTTTGTTTGTTCAACTCCAGATTGGACACCATCAAATTTGAAAGCTCCGAGACCCTCAAGAATGCTAAACGCTTCTTGATATCCTTGCTCTACGCCTGAGCGCACAGCTTGCATAAAGCTCTCCAGCACTTTTTCTTGATCCTCGTCGCTGCGCTGTTTGCTGTAAGAGTCAAATATTGCCGTCACTTGACGAACTATGCGCTCGGCGGTGGATTCTGGGCTGGTTTCCTCTGCTTTTAACGCGGCGATCCCTTCGGGGGGCAGTTTCCCAGCGAGCAATTCATTTAGCTTGGCTACAATTTCTTCAGCGCTAAGGCCAAGTGCTCCCGTGAGTGGGTTAATATCTACAGGTGCTGCATCAGAATCTGAATTGCTGCTAGGGCTTAAGTTGCTTTGCAAAATTGTCAGATTAATATTTTTGGGATTATAGCCACTTATGACCAAAGGGGCTGGGCTGGAGAGAGCAGAAACACTTTCCATGTGGTAACTCCTGTTGAAACGTCCTTGTTCCAAGCCAAATCGTATTCGATTGGGCCTAAGGGGAATGTCGGATGCAAAAGCGTCGACTTTATTAAAAGTTATATATGGTATTGTACTTATTCAGGATATATCCTGGGAAGCTATGTCGCTTACTCGAATAG
The DNA here is from genome assembly GCA_044347745.1 of Bdellovibrionota bacterium. Taxonomy (GTDB): domain Bacteria; phylum Bdellovibrionota_C; class UBA2361; order UBA2361; family JAFLCA01; genus JAIBBV01. The sequence continues at coordinate 34,610 of JBIKUD010000022.1, forward strand.
ATTGTGTCTTCTTGGCCCCTCCTGCTTGGCAGGATCTTAGTGCTTGTGTTGCGCTTAATCCGAGTGCGAAACCAGGAAGTCTTGTGTTTGCTGGAGCAGAAGCTGCGCGAGAGGGCATTAGTGCACAAGTTGCTTGCAAATTGGCGCTTGAACACTTTATTGCTGCGGTTCTGGATGAATCAGAACGCCCGCCACCTCCGCTTGTTGACGAGGATAAAGGCTCGCTCGTTTTGGAAGCTGCATTTAAGAATGCAAATACTTCTGTGTATTCGTTTGGGCATCGATTGGCAGCTGGTGGGCGCATGGCTGCTTCGGTGCTTGGTCTCATAATTAATGAGACCGTGTGTGCCGCTGGCCGGGCTGGCCTCGGTACGGCCTATCTATTTCGAAACGGAGAGCTGTATCCATTTTTTGAACGTCAAAATAGACCAGAGGGACAGGCGGCGAGCGAGCGGCTTATTGGTGCACATTCGATTGTGGCGGTTGAGCTTGCTTCGGTTCCAATAGAAGCAGGAGATTTGCTCGTTGCCTTTTCCCAAACACCCGCAATTGAGGCAGAGGCGCAGCTTGCGGTTTTGATGGCCGAAATTGAGTCAGAGCAACCGCTAAAGGCTTCGTTACTTGTTGAATCTCAGCTTCGTCGCATCGTCGCTCGAATTTTTGGAAAACCTGATGCGCTGAGCTTTAGTATTCTTGCAAGGCTAGGCCCAGAAGCTATTTACCTAGAACAATCTTTATAGGGTGATTGAGCTCGAATTGCCTTTTCACTTGAAAATATTTTTGGCGCTTACAGAGCTCAACTTCCGGCAATTCATAGCGTTTTTCGGATTTTCACGGAGAACGGACGAATGTGTCTTGTCGGAAGCGAAACAGCTCACCCTGATAAGTACCGCTAATCTCAAGTTTCCATAACCCAGGCTTAAGGGCCAGTCTCCCCGAAAAAGCAGCGGCACTATTCGGTTCAAGCACAATTGAGGTATCGAGCGAGGCATCAGCGGGACGTAAGGCATGTAGCTTAATTTCGGATACAGCTTGCAAATCTATTTTTGGCGCAACTAGTTCAAAGGTAACTTCTTGTAAGTTGTTTTGGGGCACGAGCGTGAGTTTGGCTGATATATTTTGCCGGCCGAGCAGCGAGAGCTCGTCGATGGTCTCCTGATACTCAACGCCGCGTTTGTATGGCTGTGCTTCTATAAGTCCACTTGAAGATGATAACGCGAGGTAAATGACGAAAGCGTTAATTACAGTGAGACCCAAAAAAAATGCGATAATACCGCGAGGCCAGGTTATGAATGAGGTGCTCATGGTAGGGCTGGTCCTAAAAGCGTGACAGAAAGTATTTCTTCAAAGCCATCGTCAGCTTGAACAATAAGTCGAATTGGTTTTTTGCCGGCGATAAGAAAGTCAGACCCAAAATTTAGAAAGAGTGGGGCATTTTGAAGCGCTCCTGGGCCAACGGGAAAGGGGGTCACTGGCATAAGCACTTCAACCTCTGGATATTCTGGTGCGGAGACTGAAAAAAGCCTTGGTACTTTGCTTTTATTCGAAAAGCGAAGTGTTAGGTGATTGCTAATTCTATTGTCACTGAGCGTGCTATAGGGGATATCGCGTGCGCCCCTAACCACTTCTGAGTCGAGTAAGGAGCGGGTACTCATGCGATATGAGAAGACGATGAAGTAAGCTACAAGAATTAGCCCGTACAAAATTGGGCGCGGTCTAACCCAAGTACGTTTTTCACCCTTTAGTTCCTCTTCGGTGGCGTATCGAATTAGGCCCATAGGCTTATTAATTTTTGCCATCACAGAGTCGCACGCATCGATACATGCAGTGCATTGTATACATTCAAGCTGCAGCCCATTTCGAATATCAATTCCAGTTGGGCAGACCCTTACGCAGAGCCCACAGTCGACACAATCGCCAGACTTTGTATCTTCTTTGCTTCTTAATTTCGAGCGAGGTTCTCCGCGGGAATAGTCATAGCTTACAGCCAACGAGCGAGAGTCCATAAGCACAGATTGGAAGCGGGCATATGGGCAGACAACGGTACAAAACTGCTCTCTAAACCACCCAAATTGAAACATCATTGCGCCCATAAGAATAAGCGTGGCGGTGAATGGAGTAGGGTTAAGCGCTGGCGAATGCTGCATCATATTGATGAGCACGTGGGCGCCAACAAAGTAGGCCAAGAAGGTGCTCGCTAAAATCCAAGAAACCAATAAAAACACGAACAACTTGAGAGATTTTTTGCGAACTTTATCAAATGTCCACGGGCTCGCATCCAGTTTGCGGCGCTGCGCTGCCTCTCCCTCAATGAGGCGTTCAATCGGGCGATACACAAATTCAAGAAATACTGTTTCTGGGCAAGCCCAACCGCACCATACGCGGCCAAAAAGTGCGGTGAAAAAAAACAGCGACAGTGCCAAGGCTCCTAAAAGAAGAACAAGAAAGAAGGTGTCTGTTGCCCAGAATACTGCTCCAAAAAAAACGAAGCGGCGATGGGGAATGTCTAAGAATATAGCCTGTTCGCCGGCTACGGTAAGCCACGGCATACTTAAATAGAAAGCCATCAGCGCATAAATCACTATGCGCCGATGGCGGAAGAACCAGCCTTTTACGAGAGCTGGGTAAACCCAACGGCGATTGCCACGTTTATCGATGGTGTATAAGGTCTCACGAAATTCCTCACCCACAGGCCATACTCCATAACTCGGGCCAAACTACTTTCGCTCAACCTTTTCACCTTGTGGTGCTTTGGGATTAGGCGGGTTACTGCCGTAGAGGCTCCAGATATAAACAGTGACAGCGTCAATTTCTTCTGATTTGAGAAGTGGCTCCCATGAAAGCATCCCTTTTTCTGGAACACCTTTGCGGATCACCTGACGAATTTCGGGCAAACTGCCACCGTGTATCCAGTATTCATCGGTGAGGTTAGGCCCCACAAGTCCCTGGCCTTGGGCAGCATGACAGGCCATACATTTGGCTTGATACACTCCGGCCCCGGTTTTAAGTGCCTCGGTATTTCCGACTAGGCTCAAGAGCGCATCTTCGCCGCCTCCTCCAGACGACTGGCTGCTAGAGTGTAGCGCCTTTAATTTGCTGATTTCTTCCATTTGCATGGCCAGATCTTCGGTTGGGGTAGGTGTGCTTGGCCAATGAAAATACACTGCGTAGATGATTCCAAAAATGCCTGTAATCCAGAATATTTGGACCCACCATTTGGGCAAATCGTTGTCATATTCTTGGATGCCATCGTAGTCGTGGTTTAATACTTTGTCCTGTTCTTTATCACTCATACTCTTACTCCTGCTCGCGACTTGTTTGTTCATCTCGAAGTGGAAGTTGCCCCTGAATTTCCCAGAATGCGGAGCGTTTGCCTTGGTACACCCAGGCAAACATGCCTAGGAATACGATGGCGAAAACCACGGTTGAGAAAAGTTTCCATTCGGAAGGGGTGAATCCATACAGTAATGCACTCATATGCTAGTTGCCTCCCACTGTGTTGGCTGAAACCGGTTTAATGTCCCGACCTAATTTCTGCAAATAAGCGATGAGCGCTATAATTTCCTTGTTACCGGCATCAGCAGCACTGGTCGCCCCATTTGCTTTGAGGTCGGCAGTTATTTCTTCTGCTTGTGCTTTGAGGTTCAGCACTGCGTTCTTAATGTCCTCATCACTATAGGGAACGCCAAGCTTTCGCAGCACCTCAAACTTTTTCTGAGTAAGGCTGGTGTCGAGGTCGCGCTCATACAACCACGGATACCGAGGCATAATTGACCCTGGTGTTGTTGAGGTGGGCTCCAACATATGACGATAGTGCCAGAAGTTTGGATATTTACCTGCGCTGCGCGCCAGGTCTGGTCCAGTCCTCTTTGAGCCGAACTGAAAGGGGTGATCGTAAACCGATTCCCCAGCTTTCGAGTATTCGCCGTAACGCACTACTTCTTCACGGAATGGGCGCACCATTTGTGAATGGCAGTTATAACAACCTTCGCGTACGTAAATATCCCGTCCCTCAAGCTCAAGCGCTGAGTAGGGTTTTACGGAAGCTATGGTAGGCACGTTCGATTTGATAGCGGCCAGCGGAATAATCTCAGCAGCGCCGCCAATAATTACCGAAATCAGTACCAATACACTAAACACGACAGGCATGCCCTCAAGTTTGCGATGAGCAGGATTTGGGTGACTGCTGTCATGGTGTTCAGTCTGAGCACGCATAGGTGCAGCTTGAACTCGAGTATCGGCAAGCGATGCTCCTGCCCGGCGTGAGGCAGCGATTGTTTGCCACACGTTGTAGATCATGACGACCAGCCCCGATAGATAGAGCAGTCCAGCAAATGCACGAATCCAATAGAAGGGAATAAGTTTAACTACGGTTTCAACAAAGTCTGGGTAGACGAGGGTGCCTTGATCCGTGAACGCCCTCCACATCAACCCTTGAGTGATACCAGCGGCCCACATTGAGGTTACGTAAAGCACAATGCCGATGGTGGCGGTCCAAAAATGAACCATCATCAGCTTCTTGCTCCACACTTCAACTTTCCACAATTTTGGAAGCAGCCAATAAATCATGCCGAAGGCAATAAAGCCGTTCCAACCAAGAGCGCCGCCGTGAACGTGCCCAATAGTGTAGTCTGTGTAGTGGGTGAGGGCGTTAATCACTCGAACCGACATCAACGGTCCCTCAAATGTCGACATACCGTAGAAGGTGATACCAACAACAAAAAATTTCAAAATGGCGTCGGTACGAAGTTTATCCCAAGCACCTCGAAGGGTAAGGAGCCCGTTAATCATGCCGCCCCACGAAGGTGCAATGAGAATAACGGAGAACACCATCCCCATTGTTTGAGCCCAGTCAGGTAAGGAGGTGTTGAGCAAATGATGTGGCCCAGCCCAAATATAAAGGAATACGAGAGACCAGAAGTGGATAATAGAAAGTCGATATGAATAGACGGGCCTGCCTGCAGCTTTCGGCATGAAGTAGTACATCAATCCAAGGAAAGGTGTCGTGAGAAAAAAGGCCACGGCGTTGTGCCCATACCACCATTGAACAAGCGCATCTTGAATGCCTGCAAACAAGGTGTAGCCCTTAAAGAGCGACACTGGTAAAGCAAGCGAATTTACGATGTGAAGCATTGCAACAGTCAGAATGGTGGCGATGTAGAACCAGAGGGCGACGTAAAGATGTTTTTCGCGTCGCTTAATGAGGGTTCCAAAAAAGTTTATGGCGAAAACTACCCAGACAAGGGTGATTGCAATATCTATGGGCCACTCAAGCTCGGCGTACTCTTTTCCTGAGGTAATACCTTGGGGAAGAGTCAAGGCGGCCGCAACAATGATGAGCTGCCACCCAATGAAGTGCATTGAGCTTAAGGCATCGCTGAACATGCGCGCTTTGCAAAGACGTTGAGTGGAGTAGTATATGCCAGCAAAGATAGCATTTCCGGCGAACGCAAAAATAACGGCGTTCGTGTGCAGTGGACGAAGGCGGCCGAAGGTGAGCCAGGAGACACCGAAGTTTAAATCGGGAAGTGCAAGCTGGAGGGCAATCAGTAAGCCGACCAGCATGCCCACAAAACCCCAAATGAGGGTTGCTAATACAAATTTCCTGACGATGGCGTCATCAAATTCAAAAGTTTCAAGTGCTGTGTGTGTTGTCATAAAATTACACTTAATAGAGTTATCTGTCTTCTGTGTACTCCAGCTGATAGTTTGATGCTAGAGGGGAGCCAACTTTGGCTAAAGTTTTTTTATAGTTGAATTTTGTTTTCAACTATTTGCCGCCTCAGTCCCTATTTTATTTGAGGAGATAAGATGTCGAGACTTTGCAGTGAACGGTGGCGATCAACTATTGGTTCTGAGGTTGAGGCCCCAAAAGAATCTAATTTCAGGCCTGCTCGCTCTCATCATCGTCATGCAGCATGCGTTGTGGGGGGGTGTCTAAATCTTCAAACTGACCGGATTTAGTTGCCCACACATAGGCCGCAAGAGCAATTCCAGCGAGAATTATTGAAGCCGGGAGCAGGAGTAAAATAATTCCCATATTTACAAGCGAGGCTCCTTAGGATTTGCCGAAAACGTGCGAGAAAATATCGCCGAACTTACTACTGTTAGAGAGCTTAATGGCATTAAAATGGCGGCACCTAGAGGCCCAAGCAACCCGGCGATTGCGAGGAGCGACCCAAAAAGATTATAGGTGCCGGAAAAAAATAAATTGCGATACATGACACCAAAAGTGTTTTGCGCACCTTGTAAGCTGTCTCGCAAAGGCATAAGTCCGGGCTTAAGAGCGTAAACGTCTGCTGCTTGTAGGCAGACCTCGGCACTTCCATGTACACCTATTCCAACGTGAGCACTTTGCAGAGCCAGGGCATCATTCACTCCATCACCAATCATAGCGGTGGGAGCGATTCGCGCCAACGAAGCAACTTTTTCAGCTTTTTGTTCAGGCGTTAATTCTCCGTGGGCCTGCGATTGGGGAATATCTAATTGCCGAGCGATGTCGGAGACTACTGCCGAGCTATCCCCTGAAAGAATAAAGAGCTTGTAGCCCCGTTGGTGAAGCTCTCTTACAATTGCTGGAGCCTCAGGCCTCAATTCATCAGCTAACTCGAAAATGGCTGCGAGTTTGTTTTCGATGCGTACAAATACTTTTGTTGCAGCGCTTTGATTCATTCCAACTTGAAGCTCAGGCCGGATGTCGATTTGGGATGGATCGAGATTAACCCAGCGTGCGTTGCCTACGCGCCAATTTTTCCCCTCAATCAGGGCCTCTACGCCAAGCCCTGGATGATTGTGCACCTCCGGTGGCAAAATAGCACTTTGGATATGTGGACTGTTATTCGCGACGGCGAGCGCAAACTGCGAAAGTGCATGAGCGACCGGGTGTCTCTGATTTTGCTCGATGTTTGCGAGTGTGTTCCAAAAATTGGAGGGAACAAAGTGAGCGACCCAATGAGCAGTAACCGCACATTGACCTTTGGTGAGGGTACGCGTTTTATCAAGACAAATTATTTTCACTTGGCGTAATCGCTCGATAACCTCTTGCCCCTTTAGTAAGATGCCGACCTTGGCGGCTTGAGCAACGGCCAGGCTGAAAGTAAGCGGGGTTGCAAGCGCAACAACACAGGGACAACTTACGACAAGTAGTGCCACGGTTGCATCAATTGCAGTAACCAGATCTCGGCGATAGCCGAACCAGTAGGCAAATGTGCCAGCAGCGGCAGCCAAAACGGCCCAGACAAAAAAGCGAGCTATCGCATCGAGAAACAAGGCGACGCGTGGGCGTTTTTGGCTACTTGCCTGGAGCAGGTTCATGACTCCGCCAATACGGGTGTCGGCTCCAACTTTGGTGACCCGCATGAGGAGTGCTTCTCCTGTATTTACTGTTGAAGCAAAAAGTTCTGCCCCCTTTTGTTGCACTACGGGCGTTGATTCGCCGGTGAGCACAGACAAATCTAATGAGCTTCGTTCTGATTCAAGAACTCCGTCACAGGGGATGGTGCCGGCATGGGGCACGGAGACTAAATCTCCAGGTCTGATTGAATTAACGAATACTTCCTCAATTTTTCCGTTGACTATTTTTAAGGCAGATCGTGGTGTCAACGCCGCAAGTAGTTCTGAAGAATCCATCGCGCGTTCCATGCTTCGTTTTTGTAGAAATCTTCCTGCCAGAAGCAAAAGCACGAGGGCGGCAATCGAATCGTAATAAATCTCAAAACGACCAATCACAGTGTTATAAACGCTACACAAATAGGCGATAACAATAGCGCCTGAAATTGGAAGGTCTATATGCACCGAGCGGGCACGAAGACCGCGCCAAGATGCTTCGTAGAACGGCCAGGCGCAGTATGTAATTGAGGGAAGTGCAAGAAGTAGGCAGCCCCAACTCAACAGGTTTTGGTAAAAGGGTTCCATGCCGCTCGCCTCGCCTTCATACAGCGATACGGAGAGCATCATGATATTCATTGCGCAAACCGCCGCGACTCCGAGCCGAATAAGCGACGACTGGGTGCTGCGTCGTTGGAAGTCTCGTGCAGTGGCTTTGGTGGTTGGCAGGGGAGGATATCCGAGCGCATGAATCGCGGAGGCCAATGCGGAAATGCGTAGCTTTGAGTCGTCAAAGCACACCTGTAAAGTTGATTGGCCGAATTGCACTCGAGAAAAACGCACATCGGGAAGGAGCTGCGGTAATTTCTCAAGTAACCAAATACAGGCGGCACAGTGGATGCCACTAAGATAGAAGCTAATGTGCGCCAGCCCTGAATTGTCTCGCGACACATAAGTCTGCGCAAATGACTCATCGTCCATGTACTTGTAGCTAGTCGCAACCGCGTCGACGGCTTTTCCAACGACATCTCTTTTAAGCGAGTAGTATTGCCCAAACCCAGCAGATTGAATGAAGCGGTAAACGCCTTCACAGCCAGCACAGCAAAATCGAGAATGTGAGCGGTGTGCTGGAACGGGGAGATTACAGTGTGTGCATTGTACGGTGGTGTGCGTTGCGGTTGCGCTTTGAGAAATTGCTTCCATGAGGCTTCGATGTTTACAATGACGGGTATGAACTCACTTTGGGCCATATTAGTCGCAAGTTTTCTCGGGAGTCCACACTGTGCCGGAATGTGCGGTGGTTTCGCTGCGTATTGCGGGAAACATCAAGGCGGTCGGGTTTCGATAATTTTGTATAATCTTGGGCGTTTAACTACCTATGTGTCCCTTGGATTATGTGCAGGGGGAATTGGTGCGTTCTTGAATAAAAGCGTCGAGATTGTGGGACTTTCTCGTTTTGCGGCGATTATCCTAGGCAGTTTGATGATCGGGTGGGGACTTTTGGAGTTGCTTGGGCTTTGGCGCGAGCAGATGCAGTCGCTTAAATCTAAAGTACAGCATTCCTTGCTTCATTTACATAGTCAGCTTGCACCAGCCGGCCAGCAAAATGTACAGCCAGCGGGTCCACAAACTTCATTTTTAATCGGCCTACTCTCAACTTTTTTGCCTTGCGGCTGGCTTTATGGGTTCGTTGCAATTGCTGCTGCCACGGGCGCTGCATGGTCGGGTGCTTTAGTAATGTTTGTGTTTTGGATTGGAACAGTGCCCCTTATGTATATAGTGGGAGCAGCTTCGCAGTCGCTGATGCAGCGGCTTGGAGCACGCCATCACCTTGTTGCGTCTTGGGTGCTTATTTTAGCTGGGGTACTCAGCATCTTGGGACATTTCGATCATACACATATGCACCATTCCCATGGGCAAAATACAGAGCCCTTAGGAACTCATATGGACACCGAGCATCAACACGAGGCTGGACAGGTTAGGGAGGGGGCCATAGGCTCACATATGCACGAGCATCGGCATTAATTTGCTTCGTTGCCAAGTAAGATTCTCAAGGATAGACTTTTGTTTTATCCTGAATAGGTAGCTCCTCGGGTCAGTTTATAGGTGTTTTCGATGCCGTCTTTCGATGTTGTCAGTAAAGTAAACATTCAAGAAGTAAAAAACGCGCTTGATCAAGCCCGCCGTGAGATTGAGACGCGGTACGACTTCCGCGATTCAAAAAGCGAAATTGACTTTAAGGATGAGGCCTTAATAGTTTTGCTTGCCGATGATCAGATGAAGCTTGGAGCTGTGCGTGATATCTTACAAACCAGGCTCGCGAAGCGAGGGGTAAGCCTTAAATCGTTGGAGTTTAAGGAGCCGCAAAAAGCTGGTGGTGATATGCTTCGTCAAGAGGTGCTGGTAAAACAGGGTCTGAAAGATGAAGAGCTCAAGCGAATAAACAAGTCTATTAAAGATTTAAAGCTCAAAGTAACCAGTCAGATTCAGGGAGATCAGGTTCGAGTAAGCGGAAAGAAGAGAGATGATTTGCAATCCGCAATCTCTGCTTTGCGGGCAGCGATAACTGATCTTGAACTTCAGTACGTCAATTTTAGAGATTAAAGTTAGAGGATAAACAGGGAAGGGACCATGGAAGCAAAAGATTTTGCCGTTGTTGAAAAGTTATATCGCACCTTTGCTCAAAAAGTTGATGAGGCGCGTGTCAAATTGGGGCGTCCGCTTACGTTAGCCGAAAAAATCTTGTTCGCACATTTGGCCTCTTGGCCGGCTCAGCTGCCTACTCGAGGGAAGGAAACTCTATTTTTTAGGCCCGACCGGGTTGCCATGCAGGACGCAACGGCACAGATGGCAATTTTGCAGTTTATGGTGACCGGACATGACACCGTTCAAACTCCAACTACCGTTCATTGCGACCATCTGATTCAAGCTAAAGTTGGGGCCGAGAAGGATCTTTTACGCGCCTTTGATGAGAATAAAGAGGTTTACGAGTTCTTGCGTACTGCGTCTGAGCGATACGGCATGGGCTTTTGGAAGGCTGGAGCTGGTATTATTCACCAAGTGGTGCTTGAGCAGTATGCGTTTCCGGGCGGCATGATGATTGGCACCGACTCGCATACGCCGAATGCGGGCGGGCTTGGGATGCTTGCGATTGGGGTTGGCGGTGCTGATGCCGTTGAAGTGATGGCTGGTCAAGCATGGGGTCTTCTTAATCCTAAATTAATTGGTGTTCATTTGACCGGCAAGTTGTCGGGATGGGCTTCACCTAAAGACGTTATTCTAAAAGTCGCTGGCGCTTTGACCGTCAAGGGCGGCACCGGAAAGATAGTGGAGTATTTTGGGCCAGGAACAGAGAGTATTAGCTGTACAGGAAAAGCGACCATTACGAACATGGGAGCTGAGTTAGGAGCCACTACTTCCGTGTTCCCTTATGATTCGAGAATGGCGGCGTATTTAAAAGCGACTAATCGAAGCGAGGTGGCAGCGCGTGCCGATCAAATGGCAGCGTATTTGAGGCCGGATGCCGAGGTGCTTAAAAATCCAAAGGCGTATTACGACGAAATTCTGGAAATTGATTTGTCAAAATTAGAGCCGAGTTGGGTTGGGCCACATACTCCGGACTTGCTGCGTGGTGTCTCAGCCATGAAAGCCGAGGTTCAGGCCAATCAGTATCCTGATGATATTCGGTTTGCCCTAATCGGTTCGTGTACAAACTCGTCGTATGAAGATATTTCGCGCGCTGCGCATGTGGCCAAAGAGGCCCAAACTCGAGGCCTTAAATTAAATATTCCGCTTATGGTGACTCCTGGATCTGATCAGGTTTTTAAAACCATCGAACGCGATGGATATTTAAAAACATTCACCGACATTGGAGCCACTGTTTTGGCCAACGCCTGTGGTCCTTGCATCGGCCAGTGGAGTAGGTCGGACATAAAGAAAGACGAAAAAAATACGATTGTGACGAGTTACAACCGTAATTTCCGTAAGCGTAATGACGGCAATAACGAAACCTTGGCTTTTATTGGCTCTCCTGAACTTGTAACTGCCGCTGCCATAGCTGGAAAGCTGTCGTTTAATCCAATTACCGATACGGTTAAAGATTCGAGCGGTAAAGAATTTAAGTTTTCGGAGCCACAGGGCTCAGAACTTCCAGGCAACGGATTTGTATTTAGCCGTGAAGGTTTTATTGACTCTCCAGTAGAAGTGGAGAAGCGAAAACATGTTTCGGTGGCAATTTCACCTACCAGTGATCGCTTGGCAGTTCTAGAGACCTTCAAGCCTTGGGATGGTAAGGATTTTGAAGATCTGTTGGTATTGGTGAAAGCGAAGGGGAAATGCACTACTGATCATATTTCCCAAGCTGGCCCTTGGCTTAAATACCGTGGGCATTTAGCGAACATTTCTAATAATATGCTGATTGGAGCGACTAATGCTTTTACCGGTGAAACCGGCAAAGGCACCAACGTACTCTCCGGAGAAAAGGGAATTGCATTCCCAGAACTTGCCAAGGCCTATAAATCGAAAGGGCAGGGCTGGGTAGTTATTGGAGATGAAAACTACGGAGAGGGCTCCTCTCGTGAACATGCCGCCATGTGTCCTCGGTTCCTCGGTTGCAAAGCCGTTATTGTTCGAAGTTTTGCGCGCATTCATGAAACAAACTTAAAGGCGCAAGGTGTGCTTCCATTAACTTTTGCTGACGCAGCAGCCTATGATGCGATTGGTGAAAGCGATCGTTTGAGTATTGTTGGACTTACCAAACTTGCTCCTGGGTCGCCGTTGACCCTGAAAGTAAAATCGTCTTCGGGCGTAAAAGAATTTGCGTTGAAGCATACTTTTACTGATGAGCAACTAAAGTGGTTTAAAGCAGGTTCAGCGTTGAACTGCCTCAAGCCGTAGTTCATCGAGTAGAGAATACTTGCATAGTTACAATAGAGACAGTCGGGTAAGGAACCCAGCCGGGAGCTTGCGCGATGTTTCTTGTTCTTGAACTACAAGGAGTGAGCTCTCAGCCCGATGCTTTTTGTCACCGAGTAGATCGCTTAAGACATTTTCTACTACCAAACTTCCCCATTCAGTAGAGTGGCAGGTGTAGTAGAGTGAGCTATGGGGGCCGGCAAGTAAACAAGATAAATTCCTCAGCAGCGTGTGGAGAACTGCATCCAAATCCCAAGTCTCTTTGTCTGAAACACGGGAGAAGCTTGGAGGGTCGGCTATTATAATGTCGTACGTTTTTTGTCGTTTCACTTCTTTTGCTAAAAAGCTTAAGGCATCTTCTCTAATAAATCGCAGCGCAGATTCGTCGGCGCGATTAAGTTCAATGTTTTGTTTTGCCCAATCGAGCGCGCGCTTCGATAAGTCAACGTGAGTGACCTGAGCCCCGGCCTTGAGGCAGGCGACTGTTGCCATACCTGTGTAGGCGAATAGGTTGAGCACACGGGGCTTTTGCCCCGAAGCTGATAGCTTCGCTTTTACTTCCGACTCAAGTTCATCAAGATAGGAGAGGTGCTCGGGAAAAAATCCAATTTGGCCGTTGTCCTGTAGGCGGAGCTTTAGCTCCAGCTTTCCCACTGGTGCGTCCCAACTTTCAAACCTAGGTCCCTTAAACTTCCAACCCTTTTTATGTTCATATACCGCATCGGCATCACGCCACAGTTCGGGCCTACGCTTGCTCCAGACGCACATCGAACTGGGACGTACCAACCGAACCTGTCCAAATTGTTCGAGGCGCAAACCCTCCCCAGAGTCGAGTAAAGCGTAAGTTCCTGAATTTCCTTGTTTGCCTTTTGTCATAGGGACCCCAGACTAACCACATGAGCCCCCTCTGACAACCCTCCCCCCTGGTCCGTCCCAACCACCCGTCCATCCTCCCTCCTCGAATTATTCCCGATTCCCCGTGTTTGTTGTTTCACCAGAACTTATTGAATCGACTGGCAAATATACGACTGGCTGTTTGCCCTCGTGTCGCGAAAACTGGGAGAGCCCCGCTACAGCATCAACCAAAATCTGCCGATATACAGTGCTGGGGAGGGCAGTAGATGTGTTACTGCCCCAAGTTGACCTAAGCAGTACAGGCAGTACCCATGATAAAAGAACTTGCAGTTAGTTCTTCCGCTCAGCGAGCCCTTATGCGTGTCATGCGCAAAGCCGGCTTAATCTCTGAAAAAAATGAAAATGCATATACGGAAGGCGAAGCCTGTCCAGTTGCCTTTTTCTCTCGCCAAGGTCTTATTTCAGAAATAGAGGCTCTTGGTGCTCTATCCAAATCTTTGGGTATACCTCAAATTCCGCTGGATTCTGGACAAATTGCAAACGCTGTCCATTGTTTAGAGAATCCAGTTTTGGCGCCCATCGGAATCGAAAAGTGGCGGGCACTTCGCGCCTTGCCCTTAGAGATTGGTGAAAAATCGATCCTGGTCGCTATGGCAAATCCGCTTGATCATGAGGCCAAGAGTTCAATCGAATTCACTTTAAATCGAAGTGTCCAGGTTCGCTTAGCATCCGAAGAGTTGATTCTTAATGCGCTAGTTGCCAAAGCCAACAATTCTGCATTGTTTGAGTTTAATGCTCTGGGGGTCAGCAATCAGGACTCCGGGTTAAGTATTGATGGCGTTGACTTAGCTGGGCGGGAAGCCAGCACCTATGAAGGGGATGCATCTTCTGCGCCGGTAATTCGACTTGTGAATAAAATCTTTGCCGACGCAGTGCAATTAGGTGCCAGTGATGTTCATATTAGCCCAGAAAAGGATAAACTACAGGTAAAGGCTCGAATTGATGGAGTAATGCAAGCCCTTTTAGAGGTGCCCGGCTCTGCGCGTCGCGGCGTAAGCTCACGAATTAAACTGCTCTGCGGTATGGATATAGCCGAGCACCGAAAGCCTCAAGACGGAAGGCTTCGAATTAAAACGAGTGCAGGCCCCCGTGATTTGCGAATATCCACGGTGCCCACCGCACACGGAGAAAATATAGTTGCACGAATTTTGACTTCCGAAGTCAGTCATATTTCTTTTGGCGATTTGGGAATGCAGAGTGAAGTTGAATCCCAATTTAAGGAGGCGCTGGAAGCTTCCTCCCGCATAGTGTTGGTGACTGGACCAACCGGATCTGGAAAAACATCTAGTTTATACTCTAGTTTGCTGCATTTATCCGGAAAGGGTAGCAATATCGTAACCATTGAAGATCCGATTGAATATCGACTGAGCGGGCTCACTCAGATCCAGGTAAATTCAAAAGTGGGAATGACATTTGCCGACACTCTTCGTGCGGTGTTAAGGCAAGATCCAGATATTGTCATGGTTGGCGAAATTCGAGACGGAGAAACCGCCTCCGTTGCAATGCAAGTCGCACAGACCGGACACCTGGTGTTGTCCACCTTGCATGCAAATTCAGCCGCCGCGGCTGTTACTCGATTAAGAGACCTTGGAATTCCCCCTTACCTTATCGCATCATCCCTTGGTGCCGTATTAGCACAGAGACTTGTTCGCAAGTTATGTTCGAGTTGTTCCAAGCCCGTAACTGCTGTTGAAACTGCTGAGCTCTCAAAATACGGAATCCCAAGTCAACACGCTCGGCGTGCCCATGAGGGAGGCTGCGAATTGTGTCTAGGCACTGGTTGCCGTGGGAGGGTGGGGGTTTTTAGCCTTCTATCGATAGAGGAGCCCGTACGGGCAGCCATTCGCTCTGGCGCAAACGACGAGGAACTAGAGTTCCGTGCTCGTGCTGGGGGATTTCGCACCCTCCACGAATCTGGATTTTCTCTGATATCTCAAGGTTTAGTCTCTCTTGACGAACTATTGCGACATCTTGGCCCTCCCGCGTCTTCCACCTGGTCCGTCCCAACCCCGGTCTCCGGAATTCCCAAACCTCGAATTCTTCTCGTCGAAGATGAAGAAAACACAAGAACCGTGCTTTCAATGCTTCTCCAGCGCGAGAGATTCGAGGTCTTTGAGGCAACCCATGGACTTGAGGGCCTAGATGCCGTTTACGAACACACTCCGGCGCTTATCATCACGGACCTAATGATGCCCCATATGAGTGGCCAGGAACTGGTAGCGAAATTAAAGAGCGATCCACGCACCAGACATATCCCCGTTTTAGTGCTCACCGCGGCCGACACAGAAGAGCAGGAGTATCGCCTAGTTAGTGGCGGAGCAGATGATTTCGTTTCAAAGACTACTGATTCGAAAATCATGCTTGCCCGAATACATCGACTTCTTGAGCGGGCCTCAGTACTTACCTAGAACCTACTACTGTCCCCCCCCCCCCTGGTGCGTGGCACGAGGGGGGAGTGTTGGGTGAGTGAACAGATTTGTAGTCTGGTAGCGAGGAATTGAGAGGGAAAAGTGTTAGTGAGTTGTGCTGTGAGGAGTCGTGCCTAGTAATGGCCGGGCCATTTTTAGCGTGTCAGCGAGCAAAAGAAGACCGCAGAGGAGCCTTCCTTGCATAGGAAGCGCGG